>NZ_JAVFHZ010000001.1:0-816286 GCF_033052755.1 Idiomarina solivarensis | reverse complement strand
GCGATTAGCGCAGTTTGGTAGCGCACTTGGTTTGGGTCCAAGGGGTCGCAGGTTCAAATCCTGCATCGCCGACCATTCTCTTGACGGTGAAATGGTTCGATATGCGCCCGTAGCTCAGTTGGATAGAGCAACGGCCTTCTAAGCCGTGGGTCGCAGGTTCGAATCCTGCCGGGTGCGCCAGAACGCGCCAAAGCAATAACTCAGTGGTGGGTGTAGCTCAGTTGGTAGAGCCCCGGATTGTGATTCCGGTTGTCGTGGGTTCAAGTCCCATCATCCACCCCATTTCTTTCTTGAAAATTTCCTGTATTACGGCGATTAGCGCAGTTTGGTAGCGCACTTGGTTTGGGTCCAAGGGGTCGCAGGTTCAAATCCTGCATCGCCGACCATTACAGTCTTCCCCCTTTTTCTTTTTATCCACTGCTGCTACATTTAACTTATTCCCTATTAATAAATTTCGTGTTAACTCTTGGTTGGAGTATTGTTATGGACTTTAAGAAAAGTTTAAAGAATCCCGCTGAAGCGTTTGATTCCCCCCAAGCGGTGGTGGAAGATCCTGAACTGTCGACAGAGCAAAAAATAGAAGTTCTAACGCAGTGGCGTTACGACGAGCTTGAGACTGAGGTGGCGGATCAAGAAAATATGGCCGGAACCAAACCCGATAAGCTCGGTGAAATCAATAATCTATTGCTCAAGCTTGAGGGGAAATCTTAGTAATTTTTCCCTTTTGTCAAAAGGAAGCTTAAAAATTGCCGTTCGGGGACTCGACTCCGAGCGGTCTCCTCGCTATAATGCTGCGTCATTTTTAAAGGTCAACGCCGTTGCCGCATCTTATTTTTTATAATGATAAATTGATGCGCGTAACATTCATTGATTGAAACCGAGGTAATGAAGCAATGCAGGTTTCTGTAGAGACAACTCAAGGTTTAGAGCGTCGTGTGACTGTAACAGTCCCGGCAGATGCAATTGATAGCGAAGTAAAACGCTTATTAAAAGAAGAATATCGCCATCGTCGCGTGAATGGTTTCCGTAAAGGAAAAATTCCGCCAAACGTTCTGCAAAAGCTGTTTGGTCGTGAAGCTCGCTCACGTGCCGCATCAAGCGTCATGCAAAGTAAATACTTTGAAGCCGTTATGCAGGAAAAATTGAATCCTGCTGGTGCACCTGCAATTGAACCTAAAGTCAATGAACCAGGTAAAGATCTTGAGTTCACTGCAACGTTTGAAGTGTATCCAGAAGTGGAAGTGCTAAATCTGGATAAAGTAAAAGTAGAAAAGCCGGCTGTCGAAGTGACAGATAAAGATATCGACAACATGCTGGAAACTTTGCAGAAGCAACACGCTGACTGGAAAGAAGTTAAGCGTAAGTCCAAAAAAGGTGACAAAGTCACTATGGATTTTGTTGGTTCAATCGACGGTGAAGAATTTGAAGGCGGTAAAGCCGAAGATTTTGCTCTGGAATTAGGCGAAGGCCGTATGATTCCGGGCTTTGAAGATCAAATTAAAGGTATTAAAACAGGTGAAGAGAAGACGATTGAGGTCACTTTCCCTGAAGACTATCACGCTGAAAACCTGAAAGGTAAAGAAGCGCAATTCGTGGTTACGGCGAAGAAAGTCGAAGCTCGCGATTTACCTGAACTAGACGACGAGTTTGTGGCGTTGTTTGGGGTGAAAGAAGGCGGCGTTGACGCATTGAAAGAAGAAGTTCGTAAGAACATGGAACGCGAACTTAAGAATGCAGTAAAAGCAAAAGTTAAAGAACAAGTGCTGAAAGGCATTGTTGAAAATAACGATGTTGAATTGCCAAAATCAATGATTGATCAAGAGATTGATCAATTGCGTAAGCAAGCAGCTCAGCGCTTTGGCGGTAACGCAGAACAGATGCCTGATTTACCGGCAGAATTGTTCGAAGAACAGGCAAAAGAACGTGTTAAAGTCGGTTTGTTATTGGGTGAAGTAATTCGCAGTAATGAACTTAAAGCCGATGATAAGAAAGTTGATGAAATCATTGCTACTGCAGCCTCTGCTTATGAAGATCCGCAGGAAGTTGTTGAATACTACAAATCAAACAACGATATGATGCAGCAAGTTCGTAACTTAGCGTTAGAAGAGCAAGCTATCGAATTCGTGTTAGAAAAAGCGACGGTTAAAGATAAAAAAGCCAGCTTTGATGACATCATGAATCCGAAGCAACAGTAATCTCGTGTAACGGAATCCTTGACGGGTCCCGCTACAGCTTGGTTTAATGGCTCGTATGACCTCATACGAGCCATTTTTATTTCAGGAGCTTTATAAAACATGTCGAGCGATATTCAGGATCCAATGGCACAGCTAGTCCCTATGGTTGTCGAACAAACTTCAAAAGGGGAGCGCTCTTACGACATTTATTCACGCTTATTAAAAGAGCGTGTTATTTTTTGCTGTGGTCAGGTAGAAGACCATATGGCCAATTTAATCGTGGCTCAGTTATTGTTTTTAGAATCAGATAATCCTGATAAAGACATTTATTTATATATTAATTCACCCGGTGGCGTGGTGACAGCTGGTATGGCTATTTACGATACCATGCGGTTTATTAAGCCGGATGTGAGCACTGTCTGTATGGGACAAGCTGCCAGTATGGGAGCGTTCTTATTAGCAGGCGGAGCTCAGGGGAAACGTTATTGTCTGCCAAACTCACGAGTAATGATCCATCAACCATTAGGTGGATTTCAGGGACAAGCGTCAGATTTCGAAATTCATGCTAAGCAAATTTTGGATCTGAAAGAGCGCTTAAACCGTATGTTATCTGAGAACACAGGTCAGGATTACGAAAAAGTGGCCAAAGATACTGATCGCGATCACTTTTTAACGGCAGAAGAGTCAATCGATTATGGTCTGGTTGATGGTATTTTACGCCAGCGTGGTGAAGAATCCTGAGTTGGCACTTAGTAGTTAGGAGATAAGCATGACGGATCAGTCCAAAGGTGACGGCGAAAAGCCGCTCTATTGCACTTTTTGTGGCAAAAGTCAGCACGAAGTTAAGAAGCTCATTGCCGGGCCGTCCGTATTCATCTGCGATGAGTGCGTAGAGCTGTGTAATGACATTCTGAAAGAAGAAATTCATCAACTCTCTCCAGTGCCGGAACAGGATGAATTGCCTGTACCCAAAGCGATTCGTAAGCATTTGGATGATTATGTTATTGGTCAGGATCGCGCTAAGAAAGTTTTGTCAGTAGCGGTTTACAACCATTACAAACGCTTACGCGCCTCAGGCAAAGCAGATGTTGAACTGGGCAAAAGTAATATCTTGCTGATTGGCCCAACAGGGTCAGGTAAGACTTTCCTGGCTGAGACGATGGCTCGTTACCTGGATGTTCCTTTTACCATGGCTGATGCTACAACGCTAACTGAAGCGGGTTATGTTGGTGAAGACGTTGAGAACATTATTCAGAAGCTTTTGCAGAAATGTGATTACGATGTTGAAAAAGCCGAGCGAGGCATTGTTTACATTGATGAGATTGACAAGATTTCACGCAAATCAGAGAATCCGTCAATCACCCGCGATGTGAGTGGGGAAGGTGTACAACAGGCTTTGTTGAAACTGATTGAAGGAACGGTTGCCTCCGTACCTCCACAGGGTGGCCGGAAACATCCGCAACAAGAATTTTTACAGGTTGATACATCAAAAATCTTGTTTATCTGTGGTGGTGCTTTTGCTGGCTTGAATAAAGTCATCGAGCAGCGCCTATCGACTGGAACCGGTATTGGTTTCGGTGCAGAAGTAAAAAGTAAGACGCAAAGTGAAGAGGGGGCTATCATTGCCAAGGTTGAGCCGGAAGACTTGGTTCGCTACGGTTTAATCCCTGAATTCATTGGTCGACTGCCAGTTGTGGCAACACTGGATGAACTGGATGAAGAAGCCCTTGTTGAAATTTTACGTGAACCTAAAAACGCGTTAACGAAACAATACTCTGCGTTGTTCGAAATGGAAGATGTTGAGCTCGAGTTTCGTGAGGATGCATTAAGAGCCATTGCGAAGAAAGCGATGATTCGTAAGACTGGTGCTCGTGGTTTACGTTCTATAGTAGAAGGTGTTTTACTCGGAACGATGTACGAGTTACCGTCTGTAGAGGGTGTGGTTAAGGTAGTGGTCGATGAGTCTGTAATTGCAGGAGAATCAGATCCTATTTTAATTTATGCGAATCAGCAAAAAAATAAACAGGCTTCAGGCGAATAATACGAAACTGTTTTAAAAGTGTTCAAAAAAGGGCCGGAATGGCCCTTTTTTTCTGTCAAGGATTGAACTTTCAGGTAAAGACCGCATATAAGAAAGTAAACCTAGGTCGGGAGAGAATTTAATGAGCGAAGAACGCACCGAACAATTAACGATGCCAGTTCTGCCGTTGCGAGATGTAGTGGTTTACCCGCATATGGTGATTCCGCTGTTTGTCGGTCGTGAAAAATCGATTCGATGCTTACAAGCGGCTATGGACGAGGATAAACAAGTTTTTCTGGCAGCGCAGAAAGACGCTTCTGTTGACGATCCAACGAATGATGATATTTATCAGGTTGGTACCGTAGCGACGGTACTGCAACTGTTAAAATTACCTGACGGCACAGTAAAAGTACTGGTGGAAGGGAAGCAACGCGCGCAGCTGGATGAATTGCAGGACAACGAAGAGTATTTTAAAGCCAGCATTCATTACTTGGCAGCAGAAGAATTGCCAGAGAAAGAGGAAGAAGTACTGATTCGTTCAGCACTGAATCAGTTCGAAGGCTATGTGAAGCTGAATAAAAAAATACCACCTGAAGTACTAACATCACTGTCTGGTATCGAAGATGGCGATAGATTAGCCGATACAATGGCCGCTCACATGCCGCTAAAACTTGCGGAAAAGCAGGCCATTTTGGAAATTACAGATGTTCGCGAGCGTATCGAACATCTAATGGCGCTAATGGAAGGTGAGATTGATATCTTGCAGGTCGAGAAGCGCATTCGCAGCCGCGTTAAAAAGCAAATGGAAAAAAGCCAACGCGAATATTATTTGAATGAGCAGATGAAAGCCATTCAAAAGGAGTTGGGCGAAACTGAAGACGGCGTCGATGAATTTGAGCAGCTACAGAAGAAAATTGATGACGCTCAAATGCCAGCTGAGGCCAAGAAAAAGACCGAAGCTGAATTACAAAAATTGAAAATGATGTCTCCGATGTCGGCCGAGGCAACGGTCGTGCGTGGATACATTGATTGGATGGTATCGGTCCCCTGGAAAAAGCGCTCTCGCATTAAGAAAAACTTAGCTAATGCAGAACAAGTGTTGGATGCTGATCATTATGGTTTAGAAAAAGTCAAAGAACGCATCATCGAATATTTAGCCGTTCAGCAACGAACGACAAAAGTAAAAGGTGCCATTCTTTGCTTAGTTGGCCCTCCGGGGGTTGGCAAGACCTCTTTGGGGCAATCGATAGCAAAAGCGACAGGTCGTGAGTATATCCGTATGGCGCTTGGTGGTGTTCGTGATGAAGCAGAGATACGAGGCCACCGGCGTACTTATATTGGTTCGATGCCAGGCAAGTTAATTCAGAAAATGGCGAAAGTTGGTGTTCGCAATCCGCTGTTCCTGTTAGATGAGATCGATAAGATGTCGGCAGACATGCGAGGCGATCCTGCGTCTGCTCTATTAGAAGTGTTGGATCCTGAGCAAAACATTAACTTTAACGACCATTATCTGGAAGTTGACTACGATTTATCTGACGTAATGTTCGTAGCGACATCCAATAGTATGAATATTCCTGCACCACTATTGGATCGGATGGAAGTTATTCGCTTGTCAGGTTATACCGAAGATGAAAAGCTTAATATTGCTAAACGACATCTGCTGACGAAACAAATTGAACGTAATGGATTGAAAAAGAAAGAAATTACTGTTCAGGACAGTGCAATAATAGGCATTATCCGTTATTACACACGTGAAGCTGGTGTGCGTAACCTTGAACGCGAATTATCTCGCCTGTGCCGCAAAGCGGTGAAGGAAATTTTGCTGGATAAATCCATCAAGCACGTTGAAATTACCGGCGACAATCTAAGCGACTACTTAGGTGTGCAACGCTTTGATTACGGTAAAGCGGAAGAAGCCAATCAGGTAGGGCAAGTTACAGGCTTGGCCTGGACTGAAGTTGGTGGTGATTTACTTACTATTGAGGCTACGAATGTTGCTGGTAAAGGTAAGACAACCACAACCGGTTCATTAGGCGATGTTATGCAGGAGTCTATTCAGACGGCCCTGACAGTGGTTCGAAGCCGGGCCGACAAGTTAGGCATTGCCGATGACTTTCATGAAAAGCGTGATATTCATGTTCACGTACCTGAAGGGGCTACACCAAAAGACGGACCTAGTGCAGGTATCGCAATGGTAACGGCAATGGTGTCATCATTAACCGGTAAGCCCGTGCGTTCTGATGTCGCCATGACCGGTGAAATAACTTTGCGCGGGGAAGTCTTAGCTATTGGCGGCTTGAAAGAAAAACTATTAGCCGCTCATCGTGGAGGGATTAAACATGTGTTAATCCCTAAGGAAAATGAGCGTGATCTAAAAGAAATTGCTGATAACGTAAAAGAAGACTTGGTGATTCAACCCGTTAAATGGATTGATGAAGTATTGGATGTTGCTTTGGTTAAGTAATAATCAAGACTTAATACTAAAGTCATATTTGAACGCTAGAATGCGGTCTGCAGGTGAGAAATAGCGCTTCAGACCGCATTTTTTCGTTAAAAAGTGAGTAAAAAGGGTTTTCAATCGGAACGACTGTGGTAGCCTAGAGTTTAAAGCTGATTCAAATGTATGACATAAGAACGGCTGGATAGAAAGCCATTTGGAAATAATGGTGCTTGAACAATTAAATCAAGCTTGATATAACCGTTTTGGCCCATTTAAATCCGAATGGAACCACGGAAACTTGATAATAACAATCTAAGGGGATGATACTGTGAACAAGTCTCAGCTTATTGACAAAATCGCGGCAGGTGCAGATATTTCTAAAGCTGCTGCTGGTCGTGCTCTGGACTCAATGATCGATGCAGTAACTGATGCTCTAAAAAAAGATGACCAAGTCGCATTAGTTGGCTTCGGTACGTTTAGCGTACGTGAGCGTTCTGCGCGTACTGGTCGTAACCCACAAACGGGTGAGACTATTCAGATCGCTGCTGCTAAAGTACCTTCTTTTAAAGCAGGTAAAGCACTGAAAGACGCAGTAAATTAATTAAAGCGCTTCTAGCGCTTTTTTTAAAGAATAATACTAGTAGCCCGAGGTTTATAAACCTCGGGTTATTTTTTTGTATGCAGGGTGAGTTTTAAAGCGAATCACTTTATAATGTGGTTCGTTTATTTTGGTTAAATAAGGAAAGCCTTATTATGTTAGAGCGGATTCGGGAAGGCTCGCAGAGTTACACTGCTAAGGCCATTCTTGTGTTAATCATTCTAACTTTTGCACTAGCCGGTGTTGGCGGGTATATCACCGGTGACACAGAAGACGCAGTCGCAAAAGTTAATGGAGAAGAAATTACTCGTAGTGAATACGATCGTGCCTATGAAAACGAACGCAGTCGCTTACAGGAACAGTTCGGCGACATGTTTTCGGCTATAACGTCCGATCCAAACTACATGCGTGAATTACGCAGTGGCGTTTTAGAACAACTTGTTGAGCAAGAACTTTTATTGCAATACGCTAAAGCGAATGGCATGAGAGTGGGGCCTGAACAAGTTAAAGCCGCCATTCGTGATATTCCGCAATTTCGTACAGCAGGACAGTTTGATAACGATGTCTATTTGATGGCATTGCGAAATGCTGGCTACAGCCCAGAAGCTTTTGCCAATGTCATGCAACAGGATATGACTCGAAACCAGCTGCTGCGAGCTCTTTCTGCATCAGAGTTTGTGCTTGAACCTGAAGTTTTGGCTTTCCTTCGGTTACAGAAGCAAACCCGGTCGGGCGGTTTTCTGGTTGCTGAAAACGAGACATTCACTGAGCAAGTTGATATTACAGAGCAAGATATAGAAGCTTTTTATCAACAGAACCAGTCCATGTTTCGTACCAAAGAAAAACTCAGCGTTGCGTATGTTGAGCTGTCATTGGCTGCTATCGAATCGAATATTGAAATTTCTGATGAAGAAATAAAGTCCTATTATGAACAGCGCCAAGAACAGTATACGACTGAAGAAGAACGTCGGGTGTCGCATGTTCTAATCGAATCAAGTACGGAAAATGCAAAACAAAAAGCAGAGCAGGCCTTAGCGGAACTTAAGCAAGGGGCTGACTTTACAGAAGTTGCTAAAACGTATTCGGATGACACATTTTCAGCTGAACAAGGTGGTGATCTTGGCTGGATTGAAGCTGGCATGATGGATGAAGATTTCGATGCGGCAGTTTTTGATTTAGCAAAAGTTGGTGATTTATCTGGCATTGTTGAGACCAGCTTTGGTTATCATATTATTAAGCTGACAGACGTACGAGAAGGATCTGTCACGCCGTTCAGCGAGGTAAAAGACGAAGTTCGGCAGCAGTTGTTAGCTGGCAAAGCCGAAGATCGCTATTTTGAAAAGCAGCAAAAGCTTGCCGAAATTAGCTTTGAGCAACCGGATACTTTAGTGCCGGCGGCTGAAGAAATTGGAGCAACTGTGCGCCGTACTGAGTTGTTTTCTCGCGATAGGGCGCCAACGCCGTTGAGTGACGACGTTATTCTGAATAACCTGTTCTCAGAGCGGTTAATTCAAGAAAAGCTGAACAGTGAAATTATCGAAACCTCCGATGATCGCTCATTGGTTGTACGTGTCACTGAACATCAGCCGGTAAGAATAAAAGACCTGAATGAAGTTCGGGAGCAAATTGTCGCTCAATTACGTGTTGATAAGGCTCAGGAATTGGCCCTTAACCAAGCTGAGCAATGGATGGAAACTTGGAAAGCCGGAGAAGTACCTGGCGATGGTGTTGTCTGGTTAGAGAGCGTTTCTAGAAATAATCAACAGCACCCAGGCGCCGTTGTGCAGGAACTCTTTGCTATGTCTCCATCAGCAAGCGAAAGCAGTAGCTTTAATACAGTAGCACTACCTAATGGTGACGCCGCCGTTGTTATGTTAAGCAATGTATCTGCCGGTAATGTTGAAGGGAGCCAGTTTGCGGAGTTGCAAAAGCAATTGCAGAATCGAAAAGCGCAAGTGATGTTGCAGGCTTTCATTAACAACTTGAAAAGAGATGCTGATATAAAACGTTTATCAACTCAGTAAAACGTTTCATGTAAAGCGATAGAGGGGTCAAACGATCAATGTTTGACCCCTTTTTTATGCAGCTAATTGCCGTAAAGAGAAGGCATAAGATCTTTGTTAGTCTTTTTATCTCCTCGTTCTAATGATTCTTTTACCTTCTTATACAGTTCTTTACCTTCTTTCCAGGAGTGTGTTCCTGGTTGGTATAGACTTTTTTGAAGTTGTCGGCATTCGTTCTGTATTGAAAGATGTTGTGACAGTTCCGTTAAGCTATTAAAGGTAACATTGAAATATTGGTTAGCCCATTTAAGTAAGGCGTTTTTTGTTGGCAATGCGTCATTTTTACTACAGGCGTTTTGGAACTCCCGCCAGAGCTTATCTTTGTTTAAGTCTGGTTTTGTATTACTTTTTACTTCCTTCATGCCCTTACTCTTGGCAGTTATAAGGTTACGGTAAAGATAACCATTAACTATGAGCGACAGGATTAAAATAAGGGCCAGTAAGACAAGTAACCAACCTTGCTTCCACCAAACGGAGTCATGTATAACAAGGGGCTTGTTCGCACTCTCACTGTCGGTTTGTACTTCTGAGGCAGGAGTTGGGGTTTCCAGCGCTTTTGTTTCAGCGGCCTGCATGCCCTCCGCTAAAGTAACAGAAAAATTTAGTTCCTCTGTTTGAGCTGAAGCAGTAGTGCCTGTTTTTGTGTTAAACCATGGAATGGTTAGGGCAGGGATCACTAGCGAGCCGGCTTCGTTGGGCACCAACGCAAAACTCACCGTTTTCTGAGAAATAACCACTCCATTGCGTGTGAATTGATCGGTTTCTTCACCATCGGGATAGACTCTTACCGTATCTGGGAAATCGGGGGTGAGCTTAGGTAGCTGCTCGGGCTTTACACCGACAGCGGTCAGCATATAGGAGAGAGTAATAGGCTCGCCGACGGTATAGCTGTCTCGTTCAGGGGACACCGATTGTGAAATGCTCACTAAGTTACTCGGTAACCAACTTCCTTGCCAGCTATCGGGTATAGGCTGTACCTGAACATCAATGGTTTCGGCTATCGTGCTGACTGGCTGGGTATTAGAAAAAGACGAGAAAATGGAACTCTGGCCCTGTGTAAATACCTCACCATTAAAACGGGCACCGGAAATACTTAACGAACCAGACTGGCTTGGTGTGATTTGATAAACCCGTTGATAGACCTTATAACGGCGGCCGTTAACCATTTGGGTACTTTCCTCATCACTACCAATTTGTTGAACGTCTGCGTGCTCAGCTTGTGGTGGGATTAAGTTACCCTTGTTTAAGTCTGCTGCCAGAAAAAGCCGGGCAACGTAGGTTATTGGCTGCTGTAAGTAGACGTTCTGACTGTCAACCCGGGCTTCAAGAAAAGCTATTTTTTGTTGGTTATTATCAAGGCTTCCGGCCTCCAGAACTGTCATTGTAATGGGCGCTGATGAAACACCTCCAATGGTAATTGAAGGTATTCTGTATTCACCCGGTGACTGAGGGATAAGCACCGTTGTAAATTGAGTCTGTTTGCTTAAATTCCCGTTAATAATTGACGTTTGCCGGCTGACAGACGTTCTGCCAACAACAAAGTCTTTTAGTAACTTTGACGGTGAGAAGCTTTCGTTTGTCACATCACCATTGACGGTAACTGTTAAGACAAAGGATTGATTGGCCGTAACAGGATTGCGATCGACCGTCGCAGTAACCTCAGATACATCAGCCTGAGCTATTTGATGAACGAACAACAGGCTGAACGTTAGGATGGTGCGTAGCCATACTCTTACCATTTTTTATCTTCTCCTTGCGGTTCTGAGGCTCTGTTCTGACGTCGACGCTGGCTTTCCAGAAGCATTTTGTTTCGTAGCAATATACTAGGGTCATCAGGGACACGATTCATCCATTGCTTCAGTTGCTGTGCCTTTTCTGGGTCAATCTCGCCACTGGCGACCTTCTCCTGAAGCTGTTGGTTAGGCGCTTGTTTCGTTTCATTTTCATCTTTAGCAACTCCTTTCGGGGGCTGCTCCGATGATGATTCTTGTTCTTGCTTGGATTCTTTTTCTTCTTCTTTGCTCTGTTCCGGCTCTCTGTTTTTCTGACCACTTTCATCTGGGTTCGGCGAGCCGGCGTTATTACTGGAATTATTATTTTGTTTGCCGGATTGCTTATCGGATTTCTCAGAGTCGTTACTGGATTTTTCACTGTCACTGGAGTCGGACTCTTCAGATTTTTTGTCTGAACTACCAGAGCCTTTTGAACTTTGTTTCATCAGCTTTTCAACGAGCTCTTTGTTTTCTTTAGCTTCAACCCACTCCGGGCGCATTTCAAGAGCATTGTTGTAGGCACTAATCGCCGCTTCATAGTTCTGTTGTTGAGCCAATGCATTACCTAAATTGTATTGAGCTTCTGCTGATTGACTTTGAGAAAACGCCGTCGCTGCTGCTTCATAGTCTTTCTGACGGTAAAGAGCTGATCCTACCCGTAGTGGCTTTTCGCTTAGCTTAGCAGCTTCTTTAAATTCTTTATTTTGATAGAGCAACTGTGCGCGTTGTTCCTTATTGAGAAAGGTCTGTGGCCAGTATGGCTCTTGTGCTGCACGAAGCCCCGGGCTGAACAATGATGTTGGTAACAGCAAGGCAATGACGATAGGGCTTAGCATACTACCCCTGCGCCAATTAAATAAAATGATAGGGAGAATGAATAGGGCAATGTAGGGCCCCATATCGCGCCATGCGTCGCCTTGTTGCTCGTTCTTACTGTCTTTACCTTCACGGGTCAGAGGCGCTTGATTGACTAATTTTTTTATATCCTGGTTGTCTGCTGTTACGGAGGTGAAGACACCTCCCGTAATGCTGGCTAAATCAGCTAAGCGCGACGGGTAGGTTTTAGCAATAACAACCTGATTGTTATCTTTGAGCAAGCGTCCCGAGCTGTCGCGCACGGGAGCTCCTTCCTCTGTTCCTACAGCCAGAATTGAAACACGATGTTCGATTGAACGAAGATAATCGCTCAGAGAACTCAGTTCGCGGCTGTCGACACCATCCGTTAACCAATAGATATCGCCTTGAGGATAGCCTGCGTTTTTAAGTAACTTGTCGGCAAGTCGCAATGCACGCAATGGTTCACTTCCGGAGGCGGGCATGATCTCTGGCGATAGCGACGGAATAAGGTTAATTAAATTTCGGTTGTCAGCAGTCAACGGGCTAATGATAAAGGCATCGTCAGCGTAAGCAATAAGACCGGTGTCTCCATCGAGTCCCGAGCGGACCAAATCAATGGCTTTGAATCTCATACGAGTCAGGCGGGTAGGGGAAATATCGCTTGCACGCACCGACGGTGACATATCCATAATGACAACCTGGCCAGATTCCAGCTGATAAACGGGTTGTGGCATTCTTTCCCAGGTGGGGCCAGATAGCGCAATTGTGGCCAGCGCAGCAATGAGCAAGAAACGGTGAACAGGCCACAGCGAAGGCTTAGAGCCTGATTTAACCAGTACTTTTGATAAATGTCCCGGCAGCCATTGGTGCCACCCAGCTTGATGTTTTTGGCTGTAGAGTAAGCGCCAGTATAGTAATAACACCGGCAGTAATGCGAGCAGCCACCAAGGACGTAATAGATGCAGTTCACTCATGAATTTCTCCCCCAAGGGCGATAATGCATCATGGCACTAACAATAAACAGAAGAAAAGCAGCGGCTAACGGCCAGTAAAATAGACTGACTCGCGGACGAAGCTGCTGAGGATCGCCGGCAATTGGTTCGAGTTGATCCAGCCTTTTATAAATTTCTTTAAGTTCTTCAGTACTGCGGGCACGAAAATACTTTCCGCCGGTTTTTTTCGCAATACGTTGCATAAGGGGCACATCGAGGTCCCGACTTGGATTGACTCTGCGTTGGCCAAAAAAGCTATCGACAACGACTTCCTCGGCGCCAACCGCAATTGGATAGATAGTGACGTCATAAGCCTGAGCAAGCTCGATGGCCTGATCTGGAGTTAAACTACCGGCAGTGTTCTGGCCATCAGTTAAAAGCACCAGAACGCGGTTTGACTCTTCGTCGTCGCGGAACCTTTTAACAGCGAGGGCGATTGCGTCGCCGATGGCCGTGCGCTCGCCTACCAACCCCAGTACTGACTCATTCAGCATCTGTTTGACGGTATTGCGGTCATAAGTCATGGGCGTCTGCAAATAAGCCGTATCAGCAAAGAGAATGAGACCGAGCCTATCGCCTTTGCGACGCTCAATAAAGTCACTCAGAACGTGTTTGACCATCGTCAGCCTGTCGACCGAACGGCCGTTAAGCTGCATGTCGGCTATTTCCATACTGCCTGACAAATCAACGGCTAACATAACCTCCCGTCCCTCTGCTCTAACGGCCAGCGGTTCTCCCAGCCATTGAGGTTTAGCAACGGCAGTAATCAGCATGAACCAACATAAGCTCATCAATAGCAACAACACCCAGCGGTGACTCATCCGCTGACGGCTGCCGGATAACCCATAGGTACTGGGTAAACGTATAGCCGAACGGCTTTTACGAACCGCGGGTATCCATTTCCAGACAATTAGGGGCAAAGGCAATAGAAAAAACAGCCAAGGCCAGTCAAATTCAAACATCATTGGCTCCCGGTTGTTTGCTTAAGTTCTTACTGAGCCATAGCTTAGCTAATTGATAATACTTTTGGCGAAAGCTCTCTTCAGCAACGCCGTAGAAGTTCTTTTCGGCCTGCTCAGGTAATTGATTAAAGGCTTGTCTTTCCCTGTTGGATAACGGAGCTAACAAAAAGTTTAGCCATTCGCTACTGTGCTTTTCAGCGATAACTTTGCGGGGATAATAAGCAAGAGCCGTGCGTTTTAGCAAAATGGTCAATTGATTGACGCTGACGGTTGTATTCTGAGACAACTGCTGTATTGCCGCTTTACGCACTCGGGATTTCTGCCGTTGTTTCATCAATGCCAACATCAAAGTTATTACGGTGGCGAGTACAGCGAGGCCTACAACAATGGTCAGCCATGAGAGCGGCCACCAGCTGGCTTGACTAGGTTCAACAATGTCGTTGAGCTGTTCTATTGACGGCTGCTGAATCATGTTATCTCCGTCCATTGTTGCTCCAGAGGAATGGCACTTGAGACTGGAGTAAACGATAACCGGCGCTGTCTGAATGCTTGCTGTATCGTTTCCCAGCGTTGTGCGGCTGCACTGTGATAGTGTTGCCGCTGGTGACTATCCGCCAGATTGATATCGATTTGTTGCTGTCCATCGGTAATAGCTAAAGGATGAGGTGAATAGCCCTCTGGTAACTCATGCTCCATGGGGTCGTATAAGCCAAAGCAACGGAGAGAGTTGTGTTGAGACAGTACCCGCAACCCGTCCAATAGATGCTCATCGGCACCGTAGAAGTCACTGATAACGTAAATTGTGCTGCCTGGTTTTACTAGTTGCCTTAAGCGCTTAAGGTTTTCATCTAAAGTGTTTTGTTGTTGTTGCTGTTTCTGACTCCAGCGGCTTAAGCTGTCTTTGTGAATTTCCATCAGGCTATGGAACAGTGTTAATACCCCTTTTTGCCGGGCGGCAGGCTTCAATTCCTGATGCAGCCAGCCGTTGCCGATTAGCCCGCCAATGCGATCGCCTTTATGTTGGGCCTGCCATGCTAAAGCTGCCGCTAAATGACAAGCTTGTACCGACTTAAACAGGAATTGACTACCAAAAAACTGAGTTAAAGGTAAGTCGACCCAAATAAATACCGGACGTTCTTTCTCTTCACGGTAGAGCTTCGTATGAGCCTTACCTGTGCGGGCGGTGACTCGCCAGTCTATAGAACGAATATCATCGCCGGCCTGGTAATGACGAACCTCATCAAACTCCATTCCACGGCCGCGGCTTTTGCTAAGCAAAGGCCCTGCCTGACTCGAGCGTGGTAGGCTTTTATGATGCCGGGCAAACGCATTAATTTTACTACGATAATAGAGCAGCTCCTGAATGCCCAGACTGATGCCATCGCAACGCAACTGCTTAAGCCATTGGTCTACATCGGTTTTCAACATTATGGAGCCGGTACAAGTTTAAGAATGGTATCCAGAACCTGATCATGTGATACGCCGTCAGCTTCTGCCTGATAGCTCAGAATAATTCGGTGACGTAAGGCATTATGAAAAACGCTGATAACATCGTCGGGAGTTACAAAGTCACGACCATCCAACCAAGCTCTTGCTCGTGCGCAACGTTCTAAGGCAATAGTAGCCCTTGGGCTGGCGCCATACCCAATCCACTGGGCTAAGTTCTGGTCATAGCGCTGCGGTTGACGCGTCGCTATAATCAGCTGAACCAAATAGTGTTCAACCGCTTCATCTAAATATAACTGTAAGACTTCGTGACGCGCATTAAACAGCTCTTGCTGTGTTAAAGGTTTGGGTATATCAAGGTCACCCGATAATGCCTCTCCGCGAGTGAGTCGCAAAATCTGTTGTTCAGTTTCGGCATCAGGGTAGTCGAGTTTTAAGTGCAACAGGAATCTATCAAGCTGAGCTTCGGGGAGCGGATATGTGCCTTCCTGCTCTAGCGGATTCTGTGTCGCTAAAACCATAAATAGATTAGACAGAGGGTAACTGCGCTGGCCGACGGTAATTTGTCTTTCTGCCATCGCTTCCAGCAAAGCCGACTGAACTTTTGCGGGGGCTCGGTTTATTTCATCTGCCAAAATTAAATTATGGAACAAAGGCCCTTGTTGGAACTCAAACTGTCCAGTCTCGGGACGAAAAATGTCGGTCCCGGTTAAATCGGCTGGTAAAAGATCGGGAGTGAACTGTACGCGATGAAAGTCACCCTCAATACCCTTTGCCAGTGCTTGCACAGCACGTGTTTTTGCTAACCCGGGAGGGCCTTCGACAAGCAGGTGACCGTCAGCCAGTACGGCGATTAAAAGATTTTTGGTAAAATCTGGCTGCCCAAGAACTTGCCGATTTAGGTAATTCTGTAGTTGTTGAAACGCGGTTGCGGTCATGTTTACTCCAGGCTGTTGTTATCAGCGAAAACTGACTATGCTGTCAATACTGCATAGCAATGACAGCAACAATGCTGTCTTTGTTCCGTATTTTCAATCGATACAGCCTACTTTACCGAAAACGGTGGTTTTAATCTGCTCTATTAAGGGCTAGAATTTGTAATATATTTTGTGGTCAGACCAGTATTGGTTATTGAAGTGAGGAATTATTATGACAGCAGCGCAACGCTTGCTAACGGTTAATGGTGAAAGGATTGCCTTTGTAGCAGGCTTAAGAACGCCATTTGCGAAACAGGCAACCGATTTTCATGGTGTACCCGCCGTCGACTTAGGCAAAATGGTGGTACAAGAGCTAGTAAATAAAACCGGAATTGACGGTGATTGGGTGGAACAACTGGTTTTTGGGCAGGTAGTGCAAATGCCGGAGGCGCCAAATATCGCCAGAGAAATTGTGCTCGGTACCAGCTTACCCGTCAGCACCGATGCTTATAGTATTTCCCGCGCTTGTGCGACGAGTTTTCAGTCCGCTGTAAATATCGCAGAGGCTATGGTAGCCGGGCATGTCCGAGGAGGTATTGCGGGTGGTGCTGACTCCTCTTCTGTCTTGCCTATTGGCGTCAGCAAGCGTCTTGCCAGAGCGTTAGTCGATTTAAATAAAGCGAAATCTCTGGGGCAACGGCTGTCTATTATCAAACGGTTGGGCTTTAAAGATTTATTACCAGTGCCGCCCGCTATTGCCGAATATAGCACCGGATTAAGCATGGGAGAAACGGCTGAGCAAATGGCAAAAACACACAATATCAGCCGTGCCGACCAAGACGAACTAACAGTGCGTTCACATCAAAAAGCGCACGCAGCCTGGGAAGCGGGTTGGTTAAATGATGAAGTCATGACGGCCTATCCCGAGCCCTATGAGAAGCACTTAAGTCGTGATAACAATATCCGCGGCGAAAGTCAGGTGGATAAATTAGCTAAGCTGAAGCCGGTATTTGACCGTAAACATGGTTCGGTAACGGCAGCAAATAGCACGCCTCTAACCGATGGCGCTTCAGCGGTTCTCATGATGACGGAAAGTAGAGCGAAAGAGCTTGGGTTACCGGTTTTGGGTTACTTACGCAGCTATGCGTTCGCTGCTTTGCAGGTTGAAGAAGATATGTTGATGGGACCGTCATATTCTACACCTATTGCTCTGGAAAGGGCGGGTATGACTTTGGGCGACTTAGATCTTGTCGATATGCATGAAGCGTTTGCAGCCCAGACATTAGCGAACATTAAGATGTTTGGCAGCGACACGTTCGCAAAAGAGAAACTGGGTCGCGACAAAGCCATTGGCGACATCGACATGGATAAATTTAACGTACTGGGCGGTTCTATTGCATACGGCCACCCATTTGCCGCAACCGGTACCAGAATGATCACGCAGACTTTGAATGAATTGCGCCGCCGTGGTGGGGGAGTTGGTTTAACAACGGCTTGTGCCGCCGGTGGTTTAGGTGCAGCAATGATTGTGGAGACAGAATAATGAGTCAGGATAAAGCGTTCACTATGGAAGTAAGGGACGACGGGGTCGCGGTAATCACGATTGATGTCCCTGGTGAGTCGATGAATACCTTAAAAGACTCATTTGCAGAAGAAGTCGGCAGTTTGATGAACCGACTTGAAAGCGATGACTCGGTCAAAGGTGTTGTATTTATCAGCGGGAAACCGGACTCTTTTATTGCTGGTGCTGATATCAATATGATTGATGGCTGCGAAAACGCCGTAGACGCGGAAAGCCTGGCGCGAAAAGGACAGGCTATGTTTGACCGTATCGAACAGTTAAAAGTGCCTGTCGTGGCCGCTGTCAATGGTGCTTGCTTAGGCGGTGGTCTCGAATTAGCTATGGCATGTCATGTACGAATCTGTACAGACAGCAGTAAGACAAAGATGGGGTTGCCGGAAGTGAAGTTAGGTTTGTTACCCGGCAGTGGTGGTACTCAGCGTTTGCCTGAATTGGTTGGTGTGCAGCAGGGGCTGACCATGATTCTGACTGGCAAAGAGCTGCGCGCGAAGCAGGCCAAAAAGGCGGGACTAGTCGCCGAGGTCGTCCCCCAAAGTATTCTTTTGGATGTGGCGGTAGAGCACGCATTGAAACGAAAGCCAAAATCAACTAAGCCGCCGCTTACGGGCTTTAGCAGGGTTCTGGAAGCTACACGTTTTGGCCGTGACTTCATTTTTAAGAAAGCGAACGAGCAGGCGCAAAAAAAAGCTCAGGGCAACTATCCGGCAATTGATAAAATCATACAGACGGTTCGCGACGGTGTAGAGCGTGGACGCGAGGCTGGTTTAGATAAAGAAGCTCGCAGTTTTGGTGAGTTAGCAATGACACCGGAATCCTATCAGCTGCGCCAAATTTTCTTCGCCACAACAGAAATGAAAAAGGAAACGGGTGCTGACGGCGTTAAGCCTGACACAGTAAAGCGTGTTGGCGTGCTTGGCGGTGGTCTGATGGGCGGTGGTATTGCCTTCGTTACTGCCGCTAAAGCGGGCATTCCCGCTCGCATTAAAGATATTAGCGAAGAGGGTGTTAGTAACGCATTGCACTACAGCTATGAGCGTTTAAACAAAAAGGTTAAACGTCGTCATATGCGCCGTGCTGAGCTTGAAAAAACCATGTTGATGCTGAGTGGAACGCTTGACTACAGCGGATTTGAACGCACCGATGTGGTTATTGAAGCCGTTTTCGAAGATCTTAACCTGAAGCAGAAAATGGTGGCTGATGTTGAAGAACATGCGGCTGAATCGACTATTTTTGCAACCAATACCAGTTCACTGCCAATTACCCAAATAGCAGCCACGGCGAAGCGTCCGGAGCAGGTTATTGGACTTCACTACTTTTCTCCGGTAGATAAAATGCCGCTGGCGGAAATTATTACGCACCCTAAGACCTCGGATAAAACCATAGCAACCACAGTGTCATTAGCTAAGAAGCAAGGTAAAACACCGATAGTGGTAAAAGATGGGGCAGGGTTCTATGTTAACCGAATTTTAGCGCCTTACATGAATGAAGCGGCCCGCCTGTTATTAGCCGGAGAACCGATTGAGCACTTAGATAAAACTCTGGTGAAGTTTGGCTTCCCTGTGGGCCCTATTACACTGCTCGATGAGGTTGGGATTGATGTTGCCGCAAAAGTGGCGCCTGTTTTAGTAAAAGAACTCGGTGATCGTTTTGAGGCGCCTGAAGCTTTTGAAAAACTTATTGATGATGACCGTAAGGGCAAGAAAAATCAAAAAGGCTTCTATCAATACGGTAAGGGCGTTAAAGGTAAACCTGTCGATACATCAGTTTACTCTTTGCTGGATATTGATCCGAAGCAGAGCAAGTCGGCTGAAGAGATTGTCGATATTTGCCTGTTGCCGATGTTAAATGAGGCGGCGTATTGTTTACACGAAGAGATTATTCGGAGTCCGCGTGACGGTGATATTGGCGCAATTTTTGGTATTGGATTCCCACCTTTCCTGGGCGGACCATTCCGCTATATGGACAGTCAGGGGTTAGAAACAATCGTCAATAAACTGGAAAAGCTGGCTACGGAGCGAGGCGAACGCTACACGCCTGCGCCGTTGCTTAAACAAATGGTGGAAAATGGCTGGAGCTTCTACCAGTAAAGAATAGTCTATGCCTGAGCAGTGGCTTTGTTGTGCTGCTCTATAAACTGAATTAGCGCGTCAGCTGGCATCGGCTTCGCAAAGTAAAAGCCTTGAATGTATTCGCATTTGAGGCTTTTTAATGTCTGCAACTGTGCTTTTGTTTCAACTCCTTCTGCAACCACTTTTAACCCCAGGTTGTGTGCCATTCCGATGATAGAAGCCACCATATTGCGATCTTTATCATTAATGGTGATGTCATCCACAAACGCTTTATCAATTTTCAGGCTGTTCATCGGAAAACGTTTAAGATAAGACAGCGAAGAGTAACCTGTACCGAAATCATCCAGTGCCAATTTAACGCCCATGTCAGATAAGTTCTCCATCATCGTAATGGCGCGTTCAGGATCGCTCATAACCATGCCTTCAGTTATTTCAAATTCGACATGGCGAGGGTGCAAGTTCTCTTCGCGTAGGATTTGCTCAATCTGTAGCGCAAGACTGGACTGCATAAACTGGCGAGCCGACAAGTTGATGGCGATGCTCTTTGGCGCACCCGGGTAAGTCATGAACTTTTTCATATCCTGACAGGACTGGCGTAAAACTTCTTCTCCTAAAGGAATGATCAGTCCGGTTTCCTCTGCTAGCGGGATAAACTCAGCTGGGCTAATCATAGAGCCGTCATTGCTTTCGATGCGAGCCAAAGCTTCCAGACCGGCAATGTGGCCAGAGCTAATTTCAATTTTAGGCTGATAATAAACTCTAATATTATTCGCTTTTAAAGCCGCCCTGAGCTCGTTTTCAAGCTTGAGTCGTTTTACCGCATTCTCGTTCATTGACTGACTAAAGAACTGGTAACAATTTCCTCCGCGTTGCTTGGCATGATACATGGCCATGTCAGCTTTCTGCAGCAGCTCTTGCGAGGTTTGCCCGTCGTGAGGATAAAGGACAATGCCAATTGAGCTGCCAATGACAATTTCCTGCTGCTGGATAAAATAGGGTTCAGATACCTTGAGGTTTATTTGGTTTCCTAAGTCACCAATGAGGTTGATATCTACACTGTCTTCAATGAGTAACCCAAATTCATCTCCTCCCAGGCGGTAAAGCGTATCTTGCCTGCGGCCAATATCCATTAGACGCTCTGCTACCTGACAGAGCAGTTCATCACCTATTTCATGCCCCAGGGAGTCATTGATTTTCTTAAAGTCATCCAGATCAAACAGCAATAATGTGTGGGAAACCTTTTTCCGGACTAAATTAGAGTGACTCACTTGAAAATAGGAACGGTTTGGTAATCCGGTTAATGTATCTGTATTCGAAAGTCGGCGCAGTTCGTTTTCTGTATGCCGTCTTTCTGTAATATCAGAGAAGCTAGCAACTATCAGTGATACTTCGCCATTGTCGTCACGAACCGCATCCAGTGTAAGTTCCATTAGAAACTCATCCCCGTCGGCTTTTACATCGGTGATTTCACCTCTCCAGGTACCGTCCTTAATGACCGCTCGCTTTATCTGGTTAACAAAACTTTCGGGGTAACATGGAAGCGCAAATAGTTGCCCCATAACCTGATCGCGCTGAAACCCACTAATACGCTCAAAGGCATTATTAACTTCACGCTTACGGAAAAAGCGGTCAAAAATACAGATACCATCCGAGATATTGGTAATAGAGGATGCGAGCATGTTGATTCTTTCTTCAGAACTGACCAGGCTGCTAATGTCACTTAGAGTGCCAAACATTGTTTGTCGCTCTTCGTCGTTTTTTAATTGCCCTCTATCAAGGACCCAAAGCCAGCTGCCCTGATTGTCAAGCCGGTAAGTGCATTCGAAAATATCTGATTGTCCATTCAGATGTTGCTCCAAATTTTTTTGTAGGCGGTTTAAGTCTTCAGGATGAACATTGGACTGTCCTCCAGAAAATCCGAGACGTTTGCCATCCACAGGAAATGCCGGACAATTTGCCCAAATATTTTGGCGTATGAGCTCGCCTGAGCGTAAATTCCACTCCCAACACTGGTAACCACTAGACTGTAAACCCTTAGCTTGCCTGCGAAGTTGCTGAATTTCATAGCCTATTTTGGATTGCTTTCGCCGGTTCCAGAGGAAATAACTAACGCAAATAAGGGCTGCGACAAAAGCGTAGCCGACCCAGGCCAGCGGGCTTTGCCATAGCGGTCTAGTGACACCGAGACTGACTACGGCTGACTGTGACCAGTTCTGGTTATTAATCGAAGCCTGAATTTCTAGCCGATGCAGGCCCGGAGAAAGCGACTTAAGCTGCAATGAGCCTTGGTCTAACAATTGCCAAGGGTTCTTTTGAGAACCGAACTTGTAACGGTAAACGAGTTCTTTAGGCGCGGCAGGAAATGGCACCGTAAAGTCGACTGAATAGCCTGCGGGCCCTATTTTTTCTGATGTAATATGTGGAGCGAAGGTAAACTTAGAGTCTGCTGGAGCGATAAGTTTTCTCTGCGAGACGTGTCCAAATTGATCAATCGCTATTGCTTCTGTTTTAGTGTGCAGCCAAATCTTTTGCCCTAACTGTGTCAAGCTAAGAGCATTTGGGTCCGCCGGGAGTTTTGCGTCGGAAATGTGACTCCAGCTTTTATCGATGAGGCTATAACGATATAAAAGGCCTGATCGAGTTAGCAAATAAAGATGGTCGGCAAATAAACGAACCGCACTCACCTGAAGTTTGCTGTTCGGGTAGTAGTTGAGTTCCGATATCTCTGTTTGCAATGTGTCGTAAAAGAGCAAACCGAGCTCTGTTGCTAGCCACCAGTTTCCGCTCGCATCTTTGACCGCAGCAGTTATCTGTTGCATTATTTTTGGAATCTGGGCGCTGGCATTACTCGATCTTTCGCGGGCAATGGAAGCGAGTAATGATGGGGCGAAAGGACTGTCTATTTGAAACAGCCCCCGGTCGTCTGAGAAAGCAAAAATATCGCCTCTGGTGATTTGTATCGCGGCGCTAAAGGGTCGTTCAAGCAGTGTTTCTGACTGACTATCTTTAAGCTTGTAAAGCCCACTTAAGGTACTCAATAAAATATCGTCGCTTTTAGTCAGATGGACGTGAGTGGGACTTTTTACGTTTTTAAGAGAGTAAGGAAGGGGGCTCAAGCGAAGCTCATTATTGAGTACGACCAGACCTTTATCGGTTGCCATCCAAAGTTGCTCTCGGTAATACAAAGCGGAATAAAGGCGGCTACCGGGGATTTTATCCGCGATCGGGTTTTGCTTATTCAAAGCAAAGACTTCTTGAGAAAAGCCGTCCCAGACGTACAGGCCATCCTCTTCAGTGCTTAACCAATACCAGCGTTTGCCGCGATACATATAATGAACTTGTTCAATAGGGTGGTTGTTGTAGGTCAAATTTAACGGTTCGAAGGTATTTTCTATTGGATTAAACCGATAAATAGATCGTTGAGTGCTGACGAGCAGGCGACCTTGTTCGTCTTCTGATATGTGCTTTACAGCAACGTTAGTTTCTAAGTTGGGTGTCGGTAATTCGAACGCTAAAAACGAGTTGGTGTGCGGTTGAAATTTAACGATGCCCTGATCGGTGCCCACCCAAAGCTCACCTTTTTTATTGAAGAAAATATGTTCAATATAGTTTGAGGGTAACGAACCTTGTTTGGTGGGATTCCTGAAGTAGTTATAAAATTCTTTTCCATCAAAACGACTGAGGCCGTTTCTCGTCGCAATCCATACGAATCCATCGGGGCCTTCGATAAGGCTATTAATATGGTTGCTAGGGAGTCCGTCAGCATAGGACCAGTGATGAACAGAGCTAGTCCCGGAGGTAACCTGCGCGTGAGCCTGAGAGCTGAAACTTCCGTATAATAAACAGCATAGAAGAAGAGCAGAGCTTAGTGTTCTGATAAGCAAAGTAAAAGTCACGAAAAACCTAATTAGTGGCTACTCTAGCAGCTCTTTATTGTTAATATATCGTTAAGATAACGAGGGAATAGGCTGCTGTCAAAGGCTATTCTACTTGGTCATCTCTTCGGTTTGAAGCTTTAGTAGTTGGCTTTGGTCATTTAATCGCTGATTTATTCGTTCTATCCACTCGGCTAACTGGCAATGATCTAACGCAGACAGTAACTGCTGCTGACGGTTAAATCCGGTATCGTCAAGCTGGATCGCACCCCAAAGGCGTTGGCTACGCACTCGAAGATTGCGATCAACCGTTTTTATTTGTTGGTTGAGTACCGATTTGGCATGATGCCATTCCTTAAGTGTCAGTTTATCAAGCATGTCAAGTTGTTGCTTAATGACCTCTTCTGTCTCTTTATAAAGACGATTAGCGTTAGCCTCGTGCGATTGAAGAAAAAATAAAATGCCTGGCAGCCGTTGAACCGGAAAATATTGGCTTCCCGCTACGTAACCAAGTTGCTTCTCTGTTCTTAACGCCTGAAATACGGGTTGATGAATTAGCTGCTGTAAAAGCATAAAACTAACTTGCTCGGTTGCCGTGTCGTCCCCACCTTGATAATAGAGAAGCACTGCGGTATCTGAATGCTCTGAGGGTACTTTAAGTTGTTGAGAGACAAACGAGCGTACACGTTTTATTGGCGGGACTTTGGTCGGCGCACTTTGTGAGCTGGGCAAATTGGTTTTTATCAGCTTGCTCAGTTGCAACGCATGCTCTTTTTGCCAGTCACCATGAGCAAATGCAGTGATATGAATAGGAGAGAATAGTTTAGCCACCTGGACAGTAAATTGTCGAAAGGAAATAGGCGACAACTCGCAGGCTAAGTCATTTAACCGAAATAATCTTGACTGCAACTGCTGATTTAATTCAGCAAAAAGTTTGTTCAATGGCTGATTTTGGTGAGCTGAGTGCCAGTTACTGAGCAAGCTTTGTTTTAGATCGTACCAGCGGCGTCGCGCGAAGCGGGTCTTTAAAGCGCGTCGAATGAGGTGCTGCATGAGCGGGATCTGACCTGCGGACAACCCTGTTGTATGTATTGTTATCCCATTTTGAGTTGGATAGATATTAAAGTGAAGTCCCGCCACCTCAGCGTCGTAGAGATCGTCGTTCAAAGCATCTATCATCAATTCTGACCATAATCTTGCCGTAGCAAAGTTTAAGGCGGAGCTGGTCACTGCCGGTAACTTTAGTGATAGATAAATATGGCCTTTAGGAACTCTGAAATCCCGGTCTTGTAAGTGCCATAATTGTAGCTGTTCGCTGTCTTCAATTAGGGTGGGCAGGGAGCCGCCAGATTCCAACGGTAAAGGTTCAAAATGGGCATTAAGAAAGCGGTTAGGTTTTGGCAATTCACACTTAAAACTTTCTGGTGTTGACTCAAATAGGTTGTGTTGAGACGAGTCGATAGCTTCCAGACTATATTCGGTATGATAAATTGGAGCCACTTGAGTCGTATTAACGTCTGGCGCAATTAAGGTTATGCGCGCATTTCTCGCTGTCATTTTACCCAATAAAAACTGTGCATAAGAATGGTTAAGACCGTCCATTCGGTAATCGCCGTATAAGATATCCTTTGGCTTATAATGAAACGAGTTAACCGATAATTGGCTAGCAAGTTCTCCAACCGGCGTGGGTTCTTGATACAGAAAACTCATTTCTGTGGTAATGCGTCTTTCGTTGTAGCGCCAATCTTCAATACCTTCACTCTCAATCTTTCGGATATACGCGAAAATCCACTGGACGACGAGTTCAGCTTTACGCCGACCGGCTTCTGTAAGCTGCAAATTAATATTAAAATCTTTAAAATTACTGCCGCTGATGCCCCCGCCCGCGGAAAGAGAGTTAACCCATCCCTTGGCGCGTAAGGTGCTAAATAAACTTCCTGGCCCCTCATAACCTAATAAGTGGGCAATAAAGCTGGTGGTTTTATGGGCGTAATCATCGTCAATACTGGGTAAAGGAAGTGTCAAAATTAAGCGGTACGCGACCTTGATCGGTTTAACTTTTATCCATACACCGGTTTGTTGTTGCAGGTAAAGCGGCTCTGTAACCGGGGTTTTAGGTCGACTTTCTTGTCTAATATCAGCAAAGTATTTACTCGCTAATTGACTCAGTTCCTGAATAGACTGTGGACCCGAAATAACCAAGCGCATTCTTTGAGCAACATAATGCTCGTGGAAAAAGCTTTGTAATTTATGTTTTAGGCTTCCGTACTCATCATCCTTAAGTGTCTTGAGATTACCCACTGAAAATTGACTAAAAGGATGCTGTGGATTTGCAGTGACTTTATGCACTTGGTACAGACGTCGAAGTTCATCGTTTTCTTTTAAGCGAAATTCAGATTCAATGGACTGTATTTCTTTATTTATCCATGAATTGGATAGCAACGGCTCTTTCAACATGGCCGAAAAAAATTCTAAGGAATGTGCTAGCGCATTCGCATTACAGTCGAAGTGGAAGTTAGAAAACTCAGTTCCGGTCCAGGCGTTGTGCTGACCGCCATGTAGGTTTAAGAAGTGACCAAAAGCTGCAGGCTCAGGAAACGAGTGGCTCCCTAAGAAGAGCATGTGTTCAAGAAAGTGTGCTAACCCTTGTGTGTGCTTTGGATCATCGAAATGGCCGGCATTGACAGCAACCGATGCTGCCGCTTTGGGGCTATCTGGACAATGAACCAACAACACCTGTAGTTGGTTATCTAATGTCAGGTGTTGATAGTCACGTTTGTCTCCAGAACTTCGGACAACACGGACGACCTCATCAGTGAGTGAAGAGTTCGCCATAATTCTCCTTGCTGTCTACTTTAGGCGAGTTACTGATCCAGTGGTTGAGTAAACTCTTCAGGCTTATCAAAGTCACCTTTCATGTCCTGAAGCTTTTTATCGTTAAAGGTTAAAACAAGTTCCTTTCGATAATCTTTGCCAGTATTCGGATCCAAATGATAGAGGTATACCCAGCGTTCAGAATTAAAACTATTGTCAGCAACCGGAGTTCCTAACACGTAAATGACTTGCTCTTGAGTCATATCGACACGTAACTTATCAACGTCATCTTGCTCAAGATAATTTCCTTGAGGGATATCAATGCGATAAACCATTTTGTCGAGCAAGGAACAGCCATTTAAGGCAATGACGGCAGCCAGAAAAACTCCAAATCTTGACATGAAATACCTATTAAAATTAATTTCCATTGAGTCTATTGGCGTTGATGATAAACAATGACTTCACCGAACGCCAGTCCAGAACGAATTTAACTTGCTAGTAACTCTTTTGCGTTGGCTTTTGCCATGTCGGTGACTTTATCACCTCCTAACAAACGCGCTAACTCAATAACTCTTTGTTCTTTTGTTAAAGCAACGACAGCTGTTTCCGTTTCAGTGCCGTCAGTTGTCTTGCTCACTTGCAGCTGTTGATGGGCCTTTGCTGCCACTTGAGGCAAATGAGTGACACATATGACTTGTGCTGTATCGCCTAACGCTTTTAGCATTGAGCCTACAATCGCTGCAGTTGGTCCACTGACACCAACATCCACTTCGTCAAACATCATGGTTGGAACCGTTTTCTGCGTGGCTGTCATCACCTGTATGGCAAGGCTTATTCTTGAAAGTTCACCACCGGAGGCCACTTTATTAAGAGCTTGTATGGGCTGTCCTGGGTTTGTTGTTACTAAAAAGCCGACCTGATCGGTACCAAAGCGAGTGGCTCTTGCAGTGGGGTCGTGTTCAACCTGAATAACGAAACGGCCATGCGGCATGTTTAACTCGTGCATTGAGTTGCTGATTTTTTGGCTTAACTCTGCAGCAGCTTGCTCTCGACTGGTTGATAGCTTCTGTGCGCTTTCTCTATAAGCTTTGCGTGCTTTCTGCCTTTCTTCATCAAGTTTTTCAGCCTGCTCGCCCGCTTGTTCCAGATTATTTAATTCATCGACTAACTTTTGGTGTTGATGGCTGAGTTCTGAGCCGGGTATTTGATGTTTTTTTGCTAAATGAATGGCAGCACTTAAGCGCTCCTCAATTAGTTGAAGCTCTGTCGGATCCAGTTCGAGATCATCCTGATACTGACGTAACTCGAGTGCGGCTTCTTCAATGTGCACTTTTGCTTGCTGAAGCAGCTGGTGAATAGGCGATAGTGCGGTGTCCATTTCGGCCGCTTCCGCCAGCCGTTGGCTGGCTGACTGAACCAGGCTCGAGGCATTATTGTGCTCACCTTCATAAAGAGCATTCAAGGCAAATACGCCGGCTTCCAATAGCACTTTACTGTTACTTAAGCGTTTGTGCTTTTGTTCTAGTTCTTCAAACTCTCCGTCTGCCAAAGCAAATTCGTTCAACTCGCTAACCTGATATTCCAGTAACTGGCGTTGGGCATCAAGCTCTTCTTTTTGTTGTTGATAGCTTTGATATTGCTTTTCAACAGAGGCCCAGTTGCGGTAATCGTTCTGGGTTTTATCCAGTAAATGTTGATGACGGGCGTAGCTATCAAGCAAGTTGAGTTGATGGTCTTCCTTCAGCAACAGCTGATGTTCGTGCTGACCGTGTATATTCACCAGCAATGGTGCCAGAGATTTCTGCTGGCTTAATGGTACAGGGGTCCCGTTTATCCAGGCTTTGGAGCGTCCGTCGCGTTGAACAATTCGACGTAATACGCAATCATCGTCAGTATCAAATTCGTTGGCGCTTAACCAATGATAGGCTGGACTATCAGTGTCTAGTGTAAAAACGGCGGTAATTTCTGCTTTTTCCTGTCCCGGGCGAACCCAGTTTGCGTCGGCTCTGCTGCCGAGGCAAAGACTGAGAGCGTCCAGGGCAATTGATTTTCCTGCTCCGGTTTCACCGGTAATAGCGGTCATGCCGTTATGAAACTCAATGTCTAATGACTTAACCACGGCAAAGTTGCGAATAGTTAAATGGGATAACATAGTTTTCGCTCCAATACTGTTTATTTGTACAGTTTATACAGTATTTATACAGCAGTCTTATCAAAATGCAAGTTTACACTTTAAAAAAGTCGGCTACCCCAACCCAGTTTGTTGCGTAAAACATGATAGTAATTGTGGTCTATTGGATGGATCATCCGCAGTGCTTTTGGGTATTTTTTGATAATGACATCATCGCCAGGGTGAACGGTCATTCTTGCATGACCATCACAGCTAATTTGAAGTAAGTCATTGTCGTACGCTGCTTTAAGTCGAACAGCGCTATTCCCGTCAACTACGATTGGGCGGCTGCTTAAGGTGTGCGGAAACATAGGCACCAGCGTCATTGCATCTAGACCCGGATGCAGAATAGGGCCGCCGCCGGATAAGGAATACGCAGTTGAACCGGTGGGGGTGGCGCAAATGAGCCCATCGGAACGCTGACTAAAAACAAAATGGTCATCCACATAGAGTTCAAACTCTATCATGTGGGCCACTTTGTCTGAGTGCAGTACAATTTCATTAATTGCTCTACCGGTGCCTGAGGGTTTTCCGTCACTGATCACTTCGGCGGAAAGCAGAAAGCGTTCTTCAACGTGATAGTCTCCGTTTAAAACCGCTAAAAGAGGTGTCATTACTTCGTCGGGATCTAAGTCTGTCAGAAAACCTAAGTTACCCCGGTTAACGCCGATGACACCCACGTTGTGCTCGCACAGGGCCCGTGCGGCGCCTAACATATTTCCGTCACCACCAACAACAACGGCAATTTCTGCCCATTCACCCAGCTCCTGCAGGTTCAGTGTTTCTACCTGGTCAGGTAAGGTGAGTTGTTCAGCTGTGCGTGCTTCCAGACACAGAGTAAAGCCGCGATGAGTCAACGCGGTGGTAATGGTTTCCAGGGTTAACTGGGTGCCACGATCATTCGCTTTGCCAAGTAACCCAATTTTTTTAAAAGCACTCATTGACGGAATCCTTATGCGGTCGTGTGCTTACGCTACGATGCACAAGAAAATTTATCAAGTGAGAGAAATCCCCTTGAAAGAAAAAAACTTGCCCCCATTAACTCTGCAACGTCAATTTTAAACTGGTTAAAGAGAGTCACTTATGACCGACAAAAACAAGTCAAAGCAAAAAGCTGAAGCGGCTAACGAGCCGACAGTAGAGCAGCAAAAAGCTGAGCAGGAAGCTGCACAAGCCGCAGAAGATGCCTTGCAGCAAGATATTACAGCGGATGAGGCAGAAACCGCAGGCTTGTCGTCTGAGCAAACTGACCGAATTGCTGAGCTAGAGCTGGCTTTAAGCAAAGCTGAGGCAAAAGTGAATGATCAACGTGATTCAGTCCTTCGCACTCAGGCTGAGATGGAAAATGTTCGTCGTCGTGCGAGTCAGGATGTGGAAAAAGCACATAAGTTTGCGTTAGAAAAATTCGCTAATGAGATATTGACCTCGGTTGATAACTTAGAACGTGCGCTTCAGTTGGCTGATAAAGAAGATGAGTCGAACAAAAACTTTGTCGAAGGTATAGAGCTGACCTACAAAAGTTTAACCTCGACACTGGAGAAGTTTGGTGTCAAAGCCATCGGTGAAGAAGGTGAAGCCTTTAATCCCGATCAGCACCAAGCGATGTCGATGCAAGAGTCAGATGAACATCCAAACAACACCATAATGGCAGTGATGCAAAAAGGCTATGAGCTTAACGGTCGATTGTTGCGTCCGGCTATGGTGATGGTTGCGCGTGGCTCGAGCTCGGGTGTTGATACAAAAGCGTAGCTAAATTGAAAATTATCCCTGTGTTGGGTATTGAAATTGAGACATAACCACCCCAGATAAGGGGTAACGAAACAAATTACATGAATTAGCAGTTGGAGACGAATCATGGGTAAAACGATTGGTATTGATTTAGGTACAACAAACTCTTGTGTTGCTGTACTGGACGGTGGTAAAGCACGTGTTATTGAAAACGGCGAAGGCGATCGCACAACGCCGTCAGTAGTTGCATTTACTGACGACGGCGAAATTTTGGTGGGTTCGCCGGCGAAACGCCAGGCTGTGACCAACCCAAATAAAACACTGTATGCAATTAAACGCTTAATTGGCCGTCGCTTTCAGGACGAAGAAGTACAGCGCGATATCGGTATTATGCCGTACAGCATCGTTAAAGCAGACAATGGCGATGCATGGGTAGAAATTGATGGTGAGAAAAAAGCACCACCGCAGATTTCTGCTGAAGTTCTGAAAAAGATGAAGAAGACCGCAGAAGAGTTTTTAGGTGAAGAAGTAACGGATGCTGTTATTACAGTTCCGGCGTACTTTAACGATGCTCAGCGCCAGGCAACGAAAGATGCCGGTAAAATTGCGGGACTAAACGTAAAACGTATTATTAACGAGCCAACCGCGGCGGCATTGGCTTATGGCATGGACAAAAAGTCCGGTGACAATGTTATCGCTGTATATGACTTAGGTGGCGGTACATTCGATATCTCAATTATTGAAATTGATGAAGTTGAAGGCGAGCACACGTTTGAAGTATTGGCCACTAACGGTGATACGCACTTAGGTGGTGAAGACTTTGATAACCGCTTAATCAACTACTTAGTTGAGCAGTTTCAAAAAGATCAGGGTATTGACCTGCGCAAAGATCCGCTGGCAATGCAGCGTCTGAAAGAAGCTGCAGAAAAAGCGAAAATCGAGTTGTCATCAGCGCAGCAAACCGAAGTTAATTTGCCGTACATTACGGCAGATAATACCGGTCCTAAGCACATGGCGATTAAAGTGACCCGTGCGAAGCTGGAATCGTTAGTTGAAGACTTGATTAAGAAATCGCTTGAGCCATTGAAGCAAGCTTTATCGGATGCGGATTTATCTGTCAGCGATATCCAGGACATCATAATGGTGGGTGGTCAGACTCGTATGCCGAAAGTACAGGCTGCGGTAACGGACTTCTTTGGTAAAGAACCTCGCCGCGATGTGAACCCTGATGAAGCGGTAGCGGTAGGCGCTGCGGTTCAGGCTGGTGTTCTGCAAGGTGATGTTAAAGACGTATTGTTGCTAGACGTATGTCCTCTGTCGCTGGGTATTGAAACCATGGGCGGCGTGATGACCAAGCTGATTGAGAAAAACACAACGATTCCAACTAAAGAGTCGCAAACCTTCTCAACTGCGGAAGACAATCAGTCTGCAGTAACTATCCATGTTATCCAGGGTGAGCGTAAACGCGCAGGGGATAATAAATCTCTGGGTCAGTTTAACCTCGAAGGAATTCGCGCTGCCTCTCGCGGTGTGCCACAAATCGAAGTCACTTTTGACATCGATGCGGACGGTATCCTGCACGTGTCAGCGAAAGATAAAGACACGGGTAAAGAACAGAAGATCACTATCAAAGCGTCTTCTGGTCTGGATGAGTCTGAAGTCGACAAGATGGTTAAAGACGCTGAAGCTCACGCTGAGGAAGATAAGAAGTTTGAAGAAATGGTACAGGCACGTAACCAAGCAGACGGTTTGGTTCACGCAACTCGTAACCAGTTGAAAGAAGTGGGTGATGCACTGTCTCAGGAAGACAAAGATGCGATTGAGAAAGCTTGTGAAGAGTTAGAGCAAGCGTCTAAAGATGGCGATAAAGAAGCCATCGATACGAAGTCTCAAGCGCTGATGGAAGCGTCACAGAAACTGATGGAAGCAGCTCAGCAGCAACAAGCTCAGCAAGGTGCTGAAGGTGCTGCGGGCGGCGAGCAGTCGTCCTCCAAAGCGGATGACGATGTCGTTGATGCTGAATTCGAAGAAGTAAAAGACGACGATAAGAAGTAAGCATTAAGGCAACTTCGCAAAAGCACACGGGTGTTGCCGCAAGGTAATACCCGTGTATTTGTATCAGGCTGACACAACAGCACAGATAGAAGACGAAGAATTATGGCGACGCAAGATTTTTACCAAGTTCTGGGCGTATCAAAAGACGCCAACGAACGTGACATTAAGAAAGCCTACAAACGTATGGCGATGAAGTATCACCCGGATAGAACCAAGGGTGATAAAGAGATGGAAATTAAGTTTAAGGAAATTAAACAGGCGTACGAAGTCCTTTCCGATCCTCAAAAACGCCAGATGTATGATCAATATGGGCACGAGGCTTTCGAACAAGCACGTCAAGGCGGTGGCGGCCATGGTGCCGGCGGATTCGGCGGCGGTGGTGCTGATTTTGCTGATATCTTTGGCGATGTCTTTGGTGATATCTTCGGTGGAGGAAGACGCCAGCAAGCTCGCGCTCAACGCGGTGCTGATTTGCGCTATAACCTGGATCTTTCATTGGAAGAAGCGGTACGCGGCAAGACCGTGGAACTGGAAATCCCAACCTTAGTTGAGTGTGGTGATTGCGGTGGCAGTGGCGCCAAAAAAGGCAGCAAGCCTCAAACGTGCGGACATTGTCACGGAGCCGGTCAGATCCAGATGCGCCAAGGATTTTTCGCTGTACAACAAACCTGTCCACAGTGTCGCGGTAAAGGAACAATTATTAGCGATCCATGCCGCACGTGTCATGGACAGGGACGTAAAGAAGAAACCAAAACCCTATCGGTGAAGATACCGTCTGGTGTTGATACCGGTGATCGCATTCGGTTAGCTAACGAAGGTGAAGCTGGGGAAAATGGTGCTCCAGCGGGTGATTTATACGTTCAGGTCCATGTGCGTGAACACCCGATATTTGCCCGCGATGGCAATAACCTATTCTGTGAGGTACCGGTAAGCTTCACTAAGTCGGCATTGGGTGGTGATATTGAAGTACCGACTCTAGAAGGCAAAGTGAAACTTAAGGTGCCAAAAGAAACTCAAACTGGTAAGCATTTCAGACTGCGTGGCAAGGGCGTTAAGTCGGTACGTACCGGAGCGGTTGGTGATTTAATTTGTAAAGTTGTGATTGAAACACCGGTTAACCTGTCATCTAAACAACGGGAAATGCTGGAAGAACTTGAAGAATCTATGGGTACTGGCGATGAAGCTGCTAAGTTTCGCCCGAAAGAAAAAGGTTTTTTTGACGGGGTTAAGCAGTTTTTTGATGACTTACGCAGTTAGATTGTCTATCACTATATAAGTGCATGACAGAAAATACCGGAGGCAGTCAATGAATTGGAAAACAGTGACGTTAAGTGCTTGTATGCTAGTGGTACTGGCGAGCTGCTCAAAATCACCGACCGGGCGCTCGCAGCTGCAGCTGTATTCAAGCAATGAGCTGAGTAAAATGGGGGCTGCCTCTTATGATGAAATGCGTGAAAAGCAAGAAATTAATAAAGATCCGGAGGTTAACGCCTACGTTCAATGTGTGACCAATACACTGATTGAAGATCTGCCTGGAGAGTATAGCCAGATGGATTGGAAAGTCACTGTTTTCGATGAGCCAGCGGTTAATGCGTTTGCTTTACCGGGTGGCTACATCGGTGTTTACAATGGCTTACTGGAAGTTGCTGAAAACCAACACCAGTTAGCGGCTGTTATTGGCCATGAAATAGGTCACGTTATTGCCGGACATAGTAATGAACGTATTTCCAGCAATATGATGGTCGGTTTGGGCTTGCAGCTAGGCGGCCTGTTAGCGAGTACACAACTCGAAAGTGATGAAGCCGGATTATTGATGGCTGCATTAGGAGTTGGAGCCCAGGTTGGTATTCTATTACCTTATTCGCGCACTCATGAATCTGAATCGGATGAATTGGGTTTGAGGTATATGGCCGATGCGGGGTTTAAACTGCAGCAGGCCCCTGAGCTTTGGCGTAACATGCAGTCTGCATCTGGCGGAGGTACACCGCCTGAATTATTGTCGACCCACCCGAATCCGGAAACACGCATTAAAGACTTAGAAGCATTAATCCCGTCTTTGCAGGATCGTTATCAAGCCGCCCGCGCCGCAGGGGAAATACCTGACTGCGAGCGTCCCGCCTCATTAGATAGTTCAGACTAAATCGGTTAAGAGAGAGCTTGGTGGGCTCTCTCGCCTTTTAAAAAGTTATAACCTAGTTCAATTTATTCTTTTTACCGCTTTCTTCGACGTTTTACCCTAACGACCTTTTTCTTAAGTGGCTGGGGAAGTATGTTTAAAGCGTGGTTTGCAATTCCATTTTGGCAACGTGTTTTAGGTGCTTTTATCTTAGGCATGCTGATAGGCGGTTTGGCACCTGACGTAGGTGTTGCACTGAAGCCGCTCGGCGATCTGTTTATAAAAGCCATTAAGATGCTGGTTGCACCGCTTATTTTTTGTGCCATTGTCAGTGCCATTACCGATCTAAATGACGGGAAGAAGCTAGGGCGTCTGGGTGTAAAAACGGTTGGTTTATTCATGTTTACCGCCGTTATCGCCAGTGCAATAGGCTTAACGCTGGCCAGCTTAATTGACATGAGTCCAGTGGCTACGTTGACCGCAACAGAGCAAAACGAAAAACAAATTCCCGGCATAGTAGACGTTTTCCTTAACTTCGTGCCAAGCAACCCTTTTGCGGCATTAACTGAAGGTAATGTGCTGCAAATCGTTGTTTTTGCGGCTCTCGTTGGGATTGCTATTCAGCGGTTGAAAGACAAAGGTGAGCCTTTACGTAAAACCATAAAGTCAGGCGCCGAAGTGATGTACGAAATTACTCGTATGGTGCTGCAGTTGACTCCTGTTGGTGTGCTTGGATTGATGTCATGGGTTGTTGGTGAATACGGCTTCAGTACGCTGTTGCCATTAGCAAAATTTGTCGGCGTTATCTATTTAGCCTGCCTAATTCATATTGTCGTAGTTTATGGTGGCTTAGTCCGAACTGCCGGAGGCATGAGTCCGTGGCAGTTTTTCAAAGCCATATTTGATGCCCAAATAGTCGCGTTTACCACGTGTAGTTCATTTGGTTCTTTACCGGCGGCTCACCGAGCAGTTACTGAGCGGCTAGGGGTCTCAAAAGATTACGCAAGCTTTGTTCTGCCACTGGGTGCCACCATTAATATGGATGGCTGTGGTGGAATATACCCTGCGGTAGCGTCTATTTTTATTGCGCAGCTTTATGGAATACCGTTAGAGTGGATGGACTACGGCTTAATCATGCTGACAGCTACTCTGGCGTCAGTCGGAACCGCCGGTGTCCCTGGCACTGCTTTAGTGATGCTAACGGTCACGCTTAACGTTGTTGGTTTACCTCTGGAAGGTATTGCGTTTATCGCTGCGATTGATCGTATTATTGATATGGTGAGAACGTTGACCAATGTTACCGGGGATATGATGGTCTCGAGAGTAGTTGCACGAAGTGAAAACCTATTGCAGGATCAAGCTCAATTAGCAACGGAGTCGAAATAATGATTAATGTGGGCGTGTTCGGTGCTTCAGGCAGAATGGGGCAAGCCGTTATACAGGCGTTGGAAAACGATGATAGCGCGACCTTAGGAGCGGCAATTGTCAAAAAAGACAGTGCGTTTTACGGGAAAAGTGCGACCGATAATGAACCGGTTCATTTTATCAGTGCAAAAGAATTACAACCTGAACAAATTGACGTCCTGATCGACTTTTCACTGTCTGAAGCACTCCCTGAAAATTTAAAACTCGCTGAGCAGTATCAGTTGCCAATTGTCGTGTGTACGACTGGATTAAACAGCGAACAAAAGGAGCGCCTTGCTCAGGCGGCTGAAGCTATACCTGTGCTATATGCCAGCAACACCAGTATTGGTATTGCTTTGTTGGAACAGCTTGTCGGATTAAGCAGTGCTGCATTGCCTGATGCTGATATTGAAATTTTTGAGGCACATCACCGACACAAAAAGGATGGCCCGTCCGGCACAGCTTTAAGTCTGGGCGAAGCTGCAGCAAACGGCAGGCAACAAAGCTGGGAACAAGTGAATGACGGCGTTCGGGCTGATGGTCAGCGTAGCGAGAAGGGAATAGGTTTCTCTGTGATGCGGGCTGCCGATATTGTTGGGGAGCATCAGGTCACTTTAGCACTTGCTGGCGAGCGAGTTGAAATAGGGCATCGTGTCAGTGATCGTAAAATTTTCGCCGATGGTGCACTACGTGCTGCTAAGTGGCTGGACGAGCAAGCTCCCGGTTTGTATAGCTTGCAGGATACACTTAACTTGCAAGAGATTCTCCAGCGCTTGATTAAGCGATAAATACCGCTGGACGATTTTCGTAAAATTTCGTAGAATAAGTGCAATTTGCCTGAATCAGTCCGAAGGCTGGCGTGATTTGGCAAAAATGCGCGGTTCAGGACGCTAAACGGGGAAGTCAAATTATTGATTCACCCGTTTTTTTATGTACGGAGGTTGCCCTTGAGTATTCTAGCGAGTCAATCCGCTAAACGAGCGATTCTGGTGCTTGCTGATGGGACCGTGTTTCGCGGGACCGCTATTGGAGCCGAAGGCTCCGCAGTCGGCGAAGTGGTCTTCAATACGGCCATGACAGGCTACCAGGAAATTCTTACCGACCCATCTTATACTGAACAAATCGTTACTCTCACTTATCCCCATATAGGCAATACTGGTATCAACTCGGAAGATGCCGAGTCCGATCAGGTTTGGGCGAAAGGCCTTATCATTAGAGATTTAGCAATGAAAGCCAGCAACTTCCGTAGTGAAGAAACGCTGAGTGCCTATTTGCAACGTCATAATGTTGTCGGAATTGCTGACATTGATACGCGCCGTTTAACCCGCATCCTGCGAGAAAAGGGCGCGCAAAATGGCTGTATCATGGTCGGGGAACTTGATGAGAATAAAGCGCAGGAACTGGCACAAAAGTTTCCTGGGTTGAAGGGTATGGATCTTGCTAAAGAAGTTTGTTGCGATAAGCCCTACGATTGGTCAGGCGGTAGCTGGCAACTGGGTGAGGGCCATACTAAACCAGAGCAAAACAAATACCATGTGGTTGCTTACGATTACGGCTGTAAACATAACATTTTGCGTTTATTAGCTGACCGCAACTGTAAAATTACTGTTGTACCAGCGCAGACATCCGCCGAAGACGTTCTGGCATTAAAACCGGATGGTGTTTTCTTATCGAATGGTCCCGGTGATCCCGAGCCGTGCGATTATGCAATTACCGCAATAAAGACCTTGCTGGATAAAAACATCCCAATTTTTGGTATTTGCCTTGGACATCAACTATTGGCTATAGCCAGTGGTGCCCAATCAATGAAAATGAAGTTCGGTCATCACGGCGCTAATCACCCGGTACAAGATTTAAAAACGAAACGGGTAATGATTACCAGCCAGAACCATGGCTTTGCCGTTGACGAAAAACAGTTGCCGAATAACCTGGAAGTCACCCACGTCTCATTGTTTGATGGAACACTTCAGGGAATTCATCGTAAAGATAAGCCAGCATTCAGTTTCCAGGGGCATCCGGAAGCAAGCCCTGGTCCGCACGATGCCAGTGAACTGTTTGACCACTTTATTGAATTGATGCAGGCCAATGCCTGATCTATCGAATTTAATTCGATGCCGTCATCCGTAGCGAAAGGACAGATAGAGCGACTTTATGCCAAAACGTACCGACATTAAAAGCATTCTGATTCTGGGTGCAGGCCCGATTGTTATCGGCCAAGCATGTGAGTTTGATTACTCCGGCGCTCAAGCGTGCAAAGCGCTGCGCGAGGAAGGTTACCGAGTTATTTTGGTAAACTCCAACCCTGCTACCATTATGACCGACCCGGAAATGGCTGATGCGACTTACATTGAGCCAATTCATTGGGAAGTCGTTGAAAAAATTATAGAGCGTGAGCGCCCGGATGCCGTTTTACCGACCATGGGTGGGCAAACGGCACTGAACTGTGCATTGGATTTAGACCGTCATGGTGTGTTGGAACGCTACAAAGTAGAGATGATTGGAGCTAATGCCGATGCTATTGATAAAGCCGAAAACCGGGATCGTTTTGATAAGGCGATGAAAGCGATTGGTCTGGATACACCAAATGCGGAAATGGCTCACAGTCTTGAAGAAGCCTTTGATATCCAGAGCAGGCTTGGTTTCCCGTGTATTATTCGGCCTTCTTTCACCATGGGTGGGAGCGGTGGCGGTATCGCCTATAACCGCGAAGAATTTGAAGAAATTTGTCGTCGGGGTTTGGATCTTTCGCCAACGAATGAGCTGCTCATTGATGAATCATTGCTCGGTTGGAAAGAGTATGAAATGGAAGTGGTTCGCGACAAGAGCGACAACTGCATTATTGTCTGTACCATTGAAAACTTTGATCCTATGGGCATTCATACTGGTGATTCTATTACCGTTGCACCAGCGCAAACCTTAACGGACAAAGAGTTCCAGCTAATGCGTGATGCGGCAATGGCCGTTCTGCGTGAAATTGGTGTTGAAACGGGGGGCTCCAACGTACAGTTTGGCGTAAACCCTGACACCGGACGTATGGTCATCATTGAAATGAACCCACGAGTGTCTCGTTCATCGGCTTTAGCTTCCAAAGCGACCGGTTTCCCAATTGCTAAAGTTGCTGCGAAGCTTGCGGTTGGTTATACCCTTGATGAACTCGAAAATGAGATAACCGGCGGAAAAACTCCGGCCTCGTTTGAGCCTGCTCTGGACTATGTCGTAACAAAAATCCCTCGCTTCAATTTTGAGAAGTTCGCTAATTGTAATGACCGACTAACGACACAAATGAAATCGGTGGGCGAAGTCATGGCGATTGGCCGGAACTTCCAGGAGTCGATGCAAAAGGCCCTTCGAGGTTTAGAGCTGGGTGCCTCGGGTTTTGACCCTATTGTCGACCCCGAAGCCAAAGATTCACGCTCAAAGGTTATCCGCGAGTTAAAAGAACCAGGTGCCGAGCGAATTTGGTATATTGCTGACGCTTTCCGCTTAGGGATGACGGTTCGTGAAGTTTTCGAATTGACGCATATCGACGAATGGTACCTTATTCAAATAGAAGAGTTGGTTAACCTTGAAAAAGAAGTGGATGCACTTGGGCTAGCGGGCCTTTCTTCCGAGGTTATGACTGTATTAAAACGCCGGGGTTTTGCTGACTCTCGTATCGCAGATGTCCTGCACGTGAGTGAAGCAGAAGTTCGTAAGAAACGTCATAAATTTAAAATTCATCCGGTTTACAAGCGCGTCGATACCTGTGCGGCTGAATTTTCCTCCAGTACCGCTTACATGTATTCAAGTTATGATGAAGAGTGTGAGGCAAAACCGTCCGACAACGACAAAATTATGGTTATTGGTGGCGGGCCCAACCGTATCGGGCAGGGTATTGAATTTGACTACTGCTGTGTACATGCTTCGCTGGCGCTTAGAGAGGATGGTTACGAAACCATTATGGTCAACTGTAACCCAGAGACGGTTTCGACCGACTACGATACTTCTGACCGCCTTTATTTTGAGCCTATTACTCTTGAAGACGTATTGGAGATTGTCCGTATTGAAAAGCCGAAAGGCGTTATTGTTCAATATGGCGGCCAAACGCCTTTAAAACTTGCGCGTGAACTTGAGGCGAATGGTGTGCCAATTATAGGTACTTCGCCGGACGCTATCGACCGTGCTGAGGACCGCGCAAGGTTCCAGACCGCGGTACGGCGACTTGGCTTGAAACAGCCTGAAAACGCGACTGTAACAGCGTTTAATGAAGCGCTTACCGAAGCCAAACGTATCGGCTACCCACTCGTTGTGCGTCCATCTTATGTATTGGGTGGCCGGGCTATGGAAATCGTTTACGATGAAGCCGATTTGCAACGTTATTTAACCGACGCGGTCAAAGTATCGAATGATGCGCCTGTACTGCTGGATCGTTTCCTTGATAACGCCGTTGAAGTAGACGTTGATGCAATTTGCGACGGTACCGATGTTTTAATTGGCGGCATTATGCAACACATAGAAGAGGCTGGTGTTCACTCTGGTGACTCCGCTTGTTCGTTGCCTCCTTATTCTTTGAGTGACATTATTCAGGCGCAACTGCGTGAACAAATGCGCAAATTGGCTTTTGAATTAAACGTCAACGGCTTGATGAACGCACAATTTGCGGTGAAAGACGAAGAGATTTATCTTATCGAAGTAAACCCAAGAGCTGCCAGGACAGTACCTTTTGTTTCTAAAGCAACAGGGGTACCTTTAGCCAAAGTCGCTGCACGGGTGATGGTCGGACAGTCTCTGCAACAGCAAGGTTACGTTAAAGAGATCATTCCACCGTATTATTCGGTAAAAGAAGTGGTTATTCCATTTGCTAAGTTTCAGGGTGTGGATCCAATCCGAGGTCCTGAAATGCGCTCTACCGGCGAAGTTATGGGTGTCGGCGAAAGCTTTGAAGAGGCTTATGCTAAAGCAAATCTGGGAGCCGGTGAAGCTCTGGCGAAAAAAGGGAAAGCACTGATTTCAGTGAAAGACAGTGATAAGCAACGTCTGATGGACTTAGCCCGAGGCTTATTGGCTTTAGGTTTTAGTCTGGAAGCAACACGAGGTACCGCTAAAATGCTTGGTGATGAAGGCATTGATTGCAGTATAGTGAATAAGTTGCAGGAAGGTCGTCCTAATATTGTTGATGCAATTAAAAACGGTGAATATTGCTATATTATTAACACAGTAGAAGGGCGTCAGGCGATTGAAGACTCAGTCTATATTCGTCGCGAAGCACTGTTGAATAAAGTGATTTATACCACAACATTAAATGCTGCGTTTGCGACAGTTAAAGCAAATACAGCGGATGATCGAGCTCGGGTGAGCTCGGTGCAAGAATTACATAAAAGGGTATCGTTAATATGAACCAGATTCCAATGACGGAACATGGCGCGCAACTGCTGCGTGATGAACTTAAGCGTTTAAAAACGATTGAGCGCCCGCGCATTGTCGAAGCTATTGCTGATGCTCGTGAGCACGGCGATTTGAAAGAAAATGCCGAGTATCATGCTGCGCGTGAACAACAAGGGTTTTGTGAAGGCCGAATTCAGGAAATTGAATCAAAGCTTTCAAATGCACAGATTATTGATGTCACTAAAGTGCCGAACAATGGCAAAGTTATTTTTGGTTCAACAGTCACCGTTTACAATACCAAAACTGATGAAGAAGTGACTTACAAGATTGTAGGTGATGATGAAGCCGATATTAAATCGAATTTAATCTCTGTGAATTCGCCTATTGCCCGCGCATTAATCGGTAAGGAAATTGATGACATTGCAACGGTAACAACACCAAACGGTGAAGTTGAATACGAAGTTGTTGCTGTTGAATATAAGTAAAACACGTTGTGTTTTAAAAAGGCTGGAAACGAAAGTTTACCAGCCTTTTTGCTTTTTAGGAGACAAGTTCGTTTGTTTTTTGTACGGGATGTTGTATAGTTTGCAACTTATTTTTAACATTCAACGGACAAAAGAAGAACGGCAATGGACAAGGAATCGTCATCACCACTGCAAACTCCCCAGCACACACCTGTCGATGAGTTAACGGTCTCGGAGTGCTTTGAACGTTTAAAGGTCATTTCACAAAAAGGGACTTTTAAAGATGTATCGCTATGGTTAGGTCGTAATCCTAACGATTATGCAAATTGGAAGCGCAGTAATAAACTCCCTTTTGCGGACATTATTCGCAAGCTTCTGCAGGAAAAAATCTCTTTAAACTGGTTCTTCGCTCCCGGGTACACTCTGCATGAGCCAACGTATTCTTATACTCAGAATGAGTATCTGAAAGTCAGTGTTGCTGAAGAAGAACGCAAACGGCGATTGGACTTTCTGAAAGCCCACAAAAAAATAGAGCCTTTGTTAAAAGCTTATGGGCTGGAAAATGATGAGCGGTGCCTGGCGCTGATGCTTGACGTGTACTTTGCAACAACAGATAAGTGGATAGAAAAGTCGCAGGCACTGCAGTTCGTTGCTAAAGCACTAGCTCTGCAGCCTGCGACTAAAGTCTGTTAGCCTCGGGGAAGCCGAATTTTGGGCTCTTCCGCCGCGCGGTAGATTACTTGTGTTTTACCGATAATTTGCACTTCAGCGGCCCCCGTTTCATGTACAATAGTGGCCATTATTTGTTTTCTTAGCTCTCGGTCTTCCTCCGGAACTTTCACTTTAATCAGTTCATGGTGATCAAGAGCTTGCTCTATTTCAGCAAGTACGCCTTCGGTCAGGCCGTTAGCCCCAAGTAGCACGACAGGTTTGAGTGGGTGTGCTAACCCTTTTAAGTGTTGTTTTTGCTTATTGCTTAATGACATTCGATAATATCCGTTTTAGAGCTTGATTTTTTAACATTGTAACGCCAGATCAGGTATTCAGGCCAGACAATTAAGGAAACTTCGTTAAATCATGGGAAAAAAACGCAGTGTGAGCAGTCAACGCTGGCTGAAAGAACATTTTGACGATCAGTTTGTCCAAAAAGCGCAAAAGAAGGGACTGCGTTCCCGGGCCGTTTTTAAGTTAGAAGAAATTCAACAGCGGGATAAACTGATCAAAAAGGGTCAAACCGTCGTTGATCTAGGTGCTGCGCCCGGTGGTTGGTCGCAATACGTGGCTGACTATCTCAACGGAGACGGGCAAATCATCGCGTGTGATATTTTAGCGATGGACCCAATCGCCGGAGTCGATTTCCTTCAGGGGGATTTTCGTGAAGAATTGGTACTTAACGCACTGCTGGAGCGTATTGGCGGTAAAAATGTTGATGTGGTGCTGTCCGATATGGCACCGAACATGAGTGGCAATGGCACGGTTGATCAGGCTCGTTCGATGTATTTGGTCGAGTTGGCTCTGGATATGTGTCATCAGGTTTTGAAACCCGGCGGAAGCTTTGCGGTAAAGGTCTTTCAAGGACAGGGTTTTGAATCCTTTTTGAAAGATATAAGAGCAGCATTTAACAATGTGAAAACGAGAAAACCGGAGTCCTCGCGAGCACGCTCGAGAGAGGTCTACTTGGTAGCGACAGACTATAAACTGTAGTACCCTGTTGGGTAGTTGATTTTTAATAGAGGTAATAGGCTTTGAGCGATATGGCAAAGAATCTCATCTTGTGGCTTGTAATCGCCGTCGTACTGATGAGCGTTTTTCAGAGCTTCAGTCCGAGCGAGACGTCATCGGCAACCATGACATACGATAAATTCGTATCTGAGGTTAATAATGGCAACATTCGTCGTGCTGAATTTGGTGATGATGGACGCACTATTTCAGGTATGACTATCAACGGTCAGTCATATAAAACCGTTGTACCCACTCAATATGATCCAAAGCTTTTGGATGATTTGTTAGAGAACAATGTAGAAACTCAGGGAACTCCGCCACAAGAGCGAAGTATTCTTGCGTCAATCTTTATCTCCTGGTTCCCAATGCTTTTGCTTATTGGTGTATGGATATTCTTCATGCGTCAAATGCAAGGCGGCGGCGGTGGTCGTGGCGCCATGTCGTTTGGTAAGAGTAAAGCCAAACTCATGAACGAAGAGCAATCAAAAACAACGTTTAAAGATGTTGCTGGTTGTGATGAAGCAAAAGAAGAAGTCTCAGAGTTGGTCGATTATCTGAAAGACCCTTCTAAGTTTCAGCGGTTAGGCGGCAAAATCCCTAAAGGCGTGCTGATGGTCGGTCCTCCGGGAACGGGTAAAACGTTGCTGGCGAAAGCTATTTCCGGTGAAGCAAAAGTACCATTCTTTAGTATTTCCGGTTCAGATTTCGTTGAGATGTTTGTTGGTGTTGGTGCGTCACGTGTACGCGACATGTTTGAGCAAGCTAAAAAATCAGCGCCTTGTATCATCTTTATTGATGAATTGGACGCGGTCGGCCGCCAGCGTGGTGCCGGTCTTGGTGGCGGTCACGATGAACGTGAACAAACACTGAACCAAATGTTGGTAGAAATGGACGGCTTTGAAGGCAATGAAGGTATTATCGTCATTGCTGCAACGAACCGTCCTGATGTGCTCGACCCTGCGTTATTGCGTCCAGGCCGTTTTGACCGTCAGGTTATTGTTGGCTTGCCAGACGTTCGTGGTCGTGAGCAAATTCTTAAAGTGCACATGCGCAAAGTACCACTGGGTGATGATGTTAAACCTTCAGTAATTGCAAGAGGTACACCGGGGTTCTCTGGTGCTGATTTAGCGAACCTAGTGAATGAAGCGGCGCTATTTGCTGCTCGCGGCGACAAGCGTGTCGTCTCAATGGAAGAGTTTGATAAAGCAAAAGATAAGATCATGATGGGCGCAGAACGCCGATCAATGGTTATGACCGATGATGAGAAAGCGATGACGGCCTATCACGAAGCGGGTCACGCTATTGTTGGTCGCCTGGTGCCTGAACACGATCCGGTTTATAAAGTTTCCATCATTCCGCGTGGTCGGGCATTGGGTGTGACGATGTATTTACCTGAGCAAGATCGCGTTAGCCATAGTAAACAGCATCTTGAAAGTATGATTTCCAGTTTGTTTGGTGGTCGACTGGCGGAAGCTATTATTTATGGCAACGATAAGGTCACTACAGGTGCGTCTAACGACATTGAACGAGCGACAGAGATTGCTCGCAAAATGGTTACCCAATGGGGCTTATCTGAGAAGATGGGACCGTTACTGTACGCTGAAGACGAAAATGAAGTATTCCTCGGGCGCTCCGTAACTCAGCATAAACATATGTCAGATGATACGGCGCGAGCTATCGACGAAGAAGTTAAATCAGTGATTGATCGCAATTATCAACGAGCGAAAAAGCTGTTGGAAGAAAATGAAGACATTCTGCACTCAATGAAGGACGCGTTAGTTCGATATGAAACTATCGATGCCGATCAAATTGATGACTTGATGAATCGTCGTGATGTTCGTCAACCGAAAGACTGGGATGACAAGGACAGTGGTGGCAACGATTCTGATGGTGGTGCTGCTAAAACAGAAAATACTGAAGAGCGCCCGGAACGGCCTATTAACGTAGACAAACCCGGGGATGCAACTTCCTAAAGTTGACTCTTTTAAAAAGCCACCGAGAGGTGGCTTTTTTGTAAGAAACAGTAATAAGCGGAGCCCGCACTATGTCGAAAAATTCGAAGCCTTTGCAAGTCATGGGGATTGTCAATGTCACGCCGGACTCGTTTTCTGATGGAGGCGAATACAACCGTTTAAATGACGCAGTTGATCATGTAGCACAGTTAATTAATGACGGGGCTGATTTGATTGATATAGGAGGAGAATCAACTCGCCCTGGTTCAAATTCGGTCGCGGAGCAGGAAGAGCTGGATCGAGTCGTGCCTTTAGTAAAAGCCGTCAGGGAACGATTCGATGTGCCAATTTCTGTGGATACCACAAAAGCTCGGGTGATGAGTGAATCAATAAGAGCGGGCGCTAATTTAATTAATGATGTGAATGCGTTAAGAGAGGAAGGGGCTTTAGAAGCACTCTCAGCAAGCAACGTGGAAGTCTGCTTGATGCACATGCAAGGAGAGCCTCGAAGTATGCAACATAACCCGCTTTATGATGATGTGGTTTGTGACGTTAAGACGTTCTTGCAGGAAAGAGTTCATGCATGCGAAAACGCAGGAATTGACCGTGAGCGAATATGGTTAGATCCGGGCTTCGGTTTTGGTAAATCAGTCCGACACAATTATCAATTACTGCAGCGGCTGCAAGCATTTCACGAACTTCAGTTACCGTTACTGGTCGGCTTGTCACGGAAAAGTATGATTGGGCATGTGACCGGACGCGAGGTAAAAGAACGATTAGCTGGCAGTTTAGCTGCGGCAACCATTGCAGCCATGAAAGGAGCACGTATAATTCGGGTTCATGATGTTAAGGAGACAGTTGATGCAATGAAAGTTATTGCAGCAACTTTAGAAGGAGAACACCTTTGAGTGAACGCAAGTATTTCGGCACCGATGGCGTAAGAGGACGGGTTGGACAGTTTCCCATAACCCCTGAATTTGCAGTGAAATTAGGATGGGCGGCCGGCCGGGTGCTAGCCGCTAAAGGAACCAGTCGTGTACTTGTGGGCAAGGACACTCGAGTTTCTGGCTATATGTTGGAGTCCGCACTGGAAGCCGGTTTAGCCGCAGCAGGGGTTGGCGTTGACTTTCTGGGACCTATGCCGACGCCGGGTATTGCTTATTTGACACGGACATTCAGAGCCGCAGCAGGCATTGTGATTAGTGCCTCTCACAACCCTTATTATGATAATGGCATTAAGTTTTTCGCCGATAATGGACATAAGCTGCCGGACGCAGTTGAACTGGAAATTGAACGCTTACTGGATGAGCCAATGGAGTGTGTGATTTCTGAAGAGCTGGGGCGTGCAAAGCGAATTAATGATGCGGCAGGCCGCTATATTGAATTTTGCAAAAGCGTTTTTCCCAATGAGATGACACTGGAAGGCTTGCACATTGTGGTAGATTGCGCGCATGGTGCAACCTACCACATTGCGCCTAACGTGTTTCGCGAATTGGGTGCCGAAGTCACCGAAATTGGAACTCAACCTAATGGACTCAACATCAATAAAGAATGTGGCGCCACGCATTTGAAAGCGTTGCAGAATAAGGTGCTGGAAACGAAAGCCGATCTTGGCATCGCGCTTGATGGTGATGGTGACCGGATCATGATGGTCACTGAAAACGGCAGGCCCATTGATGGTGATGAAATCCTTTATATGCTGGCGGTTACGGCACAGAATCAGGGGCAACTACAAGGTGGCGTCGTTGGCACCTTAATGACGAACTTCGCACTGGAAAAAGAGCTGGATAAGCGTCGCATACCATTTGTTCGGGCAAAAGTCGGTGATCGTTATGTTATTGAAGAGCTGGTGAAGCGTGACTGGTATCTTGGTGGTGAAAACTCAGGCCATGTGATCAATCGCCAGCATCATACCACCGGTGATGGTATCGTTGCGGGGCTGCAGGTTTTGGCGGCTATGTATCAGGAGCAAAAGTCACTGGAAAAATTGAGTTGTGACTTTCATAAGTTTCCGCAAGTGCTGATTAATGTTCGTTTTGATAGTGACAAGCAGCCGTTAGAATCAGCCAATGTGAAAAGCGCGGTTCGGGAAGTTGAAAAAGCCCTCGCAGGCAGTGGCCGAGTGTTATTACGTAAGTCAGGCACGGAACCTTTAATACGCGTAATGGTTGAAGGCGAAAATGAAGCAAAAGTAAAAGCTTTCGCCCAACAGATAGCGAATGAAGTCGAAGCGGCTACAAATTAAACAATCAGCGTGCAGTGATAAAAATCTCGCTTGTAAGTTGGTGAGTGTTTCGCTACTATTCCCGCGCTCTGAAGTAGAGGACAAATTATGCCTAATGCATCACTAGTGATTGCAAATTGGAAAATGAACGGAAATCGCGAGCTGACGAAAACAATGTCAGTGGCTTTGCGAGAGCAACTTAACCAGCTCCAACACGTTAAGTTAGTCGTCTGTCCTCCGTTTACCCTTATCGGTGAGCTTGCAAGCCAATGTTATTATGATGACATTGCCATTGGTGCACAGAATGTATCTGAGCACGACAGCGGTGCTTTCACCGGCGAAGTGTCCACAGCGCAGCTGCAAGAGTTCGGTGTAAGTTACGTGCTGGTTGGGCATTCAGAACGTCGGCAATTATTCGGCGAAACCGATGAAATGGTCAATCATAAAGCGTTGGCGGCGGTTAATGCCGGGATGACAGCTGTCATTTGTGTTGGTGAGAACAAAACTCAACGTGATGAGGGAAACACCTGGAAGGTAGTGGAAGAGCAAGCCATGGCTGCTTTAGCTCATCTTCCGAAAGAGAAAGCCGGGAAGGTTGTTTTGGCCTACGAGCCAGTTTGGGCAATCGGTACCGGGGAAACGGCATCACCGGAACAAGCACAGGACGTTCATGCTAAACTAAGAGCGTTACTGGTAGAGCAATTTGGCGCTATTGGTGAGAAAATGCCGTTATTGTACGGTGGTTCAGTAAAAGCTAACAACGCTGCCGAATTATTTGCGCAAAAAGACATTGATGGTGGCTTGATAGGTGGAGCAAGTTTGAAAGAATCAGACTTTGTTGCTATTTGCCAAGCTGCTGAAGGGTAAAATTATGTACGAAATTTTGATGATCGCATTTCTCGTTGTCGCTCTGGTCTTAATTGGCTTTATTATGCTGCAACAAGGTAAAGGCGCAGACATGGGCGCATCCTTTGGTTCCGGTGCGTCGAATACTGTTTTTGGTTCATCAGGATCAGGCAGCTTCCTAACCCGTGCAACGGCAGGGTTGGCGGTAGTCTTTTTTATCCTGAGCTTGGTATTGGGTAACTTATCGACGTCTACGGATGAAAGCTCAACGGACTTCTCTGACCTTTCGGTTCCAAAAGAAGAACAGCAGTTGCCGCCAGCGGATGATGAGTCAGAACCAAAGTCTGACGTACCGCCGATAGACTAAAATTCGCAGAAGTGGTGGAATTGGTAGACACGCTACCTTGAGGGGGTAGTGCTCTTACGGGCGTGCGGGTTCAAGTCCCGCCTTCTGCACCAAAATTAGCACTCTGATTGTTGCGTCAGAGGTTGAAAATAAAAGAAAAATACGTATAATGTGCAACAAGTTTCGGACGCGGGGTGGAGCAGTCTGGTAGCTCGTCGGGCTCATAACCCGAAGGTCGTAGGTTCGAATCCTGCCCCCGCAACCAATTTTAGCAGCAGTGTTTCGCATTAAGTCGATGCTTTTGCTAAAATAACTGACAAAGGGTCCAGTGTTCAGAAAGCCCCGCAGCAGCTCGGGGCTTTTTGCTATGCGGCCTTAGCTATCTAACGATAGCCAGAACACTGGGCGCTTGCGCCCTTTTTTTGTTTCAGGAGGCAGTAATTGGCAAATTTGCAAGAACGGTTAACCGATATGATTCGACCTGCGGTAGAAGCGCTGGATTTTGAATTATGGGGTGTAGAGTTTGTACGCGCCGGTAAGTTTTCGACGTTACGCGTTTATATCGATCATCCAGAAGGTATCAGTGTAGATAACTGTGCTGACGTGAGTTATCAGGTGAGTTCACTAATGGATGTTGAAGACCCTATTAACGTTGAATACAACCTGGAAGTGTCATCTCCGGGAATGGAAAGACCGTTTTTTAATGCCCAACAAATGCAGCCTTATGTGAATGAAACCGTTGCTTTTGAGTTAGTAGCGGCACAGAAGAACAAAAGAAAATTCAAGGCAGAATTGATTGCGGTTGAGGGTGAAGAACTGACCCTTGCCGTTGATAACGATACTCTTCAGGTGAATATGCGGGATGTGAAAAACGCTCACCTGGTTCCAGCATTTGATTAAAAAGATTGCGTTGGCGAGGCAGCACTCATGAGTAAAGAAATACTGTTAGTCGCAGAAGCGGTTTCAAACGAAAAAGCAGTACCACGCGAAAAAATATTTGAAGCGTTAGAGTCGGCATTGGCTCATGCGACAAAAAAGAAATACGACGGCGACATTGAAGTTCGCATCGATATTGATCGTACAACAGGTGAATTTGATACCTTCCGTCGTTGGTTGGTGGTAGAGGACACGGACACAGGGTTAGAGCACCCTTACCGTGAAATCAGCCTGTCAGCTGCGCAATACGAAGATTCGTCAGTACAAGCTGGCGATTACGTTGAAGAGAAAATTGATTCGATTAAGTTCGATCGTATTACTACCCAGACGGCCAAGCAAGTTATTGTGCAAAAGGTACGTGAGGCGGAGCGAGCTCAAGTTGTCGATGAATATCGTGACCAGGTTGGTGAGATGGTCAGTGGTATCGTCAAGCGTGCAAATCGAGAACACGTCATTCTGGACTTAGGTAATAACGCAGAAGCGATTATCTATCGGGATGAAATGTTACCTCGCGAATCGGTTCGTCCCGGCGACAGATTGCGTGGCTTACTTTATGATGTGCGTCCAGAAGCACGTGGTGCGCAATTATTTGTTAGCAGAACAAACCCTAACTTCTTGTTGGAATTGTTCCGCATTGAGGTGCCTGAGATAGGCGAAGAAATGATTGAGCTGCGCGGCGCTGCTCGTGATCCTGGTTCGCGTGCTAAAATTGCTGTGAAGAGCAATGATAAACGAATTGATCCAGTTGGCGCTTGTGTTGGTATGCGTGGAGCAAGAGTACAAGCCGTCTCTGGTGAACTGGGCGGCGAGCGAGTAGATATTGTTCTTTGGGATGATAACGCTGCACAGTATGTTATTAACGCAATGGCGCCTGCTGAAGTTGCTTCTATTGTTGTTGATGAAGATGCCCATACAATGGATATAGCGGTTGCAGCAGATAATCTGGCTCAGGCGATTGGTAAAGGTGGACAGAATGTTCGCTTAGCCAGTCAGCTGACAGGCTGGACGCTAAATGTTATGACAGAAGATGAGTTCAATGAGAAAAACGAAGCTGAAACTCAGCGGTTATTGAACTTGTTTGTATCGACTTTAGATATTGATGAAGATTTTGCCAATGTACTAGTTGATGAGGGCTTTTCATCGCTGGAAGAAGTGGCTTATGTTCCGGTTGCAGAATTCCTTGATATCGAAGGTATGGACGAAGATATCGTCGAAGAATTACGAGGCAGAGCCCGTGCTTACTTAACAACGAAAGCTCTGGCTACGGAAGAATCTCTGGAGTCGGCTGAACCAGATGACACACTGTTGAACCTGGAAGGAATGGATCGTCACCTGGCTTATGTGTTAGCCAGTAAAGGCGTAACCAGTCTGGAAGAGTTAGCGGAACAGGGCGTTGATGACTTAGCCGATATTGAAGAATTAAATGAACAGCAGGCTGGCGATTTGATTATGAAAGCCCGCAATATTTGCTGGTTCAATGAAGAACAGTAGAACGATCAGCGGAGGTACAACAGACTATGGAAGAAGTAACGCTCGATAAGCTGGCCAAAGATGTCGGTACAACAGTTGATCGTCTGGTTCAGCAGTTCGCTGAAGCGGGCATGACCAAGAAGGCGGGTGATTCTGTTAATGAAGAAGAAAAACAGAAATTACTAGCTCACTTGAACCGTCAACATGGCGGTGGCGGCAGCTCTGAACCCAGCAAAATGACGTTAAAACGTAAAACCAAAAGCACCTTAAGCGTTGGCGGCGGAAGAGACTCTAAATCAGTTCAAGTGGAAGTGCGTAAAAAGCGCACCTACGTAAAGCGCTCGGCAAGTGAAGAACAAGAGCGTGAAGAGGAAGAACGTTTAGCGCAAGAGAAAGAAGCCGAAGAAGCGAAGCTTCGCGAGGAAGAGAAAAAGCGCGAAGAAGAACAGCAACGCAAAGAGGCTGAGGCGAAAGCTAAGGTAGAACGCGAAAAAGCTGAGAAAGAAAAAGCTGAAAAAGAGAAATTGCGCAAAGAAAAAGAAAAAGCGCGTCAAAAGGCGGAAGCTGAAAAGCGTGAAGCAATGACACCTGAAGAACGCGAAGCAGCAGATAAAGCGAAAGCGGATGCTGAAAAACTGAAGCGTCAACAGGAAGAAGAAGCACGTAAGAAAGCTGAAAAAGAAGCGGAAGCGCAAGCGGAAGAAGCTCGTAAACTGGCAGAAGAAAACGCAAAACGCTGGGAAGAAGAAGAGCAGAAACGTAAGCAGCAAGAGAAAGAAGATGTGCATTTCACAACATCTTCGACTGCTCAGGAAGCTGAAGACGCGCAAGATTTTGACGAAGAACGTAAGAGCCGCAAACGTGGTAAGAAACGTCGCCGTAAAGATGAAGAAAGCGATGAAACCCCACGTCGTGAAAAACGTCGTAAAGGCGCTCGCCGTGGTTCATCGTTGCAGCAAGGCTTTAATAAGCCTGCGCAGCCGGTTGAGCGTGATGTGAGAATTGGAGAGACCATTACGGTTGGCGAGCTTGCGAACCGCATGGCGGTTAAAGCCAGTGACCTCATCAAAACCATGATGAAAATGGGCGAGATGGTGACGATTAACCAGATTCTTGATCAGGACACAGCCGCTCTTGTCGTTGAAGAACTGGGTCATAAACCAGCGCTGGTGAAAGACAACGCGTTAGAAGAAGAAGTGTTGTCAGACCGCCAGGAAGGTGGTGAAGAATCGCCACGTGCACCAGTTGTCACCGTTATGGGTCACGTTGACCATGGTAAGACATCCTTGCTGGATTACATTCGTAAAGCCAAAGTGGCATCAGGCGAAGCGGGTGGTATTACCCAGCATATTGGTGCTTACCACGTCGAGACGGGTCACGGTATGGTGACTTTCCTGGATACTCCAGGACACGCCGCCTTTACTTCGATGCGAGCTCGTGGCGCAGGTGCGACCGACGTCGTTATTCTGGTAGTTGCAGCCGATGATGGTGTAATGCCACAAACCAAGGAAGCGGTACAGCATGCGAAAGCAGCTGGCGTACCATTGGTGGTTGCTGTCAACAAAATGGATAAAGAAGGTGCGGATCCTGATCGTGTTAAAAACGAATTGTCTCAGCTTGAAGTCATCCCCGAAGACTGGGGCGGTGATGTACAGTTCATTCCACTGTCTGCGCACACTGGTGAAGGCATCGACGAGCTGTTAGAAGCCATTCTACTGCAGTCTGAAGTATTGGACTTGCGCGCCGAGAAGACCGGTATGGCCTCAGGTATCGTGGTTGAGTCACGTCTGGATCGTGGTCGTGGGCCAGTAGCAACGGTTCTTGTTCAACGTGGTTTGTTGAAGCAAGGTGACGTTGTACTGTGTGGCCTTGAGTACGGACGTATTCGTGCCATGCGCGACGAAACCGGTAAAGAAATTAAAGAAGCCGGCCCTTCTATTCCTGTCGAAATATTGGGCTTGTCTGGTGTTCCTCAGGCGGGTGACGAGGCGACTGTTGTTAAGGATGAGCGTAAAGCTCGTGAAGTGGCTAACTATCGTCAGGGTAAATACCGTGATGTGAAATTAGCGAAACAACAAAAAGCCAAGCTGGAAAACATGTTTGCGGACATGGCTGAAGGTGACGTTGCTGAGCTGAATATCGTACTGAAATCTGATGTACAAGGCTCGTTGGAAGCTATTTCTGATGCGTTAACTAAGCTATCTACTGATGAAGTGAAAGTGAACATTATTGGTAGCGGTGTTGGCGGTATCACAGAAACGGATATCTCACTGGCCAGTGCTTCCAATGCCATTGTTGTCGGGTTTAACGTCCGTGCAGAAGCGGCCGCCAGAAAACTGGTTGAGCAAGAGAGTGTAGATTTACGCTACTACAGTGTTATTTACGACTTGATTGACGAAGTTAAAGCGGCAATGAGCGGTATGCTTCAGCCTGAATTTAAACAGCAAATCATTGGTCTTGCAGAAGTTCGTGATGTCTTTAAGTCACCTAAGATTGGCGCAATTGCGGGTTGTATGGTCACTGAGGGTATCGTGAAACGTTCAGCTCCAATTCGCGTACTACGTGATAACGTGGTTATCTACGAAGGTGAGCTTGAATCATTACGTCGCTTTAAAGACGATGTTCAGGAAGTTCGTAACGGTATGGAATGTGGTATCGGTGTTAAAAATTACAACGATGTCAAAGAAGGCGACCAAATTGAAGTCTTCGAAACCATCCAGATTGAACGTACGCTGTAATCAAGGACACTGTAATTTATGGCTCAAGAGTTTAGCCGTACCGAAAGGGTGCGGCATCAGCTTCAACGAGAAATAGCTATGATCCTGCAACGCGAGATAAAAGATCCTCGCGTTAGCATGGTCACCGTTTCTGACGTAGAAGTTTCTCGTGATTTAGCTTATGCCAAAGTGTTTGTTACCTTTTTTCAGGATGACCCTGAGCAAGTAAAGCAGGCATTAAAAGTGCTGAATGAAGCTTCTGGCTTTATCCGGTCTTTATTAGGTAAACGCATTAAGGCACGTATTGTTCCTCAACTTAAGTTCCAGCACGATGCCTCATTAAATGAGGGGATTCGTATGGGTAAATTGGTTGCAGAAGCACGCGAACGAGATAAGAAAAGCAGCGAAAACAGCGGAGACGATTAATGTCTAAAGCTCGTCTACGCAAAGGCCGTGCAGTCACGGGCGTAGTATTATTGAATAAACCGCAGGGCATGAGTTCAAATCATGCCCTGCAGCGTGTTAAACGCCTCTATAATGCGCGAAAGGCCGGACACACGGGTGCGCTTGACCCGTTAGCGACCGGAATCCTTCCCGTTTGCCTTGGAGAAGCGACCAAATTCTCACAATATTTGCTAGATGCCGATAAAGCTTATCGTGTTGAGGCATTATTGGGTATTCGGACCACGACCAGCGACGCTGAAGGCGAAGTTGTTGAAGAAAAAGCGGTCTCGGCTAGTTCGGAGAGTATCAAACACGCAATTAAAGCCTTTATTGGCGAACAAGAGCAATCACCCTCTATTTACTCAGCATTAAAACATGAGGGGCGCCCTTTGTATTATTATGCCCGTCGGGGAATTGAAGTGCCGAAAAAGACCCGGATAATTACAGTTCATTCAATCGAGCTGTTAGATATCCGCGACAATAAAGTCACTTTACAAGTCAGTTGCAGCAAAGGGACTTATATTCGCACTTTAGTCGATGATTTGGGTCAGTTGCTGGGCTGTGGTGCTCATGTATCAAGTTTGCACCGCAACGTGGTTGCTGATATCGATGAATCGACTATGGTGACTCCGGAACAACTGGAAGCTGCAGCAGAGCAGGGAAATGACGCTTTGGATAAATTTTTGCAACCGGCAGACTTGTTATTAGGCGATTTGCCTGTAGTGACGGTGACGCCGGAACAAACGCGAGATTTTTTGCATGGTCAGCCTGTGCCGTTACCCTCAAATGAGACGACCGAAGCTGATGAGTGGCGAGTAACTAATGAAAAGTCACAGTTTCTTGGTGTTGGGCGCATAAAAAACGCAGAATTATGGCCGCGTCGGGTTATTGCCTTAGAGGCTGCCGATTTGTAGTTGTTTTTATCGTAGTTGGCGAGTATAATCGCCGCCTTCATATCGATGCTGAATTAGTGATTGGCGTCGATCATTTTGACAAACTTAGGAGTTATCATGTCACTAACTGTTGAACAGAAAGCTGAAATTGTAAAAGAATTTGGTCAAGGCGAGAACGATACAGGTTCTCCGGAAGTTCAGGTTGCGTTATTAACTAAGAACCTGGCTGAATTGCAAGATCACTTTAAAGAGCACAAGAAAGATCACCACTCGCGTCGTGGTCTGTTACGTATGGTTAGCCGTCGTCGTAAGCTTCTTGATTATCTGAAGCGTAAAGACGAAAAGCGTTATGTAGCTATCGTAGAACGCTTAGGTATTCGTCGCTAAGACAAGCGTATAGAAAAGAATTTATGGAAAAGGGCCTTTGGGCCCTTTTTTTTGTATTCTTTTTAGGCTTATGGGTCTTAATTTAGTGATGTTTCCCTTATACTATGCGGTGAGATAAATAAAGAGAGAAGACGAGTATCAATCCGGATACTCTATATTTTGAAGGTAAAGGAAAGAAACGTGAATCCAATAACTAAACAATTTCAGTACGGTCAACACACAGTCACATTAGAAACTGGCGTAATGGCACGTCAGGCGACTGCCTCTGTACTAGCCAGCATTGATGACACAACCGTTTTAGTCACCGTCGTCGCTAAAAAAGAAGCGCGTGAAGGACAGAACTTTTTTCCATTAACGGTTAACTACCAAGAAAAAACCTACGCTGCGGGTAAAATCCCAGGTGGTTTCTTTAAGCGCGAAGGACGTCCAAGCGAAAACGAAACGCTGACATGTCGTTTAATCGACCGTCCAATTCGCCCATTATTCCCTGATGGTTTTATGAACGAAGTGCAAGTTGTTGCGACAGTCGTTTCAGTAAACCCTCAAATAAACCCTGACATTGTTGCCTTAATTGGTACTTCAGCGGCCCTGTCTATTTCTGGTGTGCCGTTTGCGGGTCCAATCGGCGCGGCGCGCGTTGGTGTTGTTAACGATGAGTATGTATTGAACCCAACTGCAGATGAGCTAGAAAACTCTAAACTGGATCTTGTGGTTGCGGGAACGGATAAAGCCGTCTTGATGGTTGAATCGGAAGCTCAATTATTATCTGAAGATCAGATGCTGGGCGCTGTCATGTATGGCCACGAAGCCATGCAGGACGTCATCAAAGCGATTAATGAGTTTACTGCTGAAGCGGGTAAAGAGAAGTGGAACTGGCAGGCACCTGCTAAAGATGAAACTCTTCAGAATAAAGTGCGTGAACTTTCCGAGCAAGGTATCGGTGAAGCTTATCGTGTTACCGACAAAGCGGAACGTAAAGGCAAGCTGGACCAAGTAAAAGAACAGATGGTCGAAAAACTGACCGCTGAAGATGAAAATGCTGATTTGGAAGAAGCCGGCAAAATTTTCCATGACCTGGAAAGTGATATCGTTCGTAGTCGCATTATTTCGGGCGAAAAACGTATCGATGGTCGTGACCCGGATATGGTTCGTGCGATTAGCGTTGCTACCGGCGTTCTGCCGCGTACGCATGGTTCTGCCTTGTTTACACGTGGTGAGACTCAGGCGTTAGTGACTGCCACCTTAGGTACCGACCGTGATGCGCAAATGATTGATGAGCTGACTGGTACCAATACCAGCCGTTTCATGTTGCATTACAACTTCCCTCCATACTGTGTGGGTGAAACTGGCATGATCGGTTCGCCGAAACGTCGCGAAATTGGTCATGGTCGTTTAGCTAAACGTGGTATTCAGGCGGTTATGCCTAGCCACGATGAGTTCCCTTACACTATCCGTGTTGTGTCAGAAATCACTGAATCAAATGGTTCAAGCTCAATGGCATCTGTTTGTGGTTCTTCTTTGGCATTAATGGACGCTGGCGTACCAATTAAGTCCTCTGTAGCGGGTATTGCTATGGGCTTGGTTAAAGAAGGCGACAAGCACGTCGTTTTGTCTGATATCCTTGGTGATGAAGATCATTTAGGTGATATGGACTTTAAAGTTGCTGGCAGCAATGATGGTATTACTGCTTTGCAAATGGACATCAAAATTGACGGCATTACGCGTGATATCATGGAAAGTGCTTTAGCGCAGGCTAAATCAGCACGTTTGCACATCCTGAAAGTTATGGATGACGCTATTGGCGGACACCGTGAAGAGCTATCAACTTACGCACCGCGCTTTACTACCATCAAAATTGATCAGGACAAGATCAAAGACGTGATAGGTAAAGGCGGAGCAGTAATTCGTGAACTGACAGAATCGACCAACACTAATATCGAGATTGGCGACGATGGTACGATTAAGGTTGCGGCGAGCGATCAAGCAGATGCTGATGCAGCTATCGAAAAAATCAAACAGCTGACTGCCAATGTAGAAGTCGGAAAAATTTACCAGGGTAAAGTCGCTCGTATCGTAGATTTCGGTGCGTTTGTAACGGTATTGCCAGGTAAAGATGGCTTGGTTCATATTTCTCAAATCGCTGAAGAGCGTGTGAACGACGTGAACGAATACCTGAAAGTTGGTGATGTTGTTCCGGTGAAAGTACTGGAAATTGACCGTCAGGGTCGTGTTCGTCTGAGCATGAAAGAAGCTGCTGAGAAGAAAGAAGAACCTGCTACTGAAGCGCCGGCAGAGCCTGCAGCTGAGGAAGAAAACAAAAGCGAAGAATAATTGTAAATATTCTTCTGACTTTATTAAAAACCCCGTTTAGACGGGGTTTTTTTATGTCTGTCTTTTGCCTGAATGGCTCTGAATGTGCTGTAATAGAAGCCGCTATATTTTTAAAGGAAACGTTATGCCGATGCGAAGAAAAGGTACATTCATTGGGGCTATGCTGTTATTAGGTTCCATGACGGGTTGTGCCTCGCAAAGTTCACTGAATCAACTGCCGCAAAGTATTGTGCTTGCCGAGCCTGAACAAGCTGAGTTTCGCTATGAAATTGAGCTTGCTCGCATCAGTCAAATGCTTCAGGAGGACTTAACCCAAACACAGCGCGGAGAGCTTTTCTATCGCCGTGGTGCGCTATACGATGCTGTCGGTTTAAGAACGTTGGCAAGAATGGATTTTACTCGGGCTCTTGAGTATAACCCCCGACTGGCGGATGCTTATAATTTTTTAGGTATTCAGTACACGCAATTGCAAGAATTTGATTATGCCTATGAGGCTTTTGACTCGGCCATTGAGCTTAACCCTGATCATCGCTACGCCTATTTAAACAGGGGCATTGCAGAGTATTACGATGCCAGAATGAAAATCTCCCAAGAAGATTTAGAATATCATTTGGAGAATGAGCCAAGCGATCCGTACCGAGTCATTTGGTTGTTTTTAGCAGAGAATAAAATTAACAGCGAACAGGCAAAAAAAAGCCTGAAGGAAAATGCTGAGAAGATCGATAAAAGTGAGTGGGGTTATCAAATTATTAAACTGTATGCCGGCGAACTTTCCACAACAGAATTTTTGCAGCGTATGACTCGCAATTTGGGTGAGTCTGAAACATTGGCGGAGCGTTTGTGTGAAGCTTACTTCTATTTGGGTAAGTATATGCAAATACAGGGTAATCCGTTGAAAGCTATGAACTACTTTAAGCTGGCACTGATGACAAATGTTTATGAGTTCGTTGAGCATCGTTACGCATCGCTTGAGTTAACGCGTATTCGAAGTTCTTTACTGGAACAATGATTACAGGATGAATCGATGAAATTGCGACTTGGGATGTTGCTGTTTATCATCGGATTCAGTGGCTGGTCCCATCAAGTCTACAATGAGCAACAGCAACTCAACTGGCGAGCACACAACGGTAATGCGGTTGCGCAGTACCGTTTGGGGCAGGAGTACTGGGAAAACCAAAGTAGGACAGGTGCACACTACTGGTGGCAAAGAGCAGCGCAACAACAGTTTTATCCCGCTATAGAAAATTTGATCCATCAATTTCCTGCCTCTCATGATGACTGGCTTAGATTAGCCGCTGAAGCAGGGGACTTGTCAGCTCAACGTGAGGTGGCGACCGCTGAACTTGCCGATGAAAATATTTCTATAACTCAATGGCAGCGTCGCTGGGCAGACAGTAATGAACCCTGGCTTATTCGCCAGCAAGCGTTACTTAGTCGATACCAGCGGACGAAACAGTGTGGAATGACGATAAAAGTGATAGCGGCCGGACTGGGTGATAAAGAGCGTTATCTCAACTTCTTAGACGCGGTTGAAAGCTCCCCGTTTGATAGCGGCAACTGGTGTATCAGTTGGGTACAAGACAGTAGCTTGTCGTGTATCAGCCGTTCAGAGCGAAATCGGGCAAGTTGTGAGTCTGAGAAAACGTTTAATAAGCAGGTCATACTAGCGGATAAAGGTATTGCTAGCGCCACTAATGATACGTTGACGCTGACTTCTGATAGCTCTAAAAAAGTTATTCAACATGAGTTAGGGCACTGGATGGGATTAGCCGACGAATATGAAATGTCTGAGCCATTAGCTCGTGAGTTTTGTTATGGCAATTACCATCACAAAAGCTTTAATATTGTCGTTACAGACACTGGGCGGAGCTATTCGGCGGCTCAAGTAGAAGAAATTTATAAGGGTTTGCCTGGACCCTGGAGAAAGGAAATTGGCTCTTGGCAAAGAATAGCAACACAAAAAGGGCAGCAATGGCTTCTAGGAAGCTCTGGGGGGGCTAAAGTAGGTCTTTACAAAGCGGACACCTGTAATTCCATTAGTGAAAGGCAAGCGTGGCGCCCGGTTAGAACCCAGACTGCAATGGAAGCCCATAGCACAGGACTTTGGCCAGAGCTCTATCTGAAACTTATCACGAACCAATAAATGGTATTTAGACAGCAATAGCGACCTGAGCCAGAATTAAGACTGGACAAAGTGTGGCCAAAAACCAAATCAAAGAGCGAAGCTTGTCGTAATTACTTAAATAGGCAATGTGATAAAGCACTCGGAGTGCTATAAAAGCAATACTAAGAAACTCAATTCGCTCAGTGACTTGAGACGTTGCTATAGCCGCTAAAATGGCTGCCGCGAAAAGGGGAAAGGCCTCATAGGCATTATAATGACCTGCAACGGCTCGGGCGCCACGCCCGAGCAGCCGCTGTTGTTGAGCTCTGGGATGTTGATTATCATAACCATTGTCACGATTTTGAAAATAAACCACAGGAGCCTTGGCCAAAATAGGCAAGACTCCGGCAATCAGTAAACACCACAGTAAAAGACTCATGGTCATTCTTCCTAATTAACGTACGGTTTCACCCGCTGCCTGTAAGTCAGCGTGGTAAGAGGAGCGTACTAATGGACCACTGGCAATGTGACTAAAGCCCATCTCAACGCCCGCAACTCGCAGTTCTTCAAATTCATCCGGATGCACATAACGAGCGACGGGAATGTGATGGCGACTGGGTTGTAAATACTGGCCTATGGTCAACATGTCGACATCGTGCGCACGAAGATCCTTCATGACTTCCAGTATTTCTTCTTTAGTTTCGCCGAGACCGACCATAAGACCCGATTTAGTGCGAATGTCGGGGCGAACTTCTTTATATTTTTGCAGTAAGTCTAATGACCACTGATAGTTAGCCCCCGGACGGGCGGCTTTATAAAGGCGCGGTACTGTTTCAAGGTTGTGGTTAAATACATCAGGCGCTTCACCTTTAAGAATATCAAGTGCTACCTGCATACGACCACGAAAGTCGGGTACTAATACCTCTACCTGAATGTTGTTTTCGCTGTGTTTACGAATGGCACGAATACAGTCAGCAAAATGCTGAGCTCCACCATCGCGTAAGTCATCACGGTCAACTGAGGTAATAACCACATATTTTACTTTCATGTCCCGAATGGTTTCTCCCAGCTTTTCCGCTTCTTCCGGATCGGGGGGGAGGGGACGACCATGAGCAACGTCACAAAATGGACAGCGGCGTGTGCAAATATCACCCAGAATCATAAAGCTGGCTGTACCGTGGTTGAAACATTCCGGTAAATTAGGACAGGAAGCTTCCTCACAAACAGAGTGCAGGCCGTGGCTGCGCATTGCTTGTTTTATTTCATCAATACGCTCAGTTGATGAAGGCAGTTTTACCTTCAGCCACGATGGCTTACGCAACATTTGATCGCGTTCTGTGGGAATAATCTGTACTGGTATCAGTGCCATTTTATCGGCGTCACGCATTTTGACACCAGGTTCAACTCTAACTGGCTTTGACATAATCTTGAGCGAGTCCCGTTTGTTGAAGAATGTTGCTGTAGGAAAGTGAACTGGTGAAGTGTTTTATTACTGCATCAGCCGCTTCACTAAAGCTACCAGGACCATTAAGATCCTTTGTTTGAATCATTTTTATGCCCGAAAGACCGCATGGGTTTATTCGGGAAAAAGGTTCCATATCCATATTGACGTTCAGCGCCAACCCGTGGAATGAACAGCCTTTGCGAATGCGGAGCCCTAGTGAGCAAATCTTATCTGTACCGACATAAACACCCGGTGCATCACGTCGGGCCTGGGCTTCAATATCGTACTCGGAAAGGGTGTCGATAACGGTGTTTTCAATACGGTTAACGAGCTGCCTGACACCATAATTAAGACGGCGGATATTAAGAAGAAAATAGATTACAAGCTGGCCAGGACCGTGATAAGTCACTTGTCCGCCTCTGTCTACTTGAATAACCGGAATGTCACCCGGAGACAGTATATGTTCAGCTTTTCCAGCCTGCCCTTGGGTAAAGACAGGATCATGCTCAACCACCCACAATTCGTCGGCAGTGTGCTCGTCGCGCTGATCAGTGAATTGCTGCATAGCGTGCCACACGGGTTCGTATGGCTGCCTGCCTAATTCACGAATAATTAGGGTATCGTTCATGCCTGCATTATAACGTTTGTCAGCAACAACGGCTAGCCCTGCTGCTACAGAACGTAACGAACATCCTCAATATCAGACAAAGAACGATAAAGAGTTTCGATATGCTCCTGGCTTTCAACACGCACAGCAACAGAAATTGAATGATAATTTCCTTTACTGCTCGGTTTTACTGAGGGACTGTAATCAGCCGGAGCATGCTCTTGTAAAACCTCGACAACTTGATCCGGTAAACTCTCACTAGCAACCCCCATCACCTTAAAAGTAAAGTGACAGGGAAAATCTACCAGTTCGTCAAAACGAGTTTTTTGCATGTTCGTAACCCTTTATTTCTGAATAAACTGCTGCTTTATATAATCCATTATCTTCTTGAAGAAACCACCTTCTTTAACCGCTTGTAGCGTGACTAAAGGAAATGAAGCAACATCTTCACCATTCAACTGAAGGTAAACGGTACCAACATGCTGGCCTTTGGATAGCGGTGCTTGCAATTCCTGATCAAGCTCGAAATTCGCTTTAAGTTTATCTCGTTGCCCTTTAGGTAACGTGATGACCACATCTTCGCTGATACCCAAGGCAACTTCATCCAAATCTCCGCCCCAGATACGATGGGAAACAAAGCTTTCTCCGGCGCTGTATGCTTCTACAGTTTCGTAATAACGGAAGCCGTAATTTAGCAGCTTTTTACTCTCAATTTTACGGGCTTGTTCACTGCTCGTACCTAAAACAACCGCAATTAATCGGGTGCCATCTTCTACCGCTGAGGACACCAGGTTGTAGCCAGCTTCATTAGTGTGGCCTGTTTTTATGCCATCAACATTTAAGCTTCTGTCCCACAATAGTGAGTTTCGGTTGTACTGCTTTATATTGTTATAGGTGAATGATTTTTGAGAATATAATTTATACTCTTCAGGTGTTTCTTCAATTAATGCACTGGCTAATGTTGCCATATCGCGCGCCGAAACATACTGCTCAGGACTTGGTAGGCCATGGCTATTGGCGAAATGGCTGTTCGTCATGCCAATTTGCTCTGCGTAATTATTCATTAACCCTGCAAAAGCGCTTTCGCTACCGGCAATGTATTCAGCCATTGCAACGCAGGCATCGTTACCGGACGAAATGATAATACCGCGATTCAGATCGGCAACGCTGACTTCCTTGCCTACCTCAATAAACATCTTAGAAGATTCTGGAAAGTTTTTAGCCCAGGCGTTTTCGCTAATTGTAACCATATCCGTCGAATTAATACGTCCAGCCTGAATTTCTTTGCCAATAATGTAACTGGTCATCATTTTAGTCAGGCTTGCAGGTGGTTGTTTTTTGCTAGAGTTTCCTTCTGCTATCACCTTGCCTGTGGTGTGATCGATAAGTATATAGGCTTCGGCATTAACTGATGGTGGACTCGGTACCAAAGATTGAGCGAAAGCGGCTGAACTGAATAATAGAATTACTGCGGTAAAAAGATGACAAATTTTTTTCATTGGAAGTATCTTTATCTTATCGGTCAAAATGAATTGTGTGCGTAACAGCCCGGATCATATCACTTCTGGCGCGTAACGTCAGGAGTATCCAGCTCGTTTTGCATTGTCTTTACTCGAAAGGCACCTGGATATCCAGAGGTTCTCATTTGTTCTAAAAGACGATAACTTTCGTCTTCCGGAACAGGGCCTAGCATCAGTTTATGTAGACCATTCGTTTGCTCAGTAGTTGCAATTTTCTTTAGTTCTGTCGGTAAGTCGTGCTTCAGCTGCGATAAACGGTTTCTATTTGATGAAGCAGCCAATTGTATATGGTAAACGTGTTGGTTGACTTGTATCGTTGAGTTGCCTTTGGGCATAGGGGTATTCAATGTAATCGCTTTTACCCTGACCGGGGCCGTGCCTTTATCGAGCATGCCTAGCTTGTAAGCAGCAGCAAAAGATAGATCAATAATACGTTGAGAATGAAATGGGCCACGATCGTTCACCCTTACAATAACGCTGCGTTCATTTCGTAAATTGGTGACTTCAACATAAGTAGGCAGCGGTAATCGCTTATGTGCAGCGGTCATACTGTACATATCATAGTACTCACCATTGGAAGTGAGGTGGCCATGGAATTTATTGCCATACCATGATGCATAACCTTCCTCAGTATAACCTTCGGCAGTGTCCATCACTTGGTAATGATTACCCATAACGGTGTAATCTCTATTACCCTGCGGACTTAGCGGCTCATGCACAGGGACTGCGTTGCGTAATTCTGATTGAATTGGTAAACGAGTTGGTGCACTGTCTTCGTGCTGATCGTATCGCCCCGGAGGGTTACTTGAGCAACTGCTGAGTATGATGACACTCAGCAGCGACAGGCCAAGATTAGTCCTTTTCATTTCTGAGCTGCTCACTAAACTGATAAACGACCATTGCATACAGTGGGCTGTGATTGTATCGGGTAATGACGTAGAAGTTGTGATATCCCAGCCAATAATCGTGGGAGTTTTTTGTTTCAAATTCGAATACGCGCACCTTGGTATCACCATTGACGTTCTTACTCTGAGGAAGTTCATAACCCCTACGTCTAATTTCTGCGCGTGTCATATTGGGTTTCATACCATTGCTAACTAAGGCTTCCCAGTCTTGGCCCTCAGGCAACAGCTGCGCAACAGGCTGACCTTGAGCCCAATTGTGCATAGCAAAATAATTAGCGACGCTGCCAATGGCGTCTACCGGGTTAGTTAAAATATCCCGTTGCCCGTCGTTGTCAAAATCGACGGCGTAATGCCGGTAACTCGAAGAAATAAACTGGCCGAAACCCATAGCCCCGGCATAAGAACCTTTAGCTTTAGCTACGTCCCAGTCTTCTTCTGAGGCAAGCTGGAAAAATTCACTCAGTTCTGAACGGAAGAATGTTGCTCGTGGAGGGTAATGAAATCCTAAAGTGTATAAAGAGTCTAAAACAGAATATTTCCCCATGTAACTACCGTAAAAGCTTTCTATACCAATAATAGCAACGATAATTTGCGCCGGGACACCGTACTTTTTTTCCGCTCGCGTTAATGTTTCTTGATGTTTATTCCAGAAAGAAAGGCCAGCTTTTAAACGTTTTTCTGTTAAGAAAATAGGGTGGTATTGGTACCATGGTTTAGCTTCCCAAGGACGCTGAATTGCTTCCAGTACCTCAGTGTTCTTTTCTGCTGCTTGCATCCACTGGCGTACTTTTTCTTCATCCAGCTGATGTTGCTTCACTTGTTCCTGAATAAACTGTTCAACTTCAGGACTTTGCTCTTGAGCATTAATTGGTAAGCTGGTTGTTGCGGTTAGCAAAGCTAACCCAAATAGAATTCGCATAAAAGTTCCTTTGTTCTATCCATTTTTCATCACTAAACGATGGTGGGTGGCAACAGACATTAGCATGCCAAATCCCGCCATTAATGTAACCATGGACGTGCCGCCATAACTGATCAGAGGCAATGGTACCCCAACCACAGGTAATAGTCCTGAAACCATACCAATATTTACAAAGACATAAACGAAGAACGTCAGGGTTAAGGAGCCCGCGAGTAATTTGCTGAAGATATCCTGTGTTTGCAGAGCGATGATAAGTCCGCGTAAGATAACAAATCCGTACAGCGCAAGTAGAAGAATGACTCCGGTAAGGCCGAACTCCTCGCTGAAAACGGAAAATATAAAGTCAGTATGGCGTTCCGGTAAAAATTCCAATTGAGATTGCGTACCTTGTAACCAGCCCTTGCCGTCTATACCACCTGAACCAATCGCTATTTTTGACTGAATAATATGATAGCCGGCGCCTAATGGGTCACGTTCCGGGTTTAAGAAAGTCAGTACTCGTTGACGTTGGTAGTCATGCATAAGATAGAACCAAAGCACTGGAGTAAATGCTGCAATAGCAAGTGCTGCAGTTGCCACTAATTTCCAACTGAGTCCAGCCAGAAAAATGACAAAGATTCCGGCGCTGGCAACCAATAACGAGGTTCCCAAGTCGGGCTGCCTTGCAATTAATACGGTTGGAATAATGACCAGAAGCATAGCGCCAAACAGCCGATAGATGGAAGGAGGGATAGGGTGTTGATTCATGTACCAGGCTAGCATCAATGGCATAGCTAACTTCATGATTTCAGATGGCTGAATGGTTATCGGGCCAAGATCTAGCCAACGCTGTGCACCTTTACCAACCTCTCCGAATACAAGCACTGCAACTAAAAGTAAGATACCACCAAGAAAAGCGGGGATAGCAAAGCGTGATAGCGCACGAGGGGGTATTTGTGCCACGACGAAAAGAACAACAAACGATAAACCAATACGTACAGCTTGTCGTTGAACTACGGCTATATCCTGCCCGGCCGCACTATAGATAACAAATAAGCTGACAATAGACAGTATGATTAAAGGAATGATCAAAGGACCGTCAATGTGCAGCTTTTTCAATAAGGGATTACGTTGGCGCTCTTCAGTCGTCAGCATGTGTTTTTACCTGCTGTTTTTTGCCTTGATTAAATCGTAGATGCCAGAGGTCGAGCATTTCTCGGGCTACTGGCGCCGCGATACTCCCGCCACCTCCTAAAGAGTTTTCAATAGCGACCACAACGACAACCTCTGGATTGGTGGCGGGGGCATACCCTATATACATTGCATTGTCGCGGTAGCGTTCTGCTATGTCTTCAGCGTTGTATTCTTCTTCCTGTCCCAGACTGCGGACTTGAGCCGTGCCGGTTTTTCCTGCCGATGTGTAGGGTGCACCCTCAAAGGCATTATTAGCGGTACCTTTCGGAGTCATGTTGACGTTGCGCATGGCATTATTGATGATGTCCCAGTTGTCGCTATCAGACAGTGTTAAAGGCTCTTTATGAATAATGGGCGCTTTTTCGAAGACACCTTCGTCTATTTTACCCTGCAACAGACGAGGCACTGGATGCTCACCGTTTCTTGCAATCATTGCTGTCGCTACTGCCAGTTGTATCGGAGTGGCGGTCCAGTAACTTTGGCCTATACCAACCGAAAGCGTTTCACCCGCGTACCAAGGCTGTCCAAATCTGGCGCGCTTCCACCCTCTGGATGGCATTAAAGCGGAAACTTCCTCTCCAATATCGATACCGGTCATTTCACCGAATCCGAATTTTCTCATAAAGCCCGAGATTTTATCCACGCCCAACTTCAGTGACAGGTCGTAGTAAAAGGTGTCGCAACTTTCGGTTATTGCTGTTTCGATGTCGACCCAGCCATGGCCCCAGGCAAGCCAATCTCTATAGCGCCTGTCGACGCCATCTATTTCAAACCAGCCAGGATCCCATATACGTGTCTTTCTGGTAATAATTTCTTCTTCTAATCCCAGCAATCCAATTTGAGGCTTGATTGTTGAAGCCGGAGGGTAAGCACCTTGAGTGGCTCGGTTGAGTAGCGGGCTTTCCGTCGAATTGAGTAAAGACTGATATTGTTTGTAGGAAATGCCGTTAACGAACCAGTTAGGGTCATAACTTGGTGTACTGACCATGGTCAGTACACCACCGGTTTTGGCATCCATTAATATGATGGAGCCTCGCTTTTCGCCAAGCAAATTTAACGCTTTACGCTGTAACGCCAAATCAAGTTCCAGGACAATGTCCTGGCCGGGTTCCGGTGCTTCTACACTCAGTGTTCGCACAGCCCGCCCCCGATTGTTGACTTCAACACTTTGGTAACCGACTTTGCCGTGCAGCACTTTTTCGTAATATTTTTCTATACCCAGCTTTCCAATAGTACGACTTGCTGCGTAATTAGCTAACTCGTCATTTTCTCGTAGTCGTTTAACGTCGTTTGGGTTAATTTTAGCGACATAGCCAACAGCGTGTGTGAGCAGCTCTTTATGTGGATAACTTCGTATCAATCGCGCTTCAATACTAACCCCAGGGTATTTATATTGCTGTGCCGCAAAAATAGCCAATTGTCGTTCATTCAAATTATCAAGCAACGGTACGTTATTAAAGCGTCGTTGATTTTTTAAATTGCGGTGAAAGCGAACTAAGGTGCTATCAGGGAAGTCAAGCAACTGCTGAAGCTGGCTTAAGGTTTTATCGAGATCAGGAATAGCCTCTGGCGTTACATCTAAGCTGTAAATTGGTATATTTTCGGCTAATAGAGTCCCGTTGCGATCATAGATTAATCCGCGGTTAGGGGCGAGAGGTAATAGTTTAATTCGATTATCGTTAGAACGTGTTTGCAGTTCATTATGTTCACTGACCTGCAAATGGTACATGTTGGATGCTAACGTAATAAATACAGTAACAACGACCGCCATTGCAACAAGAACACGGCGGCTGAAAAGAGCTGCTTCGGTTTCGTGATCACGTATGTGTGTGCGCTGGCGCATTGTTATTATTATTCTCTATGATACGGATGGTTATTATTTACGCTCCAGGCCCGATATAAACTCTCAGCTACTATAAGCCGCACAATAGGATGGGGCAGGGTTAGCTTAGACAAAGACCAACGTTGTTCGGCAGCTCCAAGACATTCTTCGGAGAGGCCTTCAGGGCCACCGATCAACAGAGTGACATCTCTGCCGTCCATTTGCCACTTTTCCAGTTGCTGAGCAAGCTTTGGAGTGTCCCAGTCTCTACCTGTGACCTCCAAAGTTACAATTCGGTTCCCTTTGGGTATCGCTTGCAGAAGAAGCTTCCCTTCTTGTTGCATGACACGCTTTAGATCCGCTTTGCGAGTTCGCTTCTGCGCTGCTATTTCATGCAGTACGAGTTTACAATCTGCCGGGAACCGCTTTTTATATTCATTAAAGCCTTCAGTAACCCAGGTCGGCATTTTAGTACCAACCGCGAGTAATTGAATTTGCACCGACTAACCCCAGAGCTTTTCTAATTGATAGAAGTCGCGAATACTGTCTTGCATAACGTGTACAACGACATCACCAAGATCAACCAGGACCCATTCAGATTGTTCGCCACCTTCTACGCCGATAGGCGGGGTGCCAGCATGTTTGGCTTCTGTGGCAACATGTTCAGCAATGCTTCGCACATGCGTTTTCGAGCTGCCAGAGCAGATAACCATATAGTCAACAACGTCAGTTTTATCATGAACATCTAAAATTTGAACGTCACGACCTTTAAGGTCATCGATTTTATCAATGACAAATTCACGCAATTCTTCTGCCTGCAAAAGATTTTCTCCGATTTGAGGATTAAAACCCGAAGTTTAACAGAAATTAAGAAAAGTGTTCAGCTACAAATACAGCTGATGTTGTCTTATATAGTCATAAATAGTGTCCGGAAGAGGCAGGTCATGCTCACGATGTTGAAGCCGTTCACGGAGTTCAGTTGCTGAAACATCCACCATGGGAGTTTTTGCAATATACAGTAAGCCTGATTTTTGGTGTTCTAAATCACCTTTAACGTGAGTTAAATGTGTTGATATAAAGTCTTTTAGACGTTCGTTTTCAACATTAAAATCGACTCCGGGTCTCGGCATAACCACGAGGTGAGCGTAGTCGCTAAGCTGCTGCCATTGATGCCATCGATGAAGACTCATTAAAGAATCCATTCCCATAACGAACAGAAGCGAGTCATCTGGGAAACGATTATTGAACTCACTTAATGTGTTCGCTGTATAAGAAGGCCTATCCTGCTTTAATTCCCAGTCTTCAGCTTCGAAAGCAGGGTGATGCGAGCAGGCTAACTTAACCATTTCCAGTCGATGTGAGGCGCTGGCTCCGGGCTGGGGCCTATGGGGAGGAATGGCGCTTGGCATGAGCGATAAGGTTGAAATATTAAGCTCGTTGATTAAAGCACTAGCGGTTTCTATATGACCATTGTGAATGGGATCAAAGGTTCCGCCAAAAATTGCGCGCATCATAATTGGATAAACTGCTCTTTGGGTTCAATGCCATGGTTAAACGCGGAAAGCGCTTGATTAATCTCATCGGCATTGGTGCAACACAGTAAACTCAGTAGGTGTGTTGTTAATATAAGGGGGGATTCGCCGCTATCGAGTTTGAGAGCTGCCTCTATTCGTTCGACTAGTCTGTGCGCACCTTGCAGTGTCTTCATGTCGAGTTGAGTCGATCGTTTGTGGTAGCCTGGTTGTTGATTCGGCCAAATCATAAACTGCCGGAAAAGGGCAGTGGCATCGCTCTGAGCCTGCTGAGATTTTTTTAATGCCGTGAGCAATTGGACTTCACGTTGTAAAATCCAAATAAGTCGGTGAAAATCATTTTCTTCATCGAGCAGGCGACTGAGGCGATGCAATGCGCCATCGAAGTCTTGCTGCTGAATGCTTTCTTGCAATGCAAACACACTAAAACGGCTGACATCATCAATTGAGTTTTTAAGAAAGTCTTCTGTGATAACACCGTCGTTAGTCAATAATTGCCACTTGCTAAGTTCCTGATCGAGGGCAAGCAAGTTTCCCTCAAACCAGTCGGATAGCTTCTCCGGTACACCTTTAGCTAAAGTAAGCTGATAGCGTTGCGCTCGCTGGTGAATAAAGGCCGGAAGCTGTGACTTATCAGGACTCTGTGTCCTGACCAGTGGGCCTCGTTCTGATAGTGCTTTAAACCAGCGACTGTTCTGCGTTTCTTTTTTAAGTCGGTCACCAATGACGACAAGCACTTCATTTTCTGTTTGGTTTTGTGCGTACTCGGTTAAAGCTGCAGATCCATCCCGACCGGGCTTATTCTCCGGTAACTCAAGTTCTATCAGGCGTAAATTGCCGAAGAGGCTCATGGATTGCTCACCGGAAGAGAGTTGTTGCCAGTCAAAGTCTTTACTTTGTAGCCAGTGAACACGCTCGAGATCGTTTCCGGCTAAATGTTTACGAATAACGGTCAGTGCGTCATTGCGAAGCAGAAGGTCATCGCCAAACACCAACAGAACAGGGGGAGTGCCCGTTTGCTGCAGATAGGGTTCGAGCTTTTCCGGATATAGAGTTTGCATGACCTAAGGGCTTTGCTCCGACATCTCAGAGATGATCTGCTGTAAAATACGTCTTGATGCTTCAGCTCTCATCTCATCAACGAGCATTTCTCGTTCACGAGTTTTAGCCAATGCAAAGTTAGGATCGTCTTGATAGTCCCTGGCGACCTCAACAGTACGTTCAAGCAGTAGTTGGTTACCTTGTACCAGTTGATATTTTACTTGATACAACAACTCATATTCGGCGACCTGGCCACTTTCAAATAGCGATAAGGTTCTTCTCTCTAATTTATCGGAAATGAGACGAACTGTTGGCTCCTCTGCGTCGAGGACCTTAATGCCTGAATGAACGAAGCGCTGTTTCATATGCTCGCTTAATTCTTTAGAAACGTAGCTTTCCAGTGAAACAGATTGAAGTGTTTCAGGAAGTTGGTAGTTTCCCCTGAGCTGGAAGCCACAACCGCTTAGTGTGGCAACCAGAGTCAGCATGAGTATAAGATTTAAGCCAATACGCATAATTTACCCAACAACGAGGTTGAGGATTTTTCCAGGCACATAGATTTTCTTACGAATCTCTTTACCTTCAGTGTGTTTTTGCACTGCTTCCTCATCAAAAGCAATTTGCTCTACTTGCTCTGCGGATGCATCAGCCGGCACGGTCAACTTAGCGCGAACCTTACCGTTTATTTGAACCACTATCAGCTTTTCATCTTCAACCAACGCGCTTTCATCGACACTCGGCCAATCGGCAAATGCTAACGGCTCTTCGTGTCCTAACTCTTGCCATAACTGTTCGCAAATGTGTGGCGTGATAGGCGCAAGCATGCGCACCATAGCATCAATAGATTCCGCTACAACCTGGCGATCGGCTTCGCTTTCTAACGGTGCTTTTTGTAAGTGATTGAGCAACTCCATAATAGCCGCTATGGCGGTATTGAAATGCTGGCGCCGACCCATATCGTCGCTGACTTTGGCGATGGTTTTATGTAGCTCGCGACGCAACTCTTTCTGTTTCGCGTTTAAGCTATGACCGTTGCCGGCACCGCCCGCCTTAGTTAAGTCGTAAGTGAGTTTCCACAAACGGCGCAAGAAGCGTTGCGCGCCCTCGACTCCGGAGTCTGACCACTCCAGAGTCATTTCCGGTGGTGCTGCAAACATCATGAACAAACGTACTGTATCTGCGCCATAGCGCTCTACCATGGTTTGTGGGTCAATACCGTTGTTCTTGGATTTTGACATCTTGCTCATGCCGCCGATATTTACCGGCTGGCCGTCTTGTTTATGTTTTGCTCCGGCTATCGCGCCTTTATCGTCTCGCTCAATATCAACATCGAGAGGAGATACCCATTGTTTACCGCCTTTCTCATCTTCGCGATAATAGCTGTCGGCAAGCACCATTCCTTGACATAGCAAGCGTTTAAACGGCTCATCAGAATTAACCAAGCCGGTATCCCGCAGTAACTTATGGAAAAAGCGTGCATATAATAAGTGCAAAATAGCGTGCTCTATGCCGCCAATATATTGATCAACGGGTAACCAATAGTTGGCCTTTTCCGGATCAAGCATGGCGTCATCGGTTTGCGCACTGCAATAACGGGCGTAGTACCAGGAGGACTCCATAAAGGTGTCGAAAGTGTCCGTTTCATGCTCTGCTGGTTGACCCTTGTATTCAGTCTTACGCCATTCTGGGTTTGACTTTATTGGTGAGTTGACACCATCCATAACCACATCTTCGGGCAGTTTTACCGGTAACTGATCTTCCGGTACTGGCACGGACTCGCCATTCTCAAGGTTAAGCATTGGAATAGGGGTTCCCCAATAACGTTGGCGTGAAACTCCCCAGTCGCGTAAGCGGTAATTTACTTTACGTTCGCCAATACCTTTTTCTTTTAGCTCTGTTGCAATAGCGTCAAAAGCTGCGGCTGAGCTCATGCCGTTATAAGGACCGGAATTAATGACGGTGCCTTTCTCAGTAATAGCGGCTTTCTCTATATCACTATCGCCACTCATTGGCTCTATTACTGGCCGAATTTCTAAATGGTACTTTGTTGCAAACTCCCAGTCGCGCTGGTCATGAGCGGGTACAGCCATTACGGCACCTGAGCCATAATCCATTAAAACAAAGTTCGCGACCCAAACCGGGATTTCTTCGCCCGTCATAGGATGAACGGCTTTAATACCGGTGTCCATGCCCCGCTTTTCCATTGTTGCGATGTCGGCTTCAGCGACTTTACTGTTCTTACACTCTTCAATGAAATCAGCGAGTTCCGGATTGCTTTTTGCCGCTTCAATAGCTAATGGATGCTGTGCAGCAACCCCCATATAAGTGACGCCGTACAAAGTGTCCGGGCGAGTTGTATAAACGCTGAGGGTTTGCTCAGTTGAAGCAACATTGAAGTCAATTTCGACCCCTTCGGAACGACCAATCCAGTTACGTTGCATGGCCTTTACTTGCTCTGGCCAACCATCAAGCTGATCGAGATCGTTCAATAGCTCTTCAGCGTAGTCGGTAATTTTGATAAACCACTGAGGTATTTCTTTTTGCTCGACTTTTGCACCAGAACGCCAACCACGGCCATCAATAACCTGTTCATTGGCTAATACCGTTTGATCGACTGGATCCCAGTTAACGGTTGCATTCTTTTTGTACACCAACCCTTTTTCATAAAGTTTGGTGAAGAACCATTGCTCCCAGCGGTAGTAATCTGGCGAGCAGGTAGCCAGTTCCCGAGCCCAGTCGTAACCAAAGCCCAGGCTTTTCAACTGCTCGCGCATGTAGTCTATATTCTGGTAAGTCCATTTAGCCGGTGCCGTTTTGTTTTGTATTGCGGCATTTTCAGCAGGTAACCCAAAAGCATCCCAGCCCATAGGTTGCATGACGTTTTTTCCAAGCATACGCTGGTGACGACTAATAACGTCACCTAAGGTGTAGTTACGAACGTGACCCATGTGCAGCTTACCACTGGGGTAGGGGAACATTGAGAGGCAATAGAACTTGTCTTTGCCGGGTTGTTCTTTAGCCGTAAATACGTCTTGTTTCTGCCAGAGTCTTTGCATGGCAGACTCTATTTTGCTCGGGTTGTATTGTTCTTGCATAATTCCTGCTGATTCCGGTTGAATTGAAGTGTCGACTTAGCTAATTGCGTACCACATAAGAAACATGATGATAATGCCTGCCAGGCCAAAAAAGCCGTACTCAAACACTGAGCGCTGTTTGACTTCGGCTGGCTGTGATTTATCAATTCCGAACAGCATCAGCCAAGAGCTCAATCCAAGACCACCTGCAGCAATAAGCACCGCAAAAAGAATGGCATCAAATATATTTTCCATAATGATATCCCTGTAGAAAAATGGAAAAGAAGAGTAAAAAAGTCGTTCTGTTTAACTGGTTAATAGTGTACTGATTTTCGCGTCGAATGACTATGTCTGAACGCTTTTCTTAACACGTTTTGTTCTGATAGCTGGTAACAGGCCGAGCAAGGCCAGAGCAATTGCTCCCCAGTTGCCGAGCGTATTAAATAGGGTAGAACCTTGCACCGCATAAACTTCTGCAGAGAGTGTGGTGGCTTTAAATTGTGGAGCCAGGTCGATATAGCTGCCGTGTTCGTCAACAATGGCAGTGACACCGTTATTGGTTGCCCGAAGTAAAGGTTTACCTAATTCCATCGCCCGCATACGAGCTATTTGCATATGCTGCCAGGGGCCATGAGAGTCTCCGAACCAAGTGTCATTACTGATAGTTACCAGAAAATCGGTATCCGCGTATGTATTGCTACGAACCTGTCCTGCAAACGCAATTTCATAGCAGATTGCCATAGCAAGGTTTCTGCCATTAGCCTGCAAGTTCGGTTGTTGATAACCGCCTCGACTAAAGGAAGACATTGGTAGGTTAAATAAGGGCGCTAAAGGACGCAGTAGGTCCTCAAAAGGAACAAACTCGCCAATAGGGAGCAATTGATGTTTCTGGTAGCGGTTAGCATTTCCATAGCTGTAGCTTTCATCGTCCAGCACAATGACGGAATTGTAAAAGTCGTCGTTAAGTCGATCGTAATCAATAATACCGGTGATTAATGCTGAGCCGTTGATACTGGCGGATTGTTCAACTGTATTAAGAACATCACTTGCGTATGGCTCTAATGCTGTGATGGCAGATTCAGGCCAAATGACCAGATCGTGATTAAACTTAGGACGAGTTAAATCCAGATAGCGTAATATATTGGGCCATTGTTGCTCAGCCTGCCATTTAAGTGACTGCTGAATGTTGCCCTGCACCAATAATACGGATGTTGGCTCGGCTTCTCTGTCGGTCGGTTGTATCCGCGGGGAAACGACCGCACAGGTAAGTAAAATAAGCGGAATCATTAACGGTGATATCCTTTTCAGCTTTATTGCTAAAACAATAGCCAAAGCTGAAAACCAGAGGGCAACGGTAATACCCGTTTGACCTATAAGAGGCGCTAACCCTCTAAAAATACCGTCCGTTTGAGTGTATCCCAGGCTTAACCAGGGGAAACCTGTTAGCAGCTGCCCACGTAATAATTCAGCGATAAGCCAGAAAAATGGAAGACTAAAGCGCCACGCAAACTTACGGTGTGATAGCTTTTGCCAGCACCAGAAAGCGAAGGCCGGAAACAGGGCTAAATAGGAAAATAGCAGGGCAAGGAGTAAAAGTGTCACCGGAATCGGGACACCGCCATATTGATCTATGCTGACGTAAATCCAGCTTAAGCCTGCGCTGAACCATCCCAGACCAAAAATAAATCCGGCGCGGAACGCCCGCTTAGGAGCCAGTGGCCAAATTAGCCTAATGACTACCGGTAAAACAATAAAGGGTAACCAATGCCAATAGAAAGGCGAGTAAGCCAGCGTAAGGACAGCGCCACAAAGCAGTAAAAGCAAAGAGCGCTGTACGCTTTCTGTAAGCTTCATCATTACTGCTCAGACTCCGCAGAGGTATCGTTGTCTGAGTTTATGCTGACTTGTAGCTGTTGAATACGTCTTTTATCCGCATTAGTGACTTTAAATGTCATATTACCCAGTTCCACTTCTTCGCCCGTCTGGGGTAAATGCCCAAAACCGTGAGCAACAAGGCCACCGACGGTATCGTTCTCTTCATCACTAAAGTTGGTATTGAAGTATTGGTTAAAGTCTTCAATGGTGGTTAAGGCTTTAATTGAATATCGGCTCGGACTAAGACGGCGGATATTGGCTTTTTCATTATCTGCTTGAGCGTCTGTTTCATCTTCAATCTCGCCAACTATCTCTTCCAAAATATCTTCAATAGTAACGAGACCCGACACACCACCGTACTCGTCCACCACAATAGCCATATGATAACGGTTGGAGCGAAACTCTTTGAGTAGTACATCAACTCGCTTGCTTTCCGGAACGATAACCGCAGGGCGCATGACTTTTTCAAGGGCAAACGCCTCGTCAGTCATATTGAAGCCGTAGCTGAGCAAATCTTTCGCCAGCAAAATACCTTCAACGTGATCTTTATTGTCGGTGACAACGGGGTAGCGGCTGTGTTGAGAATCGATAACGATAGGCAAAAACTCATCGACGCTTTGATGAATGTCAATTGTGACCATCTGTGAGCGTGGGATCATGATGTCACGTACTTTAAGTTCTGCAACATCAAGTACGCCTTCAATCATCTCTCTGGTATCGTTGTCTATCAGATCGCGATCTTCAGCGTCCTGAATTAAATCGACGAGTTCTTCTCTGCTTTTCGGCTCACCGGCAAATGCTTGCAACAATCTTGCTGCCCAGGACTTTCCCGATGAGCCGTTGGCTGAGTGGGGGTTGTCGTCGCTCATTGAGTGTTAAGCTCCATGTTGTCTGTCGTTTGATACGGGTCGGGTATGCCCAGATCCGCTAAGATGTTACGTTCAATTTGTTCCATTTCTTCTGCTTCGTTCTCTTCAATATGATCGTAACCTAATAAATGGAGAGTACCGTGTATCACCATATGCGTCCAGTGGGCGATGGCTGACTTTTGCTGTTCTTTCGCCTCGCGCTCGACTACGTTTTGACAGATGACTAAATCACCTAGAAGAATGATGGGCAATTCCACTGGACTGTTAAAAGGGAAGGATAAAACGTTGGTTGCGTAATCTTTGCTTCTAAACTCAAGATTCAGTTCTTGAGCTTCATCTATTGCAACAACGCGTACCGTCAATTCGACGGCTTTGTCATTTTGCTCAAGGTAATCTAAGGTCGCAGCTACCCAGGAATAGACAGCATTTTCATCTGGTGCGTTGGGAATACCGTCAGCCAGTTGATAATCGAGAGTTAGATCAGCCATTAGCTTTTATCAAATTCTTCGTAGGCTTGAACAATGCGCTGGACCACCGGATGACGAACCACATCCCCGGCTTGAAAAAAGGTAAAGCTGATATCAGGGACTTTATTCAGCACTTCAATGGCATGTCTTAACCCTGACCGTTGGCCACGGGGTAAATCAACCTGAGTAATGTCTCCCGTAATAACGGCTCTGGAGTTGAAACCTATACGAGTCAGGAACATCTTCATTTGTTCGCAAGTGGTATTTTGGCTTTCATCCAGAATAATGAAGGCGTCGTTGAGTGTCCGGCCGCGCATATAAGCGAGTGGCGCTACCTCAATAACGTTTCGCTCAATGAGCTTTTCAACCTTCTCAAAGCCGAGCATTTCAAATAGGGCGTCATAAAGAGGGCGCAGATAAGGATCGACTTTCTGAGCCAGGTCACCCGGCAGGAAACCTAATTTCTCGCCAGCTTCAACTGCGGGGCGAGTTAAAAGAATACGGCGTACTTCCTGGCGTTCCAGCGCGTCGACGGCGCATGCAACTGCCAGATAGGTTTTACCGGTACCGGCGGGCCCTATTCCGAAATTAACGTCATGTGCGAGGATGGCCCGAACGTAGCCCGCCTGATTATGATTCCGGGGTTTGATTAAGCCGCGTTTGGTCTTGATGTGAGTCATTTTTTCGGCTGCTGGATCGCCTTGCTCATCGCCTTGTTCAAGGACTTTTGCTTGTTGAATAGCAAGGTGAACCTGTTCTGGGTCAACCTGACCTTCTTGTCCTTTTACTGTGGCTGTCTCAACGTAGAGATCAAGTAGCAGCTTATGAACAGCAGAAACGCTGGCAGCGTTACCTATCAATCGAAACTGGTGACCGCGATGCGTTATCTCTACACCTAGCCGGCGTTCCACATGCTTTAGATTTTCATCTAACGGGCCGCAAAGATTGGAAAGCCGACTTGAATCTGCCGGCTCCAACTCAAAATCAAGTGTCTGTGTTTGTGGGCTCAATCGTTTCCTCTTTACTTAACTGGCTTGTCGTGGCATTCGGGCAACACCTAACTCATCTGGCTCGCTCGACTTGCCGCGTTGTAAAATCGTTTCTGGCGCCGTATCAATACGCAGTCCCATATCGGCTTCTTCACGAATTAACTCACCACGTAAAGAGTTGGGGAGAACTTCTGTGATACGGACATCAACGAACTGACCTATCATATGGGGCTGACCAACGAAATTTACAACCCGGTTGTTTTCAGTACGTCCGGTTAGTTCCATCGGGTTCTTTTTCGACGGTCCGGTAACCAGAATGCGTTGTTCTGTTTCCAGCATGCGGCGAGCGTGCGCCATAGACTGTTGGTTCAGACGCTGTTGCAAAAGCTGTAAACGTCTTTTCTTGGTGTCTTCACTGATATCATCAGGTAAATCGGCCGCCGGAGTACCGGGGCGGGCACTATAAATAAAGCTGAAGCTCATATCGAAGTCAATAGCCTGAATAAGATCCATTGTGGCTTCAAAGTCGGCATCGCTCTCGCCGGGGAAACCAATAATAAAGTCTGAAGACATCGCAATATCAGGGCGAGCTTTTTTCAACGCACGAATTTTAGACTTGTATTCCAACGCCGTGTGGCCACGCTTCATCATGGTTAATATCCGGTCTGAACCGCTTTGTACCGGCAAGTGCAAATGACTGACCAGTTCCGGAATAGTTTTATAGGCTTCGGTGATATCGTCTGTAAACTCAACCGGATGCGACGTGGTATAACGGATACGGTCAATACCGTCGATTGCAGCGACCATGTGTAGCAGTTCCGCAAAGCGACAAACTGCACCATCGTAATGCTCACCGCGGTAAGCGTTAACGTTTTGTCCTAACAGGTTAACTTCGCGAACGCCTTGCTCCGCAAGCTGTGCAATTTCATAAATGACATCGTCAACCGGGCGACTGACTTCTTCGCCGCGCGTGTAAGGCACAACGCAAAAGGAACAGTATTTACTGCAACCTTCCATAATGGAAACAAAGGCACTGGCGCCATCGGCTTTAGGTTCTGCCAGACGGTCAAATTTCTCGATTTCAGGGAAAGAGACGTCAACCATGGGCGCATGAGTTTCACTGACCTGGTTTACCATCTCTGGCAAGCGATGCAGCGTCTGAGGGCCAAAGATAATATCGACAAACGGCGCACGGGCGCGAATTTCATTACCTTCCTGGGAAGCAACGCAACCGCCAACGCCAATTAATAAATTGGGATTGTTCTTTTTTAGGTTTTTCCAGCGCCCTAACTGATGAAATACCTTCTCCTGTGCTTTTTCACGGATGGAACAGGTGTTCAACAGAATTAAGTCTGCGTCTTCGGCTTCTTCGGCAACATCGTAGCCGTGGGTTGAATGGAGCAGTTCCGCCATTTTGGTGGAATCGTACTCATTCATTTGGCAACCCCAGGTTTTGATATATAACTTCTTACTCATGACCACTCGATGGTTGATTGATTTCGTATAAGACGCTTATTTTATCGCGTATTGGGGTAGATTGCCAAGTTTGCAGTGATTAACTTTTACGCCGTGTGCGTATGGCAAAATACCCTGCAACAACAATGATTAACGCACCCCACAACATATGCCAGGCAAGTTCTTCGCCAAACAACCAGTAACCCAGTAGTGCGGCAAATAGAACGGAGCTGTAGGTGAACACACCTACTTTCGCTGGGGGAGCAATGGAAAAAGCCTTGGTCATGGCCAACTGGCCATAAACCGCAAGCAGCCCCAGGACAATAATGCCGAACCAATGCTGAGTAGGAATTGGCTGCCACAACCACAGTAAAGGAATACCCGACGCAATAGTTGCCAGAGTTGAGAAATAAAACACAATTTTGCTGGTTGATTCTGTATCTGACATGCGCCGTATAACCGTTTTTGTAAATGCGGCGAGGGCGGCGGCTAAAAAGGCTAAACCAATAACCGGGGAAAGTTCACTGTTCACAGGATCAAGAAATATGAAGACGCCAATGAAACCCAGTGCGATAGCCAGCCAGGTTTGTCTTGCCACATAGTCGCGTAACCATAACCAACCAATTACGGGAATAAGAAACGGCGAGAGCAGTAACACCAGGGTGGCCTGTGCGAGTGGAATTGTGGCAATAGCATAGAAAAATAAGTACATCGCCGCGATTCCGGCGGTGGCGCGCACAAGGTGTAACTTCAGGCGTTGCGTTTTTAAATTGCCAATACCTTTACGCCACAACCAGGGAAACAGGACCAGGAAAGCGGTTAAGTTTCGAAAGAAAACCAGTTGCTCAAACGGCTGATCCTGGCTGATGTATTTAACCAGAGCACTGACACCGGCAAAACTCGCCTCAGCGCTTAAAATAAGCAATGAAGCAATAATAACGGCTTTTTGTGAACTTTCCCTAGTTTGCATAAAAAACACTCTGAACAGCTTATTATTGTCTATGATAACGGAAATTCTTAAGGAGATGTGTTATTTATAAGGGCTGGCACGAAACATACGGGGTTAAAGCACAGTCAATGAAAGAGCTATCCGTAGTCATTAATGGTGGTGGAATGGTAGGGGCATCGGCAGCGTTAGCATTAGCGCAAAAAGGGTGCTTTGTTACCTTATTAGAACCCCGACCACCCAGCCCGAATAAGAATAATGACCCTGAGTGGGATTTGCGTATCTCATCTGTCAATAACAGCAATTGGCAATGGTTGTTGGCGTTAGGCATCGGTGACTGTATACGTGAGCAAAGAGTATTTGGTTATCAGCAGTTGACAGTGACGTCACTTGGTGGCCACCGTATGAGCTTTAATGCAAACGAAGTGGACTTACCTCAACTGGGTGTAATGGTAGAAAACAATGCATTGCAGCAAGCGTTATGGGCAAAATTAAGAGCGTTGAAAAATGTCCGGTTAGTCACCGATAAAACTCTGGATGAAGTTGACGTGAATTCCCGGTCTGTGGTGTTAAGTCAGGGCGAGATAGTAAACTATGACCTCTTACTGGGGTGTGATGGCGCTAACTCTATAGTGGCCAAACTGGCCGGGTTTCATTATCGTGGCTGGGATTACGATCAGCGCTGTTTGTTGGCGAATGTCAGTCTAGAGAAACCAATAGAGCCGGAAACCTGGGAAGTGTTTCGTCCGCAAGGCCCTTATGCGTTATTGCCTCTGACTGAACAGCAGGCCTGTCTCATTGATTACGGTATACGAGACAATATCAACTCTCTCGAAAAAGATAAAAAAGCGCTTGAAGCACACTTGGAGGAGACCTTTTCTCCTCATATCGGTGACTTTCGCGTACTGAAAAGTGCCAGTTTTGTACTGCAAAGAAAACATGCAAAAAACTACGTGAAAGCGGGCTCTGTAGCCTTACTTGGCGACGCAGCGCACAGTATTCATCCAATGGCGGGGCAGGGTGTTAACCTGGGCTTTTCTGATGTTCGTTGCTTAATTGAAGCATTACTTCAAAAGTCACAAGATTCAGCCCTGGTTGAGTATGAAAGTACTCGTCGGGGTGAAAATGCAAAAATGATGAGAGTGATGGATGCGATACAGCTTGGCTGGCGCAGCAGTAATCCAATTCTGCAGATTGCAACAGCGGCTTCGTTGAAAGTGGCTGCTGTTCCTTGGGTTAAGCGTTGGGTCTTACAACAGGCCGTAGGCGAATAACAGGCACAAAAAAACCACCTGATGGTGGCCTTTCTGTTTTTCCACTCTTACTTGAGCAGAAGAACACTCGAGTAATGTGGTGCGGAGGGGGGGACTTGAACCCCCACGTCCTTGCGGACACTAGCACCTGAAGCTAGCGCGTCTACCAATTCCGCCACCACCGCAACAGTAGTTAGTATGGCTGGGGCACCAGGGATCGAACCTGGGAATCGCGGGATCAAAACCCGCTGCCTTACCGCTTGGCTATGCCCCATCCTACTAGGACTGCAATCACTTTTGGAAACAACTAATGGCTGGGGCACCAGGGATCGAACCTGGGAATCGCGGGATCAAAACCCGCTGCCTTACCGCTTGGCTATGCCCCAATCTTAGCTGCTCTGAGAGTTGGTGCGGACGGAGAGACTTGAACTCTCACGCCGTGAGGCACTGGAACCTAAATCCAGCGTGTCTACCAATTCCACCACGTCCGCATCATAATCAGTTAAAGGTTGGTGGCTACGGCGAGATTCGAACTTGCGACCCCAGCATTATGAGTGCTGTGCTCTAACCAGCTGAGCTACGTAGCCATACCTTTTTACTTATCGCTCTCTGTGAGTGCGGCGCGTATTATGCAAATCGCTCCGCAGCCCGTCAACCTATTTTTGAGAAAAAACGAGATTAACGAGCGCGTTTGAGCAAAAAAACAGTGATTTGTCTAAAAAGACATCAAATCACCAGGGAAGGCTTTCTCCATTGCTATGATAAAACTGTCCGGTCGTATTCAAATTAAGCTCATCAATACGTTGCATTAAACGTTCGGCTGCCGTTTCTGGTGGAATATCACCCGCGTGATCCACCATATCGGTTTGAACGAAGCCGGGATGCAGTAAAACAACGGCAATACCCTGGTCTTTTAAGTCCAGCGCGAGAGATTTTCCGGCTGCATTTAAAGCCGCTTTTGACATACGGTAGCCATAGCGACTGCCGGAGCCGTTATCCGCAATTGAACCCATTCGGCTAGTTATCAACGCGACCTTGCTACCGTCTTTTAAGTTTGGAAGTAGAGCTTCGGTTACTCTCAACGGGGCTAAAGCATTCACCTCGAATTGAGCACGGATATTGCCGGCATCAATTTCGCCCAGTACGTCTTTGTGCAAAAGGCCGGCGTTGTTAACCAATATATCAATTCTCTTATCGCCGAGATTTTCAGTAAGACGAAGAAGATCGGAAGCTTTCGTTACATCAATGCCTTCAATAATATCGGCATCTAACTCAGTGAGTTGCTTTGAGTTGTTACGACAAACCGCAGTGACTTTATAGCCCTTGTCAGCATATTGGCGGGCAAATTCGTAGCCAATGCCGCGGTTTGCTCCGGTAATTAAAACCTGTTGTTGACTCATTTTTCACTCCAAATGTTCCTGACGTTATTCGCTCACGCCACCTTCAGTTAGCTTTTTAGGATCCAGCAGTTGTTCCAGACGTTCGCGGCCTAAATCCGTCATTTCATCAGCGACGTCAATAATGGCCCGTCCGTCTTTATAAGCGACTTTGGCAATTTCAGCGGCTTTGTTATAGCCGATGACCGGATTAAGCGCGGTTACTAAAATAGGGTTTTTAGCTAACGCCTGCTGCAGTCGATCTTCGTTTACTTCAAAGTCAGCTATCGCCTTACTTGCCAGAGTACTGCAACTGTTACTGAGTAAGTCGATTGACTGCAGTAGGTTGTAACCAATAACGGGTAACATAACGTTTAATTGAAAATTACCCTGCTGAGCGGCGGTAGTGATTGTGGTGTGGTTGCCGTTAACTTGCGCGGCGACCATAGCTACGGCTTCAGGTATCACGGGGTTTACTTTACCCGGCATAATGCTGCTTCCGGGTTGTAACGCGGTTAGCTTAATTTCGCCAAGACCGGCCAGTGGACCACTGTTCATCCAGCGTAAATCGTTACTAATTTTAAGCAGGGTTGTCGCCAACGTATTGAGTTGTGAAGAGAGTTGCAGGTTCACCTCTTGTCCGGCAATACCAGTAAACGGATTCGCTGAGTGCTTAAATTCGGTTCCGCTTAATTGGCTTAAGGCGTCAGCGAACTCAGCTGCAAACTCTTTTGGCGCATTGATCCCAGTGCCTATTGCCGTTCCGCCCTGAGGAAGCACTCGGCTTCGCTGCAGTAATTGTGGCAGCTGCTCAGAAGTCACCTCCAACTGCCCAGCCCAGGCTTCCAGCTCTTGCGCCATAGTCATTGGCATAGCATCCATTAAATGGGTTCTGCCAGTTTTTACAACGTTCCGTAGCTCAATGGCCTTTTTACGTATCGTATCAATTAACTCTTTTAAGGCTGGCTGCAGTTGTCGTTCAACAGCCAATACACTGGAAATTTGAATGGCTGTAGGAATAACGTCGTTACTTGACTGGCTTTGGTTCACATGGTCGTTGGGATGAATCTCAACGCCTTTCTTTTTGGCCAGATTGGCGATAACTTCGTTCACGTTCATGTTGGAGCTGGTGCCGGAACCCGTTTGAAAAACATCGATGGGGAAGTGTTCTAAATGATCTCCGTCGATGATTTCTTGAGCGGCCTGAGTTATCGCCTTGGCTTGCTCTGCTTTTAATTGACCAATTTTAGCGTTAGCACTTGCTGCACTGGCTTTTACCATGGCTATTGCTTGTATCAATTTGGCCGGCAGGGTTAAGCCGCTTATTGAAAAGTTATCAACGGCCCTTTGGGTTTGGGCTGCGTACAGTGCGTCTTGGGGGACTTTGACTTCGCCCATGCTGTCTTGCTCTGTGCGATAATCCTGACTCATTGATATCCCTCCTGTCATCACGCTGATGAGTGAATGCGTGTCTGTCTAAATTACCAATAATGAACCATTGTGGATCATTAATACGTACTATGAATCATAGCGCAGTTTTGATTTTTCGGTTACGGTTGAGTGAGTTGTGCGAGCATCGTGACAAAACTTTTAAGGGGTAATGTGTGAAGCTTTGGTCTATTGCGGTTTTACTACTGGTGTTAGGCATTCAAAATGCAACGGCTGAAACGGTCACCGTTAAAATTTTAGCAGCCAATGGCGAGCCACTCGCCAATGCGGCGGTTTTAATCGACAGCCCGAAAACATCACTTAAAGGTGAGAAGGAGGCTATTGTCGATCAGGTTGATAAGCAATTTACTCCAACAGTGAGTGCTATTGAGCCGGGAACCGATGTTGTTTTCCCTAACAGCGATAATATTCGTCACCACGTTTACTCGTTCTCCGACGCCAAAAGTTTTGAATTAAAACTGTACTCGGATAAAGAAAGGCCAAGCGTAAACTTTGATAAAGAAGGCATTGTGACCATGGGCTGTAATATTCATGATCAAATGATTGCTTATGTGGTGGTGAGTGATAAATACGACGTTACGGTGACCAATGAACAAGGGGTGGCTGAACTTACTATTCCTGAAGGCGAAACGCTAAAGGACGTGACAGTCTGGCACTATTGGATGGGCGACAAGCTATCACAAGCGCAAAAGATCACGTTAGCCAGAACCTCCGGAAGGTTAACCGGACAAGTGCAAGTTTCACCTCCCCAAAAAGAAAAGAAAGAGCTTTCGCGACTGGAGCAACGATTTAACCGCAAAGGCAATCAATGATAACAAAGTTTAGAACCCGCCTAATCGCTATTCTGGCGGGACTCGTTTCCGGTGCTCTGCTGGTTGCTCTGGCCGCTGTATGGGTTGCAACTGAGAACCAACTTGATCGTTCGATTGAGCGTGAGCTTAGCGTGAGTGAACGAGTCTTTAGAGAGTTACTGGATAGTCGCAGTGCTCAATTGCTACAAGCCGCCAAAGTCTTGACCGATGACTTTGGGTTTAAACGAGCGGTTTCTTCACAAGACAGAGACACCATTATTTCGGCACTGGTTAACCACGGTGAGCGTATAGAAGCCGAGCTTATGGCTTTGCAAACGCCCGATGGTACTGAAATAGCGTCTACACACGCTTTTGAGCAGTTGCAAGTCAATCCTCGCACTGCGGGCCTAAACCGTGAGCTAGCGGTTATAGAAGGCAAGCTGTTTCAGTTGGTTACTGTGCCGGTTAATGCGCCCAATTTAATTGCCTGGGCAACTCTCGGTTTTCAAATAGACTCGGATTTAGCTCAAGAATTGAAAAGTCTGGCTAATGCCGATATTAGTCTTTGGTTAGAGAGTTCGAGAGAGGTGGTCGCCTCAAGTCTGACACAGCAACAAATAGTGTCTTTAGCCGAGGTATTGAAAAAGGATCCTGAAGCCCTGAGTGACTGGTTATTAAGATATGAATTCGCGGGTAATGAAGTTTTACTCGATGCAGGTTCTGGCGAATCTGTTCATGTGGTGATGACCACATCGTTAGACGCGGCAACGGCGGAGTTTACCCGTTTACGCTGGCAAATTATCTTGATTGCTGTAGCGGCTTTAGCTGTTGCCATGTTGCTGGCTACAATTATTGCGCGTGGCGTTTCCCGACCCCTGCAGCAGTTATCCGGAGCGGCCAAAAAGTTGCAGCAAGGCGATTACAGCGAGTCTGACTTATCATTAAACGATGATGAATTCGGTGAGTTGGCTGATACTTTTGGCAGCATGCGCAAAGCTATTTCGGAACGCGAACAACGAATTTCGTATCAAGCGTCCCATGACCATTTGACTGATTTACCTAATCGCCGCTTTTTCCGCAGTCAACTGGAACGACTTTTAGACAGCCAAGGGTACAGTGGGTCTTTGCTATTGTTGAATATTCATCAATTTCGCGTGTTGAACGACAGTGTGGGGCAAGAAGTCGGTGATGATATCTTGCGTCAGCTATCCTTGCGCCTACAGCAATGCTGTGACAACCCTGCCTTATTGGCTCGCGTTGGTGGTGATGAGTTTGCCATACTTTATTCTAATGACGTGCGTAATCTCGATCCTGCAGACCGCGTTAAACAGCTAAAAGCCTCTCTCGATGCTCCGTTTAAAGTAGGCGACAGTGATTACAAATTAGCCTTTAACCTGGGTATTGTTCATTTTCCTGAACATGGCAGTGAGGTGGATTTGCTTATTCGTCGTGCACAGGTGAGTGTTCAGCAGGCGAAACTGCAACAGAGTTTTTCTATTGAATACCAAACCGGCCTGGATGAGCAACACATGCGCCGGTTACAGATCATTGAATCATTGAAGCAGGCTGTAGAAGATGAAGAATTGCGTTTGGTACTGCAACCGAAAATAAATTGCCAAACTGGCGGTGTTGTCGGGGCTGAGGTTCTGTTGCGTTGGCAAAGTGAAAAACTTGGCTTTGTTGGGCCCGATGAGTTTATTCCGTTAGCGGAGCAGTCCGGAGCCATTACCGAGCTGACGGAATGGGTGTGCAGGAAGTCGACAGAGTTGCTTCATCAGTGGCATCAGCAGGGACTCGCGCTGAAATTGAGTATTAACCTGTCTGCGGTCGATTTATTAAGCGACGCTTTACCTCTGCTTTTTGAAAACCTAATAAACGATTTCCCCGAGTTGCCTAAGCTTTTAGTTTTGGAAGTGACTGAAAGTGCGGTGATGGAAGATCCTGAAAATGCGATAGCACGTTTAGAGACGTTAAATCGCATAGGGTTCTCAATATCGATTGATGACTATGGTACGGGCCACTCGTCGCTGGCCCAGCTGCGACGTTTGCCGGTGGAAGAATTAAAAGTCGACAGAGCCTTTGTACAATATTTGAGTGAGCACGAAATGGACAAATCTATTGTTCGCTCGACCATTCAGTTAGCTCATGAGCTGGGATTACATGTTGTTGCTGAAGGCGTTGAGGATGAAGCAAGCTGGAAGGTGCTACAGGCTCTTAAGTGTGACGAGCTGCAAGGCTACTTTTTTAGTAAACCGTTACCAATTCCTGAGTTTCTTGACTATCTGAACGACCACAAAAAAATGGATGGGGATGAATAATGAAGAACCGGTTATACGCGAATAGTGTGCTGCTGGCGAGTGCTCTGTTTATTACTCCACAAGTTTTTGCTGACGATGGCTCGCGCTTATTAGCAACCGGCGGTGCCAGTACACTTGAAGGTTCCGCAGGCGGCGGAATCGTGCCCTGGGCAACTTTAAGCAGTTACGCAGGGGAGGGGCAATTCGGCGCTACGGTCAATTTAAGTGAAGTGGCCGTAGACGACTTTAGGCTAAGCGTACAAGGGGCGAGTGTCAGCTGGGATAATCGCGTTGAGGTGTCGTATGCCGAGCAAACGTTTGATTTGTCTACTATTGGCGGGGAACTTAGCCAAACCATTATTGGTACAAAAGTGCGCCTGGCCGGTAATCTTATTTATGGTGACCTACCTCAGGTGAGTGTTGGTGCCCAATATAAAAAGAATAACGACTATGCGCTGCCTGCAGCTGTTGGCTCTCAGGATGACAGCAGTGTGGACTGGTATGTCAGTGCTGCCAAAGCTTGGTTGGACGGACCGTTTCATCGTACCTGGGTAGCGAACTTAACCGTGCGTTCAAGCAAAGCTAATCAGATTGGCTTGTTGGGTTTTGGCGGAGATAAAGAAGATAGCCGAGAATGGTTAGCTGAGGCCTCGGTCGCTACTTTTCTGAACCGTTACTGGGCCGTGGGTGTTGAATACCGGCAGAAACCAGACAATTTAAACTTTGCTGAAGAGCAAGACTGGAAAGATATTTTTGTTGCCTACTTCCCAAACAAACAGGTATCAATTGTGGGTGCTTACACCGATTTAGGCTCAATAGCGGGGCTAGATGATCAAACTGGTTGGTATTTATCGGTTCAGGCGGCCTTTTAAGGAGACATTATGAGAACAAGTTTTTTATTGGCGTTATTGTTATTCACACCACTAACCTTTGCACAGAACTTATATCAGCAGCTTGGTGAGAAGCAGGGGATTGAAACCATTGTGGAGGGAATGCTTTACCGAGTGGGTGGTGACGAACGAATAGCCCATCATTTTGACGGCGTCGATATTATGCGTGTGCACAAATTGATCAGTGAGCAGGTATGCGATTTAAGTGGTGGCCCCTGTAATTACAGTGGTGAGGATATGAAGACGTCTCATCGTAATATGGGGGTCGATAACGCTGATTTTAATGCTCTAGTTGAACATTTGATTGCCGCTATGGAAAAGCAGGATGTTCCGGTTTCTGCGCAGAATCAGCTGCTGGGCCTGTTGGCGCCAATGCATGAAGACATTGTTGAAGAGTAGTTGGAAGATAAAAGTGTGGCTCGCTGATTACGAGCCACACGTCAATAACTTAAACGTTAAAACGGAAGTGAATGACATCACCGTCTTTGACAATATATTCTTTCCCTTCTAGACGCCATTTACCGGCATCTTTTGCGCCTTGTTCACCATTATTGGCTATATAGTCGTCATAACCGACAATTTCGGCACGGATAAAGCCTTTTTCAAAGTCAGTGTGAATACGTCCGGCGGCCTGTGGTGCGGTCGAACCTACTTTAACCGTCCAGGCGCGAACTTCTTTCACACCGGCAGTAAAATAAGTATGCAGGTTTAACAATTCATAGCCGCCACGAATGACACGGTTAAGACCCGGTTCGTCCTGACCTAGTTCGCTTAAGAACTCTTCTTTGTCAGCTTCATCCAGCTCTGCAATTTCAGATTCAATAGCAGCGCAGACAGGAACAACAACGGCGTTCTCAGTGGCTGCAATCTCACGTACTTTGTCCAGATGCGGGTTATTTTCAAAACCGTCTTCGTTGACATTGGCAATGTACATGGTCGGCTTTAGCGTCAATAAGTTATACGAACGAATGGTTGCCCGTTCATCCTTACTTAATTCAACCGAGCGAGCCATTTGACCTTCATCAAGTGCGGGCTTAAGTTTTTCCAGCACGGCTATTTCGGCTTTGGCTTGAGCGTCTCCGCCTTTTGCTTTTTTAGCTAAGCGATATAAAGACTTATCAACCGAGTCCAAGTCGGCTAGTGCCAACTCAGTGTTAATGGTATCGATGTCATCGGCAGGATCAATGCCACCGCTGACATGAACAATGTTGTCATCTTCGAAACAACGTACCACATGACCAATAGCGTCGGTTTCGCGAATGTTTGCTAAAAACTGATTACCTAAGCCTTCACCCTTTGAAGCACCTTTGACGAGCCCGGCAATATCGACGAACTCCATGGTTGTCGGGATAACCCGCTCGGGGTTTACGATAGCGGCTAACTGGTCCAGGCGAGGATCAGGCACAGGTACGACACCTGTGTTTGGTTCGATGGTACAAAAAGGAAAGTTTGCAGCTTCAATGCCTGCTTTTGTCAGTGCGTTGAAGAGAGTGGATTTACCTACGTTTGGTAAACCTACGATACCACATCGAAATCCCATGAGAATTTAGCCTTTCTGTTCAGGGCGGTAGCTATGAAGACGCTGCAATGCAGGCCCCCAGCCATCCACCATTAATGTGTCGATACTGCGGCTGGCTTCATCAATGCAATCATCAATAAGCCGCTGTTCAGTTGCTGAGGCTTTGCCAAGAACAAAACCTGTCACTTTCGTTTTATCGCCCGGGTGACCAATGCCAATGCGCAGGCGCAAAAAGTCTTGTCCTCCCGTTTGGGCAATAATGTCTTTAATTCCGTTGTGCCCGCCAGCACCTCCGCCTTTCTTAAATTTAGCAATGCCCGGGGGTAAATCGAGCTCATCGTATGCCACTAAAATCTCGCTGCTGGGTATTTTATAAAAATTAGCCAGAGCTGCGACCGAGAATCCGCTTCGGTTCATAAAGTTTTGTGGTAATACAATGCGAAGATCATGAGCGCCGTTCTGCCAGCGTCCAATAAGGGCTTTGCTTTTTGCGTCGGGGGAAAGTGTAATTGCATGGCGTCTGCAGAAGTCTTCGACTAACCAGAAACCAGCGTTGTGGCGAGTTCTTTCATACTCGGGGCCCGGATTTCCCAGGCCCACAAGCAGTTTTACTTCAGTTCCCATAGCAGGAGACTGACTTACTCTTCGTCAGCGTCGTCTTTGCTGTTTTCAGCAGGAACGTCGCCAGGTGCTACTGTATCTTCTTCGGTCTCTTCTTTCTCAACGCGAGGTGCAGTAATAGATACAACCGCCTGGTCGTGGTCGTCACCTTTAGTCAGCTCAACTAACTCAACGCCGTTAGGCAATTTCAAGTCGGTCAGGTGAATAGTGTCGCCAACGTTCAGCTCAGCAATGTCAACTTCCAGATACTCTGGTAAGTCTTTCGGCAATACAGTGATTTCGACATCGTTCACGTGGTGAACAACAACACCGCCCTCATCTTTAACACCTTTAGCGGTCTTCTCGTTCAAGAAGTGCAGAGGTAAGTTGGTGTGAAGTTTGTGGCCTTTCTCAACACGTTGGAAATCCAAGTGGGTTAATTTAGGCTTATACGGGTGACGCTGCATGTCTTTAAGGATTGCCTGATGCTTTTTACCATCAAACTCTAGCGTCAAAATGTGCGAATAAAAGGCTTCGTAGTCGGCCATGTTATTCACTTTGTTGTGATCCAATGCTAGTGCGATTGGCTCGCCTTTACCACCATATAGAATCGCTGGTACTTTGTCCTCGTGACGCAGGCGGCGGCTCGCACCTTTCCCCTTGTCCGTGCGGACGGTAGCTTGGATGTTAAAATCTAATTCAGCCATGATGTGGCCTCTCAATGTTTAAGGTTTTTATTTGTCAGCGCTCGCGACCAAGAGCTGACCCAGAAACTTAGAAACCGACGACGTGGCCGGTTTCTAAGGGCGCGCAATACTAGCACTGAGCCGAAGTAATTACAACAATCAGTAATCGAACATTGCCGAAATGGATTCTTCGTTACTCACTCTGCGTAATGCTTCTGAGAGCATGCCAGATAAGGTTAGCTGAGTAACTTTACCGGTTTCTTTCATGGCATTACTTAAGGGAACACTGTCGGTAACAATGACTTCATCAATTTCTGAGTCTTTGATGTTTTGCACGGCATCGCCAGAGAATACCGGGTGAGTAGCGTAAGCAAAGACACGTTTCGCTCCGTGTGATTTCAACGCTTCTGCAGCTTTACAAAGGGTTCCACCGGTATCAATCATGTCATCCACAATAATACAGTCGCGGCCTTTAACATCCCCAATAATATGCATAACCTGAGATACGTTTGCAGAAGGGCGGCGTTTATCGATGATAGCTAAATCGGTGTCATCCATAAGTTTTGCAAACGCGCGGGCGCGAACGACACCACCAATATCAGGTGACACAACAACCGGGTGATCAAAGTTTTGCTGGCGCATATGTTCTAACAGGACGGGTGTGCCGAAAACGTTATCAACCGGTACGTCGAAAAAGCCCTGAATTTGCTCTGCGTGCAAATCAACGGTCAATACGCGGTCAACACCAACGCTGGACAAAAAGTCTGCTACAACTTTGGCGGTAATAGGAACACGCGCTGAACGAACCCGGCGATCCTGACGAGCGTAGCCGAAATAAGGCATTACAGCGGTAATACGACCGGCCGATGCACGACGCAATGCATCCACCATAACAATGAGTTCCATTAAGTTGTCATTGGTAGGAGCGCAAGTAGATTGAAGAATAAAGACGTCAGAACCGCGGACGTTTTCGTTAATAGCGACGCTGATCTCACCGTCGCTAAAGCGACCAACGGACGCTTCACCAAGTTTGATATAAAGGCGATCGGCGATTTTCTGGGCTAGCTCAGGAGTGGCGTTGCCGGCGAAAAGTTTCATGTCAGGCACAACATACCTCGACTTTTATTGGGTTAATGTCTGGATAAGTGGTGAACGGTTCTGGCCTTGAGCGATAAATGAGCAAAGCCCGTTAGGGATATGCTGTTGCGCTTCCTTTGCGGCTTGTCTTGTTTCAAATTCCGAAAAAAGACATGCTCCACTGCCAGTGAGCCGAGTCGGTGCGTATTCTAGCAAGGCACGGCGTAACTTAGCAACTTCGGGATGCAAATCGCAGACCACAGGTTCAAATACATTCGTTACTTTTTCATTTTGCCAGTTTTTAGCGGTAACGGGTGTGCAGTCACGCTGTAATGCTGGGTGAGAGAATAAAGCGGCGGTACTGATAGATGCGTCCGGTTTAATCACTAAATAAAAAGGGGTTGGCGGAGAAATATCAGTGAAAATGTCGCCGATACCCTCAGCAAAACAGGCCTGTCCATGAATGAACACAGGCACGTCAGCACCTAGTGTTCGGCCTATTGCCTCTAGCTCTGCAGTACAAAGCCGGTTTCCCCACAAGTTATTTAAGCCAACAAGAACGGTGGCAGCGTTGGACGAACCACCGCCAAGGCCTGCTCCCTGAGGAAGCCTTTTTATTAATTCAATGGTGTATGCAGGAAGCGGACGAATACTTCTGTCGTGATATGCCCCTTGAATTGCCGTGAGTGCTTTCCACACTAAATTGTCACTTTTGGGAATATGACTTGTTTCATCAATGAGTTCGAATTTTTCGTCATCTCTTGCATGAAATTTAAGTGTGTCGCCGTAGTCCAGAAACTGAAAAACAGTTTGTAAATTGTGATAACCGTCTGGGCGACGACCGGTAATATGCAAAAAAAGGTTTAATTTTGCCGGCGCGGGAAGGGTTATTTGGGTAGCTGCCATTGATTCACTTGTACCTTTATTAACAACGTCGAGTTTTCTAAATGGATTTGCTCCGGCAGCGTAACCGCCTGAGAGACCGTCTGACTGTAAAACCAGTTAAGCTGCCACTTTTGACCGTGATTAACGACTTTTGCCTGCGCTAACGTTCCGTCGTTGTGGAACTGAATAGAGGTTAATGCGGTTGTCTTTTTACCCAATACCCAGCGATGTAATTGCTCGAAAGGCACTGCAACGCCCAAGAGTTGATAAAGCAGGGCGTCGGCTGACGACGCCCAACGTTCTTGCTCATCGGCAATGAGTAAAGCGCCACTGTCATCAATGGTTAGCTTAGCTAACTGACCTTTTAGCGGGTGAGAAAAACGCACCACTTGCTGATGAGGTAAATAACGCCAATTAATATAGAAACTGTCTCTTTCATCTTCTTTTTTCTGAATAATGGCCATCCGTCCGCTGAGAGACCATTGTTGCAGCTGTTCGAGCCTCTGTTGATGGGCGTTAATGATAGCGGGGTTTACTTTAGTGCTGCTTGTCTGCTCTGATGGCGTTGGCAGGGCACACCCAGTCAGTAACGTGATGAGTACGAAGTAAACCCAGAAAACTCGGCGCTGAATCATATTTCTCTATTGGTCTAATCGGTATGCCAGTAGTTGACCAGAAAGCGCTGTGACTTTCAATGACTAAGGCTTTCACGTACAATCGGACAACTTAGATTTTGGCCGCGTTGGGATAACGAGTTTCACAGTCAGATGACCATTTCAGCTCTTGGAATTAATCATAAAACAGCATCGGTCGATTTGCGCGAGCAAGTCGCGTTTAGTGGTGAGCAGCTTGATACTGCGCTGCAAGCTATACGGAATCTTCAGGGAGTTGAAGAAGCAGTTATCGTTTCTACCTGCAACCGTACCGAGCTTTATTGTCGCGGCGAAGTGTCTGGTGATTTATTGTTGGGTTGGCTCACCGGCTTCCACAGTTTAGCGCCGGATGCTCTGGAAAATCATCACTACCTCTTCCAAAATGAACAAGCCATCACTCACCTCATGTCGGTTGCCAGTGGGTTAGATTCTCTGGTTTTGGGGGAGCCTCAAATACTGGGACAGGTAAAGCAGGCTTATCAGGCGGCTAAACGGCAAGCTTCTGTCGGCGGTATTCTGGAACGCCTATTTCAACAAACTTTTCGAGTCGCAAAAACCGTTAGAAATGAAACCGCTGTTGGGCAAAATGCCGTTTCGGTTGCGTACGCCGCTGTCTCTATGGCGCGTCATATTTTTGCTAACCTTGAGAAATCAAAGGTATTGTTGATTGGCGCCGGAGATACCTCTGAACTGGTGGCTCAGCATTTGAAGCAGCATGGGGTAAGCGAACTTATTGTGGCCAACCGCACTTTGCAGCGGGCTCGTGAAATGGCAGAACGGGTTGGGGCTAAGGCCCATAGTTTATCGGAACTATCAGAGTTATTGCCGCAGGCTGATATTGTTGTGAGCTCAACCGCGAGTACGTTGCCTATCGTTGGTAAAGGCAGCATCGAAAATGCGCTGAAAAAGCGCCGGCACAGACCCATGTTACTGATTGACCTGGCGGTTCCGAGAGACATTGAAGAGCAGGTTAATGAGCTTGATGATGCTTATCTTTATACGGTTGATGACTTACAAAGCATTATTAGTGAAAACATTCGTAATAGAGAGCAGGCGGCGCGCGAAGCTCGAATTATTATTCAGCAGCAGACAAAAGAGTTTAATGACTGGCTTAAGTCTCTTAATAGTGTGGAGTTGGTGCGGGAATATCGCACGCACACACGAACCTTAGCCGATGAGCAGCTAAAGAAAGCATTAGCACAACTTGAACAGGGCAAAGACCCTGCAGAGGTTTTACAAAGGTTCAGTCATAGACTGGTGCAGCAGCTTACGCATAAACCAACAAATTTACTGAAATCGGCCGGCGAAAATAACGATCAATATACGCTGGCCGTTTTGCAACAACTTTGGTCGGAGCAGTCCTCTGACCCATCAGAAGGCAAATAATACATGTTGAATCCATCCATTGAACGCAAACTAGAAGGGTTAGTTGAGCGTTATCAGGAAGTGCAGGCTTTATTGGGTGAGCCCGATGTGATCAGTGACCAAAATCGCTTCCGTTCGCTATCTCGCGAATATTCGCAACTCGAGGAAGTGGTTGGTTGTTTTGAAGAGTACCGCCAGAATCAGGAGGATCAAGCTGCAGCAAAAGACATGGCTGAAGACGATGACGCAGACATGCGGGAAATGGCGGAAGACGAATTAAAGCAGGCAAAAGAAGCGGCAGAAGAGTTGGAAAGCCGACTACAGCTGTTACTGTTACCTAAAGATCCGAACGATGACCGTTCCTGTTATCTCGAGATACGTGCTGGCGCCGGTGGCGACGAAGCCTCAATATTTGCTGGCGACTTATTCCGCATGTACAGCCGTTACGCTGAAAAAAATGGCTGGAAGGTCAACATTGTCAGCGCCAGTGATGGTGAACATGGTGGTTATAAAGAAATTATCGCTCATATGAGCGGTGACGGTGTTTATGGCCGAATGAAGTTTGAGTCGGGTGGACATCGGGTTCAGCGTGTTCCTGAGACGGAATCTCAAGGCCGTATTCATACCTCAGCCTGCACCGTGGCGGTACTGCCGGAAATTCCGGAAGCCGAGGCGATTGAAATTAATCCTGCGGACCTTCGGGTTGATACGTTTCGCGCTTCCGGTGCGGGGGGGCAGCACGTTAACCGTACGGACTCAGCTATTCGTATTACCCACTTACCTTCGGGCGTGGTTGTTGAGTGCCAGGAAGAGCGTTCTCAACATAAAAACCGGGCAAAAGCGATGTCGGTTCTGCAAGCCAGATTACAGCGTCTGGAAGATGAAAAGCGCCAGGCCGAAGAGGACAGCACACGTCGGAACTTAGTCGGTAGTGGTGACCGTTCGGAGCGTATTCGTACTTATAACTACCCACAGAGCCGGGTGACAGACCATCGCATTAACCTAACACTTTATCGACTGGATGAAGTGTTGACCGGTGACATTGACCTTATATTGGATGCGATCATTACCGAACACCAGGCGGATCAGCTTGCGGCCTTATCTGAAGGACAACAATGACGCTGCAGCAAGCGATAATCTGGGGCAGACAACAGTTAAGTCAAAGTGAGGATGCCGGTGCTGATGTTTCCGCTTTATTGTGCTTTGTGCTCGATAAAGAAAAGGCCTACCTGCTAACCTGGCCAGAGCGAGAACTCACACAAGCGCAGCAACAGCAGTATAAAGACTGCATTGCGGAGCGACAGAAAGGGCGACCAGTCGCCTATATCACTGGTCGTCGTGAATTTTGGTCGTTAATGCTTGAAGTTAATGACAGTACGTTAATTCCTCGCCCGGATACTGAGACCCTCGTTGAAGTCGCCCTGAGTCTGAAACTACCGGACAATGCAAGAGTGTTGGACCTAGGTACTGGCACAGGTGCAGTGGCTTTGGCGCTAAAGTCGGAACGTCCGGGGTGGCAAGTGGTTGCGTGTGACCATAATGAGGAAGCGGTTGCGCTAGCTCGGCGAAACTCTCTTGCTTTAGGCTTAGAGGTTGACGTTTTATTCAGTAACTGGCTCCAATCTGTGCCAAAGTCCCCTAAGTTCGATTTAATTCTATCGAACCCACCGTATATTGAGGCAGCCGACCCGCACTTGGCGACAGGGGATGTTCGATTTGAGCCGCACACGGCGTTAATTGCAGAAAATAACGGTTTAGCCGATATTGAGACTATTATTAAGCAGGCCAAAAGTCATTTAGTTGACCAAGGCTGGTTGTTACTTGAACAAGGGTGGCAGCAGGCAGACCGTGTCATTGATCTACTGTTTAAAACTGGTTATAAAAAGGTTAACCGCTGGCAGGATTATGCTAGGGTAGAACGAGTGACCGGTGGGAAGAAAGCCAGCGCGGAGAGAGACTAATAATGAGCAATCAGTTTATGTTTGCTGACGAAGCCAGCCAGCAAACCACAAAATTACCGACAGAATATTGGAAAATTCTGATTGTCGATGATGAACCAGAGGTGCACGCTGTAACCAAACTGGCGCTAAATGACTTTAACTTTTTAGGTCGTGGTTTAAAGTTCTATAGTGCTTTCTCTGGTGAAGAGGCTAAGCAGTTAATTGATAAACATCCTGACGCAGCAATACTCTTACTGGATGTTGTGATGGAAACCGACGACGCCGGTTTGCAAGTTGCCCGCTATATACGTGAGCAGGCAGACAATCACTTTACACGCATTATTTTACGCACCGGCCAGCCGGGGCAGGCGCCAGAGCGCACGGTTATTGTCAATTACGACATCAATGACTACAAATCAAAAACTGAACTTACCGCTCAGAAGCTCTTTACTGCGGTCATGTCATCGCTGCGCTCCTATCGCGATATTATGTCGATTGATCAGAGTCGACACGGACTTGAAAAGATTATTTCTGCATCGACAAACCTTTACGCATTGCAGCCAATGAACAGTTTTGTTGACGGCTTGGTGCAACAGCTTAGCTGGGTTATTGGGGGAGCCAAACAAACCTTGTATGCCACTTCAAATGAAGATGGCTCTTCCTACAAAGTGTTGGCGGCGCATGGTGAAGACTCAGGCGTCTGTGTGGGTCAGACGTTACGTTCAGTCATTCCTTCTAAAGCATTAGCAGAACTAGAAAATGTCGTGGCTAATCACGGGTCCTATTATGGTGATGATTTCGTACTACTGTACTGTCGGAGTCATTGTCGGGCTCACGGCTCGGTTCTCTTTATTGGAGGCTTATCGAGACCATTAACGGCAGATGATCACCATGTCTTGCAGCTGTTTTCTGAAAATGTACAGTTAGCACAGGATAACGTGGTTTGTCTGGAAGATTCCGATCAGTTCCTGGCCCGTTTAGCCGATCAGCTAATGCTTCATCACGCGAGCCATTTTAATGCGGTTATCGAGCAGAACAGTGAAGTTCGTCTGGCTTACGCTATTGCTCAACGAACCACCGCTGATGACGCTGAAACCACCGCTTTGGCGTGGTCTCTTTTTGCTCAGGCACGGCCTCTGCTAAACTGTGCGACGGATGCGGCAGCTGCAGTAGAAACGACCTGCCAGCAGCGAGTTGCCCGCTCGCTACGAGCATTAGCACATGGTGAACATGAAGCGACCCAGAGTGCTCATCGTGCTTTAATTGAAAGGCTTGAGCGTTGGGATGGATTAGGCCTGCCAGAAGGCAAGCAAGGCTCAGATATTGCCTTGTCCACTCAAGTCCTGCTCGTGACTGAACAGCTTCTGGAGTTTTGGGAAAGTGGTATCAAAGACGATGATATTGCGGTCCGCTTGAACGATGAGAAAGGTCGTTATTATTCACCTAAGTTTCTTGATGTAGTGATTAAATCCCTGCCTGAATTAAGAACTATTTAATTAAAATAATAAGAGGTTACTTGTGTACGCTGCTTTTAAACACCTGCATGTATTATTCGTGCTGATTTCGATTAGCCTGTTTTTGTTCCGTTTTGTCTTACAATTGGTGGATTCGCCGCTATTACAGAAGAAGTGGTTAAAGATTGTTCCCCACATTAATGACACCTTATTACTGCTTAGTGCCATCGGTATTATGGTGACGTTGAACATGTATCCAATTGAAGTCCCGTGGTTAACTGACAAAGTTATTGGGGTTATTGCTTACATTGGTTTTGGTGTATTAGCAATGAAAGGTAAAACAGCCGTTGCCCGTTGGGTTGGCTTTATCGGTGCGTGTGGTTGGATAGCATTTCTGCTGCATGTTGCTTTATCGAAACAAGCGCTTATTGCTGGTTAATTGAAAGGGAGTATTTATGCTAGCACCTGAATCTATTGCTTCGGAAACAAGTAGTTTAATCACCAACGACGGCGTGGTAATTGGCTTATTAATGGCTATTCTGGGGTTGGTCTTCTATACCAACAGCAGTGAGCACCCGGTTTTCAAAAAGTTTTATCGCTTTGTTCCAGCGTTATTGCTTTGCTATTTTCTGCCTTCCTTACTCAATACGTTTGGCATTGTCGATGGTAATAAAACCGCAGTAACTGATATTGCTATGGATTACCTGTTGCCTGCGTGTATGGTTTTATTAACCTTAAGCCTGGACGTAAAAGCCGTTATGGGTTTAGGTTCAAAAGCCCTTATTCTATTTTTAACCGGTACTTTTGGTATTGTTATTGGCGGTCCAATTGCGTTGCTTTTGGTATCTGCCATATTCCCTGAAATGTTAAATGGTGCCGGGCCCGATGCCGTCTGGCGCGGAATGACGACAATTGCTGGCAGTTGGATTGGCGGTGGTGCAAACCAGGCGGCTATGAAGGAAGTCTATGAAGTTGGCGGGGATATTTTCTCTGCTATGGTAACGGTCGACATTATCGTTGCTAACTTATGGATGGCGGTATTGTTGTACATGGCGGCAAACGCCAAGAAAATAGATGCGCGTACCGGCGCAGATACGTCAGCTATCGACAATATTCGTCTTAAAGTTGAACAATATGAATCTGAGCATGTAAGAAACCCTAGCTTACGCGACTTAATGATCATTTTAGCGATTGGTTTTGGTGTTGCAGGCCTCGCTCATTTTATGGCTGACTGGATTGCTCCAGCCATTGCTACTCATTACCCTGCGTTAAGCAAGTTCAGTTTAGATAGTCTGTTTTTCTGGGTTATTGTTCTGGCTACTGCGGGTGGCATTGCTCTGTCATTTACCCGGGCTCGTTCGCTGGAAGCGGCAGGTGCTTCAAAAATTGGTTCAGTGTTAGTGTATGTATTAGTGGCTAGTATTGGTCTGCATATGGACGTGACCCAAATTGTGGAGGCACCCAAATACTTCCTTATTGGTGCAATATGGATGATTATTCACGCGGGTCTTATGCTACTTGTCGCCAAGTTGCTGCGCGCTCCAGTGTTTTATATGGCTGTTGGTAGCCAGGCGAATGTTGGTGGTGCAGCGTCGGCACCGGTGGTCGCTTCAGCCTTCCATCCGTCGTTGGCTCCGGTTGGGGTCTTGCTGGCTGTAATGGGTTACGCACTTGGGACCTATATGGCGTACTTTTCAGGACAAATTCTACGAGTAATCGGTAGTTAATGGCAGGAGTACATGATGATTACTGACTTGCAGCTCGAAGATATTGAAATAGCGAATGATAAGCCCTTTGTTCTATTTGGGGGGATGAATGTACTGGAGTCTCGCGATTTAGCGTTACGGATTGCTGAGCATTATGTGGACGTTACGAATAAACTCGGCATACCCTATGTGTTTAAAGCATCGTTCGATAAAGCCAATCGTTCGTCTATTCATTCTTTTCGTGGTCCCGGCCTGGAAGAAGGACTGCGTATTTTTGAAGAGGTTAAACAGCAGTTTAATGTACCTCTTATCACCGACGTGCACGAGCCGCACCAGGCGGCTCCGGTAGCTGAAGTCGTCGATGTACTGCAGTTACCGGCGTTTCTTGCCCGACAGACCGACTTGGTTGTCGCAATAGCAGAAACAAAGGCCATGGTGAATATCAAGAAACCCCAGTTTCTGGCTCCACAGGAAATGAAACACATCATTAACAAGTTCGCCGAAGCGGGAAACGAGAACTTAATGCTGTGCGAACGAGGTTCAAGCTTTGGCTATAACAACCTTGTTGTCGATATGCTGGGAATGGACGAAATGAAAGCTATGGCACCGGTTATCTTTGATGCGACCCATGCCTTGCAGCGTCCTGGTGGAAGAGCGGATTCAGCCGGGGGACGCCGGGCACAAGCAGCACAACTTGCGCGATCCGGTATGGCTTTAGGTATTGCCGGGCTGTTCATCGAAGCACATCCCAATCCGGATGAAGCTAAATGTGATGGCCCATGTGCCTTACCTCTGCACGCTCTGGAGCCGTATTTGCAGCAGGTAAAAGCGATTGATGATTTGGTTAAATCGTTTACGCCATTAGATACTTCCAACTGAGACTATGTCCTTGCAAGCGAGTCAAGCACTGCGCCAAACACCGCTGGATAACCGACAGGCTATAAAGTTATTGCTAAAAGCCATCGGTGGCTTGATTGCACTGCTTTCCATTGCGTTATTGGCGCCTTTTGTTATGGCGGTAATGAACTCTGAGAAAGAGCAATGGACTTATCTCACCCTGGCTATGCTGGGGCTTGTTTTTGGGTTGATCTTATTTTTACAACCCGCAGGCGACGCCAAACTAAGAGCCAGACAAGTCTTTCTGCTGACAACGTTATGTTGGGTTTCAGCCAGCTTGTTCGCCACTTTGCCTTTTATTTTCGCCCGGCCTTATCTCGACTTCCCAAGCGCCTGGTTTGAATCAATGTCAGCAATTACCACAACGGGCGCCACCGTCATTACCGGTCTGGATAATTTACCGGACAGTGTTTTGCTATGGCGCGCCATGTTGCAATGGTTAGGCGGTATTGGGATTATCGTTATGGCTATGGCGATATTGCCCTTCCTTCAAGTAGGTGGAATGCGCTTGTTTCAGGCCGAATCTTCCGATATGTCGGGCAAGTTTATGCCCCGCTCCAGTCATATGGTAATGGCGATAGGCCGGGTTTACCTTATTCTGACTGCCGCAGTCATTGGCTTGTATCTTATTGGTGGCATGGCCAGTTTTGACGCCTTTGTACATGGCATGACAACCATCGCTACTGCTGGTTTTTCGAATTATGATGCGTCCTTCGGACACTTTTCTGACACCCCGTTCCTGGTGATTACCGGAACCCTGTTTATGGTCGCCGGGGCATTGCCTTTCGTGCTCTATATTCGGGTTATGAAACGGGATTTCGAACCACTGTGGAAAGATACCCAAGTACGTGCATTTGTGATTTTTTTGCTGGCTGCTATTGCATTGATTACCCTGGTACAGATAGTCAAGGGCAGAGAGTTTGGCGATGCCTTAATGCACACTGCATTTAATGTGGTGTCTGTGGTCACGACCACCGGTTATGCAACAGAAGATTACGGCAACTGGGGAAGCTGGTCGTTAATGGTCTTTTTCTACTTGATGTTTATTGGCGGGTGTACCGGGTCTACTGCCGGTGGTATGAAGATTTTCCGTTTCCAGCTGTCTCAACTATTGTTGCGCAAGCAGTTTAGCCAATTAATTCATCCTAACCTAGTGAGTGTACAAACGTACCAGGATCGTCGTGTAAATGACTCGCTGTTAGGCTCTATGGTTGCGTTCTGCTTTATGTACTTTTTGCTGATTGCCGTCATAGCGCTAGGCTTGTCTTTGTTTAATCTTGATTTTTTAACGGCCATATCAGGAGCCGCTTCAGCTGTGGGTAATGTTGGTCCGGGGTTAGGTGAAATTATCGGTCCATCTGGTAGCTTCTCCAGCCTTGACGCTGGGGCAAAGTTATTGCTTATTTTTGCTATGCTTGCCGGGCGTCTTGAAATTATGACCGTACTTATTTTATTCCATCGCCATTACTGGCGTCACTAAGCTCTACATCCTTCAGATGACACCATTTACACAAATATATTTTCAGCGAACACTTGCACGCTGAAACTACATGAATTAGATTAAACGCATGTTTAAATCATGCGTTTATTTATTTCATGGCTGCACGCATTTCAACTCAAAAGAAAATATTAAATGCCGCGGAGATGCTCTTTTCCCGAGATGGGTTTGAGCAGACGTCGTTACGGCAAATCACGCAGGAGGCAGGGGTCAACCTTGCTTCCGTTAATTATCACTTTGGCTCAAAAAAAGCGCTAATCCAAGCAGTAATGGCGCGCTATTTGATTGTTTTTATGCCAGTGCTGGAGGAACAGTTGCAACTGGCAGAGCAGCAAAGTGCGTTAAAAACAGAGGAACTGTTTAAGCGCTTTAAAATACCTTTAGCAAAGTTAACTGAGGTCAATAAACACGGACCCGATATTTTTTTAAGATTACTGGGCTTTGCTTACTCTGAAATTCAGGGACACCTGCGCAAATATACCCAACAGGAATTTGGTGGGGTACTGAAACATTTACTGGCTTTATTAAAACGGGCAAATCCTCATTTGGATGAGCAACAAATGTTCTGGCGTCTACACTTTATCTTAGGAGCCGCGGTTTTTGCTCAAGTGTCGGGTCAGGCACTCATTGAAATTGCTCAGGCGGAATTTAAACAAAAGGTCGATGCGCAGGATGTTATCGACCACCTTATTCCTTTTGTTTCTGGCGGGCTCGGAGAAGCGTAAAGAAACTGTCGTAAGTTAGAGATTTGACTACACTTTTATTGTGATGGTGCACTGGAGATAACCATGGAAATTCTTATTCTGTTAGTGGTTTTAGTGGTACTGGTGTTTGCAGTCGGAGATATCCGTCGCAGCCTGGTGACTAAACCTGTATTTGCTATTTTTAAGCGCATTCTGCCACCCATGTCTGACACCGAACGTGAAGCGATGGAAGCGGGGGATGTCTGGTGGGATGGAGAGTTGTTCAGTGGTCGTCCTGACTGGCAGAAGTTACTGGATATTCCTGAACCAAAACTCACCGCAGACGAGCAAGCGTTTGTCGATAACCAGTTAGCGAAATTGCTGGATATGCTGGACGACTTTAAAATTGTTCAACAGGATCGTGACCTGCCTAAACAAGTTTGGGATTACCTGCGTAAAGAACGCTTCTTTGCCATGATCATTGGTAAAGATTACGGTGGTCTTGATTTCTCTCCGGCGGCCAACTCGTTCATTGTGTCGCGTATTGCCAGCCGTTCTATCAGTGCCGCAGTATCGGTTATGGTGCCAAACTCGTTAGGCCCGGGCGAGTTATTAACGCATTATGGTACTAAAGAACAAAAAGACTACTGGCTGCCACGTCTTTCAGACGGCACCGATATTCCATGTTTTGCCTTAACAGGCCCGGAAGCAGGTTCTGATGCCGGTGCTATTCCGGATGAAGGGATTATTTGTAAGGGTGAACACGAAGGTGAAGAAGTTGTCGGTATTCGTCTTAACTGGTCTAAGCGCTACATTACGTTAGCGCCTTCGGCTACTGTTTTGGGTCTGGCGTTTAAGCTTTACGATCCGGAAGCATTGTTAGGCGATAAAAAGGAAATAGGCATTACTTGTGCGCTAATTCCTACATCGCATAAAGGCATAGAAATTGGCGACCGCCATTTTCCTCTGAATCAGGCTTTCCTAAATGGTACCACCTTTGGTAAAGACGTCTTTATCCCACTGAAGTGGATTATTGGTGGGTCAGACTATGCAGGTAAAGGCTGGCGTATGCTGGTTGAGTGCTTGTCTGCCGGGCGCGGTATTTCATTGCCGGCACTGGCCGCTGCGTCGGGTCATGTGACGCAACGTATGACCGGCGCTTACGCCTATGTTCGTCAGCAGTTTGGTATGCCAATAGGAATGTTCGAGGGTGTGCAGTCATCAATGGGTAAAATTGGTGGTACTAATTACATTCTGGAATCTATGCGGCGTTTGACCATTTCGGCTTTATGTCAGGGGCAAAGTCCGTCAGTTGTGACGGCCATGACCAAATACCACATGACTGAAATGGGTCGTGAGGTGCTTGAGCACGCTATGGATATTCATGCGGGTAAAGGCATTCAATTAGGTCCGCATAACTACTTGGGTCATGCTTACATGGCAACGCCGGTATCTATTACGGTGGAAGGTGCGAATATTCTGACACGTAACCTGATGATATTTGGTCAGGGTGCAACGCGTTGTCACCCCTACGTATTGAAAGAGATGAAAGCAGCCGCTAATCCGAACGAAGACGAGGGCATGCGTGACTTTGACAGCTTACTGATGAAACATATTGGCTTTGCGGCCAGTAACGTATTCGGTAGCTTGTGGTTAGGTTTGAGTGGGGCTCGCTTTGGTGAGTCACCGGTGAGTGGTGAAACAGCACATTACTACCGGAAACTGGGTCGTATGAGCCGCGGCTTAGCCTTAGCGTCTGATATCTCGATGCTTATGATGGGCGGCGATTTAAAACGCAAAGAAATGATTTCAGCGCGTCTAGGTGACATTTTAAGTCATTTATACATGGGCTCTGCGGTATTGAAACGTTTTGAAGATGAAGGTCGTCAGGTTGCCGATTTACCTTACGTTCATTACGCGTTGAAACACCATTTATACAGCATTGCAGATGCGTTCTATGGCTTCTTTGACAACTTCCCGAACCGCTTTATGGCATGGGTTATGCGGATATTGATTTTCCCTCTGGGTAATCACTTTAAAAAGCCGTCGGATGAAACCTTGCAGGATATCAGTACCAGCATGATGGAGCCCGGCGTTACGCGTGACCGTCATACGTTCTTGTGCTACTGGAAAGACAGCATTGGTGACGCCACGGGACATATGGAGAAAGCCTTTCTTTCTATGCTGGAAATGAAGCCGGTTTATAAAACTCTGCGTAAAGCACAAAAACGTGGTGAGTTGTCGTCAAACCTTAACGGCAAAGAGCTTGCTGACGCGGCGCTGCAGAAAGGGCTGATTGATAAAGATACGGCGACCAAACTGGCCGAAACCGAAGAGCTGCGCCTAACGGCTATTGGTGTGGACAGCTTCGCTCCGGGAATTATCGAAAACAATCAGTTTTACACCGCTAAAGGTGACATAAGAAAAGCAGCGGTTAAAGAGTAACCGCCGCTAATCCGGAGTCTCTTACTGGAGAGACTCTCGCTTATCTTTCATATTAAGAATAGGCTTCACAAAAGAGCGCTCCTGAGCGCTCTTTTTTATTGCAGCGCTGGCAGCAGCAGGGCAACTGCCTGTGCTGATATAGGTGTTTGCCGCTGCTGTCAGTGGATCTTCAGAGCTTCCCCAGTCAGCAACGAGTTGATCTTCAACCGAACAGTCTGGTGCGAGGCCATCGTAATATTTGCCCTCACCTTCGGAATTCACGGTTTCAAAGTTAATCGCAAAAGTGACTTTGTCACACAGCTCTTCCGGCTGCTGTCCAACCGGTTTACCGCACGTTGGCTGGCCGACAGTCACCACCTCTATATGAGGTTTTAGTGAGTTAATGATAATTTCTGAAGACGAACAGCTGCTGCCGGTAGTCAGTATGAAAACGCGATCTAAGTTCAGCTGCTCGACCCCATCAACCAGACTAAAAGGCAGAGTTTCGTTCAATTCGCTGTTCTGCTCATTAAAACGATATTGCAAAAAGGTTTTACCCTGAACATTGGTGCCGGCCGTTTGAGTTGATATTTGATTTGCGTAACGGATTAAGCCTCCGCCATTATATCGAACATCAATTACCAGATGATCAACACCCTGTGTAGCGAATAGATCGAAGGCCGTATTGAGATCATCGCCAGTGCGGTTAATGAAAGAGTCCAGGGCAAAATAACCCACAGTTTCACTGTCAACTTGATAGGTCTGTGCCCCCATAACGGTGTTGGTTTCTACCTCAACTTTACTCAACAGTTCAGTTTGTTCAGTGCCATCGGGTTTTTCCCAGGTAATTTCACGGCTTAAACCTTGCTCGTTTGGCCCTAAGGCGGCATTAAACTCACCATTTGCCAGTAATTCAGAAACTGGAACACCGTCAATCGCAAGAATTTCATCGGCCCGTTCCATACCAGCCGTTGCTGCGGGTGAGCCGTCATAAACAAAACGAATTTTTACCCGACTTGCACTAACTTGCTCCATAGAAAAACCAAAGCCATAGTATGTGGCGGTAACAAACAGTTGGTCGTATTCTTCTTCTGTCAGTATGTAACTGTACCGGTCTTCGGGCACGCGCAACTCTTCAAGAACGGCGTAAACATCATCAAAGGCTTCAGGATCTAAGCTATCTTGTAGTTGATCTGCCCAAAAATAATCTTCTTTCATGTATTCGAAAAATTGCTCATTTTGGTATTCAACTGAACAAAATTCGTAATCGTTGCCTGTGCCGCCTGAATTACCTTGGCTGCTGCTATCAGAACCACCACAAGCGGAAAGCGCTAACGTAACACCGATACATAAAAGCGATTTTTCGAATTTCATAGCCGATCTCTTTTTCTGTTGTAAAAATGTTAATTTAGCACAGCGAACGAAAAGATAAACAGGGAACATGGCGTCTTTACGTCACTCATGGCAAACTGCTGACTATTGAAAACCAAATGAGACAGCCGCTGTTATGGCACAACTAATGATAGATATTGCGGGCACTCAGCTGACCGCCGAAGATAAAAAGTTGCTTGCTGAGCCCTCTGTTACCGGGCTTATTTTATTTACGCGTAACTTCGCCTCATTAGAGCAGTTGCAAGAACTGACTAGCGAAGCACGTGCTGCCGCGGCAAAGCCATTGCTTATCGCCGTTGACCATGAAGGAGGGCGCGTTCAACGCTTCCGACAAGGTTTTAGCGATATTCCGGCTATGGGGTCGCTGCAAAAAATTGAAAAAGAAGACGAGAGACAGCGAGCCGCGCGCGACTTAGGCTGGTTGATGGCAGCCGAAGTTCAGGCTGTGGGCATTGATATCAGCTTTGCGCCGGTATTGGATGTAGACGACTGCAGTGATGTTATAGGTGACCGCGCGTTTTCAGCCGTACCATCGGAAATTTCTAAGCTGGCGTCTTCCTTTATAGAAGGTATGCACGAAGCCGGCATGGCGTGTACCGGCAAACATTTTCCCGGGCACGGCTCAGTGCAGGCCGATTCACACATCGCCATACCTGAAGACGACCGCACATTAGAACAAATTCGAGCTCACGACTTAAAACCCTTTTTGTCTTTAAGCCAGAAGCTGGACGGCATAATGCCGGCGCACGTTATTTACCCGCAAATAGACCCTCAGCCAGCAGGCTTTAGTGAGTTTTGGCTGCAGCAAATTTTGCGTAGCGAATTGCAGTTTAACGGCACTATTTTTAGCGATGACTTGTCCATGCAGGGTGCAACGGTAGCGGGTGACATGTCGCAACGCGCTATGGCGGCATTAAAAGCCGGTTGTGACATGATACTGGTGTGTAATGACAGAGCGGGGGCAGTGCAGGTGCTGGATGGTAACTTGCCGGCAACTGAGCCTGAAAGTGCTCAGCGTGTACAGCGTATGCTGATGTCATCACCCGTAGCTAACATGGAAGAATTACAGCGGACCGAGCGTTGGGAACAAGCCCAACGCTGGTTACAAATCTAGGCTATTCGTAACTTACTCTTCGTAAAGTATGGGGTCTTCAATGCCGTTGGCGGCGAAGGCCTCTAACCGTTCCTGACAGGCCCCGCATTGACCACAGGCTTTTTCACGGCCGTTATAACAGGTCCAGGTTTGGCTGTAATCCAGCCCCATTGTTAAACCGTCGGCTAAAATGGCATTTTTATCGACGTCTAAATAGGGCGCATGCACCTCAACTGGCTCGTAGTTGGCCATTTTACTGACTACATCCATTTGCCGAACGAACTCCGGACGGCAGTCGGGGTAAATGGCGTGGTCGCCTGAATGTGCACCGTAATACACCGCAGAAGCGTTTTCCGATACCGCATAGCCAATGGCCAGTGACAGCAAAATCATATTGCGGTTAGGCACTACCGTCGATTTCATCGACTCTTCTTCGTAATGGCCTTCGGGAATGTCGATGTCGTCGGTTAATGAACTGCCCGACAGTAGTGAGTTAATAGCGGTAATATCGACCACTTTATGCGGTATTCCATGCTGTTTACAGACGTTAGCCGCAACTTCTAATTCCTTTACATGGCGCTGGCCGTAGTTAAACGACAAGGCCAGTACCTCTTTTCCCTCGGCCAGGGCTTTGTGCAAAACGGTAAAAGAGTCCATTCCACCTGAATAAATAACAACGACCTTTTGCGACATGCTCTAACTCCCCGTATAATCCGCATCTGTCCTTTTAACGAAAGCCATTTTAACGGAAGCTATGTCTTACCGCATCAACGAAATTTTTGAAACCTTGCAAGGCGAGGGCACCTTTACCGGTGTGCCGTCCATTTTTCTGCGTTTGCAGGGTTGTCCTGTGGGTTGTCCCTGGTGCGATACCCAGCACACATGGGAAACCAACCAAAGTGATTTGGTCAGCGTTGATGCAATGATGGCAAAAACCGAAGCCACCTCAGAATGGGCGGAAATGACTGCCGAAGACATTATTGCACGCTTTGAACAAGAAGGTTACGCCGCCAAACACGTCGTGATAACCGGTGGTGAGCCTGCCATGTTTGACTTGCTGCCGCTGGGCAAAGCTTTAGAAGCCAAAGGCTACCAGTTGCAAATAGAAACCAGCGGCACCTTCGAGCTAAAAGTAACCGACAATACCTGGGTAACGGTATCGCCTAAACTGGATATGCCCGGCGGTTACTTAGTACGCCCCGACTGCATGGCCCGCGCCAATGAAATAAAGCACCCCATAGCCATGCAAAAGCATATAGACGCGTTAGACTCTTTACTCCAACGCTGCCCACCCAAAGCCGACGCCATTATTTGTCTGCAACCTATAAGCCAGCGCCCACGCGCCACAGAGCTTGCCATGAAAACCTGCATTGCCCGTAACTGGCGCCTTTCCGTGCAGATGCATAAATATCTCAATATTGAGTAAGACATTTACTACTTCTGATCTGACCTCGTAAAACCCCGTCTATACTTCCTGACCTCAATACTAATTGTAGTGTTGAGTTATCGTCAGGAGGAAAATATGAATACGCGTTTTGCTCGACATTCTCGTGGTCAGGGAATGACAGAATACATCATTATTGTGGCTTTAATCGCTGTCGCAGCAATTGGAGTTTATTCACTTTTTGGTAAGTCCATTAGGAATCAGGTAGCGGGTCTTGCTCAGGAAATGACGGGTCAATCTTCAACACAGCAACTTAATAGAGCTCGCCAATCATCAAGACGGGCAGGAACTGTTGCTAATACTGACGTAAACCTCGGAAATTATGATGAGGCAACAGAGCAAGGCAATCAGTAACGATGACCTCGCCTAATTCCAATCTGAGAATAAAAGGACAAACCCTGATTTTAATGGTCGGGGTTCTGTTTCTGGTTTCTCTCTTACTTTTTGCTGTGACAGATATGGGCAAGCACGCCAGACGCCAGTGGTATTTGCAGAGTGTTGCGGATAATGCCTCATATAGCGCAGCTGTTGCGATGTCTCGCCAAATGAACTTTTTAGCAATAACAAATCGTGCGCTTATCGGAAATCAAGTAGCGATAGCTCAGTGGGTGGGTTTGGCGAGCTATTTAGCCATGTTAGATAAGACAGCAGATAATCTTGAAACGGTAACCTCATTCATTCCCTATCTGGCGCAAATTACCCGAGCGCTATCCTCGGTGGTCGATCGAATTGAAGAGGGTTTTGATCGCTTGGTACGTGTTCTTATCCAGTTTCAATCTGCCGTAATACAAGGGATATCTGCTGCACAACGACTTTTAGACGCTAGCTTTGCTATAGAGTTACCACTTCTTATTCAAGATATCGTGTCTAAGCACGATGAAAACCTCAGTTGGGATGCCTACCAAGGTGGTGGAATCGCTCCGTTTCCAAGCCTTTGGTGGCGAAAAACTGAAGCCCGTAATACAGAGAACGAACAAGAGTCAAATGAGCTAGAGGAGTTAACGCTAAAAAGTCTGGACCCCTTTAGTAAAAGTCGAGGATACGATTGGATTAATGTTTTTACTCATAAAATTGTAAAGCGAGGAGGAACAGAGTTATCCAGAAATCGAAACGGTGGCTGGGACTGGCATGCACTAGATTCCATTTCTCTTCACGGACGGCATTGGTTTTTCGGCGACTTTGAAGAGCAGTTGCCCCTGGGGTGGGGAGCTAAAGCACAAGACAAACGGCGATCCAAGCGTGCGGGCTACGGCGGAGCCTTCTACAACAACTCAACGTCTTCCGGGCTGGGATTAGTTCAGATGGATTCGTTTAAAGACAGTACGGAGAGTTTTACTTTCATGCGGTTGAGTAATTTTCTGAATCTAAGTATGGATACAGTCATAGTCAAAATAGAGCTAGGTAACCAAGCCGCATATGCTAAGGCTAAAACGGACTTTAGCCGGCCGAATCAAGTTTTTTCTCGCGGCGATGAGCGTAAAGAGACCGATAACTTATTCAACGCGCTATGGGAAGCTGAGTTAGTTCCTATTGCTGACATAGATAAAATAGGAATTTTAGGTCGTGATGTTCTTTAAGCAGAGAGGGCAAGCAGCTATTGAATTTATTTTATCAGGGGGAGTGTTGGTAGTTATTTATCTATCCCTATATCAAACGCTTATTCCTGCTGTCGAGGGTAATACAGATAATCTAATAGCTGCGCGAAAAGCAATATGGGAAAGAATTAGAGATGATGAAAAAACGCTGTTGTCTGGGAATTATCGTTTAAATGAGCATACAAAAATATTTTTTAACCCTCTAAACAGAATTCTACCTGTAAATCTTGAAGGTAAAAATTTACGAGTGCTCAGACCCTTAGATGAGTCATATGTATACCCGATGGTTAGGTTAAATGACAGTTGGCAAGCACGAACATCGTCGGAATTATCAAGCAGGCCAGCATCACTAGTTGTGAATAATGTGTTGTCTGGGGATGTAACTCGGTTAGTTCAAGATGGAATAGGCAGGCTTTTTTTAGCTGAAGAACTTCGTTCAGACTCGTTAGTATTTGGAACGATTTCACCCGATGTTGTTCCTCCCGAAGCATATCAAGAAAGGAATTAGTTATGGATTTGCCAGTAGTTTTAGATGATTGGGACTGGATCGAGCAACCGATTAGCTCCTCTATTAACGTTAATGCTCATTTTCTGGAAAAGCCGAAGATTCCAGATTGGGATGCACTGCAGCAGTTTTATCCATATTGCCCAGGGGGAGAAACAATTTTTTGGCTATGTCCTATCGACGGCACAGACTGGACGTTGTTTGAGGTTGAGAATGGACAGTGGGTATTAATGCCAATGACAGCGTTTCCTCCGAAGGAAAAACTGTTAAAAGGGCCTTTTACTCCAATATCAAAACATAAGAGTAATGGACGAACTGCTTGGGTCTATTTAGCCAGATATCCGTTCAAACAGCTACAGACTTCAATGATGTTTTATTACAGCCAAAAAATTGATTCCTTTCAATCAATTGAAAGGAAAAATGATGTCTGGATATTTAAGGAGGATATGGGGAGACTTATGTTCTCGGAGCAAGGGAAATATGTAATTTTGGTTCATGTTCTATGATTCAAAAGCAATACGGTCAAGCATCAATAGAATGGCTGTTAATTTCGCTATTAATAATGGTAGTTCTGCTTGTTCTTGACCAACAGCTTTCGTTAATCGATTACTTAATTCAAACGGGCCGTGAAGTTAAAGATTTTTATTATTTTGTTTGGCGTTACTTAGTATTGATCCCAGGAGGAAGTTCATGACAAGGAAGGCGAAATGGATTTTTGCCGTAGTTTTTAGCGTACTACTTTCGATAGTAACCGTTGTTCTGATTCATCAATACCTGCAACGAGAAACGTCACGGAGATTAGAGCAAGCCTCAGGAAATGCAAGGAACGTTGTTGTCTTTGCAAGCGAATTACAGGCTGGTAAAGCTCTTAACGCAAATGATTTGTTGGTTCGCAAATATCCAGAGGAATTGATTAGTGCTCAATGGTATCTGGAAAGTTCAGCAGGAATGCTGATTGGGCGTCAGCTTCGATCAGACGTGCAACCGGGAGAACCAGTTTCTGAACGGGTTCTATCGAGTAACCTTAATAATGGTCTTTCAGCAAAGTTACCTAATGGTTATTACGCTATAACTGTCGAAACGGATAATTTAGGGCATCACAATGCAATGCTTAAAACAGGTGATGTCGTAGATATTGTATTTGTTGGAGGCTCGTTCGAACAATCTAGGCAGTACACAGCTTTTGATAATATTGAAATTTTTGATGTGTACGGTGTTCAGGAAAATTTTGGAACCTACTCACTCACTTTATTAATAGAATCTGCGAGGGTTCGGGATTTTACTAGAGCACTTGGCAACCCAATGCTCGTATGGGCTAGAGAACATAGCTCGCCTAATGTCGATATATGGGCTAAGGGCACAAAACAAAGCAAGGTGGCACCATGGAAGGTTCAGTAAAGCTTAAATATTGCTTATTGGTAGTAGTCTTATTTTCCATGGCTTTCAATGCTGTGGCCGAAATTAAGAAGGCATTTTACTCTCTTGAGAAAGGAGAAACAGTGTCTATCCGGGTGAAATCCGGTACTGATATTGTAGTAAGTAATGAAGCTGTCGTAGACATTCATTTGTTAAACGATAACCAGGCTATTTTAAGAGCTAAAAAAGTTGGGGAGTCTGATGTTTGGCTTAAAGTCGGGGAGAAACTACGAAAAATTAACGTTCGTGTTATTGAAGATCTTGCCCCTTCAATAAAGTCTCGCATAAAAACCTTATTAGAGGCAGAGCCAGATTTAAAAGAAGTAAACAGACCCGGACTAACCGTTTTATCAGGAAGGATATCTCAAAGACATTTCGACGAATTAGAAATGATCGCTAAGAGTCATAAGCGAATAATGAATTTAACTGAGCCCTTTCAACAACAAGCACCTATGTTGACGCTCAGAGTAAATATTTTGGAAACAAAGCGGCAGTACCTGGAAGATTTAGGTATCCGGTGGCAAGGCGCAACAAGCGGCCCCACATTTTCAAGTTCGTTGTCGGGATTATTCGAGTGGGACGCGGCCATTAATTCGCAATTAATGCTGATGCAAAGACGTGGTCTGGCAAAACTATTAGCGAACCCTGTTTTGTCGACGCAAAGTGGAGAGAAGGCAACATTTCTGGCTGGTGGAGAATTACCTATTCCACAAGTTGTGGCTCAGGGTATGCAGGATGTAACTTTCCGAGAATACGGTATAAAACTCGTTATAGAACCAGTCGTGCTAGATGGCAATCGGATTAAAACGCGGCTTCATGCTGAGTTAAGCAATATTGACCCTGCAGTTTCTGTGGCTGGTGTGCCAGGTATTTTAAGTCGAAAAACTGAGTCAGTTTTTCTGTCAAATGATGGAGACACTTTAGTTTTATCCGGCCTTTTAAGTACTGATGAATCTGCTCAGGAAGATGAAATACCGGGGTTAGGATCTTTGCCTATATTGGAGAATGCTTTTAGAAGTCAGCAGAATCGAGAGCAAACTACTGAACTAGTCATCATGGTCACCGCCGAGAGAATGGACGCTGCAAAAGAACGGGATCGCAGTAGACAAAAGAAGCTTACACAAAAGCATAGTTGGTATAGAGAGGAATCGGCTCTTCAATTGAGGGATACATTTCAATGACATCGGCAACTTTAATTAATGCGCTTAGAGAGCATTTGGATACCAGAGATCCGCATATCGAAGAAATGAATGAAGATGAGCTGAGGAGTTATTCCGAGTCTTTTTTAAGAGTAAAAACAGGCGAACCGGAGCGAGACATTAAAGATGCGGTGGCTGAAGTTATCGGTTTAGGTCCTATTGAACGACTTCTATCGGATGAATCGGTGACAGAGATTATGGTAAACAGCTTTGATCAAATTTACATTGAAAGAGCCGGTAAATTAGAGCGTGCCGTAGAAAAATTTAGTAATGAACTGTCTTTGCGCCGGGCTATAGACAAAATAGTTCTACCCTTAGGACGGCATATTGATGATGCCTCTCCAATGGTAGATGCGCGTCTAGCGGATGGATCTCGCGTTAACGCAGTCCTGGCTCCATTAGCGACAAAAGGCGCATGTCTCACTATTCGTAAGTTTAGCCAAAAATCATTAACTATTGAGGATCTAGTCAGTAGTGGCTCGTTAACTTCGGAAGCAGCAAAGTTTTTAAAGTTAGCTGTTCGCTGTCGTCAAAACATTATTGTATCTGGCGGAACGGGTACAGGAAAAACCACACTACTAAATATTCTCTCCCAGGAAATTCCCGAAGGCGAAAGGGTCTTAAGTATCGAAGATGCTGCAGAGCTTAGATTAAATCACGATAACTTAATTAGCCTGGAAGCTCGACCTAAAAATCAAGAAGGCGTAGGCGCCATAGGGATTCGAGAACTGGTTATCAATGCATTACGGATGCGGCCAGATCGACTTATTGTAGGGGAGTGCCGGGGACCAGAAGCTTTAGATATGTTGCAAGCAATGAATACCGGACATGCAGGCTCTTTAAGTACTGTTCATGCAAATAGTGCAAGGGATGCTTTAAAGCGTTTGGAAATTATGGTTTTGATGGGAGGAATTGAACTCCCTATTTCTGCACTAAGACAGCAAATATCAAGCGCAGTTGACATAGTTATTCAAATAGCTCGTCTCACTGATGGTAGAAGGGTTGTTGTAACTATAAATGAGGTAACGGGGATAGATGATGACGTTTTGCAATTATCACCTTTATTTGAACGAACCAACATTCAGCAACCTTTAATGAGTAACCAGACTCTTTGCAAATTTGCTGAGGAACAAACAGAAGCAATTCGTCAGGAGATATGGAAGTCTTTGATGGAGGAAGATGAATGTTCATTTTAGGTTTAGTTATTTTGGTGATTTGTAGCGGACTATGCTGGTTATGGATACTGTCAGAGTTGACTCCCGATAGATATCAAAAGCTTGAAGACAAGCTAACAGTATCGACGGTGCAGTCTCTGGAAGAGTTTTTTTTACGAATGCCAGTTAAAATTCTTGTTAGAAGTTATTTAGTTGCCACGGTAATTGTTCCCGTAATTGTTTGGGTCACTATCGATATGAGTTGGGCTCTGCCGGTCTTAGTTCTGTCGCTATTAGCTCCCCCGTTCTTATACCGTTATTTTAAAAAGCGTCGTTTTTCGAAAATAGAAAAGCAGTTACCCGGAATGCTCATTGGAATGAGTAACCAATTAAGGAGCGGAACAAGTGTTGGTGCGGCTTTAAAAGGTATGCAAGGAACTCAGCTAGCCCCTCTTGGTCAGGATATCGATGAGATCTTAAGACAAGAAAAGGTCGGAAAGCCTTTAACTGACTGCTTGGAGGACTGGCAACGAAGGGTTCCTATCTTTTCTATACAGCTTGTTGTCCAGTCGTTGGTTTTGGGTCTGAAAAGTGGTGGTCATCAATCCGAACTGTTTTTACGTTTGGCAGATAATCTTCAGCAACAGCAACATATTAAAGAACGACAATTAACTCTGACATCACAAGCCAGAATGCAGGCTAAAATTCTAGTTTTGATGCCGGCTGGATTGTATTTCCTTTTGAGTTGGATGAAGCCTGAACATACCGATCTCTTTACTGAATCTCCTATTGGAATGGGAATGCTCGCTGTCGCCTTTATTTTAATGAGCATTGGTGCGTGGATGGTAAAAAAAATTATGCATCCGGACGAAGAAGAATGATTTTAGTCTCTATTTTATCTTTTGCTTCTGCGTTCAGTTTTACGGTACTTTTCATGACGTTATGGAAAGCTGTTTCCTTGGGTAAGAAGCTGGATCAAGTAATATTAAAATTGTGGTCAGTTTTGCCTACAACGATTCAAAAGTCGACTGCTCGCTATCTTAAGATTGAGTTTCTGAACGGGGAGGAGCGCTCGTTTTTCTGTTGGGCTGTAATGGCGTGTTTATCATTATGTTTGTATTTAATAATGGACGTTTGGTTAGTGCTTGTTGCCTATCTACTTTTGCTTTTAATGATCATTAATAAACGACGAGCCTTAATTGCTAGAAACAACAAAATTGTTGTTCGCCAATTACCCGATTTCTGTGACTTAATTTCGATGATGATTGCATCAGGTATTCCTTTGATTTCAGCGTTGGAAAAAGTCTCTAAGTCCTGCAATGACATGTTGCTCGCTAAAGAGGTATCAAAGATGCTCAGTAGATTGCGCAGGGGAACTAGCTTTTCTCAATCGATGGAAGAATTGTCGGGAAATTATGATGCAGAACAAATAAAGGAGTGGAGTGCAATGGTGATCAAGGGGTATCAGCAAGGTGCCAGCCTCACCAAGTCTTTACGATTTTTTGCTAACCAATTAAGACAAGAATTGCTTAATGCTGCAGAGAAAAGAGCACAAGAAGCCCCGGTAAAATTATTGTTCCCATTGGTAACCTGCTTTTTCCCTGTAAATTTTTTGGTCATTCTAGGGCCTGTAATTGTACAAATGAACCAAGGAGGGTTTGGGTGAGCAGTGATAAAGAAGTTGTTCTATGGTCGAAAGTGAAATCTATGAAAAAATTTCATCAACGACTAATAGGCATGTTGAAAGAAAAACAACCAACAACTGAGATGGCCTTTTGGTTTCCATTCTGTAAGTCAATACACACTTGGGGTATGAAAGAGCCCATCGATGTGGTTGCGCTCGATAAAGAGCATAGAATTATTGGGATTCGCAGGTTCGTTTGCCCGAATGAGATTGTTCGCTTTAAAGGAGCTTATGGGCTTATCGAAATGGCTGCAGGAAATTTTTGGCCTATAGAAAAATGGATAGGGAAAGAATTAAAGTTTACTAGAAAGCATGGAGAGCTAAATGAAAAAGTGTATTTTGATTACTGTATTGCTATTGAGCTTACTTAACCTGGGTTGCAGCGCAACTGTTCAGGAAAGACAAGAGCAGTTCCAACGCACTAAAATGGCACTGGACTGGTATCAAAGCGGTGACCTGTTATCAGCCGAGCAACACATACAATGGTTGCATAGTAAGGAAATGGGGACTGATAAAAGCTGGGCATTACTGGGAAATATATACTTCCGGCAATATCGGTTTAAAGCAGCTGAGTCAGCTTATAGGAAATCATTGGCACTTAATGCTTCAGATCACAGTGTATGGTTTAATTTAGCGCTTTTGCAGCTGCGGGAAACAACCAACACCCTCATGGATGCAAGGGTGGAAGCGGATTCTTTTGATACAGAGTTAGAAGTTTTACTTAAGAAGTTATTAATGATGCAAAAGGTACGCCTGAGCGACGTACCTGAAATGCCAACTAACGCACCGAGTGCTTCATTATCCGAGCCTTCTGGCGTTGCCAGTCACGCTCTTTAATGGTGTCGCGTTTATCATGTGACTTTTTACCCTGGGCTAAAAATATTTCCAGTTTTGCCCAGGGGCCTTTCCAGTACATGGTTGTGGCAACAATGGAATAGCCCTCACGCTCTGAAGCGCCAATAAGCTTATCCAGCTCGCGGCGCTTCAGTAGCAGTTTACGGCTGCGGTCTGGCTCGCAGTAAACGTGGCTTGAAGCTTGGTTAAGTGGCTGAATTTCGGCACCCAAAAGGTAAGCCTCGCCATTTTTAATAATGACGTAGCTGTCGCTAATATTGACCTTGCCAGCCCGTATGCTCTTAATTTCCCAGCCCTGCAAACTCACACCTGCCTCGAACTTGTCTTCAAGGAAGTATTCGTGCCGCGCTTTTTTATTACGAGCTATAGTATTGGACGATTGTTGTGGTTTCTTTTTACTCATGGCTGCCATTATACCTATGCGCACTGAAAAGAAAATTGCTTTAAGGGCTTCAAAGCGTTTCTGGTTGCGTTATTATTGCGCAGTTGATTTCAGTTGTAGGGAAAAAAATGCCCAGTATTGAAAAAAGTGCCTTAGTTTCGTACAGCGCGAAACAGATGTTCGACCTTGTTAATCATGTAGAAGCTTACCCGGAGTTTGTGCCCGGTTGTGCTGCGTCACGCGTGCTGGAGTCATCTGGCCAACAAAAGGTGGCGGCATTAGACATTAGCAAGGCGGGTATTAGTAAAACCTTTACTACCCGCAATACGCTATATGAACCTGAACGTATCGATATGGACCTGGTAAACGGGCCATTTAAAAAATTAACCGGTGGCTGGGTGTTTACGCCACTGGCGGACGATGCCTGCAAAGTAGAGCTTAAGCTGGACTTTGAATTTTCGAGTCGTTTGCTGGGCATGGCGTTTGGTAAAATATTCAGCGAGGTTACCTCGCGTATGGTCGATGCCTTTGTGAAACGGGCCGAGCAGGTGTACGGCAACCAGCATGGGTAATAAGTTAACTATTGAAGTGGCTTACGCTACGCCTGAAAAACAGGTGCTGCTAACGGTGCATCCGCAAGAGGGTGCTACGGTAGAAGAGTGCATCAATATGTCAGATGTGTTCGATCATTTTCCAGAAATTGATCTTGAACAGCAAAAAGTCGGTATCTGGAACAAGACGGCGAAATTAGATGCGCAGCCAAGAGACGGCGATCGCATTGAAATTTATCGTCCGCTAATTGCTGATCCAAAAGCCGTACGCAAACGGCGTGCGGAGGAAGCTAAGCAGTCAGGCCGTGCAAACCGGGTAACCGGGGGCCGACCTGACGCAAACCGCCGAGCGCAGGCTGAGGAGTCTAAGCCAGAATGAAGCTGTACATTATGCGTCATGGTGAAGCAAACTACCCGAAGGGCAGTTATTCTGATCGCGAACGCCGTTTAACCACTAACGGTGAGAACGAAGTAATGACCACAACCAATTGGCTGATAGACAAGCAGCCGAAAGTGGACTGTGTTTATGTGAGCCCGTATTTGCGAGCCCAGCAGACAGCCTCTATTTTACTCTCGCACTTAAAAACCGGGCAGCGTCAGGACAGCGATGATATTACGCCCGATGGGCACCCGGCGTCGGTTGTCAGTTGGCTTGCTGCAGAAATTCAAGAACACGACTTTGACAGTGTGGTCTTAGTGTCGCACATGCCGCTGGTCAGTTATTTAGTGCATGAACTGGATGCCAGTGTGCAACCGCCTATTTTCCCTACGGCCGGCATTGCGGTAATTGAGTTCTCGCCGGAAACCTTGCGCGGTAAGTTTAAACAGTTATTGATAGCAGAGCGGTGTGCGGGCTAACCACTAGCTCGCCACTTTGAGCAGAACCAATAACGAGGCAGCCCCCCCCCATTCCAGTGGCGCCTGGTGAAAGGCCCGGACATGTGGGTGTTGAACCAGCCAGTGAGGTAATTGTTGTTTTAACTTACCACTACCATGCCCGTGCATAATGCAACAGCAGTCGATGTGTTCACGCTCACAGGCTAATAGTAAGGCTGCTAGTTCCTGGCGGGCCGTTGCTAAAGTCATCCCGTGTAAATCCAGTAACAATTCTGGCGTATAATCTCCGCGGCGCAATTGTTTAACCAAATACGCAGATTCGTCTTCGGCTGCAAAGCGCACAGGACCTTCAGCAAAGTGTGCCTCAAAATCATCAGAAAAATAGTGGCTGGCTGAGCGACTGGCGTCAGCAATTTGTTGTGCGCTAGGGTGCTGCGATAACTGTCGGCGCTTGCGAAGTTCGGCTATTTTCGGTGGCTCTGGTGGCAGTTTATCCTGCTTAATACGCGCAGCACCTTTCGCGGCTTCACGAAAAAGCTCGATATCGTCTTCTGAAAGAGAGGATGACGGACGTTTGTTTGCAACCATGATTGATGAAAACCGCGCTAAATTAAGGTATCTTTAAAGCATTAAGTTTATTCAGTATAAAACATTCAGTGGTCGGGAGACAGCCTTTGCAAGCGCGTAATCTGGAACAAGCCATTCAAGAGTTAGTCAGTATTGATGACATCATCCGCTGGAGCGTCACTCAGCTTAACCAGTCCGATGTGTATTACGGTCACGGTACCGACAACCCGATTGACGAAACGCGGGCGTTATTAAGCCACGTATTACAACTCACGACGGCTCAATTGGCTGACATGGGTCATTGCCGGCTGTTGGCCTCGGAAAAGCAAGAATTTACCGAGTTACTAAAACAGCGTATTGAGCATCATATCCCGGCCCCGTATCTGACGCATGAGGCCTGGTTTGCCGGACTACCTTTTTATGTGGACGAACGAGTGTTGATTCCGCGTTCACCAATAGCTGAGCTGATTGAAAATGGCTTTCAGCCCTGGCTAACGCAACAGCCGCACCGCGTATTAGATTTATGCACCGGTGGTGGCTGCATTGCTATTGCCTGTGCCTACGCTTTTCCGGAAGCAGAGGTGGATGCGTTAGATATTTCGACCGAAGCGCTGGAAGTGGCGGAGTTTAATATTGAGCAGCATGGTTTAACGCATCAGGTAACACCGATTCAATCGGACTTATTCGATTCAGTAAAAGCTGAAAAGTACGATGTAATTGTCAGCAACCCGCCTTATGTTGATGCTGAAGACATGGTTGACTTACCACCAGAATATCATCATGAACCAGAGCTGGGTTTAGCGGCAGGTAACGACGGCTTAATTTTGGTCGATAAAATGTTGTTGCAGGCGGCGGATCAGTTAAATGACGGTGGGCTCTTTGTTTGTGAAGTGGGTAACTCGATGCCGGCTCTCGCCGATAAATACCCAAGAACGCCTTTCACATGGATTGAGTTTGCCAACGGTGGCGACGGTGTTTTCTTACTGACCAAAGAACAGCTTATTGAACATAAACAACGAGAAACTAAGGCCAGCTAATGCCAGGAAACAGTTTTGGGCAGTTATTTAAAGTAACAACCTTCGGTGAAAGCCACGGCCCCTCGTTGGGCGCGGTTGTGGATGGATGCCCGGCGGGTCTTGCGCTATCGGAAGCTGACTTGCAGGAGGCGCTGGACCGACGCAGACCGGGCCAAAATAGGTATACCACGGCACGCCGCGAAGCTGATCAAGTTAAGATCCTGTCGGGTGTTTTTGAAGGCATAACCACTGGCACACCCATTGGCTTGCTAATAGAAAACACTGACCAGCGCAGTCAGGACTACTCGGAAATAAAGGACACCTTTCGGCCGGGCCACGCGGATTACACTTACCAACACAAATATGGGGTAAGAGATTATCGCGGCGGTGGACGATCTTCAGCTCGTGAAACGGCAATGCGGGTTGCCGCTGGTGCTATAGCAAATAAGTTGTTGCAACAGCAGGGTATTGACGTTCAGGCGGCGTTAACCCAAATGGGTTCGGTTGTTGCTAATAGCATTGACTGGCAACAGGTACGTGAAAACGAACTATTCTGTGGTGATGCTAATGCGGTAGAGCCTATGCAGGATCTTATCCGTCAGTTGAGAAAGGAGGGCGACTCGGTTGGCGCTAAAATTCGGGTACAGGCCACAGGTGTTCCGCCGGGCTGGGGTGAGCCAGTGTTTGACCGATTAGACGCCGATTTAGCTAAAGCGTTAATGAGTATTAATGCTGTGAAAGCCGTTAGCATTGGCGATGGTTTTGATGTGGTGAGCCAACGAGGCAGTGAACATCGCGATGAAATGACGCCCGAAGGCTTTTTATCGAACCACGCAGGAGGCGTTTTAGGTGGTATTAGCAGCGGGCAGCCGGTGTTTGCCGATATTGCACTTAAACCAACGTCCAGCATCGCCATCAGTGGCCGCACAATCGATCGTTGGGGCAACGAGCAGGCTATAGTAACAAAAGGCCGTCATGACCCTTGTGTTGGCATTAGAGCGGTTCCTATAGTGGAAGCAATGACCAGTTTGGTTTTGGTTGATCATTGGTTACGCCAACGCGCGCACAATGTATCAGCACAAACGGAAACACCAGATATCAGTCGTTAATCAGATATGAGTCAGAAGTCAGAACACCATTATCAACGCTTAATTACTACTTTTGAGCGCTGTTTCAAACAAGATCACAACACAATGCTGGTTGCTGGTGACGATGAACCTTACTATCAGCCCGCCATAGAAGAAGGCGAATATAATCAGGTAGTTTTTGCTCATGGTTTCTTTGCGTCAGCTCTGCACGAAACCGCGCATTGGTGCATAGCCGGCGAGGCGCGCCGAAAGCAGTTTGACTATGGGTATTGGTACGAACCTGACGGGCGAAACGAAGCACAGCAAAAGTCTTTTGAACAAGTTGAACGTAAGCCGCAGGCGTTAGAATGGCTGTTTTCTCTCTGTTGCGGTTTTCCATTTCAGGTAAGTGTGGATAACCTGAATGGTGTAGAAGTGGACAGACGAGCCTTCACTGCGAAGGTAGCAAAGCAGCTAAGCCAGCAGTTGGAGGAGAATTCACTGCCTCCGCGTGCGGTAACGTTTGCAAAAGCGTTGTGTCAGGAGTTTAATTGTGACTGGCCTGCGCGTCAGGCTATTAATTTCTAAGCAATAATTTTTAATAGAGACAAGGAGTTACTTATGTTTTTAAGAGCATTATTAGTTACCGTAGCAATATTCGGTTTAAGCGCCTGTGAAACACTTGAAGGTGCGGGTGAAGATTTAGAAAATGCAGGTGAAGCGATTCAAGAAGAAGCCGAAGACGAGTAATAATGAAAACAAGCAGTAAACTGACCGTAGGTTTTATCATTAACCCGTACGCGGGTATTGGCGGCGCCCTGGCTTTAAAAGGAAGTGATGGCGCCGACGTTCGGGAAAAAGCGTTAGCTGCGGGAGCTGAAAAAAAAGCCGCGAAACGAACAGAAACTGCACTGAAGTTGCTTCAACCTTACAAAGAGCAACTGCATTTTGTTACAGCCGACCATGAAATGGGAGCCGACACTCTAATTGCAATGGGGTTTTCATTTCAGTCAGTGTACTGTGCGGCTAAATCTCCATCCTCACCTCAGGACACGCAAAAAGCGGTGTCCGAAATTATTGCTCAAAAAGTGGATATCTTGCTGTTTGCCGGAGGCGATGGCACTGCGCGGGATATTTATCAGGTGGTGCCTGAAAGCCAGCTTGTATTAGGCATACCCGCAGGGGTAAAAATTCACTCAGGTGTTTATGCTATTAGTCCAACCGCAGCCGGGCGAGTTATCGAGAAAATCCTGCAGGGGGAGTTATCCAGTATTCACAATGCCGACGTCATGGATATTGATGAAGACGCCTTCCGAAAGGGAACAGTGAAAGCAAGACGTTTCGGTGAAATGTCGGTGCCAGCTGAGCTTGAATACGTTCAGGCGGTTAAAATGGGTGGTAAAGAAAGCGACGAGCTGGTTCTGGATGATATTGCGGCGGAAGTTATCGAACGAGTTGACGATGAGTTGTTGGTAATGGGTTCGGGTTCAACGGTGGAAGCCATTATGCAATCTATGGGGCATGAAAATACTCTGCTTGGTGTTGACCTGGTTCAAGATGACAACCTGCTGGCCAGCGATGTTACCGAAAGCCGTTTGTACCAAGAAGTGGCTCAGCATGAAGCTGGAACCATAAAACTGGTTATAACGCTAATTGGCGGGCAAGGTCACTTGTTTGGTCGTGGTAACCAACAATTGAGTCCTCGGGTTATTCGCCATATTGGTAAAGACAATATATGGGTTGTTGCAACAAAAACGAAGTTGCAGGCACTGAATAATAAACCACTTCGGGTCGACACGGGCGATCCTGAGTTAGACTCCGAACTGTCGGGTACTATCCGTGTTATTACCGGCTACCACGACGAAGTTCTTATGCCGGTAGCAGCCGTAAACTAAGCGCTACTGGCTTAAAATTGAGATTTCGGCATGTGCACGACCAGGCCATCTAACTCGTCAGTCACTTCTATTTGACAGCTCAGTCGACTGTTGTCTTGTGGCTCCATGACCATATCTATCATGTCTTCTTCCTGTTCTGATGGTGCAGGGATCTTGTCCTGCCATTCAGGCGGGATATAACAGTGACAAGTGGCGCATGACATAACGCCGCCACACTCTCCGATAATACCGTCAATGAAGTTCTCGACAGCAGCTTCCATAACGTTGGTTCCTGAATCGACAGTGGCTTCAAATTGATTGCCATCGGCATCGATGAAATAAACGGTTGGCATGATAAATTCTGTATCCTGTTTAAAAATGAAAAGTGAGCAACAAATTCTGCGCCACTTAGGATAAAATACCTGCCTTTTAACCACAACGCCAAACTTTCAAGGTTTCTCATGCTGGAAAAGCTATTTTCAATTAAAGCAAGTGGTAGCTCGGTTAAATCCGAGGTAATTGGTGGGCTGACAACCTTTTTAACCATGGCTTATATTATCTTTGTTAACCCATCCATTTTAAGTCAGACCGGTATGGATTATGGTGCAGTGTTTGTAGCCACGTGTTTGGCGGCCGCTATTGGTTGCTTCGTGATGGGATTGTGGGCAAATTACCCGGTCGCGCTGGCGCCCGGAATGGGGCTCAATGCTTTTTTTACTTACACAGTGGTTTTTAGCATGGGTTACACATGGCAAACGGCTTTGGGCGCGGTGTTTTTCTCTGGGTGTCTGTTCTTTTTGCTTTCCGCTTTTCGTATTCGTGAATGGATAATAAAGTCTATTCCGCCCACGTTGCGCTTAGCGATAGCTGCTGGTATCGGCGCCTTTCTGGCTCTAATTGGTTTGCAGAACGCGAATATTATAGTCGCTAATGACGCCACTATGGTGACTTTAGGCCCTTTGTCGGAGCCGTCAGTGTTGCTTGCGGCAGCCGGCTTTTTTCTGATAATAGGGTTGGTTGCCCGCGGGGTACAAGGCGCTGCATTAATCAGTATTTTGCTAGTGACTCTTACTGCCTGGGCAGCGGGTTTAGTAGAATACAACGGTATTGTCGCTGCTCCTCCAAGCTTACTGCCTACCTTTATGCAGATGGATTTGGCGGCCGCTTTTGACATCGGTATGTTATCCGTTATTTTTGCTTTTCTATTTGTTGATCTCTTCGACACCTCTGGCACTTTGTTAGCGGTTGCACAAAAGGCTGGCCTGGCAAAAGCCGATGGTGAAATGCCACGCCTTAATAAAGCATTAATGGCGGACAGCACGGCCACGGTTGCCGGATCAATGCTTGGTACCTCAACGACCACCAGTTACATTGAATCTGCAGCTGGGGTTGCAACGGGTGGTAAAACTGGACTTACCGCCGTGGTCGTTGGCATTTTATTTCTATTGGCCATGTTCTTTGCTCCGTTGGCTGGTATGATCCCGGCATATGCAACGGCTGGCGCTATTATCTACGTCGCCGTGTTAATGTTATTTACATTGAAAGATGTTAAGTGGGACGATATTACCGAGGCCGCGCCTGTGGCTGTGGTTTTATTGATGACGCCACTGACATTTTCTATAGCAGATGGTATCGCGTTAGGGTTTATTAGTTACGTTGTGGTGAAACTACTCGGCGGACGCTATCAAGACTTAACACCGAGCGTGGTTTTATTAGGCGCACTTTTTGTCGCTAAATTTATTTGGTTAGGGTAATGAAATTATGGGATGGCATTCAAACCGCGAGTTTTTTGTATCATGGGAAGAGTTGCATCGTGCGACACGTGAACTGGCACGTCGGCAATTACCAGCGGAGCAGTATAAGGGCATTATCGCCGTTAGTCGCGGTGGGTTAGTGCCAGCAGCTATCGTAGCGCGTGAGCTTAACATTCGTGTTGTCGATTGCGTTGCGGTCAGTTCATATGATCATACCGAGCAGCGTGATGATTTGCAGGTAATGAAAGATGTTACCGCAACCGATGATGGTGAAGGATTCTTAGTCGTCGATGACTTAGTCGATACTGGCAATACGTTAAAGTTTCTGCGTGAACGCCTTCCTAAGGCAAAGTTCGTGACCGTCTATGCAAAACCCGCTGGTATGGATCTGGTGGACGACTTTGTTGCAGATTTAGCACAAGACACCTGGATCCACTTTCCCTGGGATATGCATCTACATTATATTGAGCCTTTGGCTGGGCAGGAATCTTAACGCGCTTTGCCTGAAGGTCTCAAAAATAGACAAAAAAAGGGCCTGATAGTTTTGCTATCAGGCCCTTTTTATTGTTGTTTTGAGTTAAAGCTTCTGCTGAATGAAGCTAATACAGTCATCTAAACTGATTTTTTGCTTATCACCGCCTTTACGGCTTTGGTACTCAACTTGGTTTTCGTCAAGATTCCGCTCACCTACGACAACTTGATGCGGAATGCCTATTAGCTCCATATCGGTAAACATAACGCCCGGGCGCTCTTTACGATCATCAAAAAGCACATCAATCCCTTGGGCTTTTAAGTCATCATAAAGCTTTTCTGCAGCTGCCTGTACGCGTGCAGACTTGTGCATATTCATTGGTACAATAACAACCTGGAAAGGCGCTAAAGCGTCTGGCCAGCAAATACCGCGTTCATCATTATTCTGCTCAATAGCGGCAGCCACTATGCGTGAAACACCTATGCCATAGCAGCCCATGGTTAAGGTTTCGTGTTTGCCCGTTTCAGACAGAACGCCAACCTTCATCGCTTCACTGTATTTTTTACCTAACTGGAATATATGTCCGACTTCAATGCCGCGTGCAATTCTCACCTTGCCCTGGCCACAAGGACTCGGGTCACCGGCAACGACATTACGAATATCGACAACGTTATAGTCGCCTGTATCACGTTCCCAGTTGACGCCCGTTAGCCATTGGCCGTTTTCGTTTGCGCCGCAGGCAAAATCAGCAAGATGTGCAGCACTGCGGTCGACCAATAGAGGCAACTTGGTGTTCACAACACCGATGTAAGCAGCCTCTACACCGGTCGCTTTTTCAGTTTGAGTCAGCAGTTCTAGTGGCGCAGCCACCTGAGGCAACTTCTCTGCTTTTACTGTATTCAGTTCATGATCGGCTCTAAGCACCAATTGAACGTACTCAGCGTCTATGTCATCTGACGCTTTAACAATAATTGACTTAGTTGCTTGCTGACTTTCAACGGATAAAGGTTGTAATACAGCGGCTAGTTCATCTCCGTGTACCGCATGCTTTTCCATTTTTTGAGTTGCAGCAGGGCGTTCCTCGTTTGGAGCCAAGGCTTCTGCCATTTCAACATTGGCGGCATAATCTGATGAGTCAGAAAACGCAATCGCGTCTTCGCCGGAACTTGCCAGTACATGGAATTCGTGAGAATGACTTCCGCCAATTGATCCGGTATCGGCAATAACGGGGCGGAAATCTAAGCCCAAACGCTCAAAAATGCGACTGTACGCTTGGTACATGTCGTCGTATGTTTTCTGCAGCGATTCGTCAGTTAGGTGGAACGAATAAGCGTCTTTCATTGTAAATTCGCGGGCCCGCATAACGCCGAAACGGGGACGAATTTCGTCGCGGAATTTAGTCTGAATTTGGAATAAGGTTAAAGGCAGCTGCTTATAGCTGCTAACTTCTTTACGCACCAACTGACTGATAATTTCTTCGTGTGTTGGACCCAATAAGAAGTCGCGTTGATTGCGATCTTTCAGACGTAGTAATTCAGGGCCGTAATCATCCCAGCGGCCGGACTCCTGCCAAAGATCAGCTGGTTGCACCATAGGCATTAAAATTTCTAGTGCGTTTATGGCTTCCATCTCTTCCCTAACAACGTTTTCCACTTTGCGCAGTACACGCAAACCGGTCGGTGTCCAGGTATACAGTCCTGCAGCGACTTTACGGATCATGCCTGCCCGCAACATCAGCTGGTGACTCACGATCTCAGCATCAGAAGGTGTTTCTTTAAGCGTTGATAATAAATATTGGCTGCTGCGCATAGTCCGGCATCTCTGCAAATTATAGTGGTCAAAAATTAGAGCGAAGTTTAGCAGTGTCTGACTCAGCTCAAAAGCCTTTTACGGCTGTTTTAACGAGATTTCTTCAACAAAAACGGAGTTTTCTCGTACAGACCACCGAATATTATAGTTTAAGAGTGCAGTACCGTAACTTCTCGGTGTTGTTTGGGATTTGTGATAAGCGGGTCTGGGATCTTGTCTGAGTACTTCGACAATCAATATTTTTAATTCAGGGTATTTGGCCCTTTCCGTCTGAAGAGTTGATTCTGCGCCCGTCGAAAACTGGACATCCAGACATAGCTCTGGCCTGTGTTGTGCATACCCGGCGCGAGCGTCGGCAATAGAGTCAACGTAAGGAATATAGGGCTTTATATCGACGATGGGTGTCTGGTCGACTAAGTCAGCCCCACGCACGGTTAATATAACCTGAGGTTCAATTTGCACTGAAACAAGTTCAACCACTGATAAGCCGAGCTGGTTAGGCCGAAACGGAGAGCGCGTGGCAAACACGCCGAGTTGCTCATTGCCACCAAGCCGAGGTGGGCGAACGCGCTCCTGCCACGAACGATGCTGATGAAACTCAAAAGTTAACCAAAGATGAGAAAACTGCTCTATACCTTGCACGGCTTGTGCGTGCTGATAGTCACCGATGAGTTCGACTTCAGCCAGCGCAGCCGGAACCAGTCCCGGTTGCCTCGGAACACTGAACTTCTCAGGAAACGGCGTACGAATAACAGCGATAGGGGTCAGTTGTTGCTGGCTTTTCATTCTGCTCCGTTAGCGAATTCTGAAATTGTACTAGCCAATTTGACCACATAGTTTGTAATTTCGCTAATTGAACCAAATTGGTTTTGGTTAACTTGTTGATTTTAAATAGTTTTAAACTTTGGCACAAGCGTTGCAGAGTGCATAGTAAGTAATTTCACATGCTATAGGCTTTGGCATGAATCGTTTTAATAACAACAGGAAAAGAAAAATGATGAAACATAAAATCTGGCCTTTAACTTTAGGTTTTATTGGTTTAGTGACGCTAAGTACGGCCGCTTTTGCAGCGACTGACAGTGAGCGCACGTTAACGGGTAGCTATATCGTTAGTAGTGACACCGAGATTCATCTGGATGCAACCGTAGGGACTGTTGATATTAGTGTCACTGACGGTGAGGTGGTTGAAGTTGAATTACTTGTAGAGTCGGATGAGGATGGATGGTTTGCCAGCGGCGGCGACATAGGAAAGGTTCTGATAAAAGACGAACGAAATGGTAACAGGCTGACACTGTCAGCAACGCCAAACGAAGATATGTCGCAACATTGGAAAATCTCTGTACCAAAAACTCAATCGCTTAGCATTAACTTGGGCGTAGGTGAAATAAAAGGCGAATTGCCATTAACGGATGTTGATGTGGACTTAGGTGTTGGCGATGTTTCGTTGAACCTGGCAAATGGTAAGTACCAGTCAGTTGAAGCATCCGTTGGTGTTGGTGATACCAAACTGAGAAACTTCGGAAACACTCAGGAAAACAGAATGGTCGTTACGTCTGAATCAAGCTATCAAGGTAATGGTTCGGTCAGTGTTCAGGTTGAAGTGGGTGTCGGTGACGTGACATTGAGCAAGAACAATTAATCACGCCACTGAATAGCCCGACCAACGCAGCTGACTTCTGTATAACAAATGGAGTCAGCTTGCGGTTTTAGTGAAAAACACTGAGCCGCGACAATAGCATGGGCTTCAAACTGCATCGCATCTATTTTAAGTGCCTTAATAGCTTCTTCGTCTGAAGCTTTAGGCCCCTCAAATTTTCGTTGGCAGCTCTCGCCATTGACAATGCTTATAAGTTCATAAGCTCGGGAAGGTTGATTACCTTCACGGTAAATACCGATATCACCAGAGTCTATTTTATTAAAGCCTCCAGCCATCTGAGGTAAAATACTACAGGCCGGAAGAGCGAGTAATGGCGTTAATACGAATGCAATGAAACGATAGCGCAATGTCGGTCCTTGCCAGTTTGAATTTTCTATAGCCTAATCAAGCTGAGCCTATTGTTCAACAAAAAGCGTAGCCTGACTTTGTTATTCGTGTTCGGCTACGCTTTAATTTATTGCTATTTAATTAGGAATGATTCCAGTGGCTTGCCGTTATCAACGGCCGTTTTCATCGCTTTTGGCATACGCCCCTGACCCGTCCAGGTGTGTTTTTCGCCATTTTCATCTGTGTATTCATATTTAGGTGGTTTAGGTGCTCTTTTCTTGCGAGTTGTTTTCACAATAGGTTCACCACCAAGTTCTTGTTCTAATATATCTGAAAGCTCAATGCCTGCATCTGCCATTGCACTTTTAAACTCTTCTATTTTTTTCTGCTTTGCTTCTTGCTGGCGTTGTTTTTCAGTTTCTTCTTCACGGCGTTGTGCAATAACTGAGTCAAATTTTTCTTTAACGCTTTCTAGTTCATTTAAATCCAATTCTTTCAGTGCTGCTTTTAAACGACGCTCATGACGAATAATATTAATGAAATCACTCATATTGCCTACCTTGTCTCGTTAACGTAATTGAATGCTTACTGTTTATTATAGCGATAGTTAAGATTTTAATTGAAGTTTCTTTGTTATTAAATAGACGGCTGGAAAATAGAATCAGGGAATCAACGTTCCAATTTTATCATTGGCTAATGCTGTACTTAATTCTAAATTATTTCCTTATTACGTTTTATAAGTGTTTAAAACGAAAAAAACACCAAAACATTTATCATGCTTTGGTGTTTTTTGTTATGAACTTTACGTAGTGTTTACATATTAGGGTAGGTGGGTCCGCCACCACCTTCAGGAGCAACCCAGGTAATATTCTGACTGGGGTCTTTAATATCACAGGTTTTACAGTGAACGCAGTTTTGGGCATTAATTTGGAACACTTGTTTACCGTCTTCCTCAACGACCTCATAAACCCCGGCAGGGCAGTAGCGCTGCGCTGGCTCTGCGTATTTTGGTAAATTAACATCCAACGGAATATCAGCGTCGCTGAGTTTTAAATGACAGGGCTGATTCTCCGCATGGTTTGTATTGGACAAAAAGACGGATGATAAGCGATCAAAAGTTATTATATTATCGGCCTTAGGGTAATCAATTGGCTTAAAGTCTTCTGCTTTACCCGTAGCTTTATAATCTGGCGTCCACTCTTTAAATTTAAAAGGAAGTTTGCCAGCAAACCAGTTTTGATCGACCATATTGTAAGCGCCGCCGAGCACAGTTCCGAGTTTATGAACTGCACCACCAAAATTACGGGACCGATACAACTCATCAAATACCCATGACTTTTCAAAGGCATCTTTAAAACTGACAACATCATCGTTGGCTTTACCGTTTTTGAGCTGTTCGAATACGCACTCAGCGGCCACCATACCGGATTTCATTGCGGTATGATTTCCTTTAATTTTGGCAAAGTTTAAAGTGCCGGCGTTACAACCTACCAGCAAGCCGCCCGGGAAAGTCATTTTGGGTAAGGAGTAATATCCGCCTTTCGTTATTGCACGAGCTCCGTAGGAAACGCGTTTACCGTTTTCAATCAATTGCTTTATAGCCGGGTGCGTTTTAAACCGCTGGAACTCCTGAAATGGATTCAGGTATGGGTTTTCGTAGTTTAAGTCTACAATTAAACCTAAATATACTTGTCCGTCCTCAGCATGATAAAGGTAACCACCGCCACTGGCGTTAGTATCAGTGAGTGGCCAACCCGCTGTATGAACCACTTTACCGGGTTCGTGCAATTCTGAAGGGATATCCCAGATTTCTTTAAAACCTAAACCGTAATGCTGGGGTGTACTGTCTTTATCCAGTTCAAATTTGTTTATCAGCTCTTTGCCTAAGTGACCACGGCATCCTTCTGCAAATAGGGTGTATTTAGCTTTAAGTTCCATGCCGGGCATATAGCCGTCTTTCTCACTGCCATCTTTGGCAACACCCATATCACCGGTTTGAATACCTGCAACGCTGCCATCCTCGTTATAGAGTATTTCAGCGGCTGCAAAGCCTGGGAATATCTCGATACCCAGCTGTTCAGCTTGTTCCGCCATCCAGCGGCAAAGGTTACCCATACTGGCAATGTAATTGCCTTTGTTATGGAAAGTCTTGGGTACGCTAAAGTCGGGCAGCCGAGTGTGACTTTTCTCATCCTTTAGGAGCAGAATATCGTCACCTGTCACTTCAGTGTTTAGTGGAGCGCCGCGATCTTTCCAATCGGGGAAAAGTTCATTTAACGCACGGGGTTCGAAAACCGCGCCCGATAAAATATGAGCGCCAATATCAGCGCCTTTCTCAACGACGCATATCATGAGCTCTTGCTCATTCTCTTTTGCTAGTTGACCGAGTCGGCAGGCTGTTGCAAGGCCCGATGGGCCGGCACCAACAATTACGACATCAAACTCCATGCTTTCGCGTTCCACGTTAACCTCCGCTATATTCAGGCAATCTGGATAGGGATAAGCCCTTTATACTGCTGTAACAATTGAGTGATTTGTCGTGCCGGCACAGGTCGACTGAAAAGGAACCCTTGTCCGGTACTACATTCACGTTGCAATAAAAACTCGACTTGCTCTTCTGTTTCAATACCTTCAGCAACCAATTGAATATTTAAATTACGTGCCAGGCTTATAATGGCCTGGGTAATAGTTGCATCGTCTTCATTATGTGGTAAATCCTTAACAAAGGAGCGATCCACTTTTAAAGACGTGACTGGGAAATTCTTTAAATACGACAGTGATGAATAACCAACACCAAAGTCGTCTATAGCCAGCGACATTCCATAATCCCGAACTGAGTGCATAAACCGGGTGTGGGATTGAATATTTTCTATGAAGACTTGCTCGGTCAATTCAAGCTCCACTTTATTGGGTGGTATCTGAGCTTCGTTAACCCGCTCCATAATATCGTCGACCAAATCAGGTAAGTGTAGCTGCTTTCCGGAAATATTGATGGCAATGCTGAGTTCTTCAAAGCCAAGGTCGTGCCATTGTTTCAACTGCGAAAAGGCTTCTTCCATAACGTATTCAGAAATGGGGATAATCAAACCAGTGTCTTCTGCCAGTGGGATAAACTCGTCGGGAGGAATAATGGTTCCGTCGTCATCAACCCAACGTACCAATGCTTCTAAACCACTGATACGACGACTACTCAGTTCTACTTTCGGCTGATAGTAGACTGTAAGTTGCTGCTTAGACACCGCATGCCGCAAGCGTTTGACGAGTTCAAGCTTCTTGGTCAGGTCGCGATGAATGGCTTTATCGTAGACTTTATAGGTATTACGGCCATGCTCTTTTGCCTGATATAAGGCGGTGTCTGCATTACGTATAAAGTATTCAGCGTTAAAGTCAGCGTCGTCCGCAAAAGTAATACCAATTGATGCACTAATGAAAAGCTCATAAACATCAACAAAGAAGTGCGTGTCCAGAGCTTGCAATAATTGCTCTGCCAGCTTAATCATACTGTCGCGACTGTCTGGCTCTGCAATAGCTAATAAAAATTCATCACCACCGGCGCGGGCCAGTACGCTGGATTTAGGAGCTAACTTAGTAATTCGGCGTGCAACCCGGCGCAGAAGTTCGTCGCCTACAGTATGGCCGAGTGCATCGTTGACTTCTTTAAATCGGTCCAGATCAATAAAGAGAAGGGCGGCTTTCTTTTGTGGTGACTCGGTCTCTAACCACTCGCCAAGGATCCGCTTCAGCGCGTTACGGTTAACCAGTCCGGTGAGCGAGTCATGCTCGGCAAGATAAGCCATTTTCTTTTCTATGCGCTCACGCTCGTCAATTTCACTGTAAAGCTCAATATTGGAGTCTGCTAGTTGCTGTGCTTTAAATCGACTCTGGCCTAAAATATAAAGCACAAAAGTTAGCATGCTGGTAACCAGTAGACCGGCAATTAACGCCGCAAGCGAAATACCGCCTCGCAACTGTTCCAAGTGATCAGTGGTTGGCCAAACGGATAATTCCCAGCTATTGCCGACTAACTGCAGAGAATGGAAGTGAGCCCATTCTTTGCGTAGCGAGGTATCACCGGCAAACTGGTACAGAACTTCGTCACCATTGCGAATACTGACCTGGAAGCCTTCGCTAATATTGCTTCGGACCACATTATTAAAGAGCCTTTGTAGGCTGATAACAAAACCTAAAAAACCGTGGTCTTTTTCTTGTTCTACCCGAACAAAAATTGCAATGTCGCTACTGATACGCCCCAAGTTTCCGGCTGCACCCATCATGGCATGGCGGTTGCCTTCAGACGTTTCTAACTTATCAACCAACGAGGTTTGGGTGAAAGGCGTTCCGAGTAGCCCGGGTTGCTCACTTTTTGGGTAAACTAATTGAATGTCAAGATCGTGGTCGAGCCAGGCTATACCTTGTACGTTTTGATAGTACAAGGTGACAATGTCGGCGTTTTCACTCCACCGTTCCTTAATGTTCAAGTCACTGCGTTCCCATTCTCGCGCTAATAGCTCAGCGACAAACAAATGAGAGACCAGGTTTTGTCGAATATCACGCTGCAAGCTGTAAGTTTCAGCTTCCAGAGCATCGTGGACTACCTGATTTTCTTGGTAACGCAAATAACTAAAAGCGGTAACCGTAACAACCAAGCCAACAATGGCTGCTACGACCGCCTGTCGTGACCCGTGCAGGAACATCATGGATTAACGCAACTCCTCTCTATCACGGAAGTAATCCAGTGCCTCTGGGTTTGCCAGAGCATCGGTGTTCTTCACGGGCTCACCATGAACAACATTACGAACCGCTAACTCGACTATCTTGCCGCTAATAGTACGGGGAATGTCGTCAACCTGCAAAATTACAGCAGGAACGTGACGAGGAGTCGCGTTCGCACGAATGGTCTTGGTGATGGTTTGTCTTAGTTCGTCATCAAGCTCACAATTTTCTCTCAGTTTGACAAAGAGAACCACCCGCTCATCGTCCTGGTACTGTTGCCCTATGGCAATGCTTTCTAACACGTCATCTACTTTCTCAACCTGGCGGTAAATTTCAGCCGTGCCGATACGTACGCCGCCCGGGTTAAGAACTGCATCAGAGCGCCCGTAAATAATCACGCCGTCGTGCTGTGTTAATTCAGCGAAATCGCCATGCGCCCAGGTATTTTCAAACCGGGCAAAATAGGCATTGAAATAGCGTTCACCATTGTCATCGCCCCAGAAGCCGACTGGCATACAAGGAAACGAGTTTTCGCACACGAGTTCACCTTTTTCACCGCGGACGGGTTTGCCGCTGTCGTCGTATACGTTAACGGCCAGACCCAGGCCTCGACACTGAAGTTCGCCCCGGTAAACTGGCAGAATAGGGCAGCCAAGGGCAAAGCACGACACAATGTCGGTACCGCCTGATATAGACGAAAGACAAATATCCTTTTTAATGTCGCGGTAAACGTAATCGAAGCTTTCTGGTGGTAATACCGAGCCCGTAGTCAAAATACTGCGTAAATTTTCCAGGTTATGGCTTTCACGGGGTTTAACATCTGCCTTTTCAAGTGCGGCCAGGTACTTAGCACTGGTACCAAATACGGTAATGTCTTCCTCGTCAGCGACATCCCATAAAAACTCAGGCTCCGGCGCAAAAGGAGAGCCATCAAATAAGGTGAGGGTTGCCCCTACCGCCAGACCACTCGCCAACCAGTTCCACATCATCCAGCCACAGGTGGTGAAATAAAAGAGATTGTCCTCTCGACCTAAGTCGGTATGCAGACCATGCTCTTTTAGGTGTTGTAGTAAGGTACCACCGGTACCATGCACGATGCATTTGGGGACACCGGTGGTTCCCGACGAAAACATAATATAAAGCGGATCATTGAAGTTGCGTGGCACAAATTCGATGTGTGTTTGGTCCGTATCTCCAAAATCATTCCATGCAACAACATTTTCTCCTTCAAGGCGATCGTTCTGCTGGCTGAAATTAACGATAACAGTGGCTTCAATGTTCGGTATTTGTTTAATAATATCCGCTGTTTTGCTTTTGATATTGAGGTTTTTGCCGTTATAAAAGTAACCGTCAACGGTAATCAATATCTTCGGCTCAATTTGCCCAAAACGGTCAAGTACACCTTGTACGCCAAAATCAGGAGAGCAGGACGACCAGATAGCACCAATGCTGGTGGTTGCCAGCATTCCAATAATGGTTTCTATACAGTTGGGCATCATGGCCGCGACACGGTCGCCTGCTTCAATACCGCGTTGGCGTAACCCGGCAGCAAAAGCCGCTACCTGCTGATTCAGTTCGGCGTATGTGAGTTGTTGTCTTGCCCCGTTTTCGCCGCGAAAAATAAGGGCGACGTGGTCATCTTTGTGGCGTAGCAGATTTTCAGCAAAGTTTAGTTTCGCGTCAGGAAACCATTTGGCTCCGGGCATTTTTTCTTTGCCGGTAACGACGGTATCGCCTTTTTCACCAATGACATCAAAGTAATCCCATAGCATAGACCAGAAGCTTTCGTCGTTTTCAACAGACCACTCGTAAAGGTCGTGATAGTTGGCCAGCGCTACGCCTTTCTCTGTATTAACCTGTTGTAGGAAATCCGTCATGCGGGCATTGGCAATGGTGTCTGCGGACGGTTGCCATAACGCTTCTGAAGTCATTTTAATCCCCTTGTTTTGCCAATTCAGCTATTGCGACTTGTGAACGCGGGCCGTGTGATAAATGTTTACAAATACCGGCCCCTGCGGCGATCAATTGAGTCAGGTCGATGCCCGTTTTAATACCCATGCCACTGAGCATGTAAACCACATCTTCGGTGGCAACATTGCCACTGGCGCCTTTAGCGTATGGGCATCCACCCAGGCCGGCAACGGCCGTATCGATAGTGGCAACGCCCAGTGGCAGGCAGGCCACTATATTAGCCAAAGCCTGCCCGTAGGTGTTATGGAAATGCAACGCCAGCTTATCGACAGGGACTTCTTCCGCGACAGCCGCAAGCATCTCTTGTGCTTTTAACGGTGTTCCGACGCCAATGGTATCGCCTAGTGAAACCTCGTAGCAGCCCATGTCATAAAGTGCCTTAGCAACTTTGACTACACTCTCTAAAGGAACTTCTCCCTGGTAAGGACAACCTAAAACACAGGAAACATAGCCTCTTACCGGAATGTTTTTTTCTTTAGCTGCGGCAATAACGGGCTTAAAACGCTCCAGTGACTCATCAATACTGCAGTTTATGTTTTTTTGTGTAAAAGCTTCGGATGCGGCACCGAATACGGCAACTTCGTCCATATTGGCTTCAACGGCTGCTTCAAAGCCTTTTAAGTTTGGTGTAAGTCCCGCGTAGGTAATGCCGGCCCGACGCGTGACTTGTTCCATAACAGCGCGGCTATCAGCCATTTGCGGTACCCATTTAGGGCTGACAAAGCTGGCACTTTCAATGTAGGAAACGCCAGCATCAGCCAGCGCTTCAATCAAAGTAACTTTTGCGTCGACAGAAACGGACGTTTCATTTTGCAAGCCGTCACGCGGTCCGACTTCGACAATCTTTATCTTTTCCGCAATAGCCATAATTACTCCGCTTCATTTACTGCAATAAGCTCATCGCCGTCACTGACCAGGTCGCCGGCAGCGAAAAAGATGTCTGTGACTTCACCTTCATGTCCGGCTCGAATGGTGTACTCCATTTTCATCGCTTCCATAATGACTAACGGCTGATCCTTTTCAACAGTATCACCTTTTTCGACCAGTACTTCCATGATGGTACCGTTCATTGGCGCAACGTGGCCACCATGAGCCGTATCGTCTGACAGCGTATCAGCCACACGGTGGCGATGAAAAGTCATTGGGCCGTTATCAGTGAACACCGTGATCTGTTGGTCATCAGCGCTGACATAGCGGGTATAGCGCATACTACCAGCGGTCAACGTGAGTTTGTCGTCGGTTAAAGACGCCTGCCAGCGGATGCCTTCATCGTCAACTTTCTGCAAGAATTCACCCGTGGCGGTTTCAATCAGTGAAATAGCATAGGTTTCGTCGCCAAACTGGAGTGGAACTCTGTGTGTAGCGGCGGAGTTCATTCTGAACGCATTACCACTTTGCCAGGGTGAACTGCCGCGTTGCTGTTGACGTTGAGTAATGTCGAACAGGGCAGCTTCCGTCGCAATTTGTTGATAATTAACGGAACTATCTGGCAAGAGGTCTTGTTGATACTGTTGAATGAATTCCGTCGTCAAGTTGGTCTTCACGAACTCCGGGTGCGATGCCAGACGATGCAAAAAGTCGACATTAGTGGTGAGCCCGGTCAGACGGTACTCACGCAACGCTTTTTGTAAACGAAGCAGAGCACGGGTGCGATCGGTGTCCCAAACAATAAGCTTGGCTATCATTGGGTCATAGAAAGCCGAAATCTCGTCACCTTGTTCAATGCCCGTATCAATCCGCACGCCATTTTCTTCGGCTGGTGTGCGTAAGTGCTTGATGGTACCTGTGCAGGGCAAAAAGTCATTGTCCGGGTCTTCAGCATAGATTCTGGCTTCAAACGCATGACCATTAACCTGAATGTCATTTTGTGCCAGAGGTAATGGCTGACCAGAAGCGACCAATAACTGCCACTCAACCAAGTCTTGACCGGTAATCATTTCAGTGACCGGATGCTCAACCTGTAGACGGGTGTTCATTTCCATGAAATAGAACTCGCCACTTTGATCGAACAGAAACTCGACGGTACCGGCACCGACGTAATCTATGGCCTGAGCGGCACGAATAGCCGCTTCGCCCATTTCAGTCCGGGTTTTTTCGGTTAATGCCGGAGCGGGCGCTTCTTCAAGTACTTTCTGGTGACGACGCTGAACAGAGCAATCGCGCTCTGCCAGATAAACGGCGTTGCCGTGTTCGTCAGTAAAAACTTGAATTTCTACGTGGCGAGGGTTGCGAATAAAACGCTCCATCAGCATTTTATCGTTGCCGAAGGAGGATTTAGCTTCGCGTTTAGCAGAATGCAGAGCTTCATTGAACTCGCCCATGTTTTCAACTACACGCATGCCCTTACCACCGCCACCGTATGCTGCTTTCAGCAGTAATGGGAAGCCCACCTTTTCGGCTTCGGCTTTTAGTGTTTCAATATCTTGCTCACTGCCGTGGTAACCTGGAACTAATGGTACACCAGCGTCCTGCATAATCGACTTGGCTGCGCTCTTAGAGCCCATAGCTGCAATTGAGGATACCGGAGGACCCACAAAAATAATGTCATTTGCCTGACACTGGTCAGCGAAGTCTTCGTTTTCAGAAAGAAAACCATACCCGGGGTGAATGGCTTCGGCGCCGGTCTGCTTTGCCGCCGCAATAATTTTGTCGCCACGCAGGTAGCTTTCTGTGCTGGCTGCAGGACCAATGTGTACCGCTTGGTCAGCCAGTTTAACGTGGCGTGAGTTGCGATCGGCATCAGAAAACACCGCTACGGTGCTAATGCCCATTTTTTTGGCTGTGGCAATAATACGACAGGCAATTTCACCACGGTTCGCAATCAATAATGTTTTGATCATAATGAGACCTGTTGTTAACTCTGTTTAAGCCAGGCGGCGGGGCGTTTTTCAAGAAACGCACTGAGTCCTTCCTGACCTTCGTCCGACACGCGAATTTCGGCAATGGCTTCAATGGTATGTTCACGAACACTTTTATCGATAGGACGTGAACCAACATTGCGGATAAGTTGCTTACAGGCGTTTACGGCCTGTGGACTATTGGCTAATAGCGCTTCTAATAGCTTATTTAAAGGCTCCTCAAATTCCTCTACAACCTCATTAACCAGTCCCAGTTCCTGCGCTTTGTCGGCAAAGAATCGTTCTGCGGTAAGCATGTAGCGACGCGATTGACGTTCGCCAATAGTGCGAACCACATAAGGACTGATGACCGCAGGAATAAGCCCAATTTTGACTTCGCTTAAACAAAAGCTGCTGCGTGGCTGTGCCAGTACGATGTCACAGCAGGCGGCAAGGCCGACAGCCCCACCAAAAGCGGCGCCTTGTACTAACGCAATACTCGGCTTGCTGAGCAAGTCCAGACGCTCCATTAGCAAGCCAAGCTCGCCGGCGTCATTGACGTTTTGCTCGTAGTTTTTATCGGCCATGGAGCGCATCCAGTTCAGATCCGCTCCGGCTGAGAAGTTTTTACCTTCCGAACGCAGTACCAGGACTTTTGCGGCTGTGCTTTGTTCAACGTCTTTTAATGCCTGCAGTAGTTCTGCAATCATTACATCGTCAAACGCGTTGTGAACGTCAGGACGGTTTAAGGTCAGCGTAGCAACGCCTTGGCTGTTAATATCGAGTTCTGTGTATTTTGCCATGGTCAATAACCTCCGATTACATGCGGAAAACGCCGAAGCGGCTGTCTTCAATCGGTGCATTTAAGGAAGCGGCAAGGCTTAAAGCCAGAACTTCGCGCGTTTGTGCCGGGTCGATAATACCATCGTCCCATAGACGGGCTGACGCATAGTAAGGGTGGCCTTGTTTATCATACTGTTCAACAATTGGCTTTTTCAGCGCTTGTTCTTTTTCGTCGCTTAAGCTTTCGCCTTTGCGCGCTAAATTGTCTTTGGTTACTTGAGCCATAACGCCGGCGGCTTGCTCGCCACCCATAACTGAGATACGCGCATTCGGCCACATGAACATCATGGTAGGGTCATAAGCGCGGCCACACATGCCGTAATTACCGGCGCCGTAGCTACCACCAATTAATACGGTAAATTTAGGCACCTTGGCACAAGAAACGGCCATAACCATCTTCGCGCCGTGCTTAGCAATACCTTCCGCTTCGTATTTTTTACCGACCATAAAGCCGGTGATGTTTTGCAAGAAAACTAATGGAATTTTGCGCTGGGCACAAAGCTCAATAAAGTGGGCGCCTTTTTGCGCCGACTCAGAAAAGAGAATGCCGTTGTTTGCCACAATACCAACCGGATAACCGTCAATGCGGGCAAATCCGGTGACCAGCGTATTGCCGTAGTTAGCTTTAAACTCGTCAAAATCTGAGTCATCGACAATGCGGGCAATGACTTCGTGCACATCATACGGCTTACGCAGGTCGGTGCCGACAATGCCGTACAATTCTTTTGCGTCATAACGTGGCGGCTTAGCCGGCTGACGATCCAACTGAGTTGGCTCACCACGGTTAAGGCGTGCTACCGAGCGACGGGCTAGTGCCAGGGCGTGTTCGTCGTTGTGAGCAAAATGATCAGCAACACCTGAAATGCGGGTATGCACATCGGCGCCGCCCAGCTCTTCGGCTGAAACTTCTTCACCCGTTGCGGCTTTCACTAAGGGGGGGCCAGCAAGGAAAATAGTGCCTTGCTCTTTTACTATCACGCTCTCGTCGGCCATGGCCGGAACGTAAGCGCCACCTGCGGTACACAGGCCCATAACCACAGCAATTTGTGGAATTCCTTTGGCTGACATATTGGCCTGATTAAAAAAGATGCGACCAAAATGCTCTTTGTCGGGGAATACTTCGTCCTGGCGCGGCAGGTTAGCGCCGCCAGAGTCCACCAGGTAAATACAGGGTAAGTGACAACGCTCAGCAATTTCCTGAGCGCGTAGATGCTTTTTAACGGTTAGAGGGTAGTAGGTGCCACCCTTAACCGTCGCATCGTTGGCAATGATCATGCACTCAGTACCTTCAACCTGGCCAATTCCGGCAACCACACCAGCGGAGGGTACGTAATCTTCGTAGCATTCCCAGGCCGCAAACTGACCTACTTCTAAAAAGGGTGAGCCTGCGTCTAACAGCTTATTTATTCGGTCGCGAGGCAGCAATTTACCACGGGATAAATGGCGTTCCTGATATTTAGGACCGCCCCCCTGATGGATCTTTGCGGCTTTCTCCTGCAGGTCGTCAACCACAGCCTGCATAGACTCACTGTTTGCCGCAAATTGCGCATCGCGGGTATTGATTTTACTGGATAAAATCGCCACGGCGTTGCCTCCTTATTATTTTGATTCAGTGAAGAGTTCGCGGCCAATTAGCATTCGACGAATTTCCGACGTGCCCGCACCGATTTCATACAGTTTGGCATCACGCAGCAAACGGCCTGTCGGGTACTCATTAATGTAACCGTTACCGCCTAATAGCTGAATCGCGTCCAACGCAAGCTGAGTCGCTAGTTCCGCTGCATAAAGAATTGCTCCGGCGGCATCTTTACGCGTAGTTTCACCACGGTCACAGGACTGTGCCACGGCATAAACATAGGCGCGTGCGGCGTTGGTACGAGTGTACATATCAGCAACTTTACCCTGAATTAGCTGGAACTCGCCAATTTCTTTACCGAATTGTTTACGATCGTGAATGTAAGGAACGCAAGTATCAAGGCAAGCCTGCATAATGCCTAGCGGGCCCGCTGCTAGCACGGCACGCTCGTAATCAAGGCCGCTCATAAGGACTTTAACACCTTCGTTAAGTTCGCCCAGAATGTTTTCTGCAGGCACTTCTACGTCTTCAAAAACCAACTCACAGGTGTTTGAACCGCGCATGCCCAGTTTGTCGAGCTTTTGCGCCTGACTGAATCCTGGGGTGTCTTTTTCAACGATAAAGGCAGTGATGCCGCGCGAGTTTTTCTCCGGTTCGGTTTTCGCGTAAATAACGAATACGTTAGCTTCCGGGCCGTTCGTGATCCACATTTTATTGCCGTTAAGAAGGTAGTTATCACCTTTTTTCTCAGCGCGCAGTTTCATACTGACAACGTCAGAACCGGCGTTAGGTTCGCTCATTGCCAGTGCACCAACATGCTCACCGCTACATAATTTAGGCAGGTACTTCTGCTTTTGTTCTTCGTTACCGTTGCGATGAATTTGGTTAACGCACAGGTTGGAGTGCGCACCATAGCTTAAGCCAACGGACGCAGAAGCGCGGCTGATTTCTTCCATCGCGATAACATGTTCAAGGTAGCCCATGCCAGAACCACCGTACTCTTCAGCAACGGTTAAACCGAGCAGACCCATGTCACCAAGTTTGCGCCATAAATCACTTGGGAATTCATTTTTTTCATCAATTTCGGCAGCACGTGGTGCGATTTCATCACGCGCAAAGGCATTAACTTGCTCACGGATCATGTCGGCAGTTTCGCCGAGCCCAAAGTTAAAGGTGGTGTATTGACTGATCATAACGACTCCTGAGAATGAACTTCTGGAACTGACGAAGGGATGGTTTTAAGCTCGTCCTGACAACGTTGCTCAAGACCACTTAACTCGGTCAGTAACACATTAATGTCTTCCATTTGCTGTTTGAGCGAGAGCTTCTTCTCGCTAATGAGCTCAAGTACCTTTTGTAACTGCGCGGCGCTGCTATTGTCCGCATCGTACAACTCAAATAGCCGACCGGTTTCGGCCAGGGAAAAGCCCAGCCGCTTACCGCGTAAAATAAGCTTTAAGCGAACTCTGTCTTTATTGGTGTAGATACGTTGCTGGCCCTGGCGTCTCGGGGAGAGCAGGCCTTCGTCCTCGTAGAAACGAATGCTGCGGGTGGTAATGTCAAATTGTTTTGCCAGTTCACCAATACTATAAGTTACTTTATTGTCCATCGGTACTTGCTTTTTGGTTGCTCTGGGATCTAAGCTTAGAGGAAGTTTACGTTAACGTAAAGTGCATTTGGAGGAAAGATGTCAAGCGATTCCATCGTTATTGTGGCGGCAAACCGCACGCCAATGGGCGGTTTTCAGGGCTGTTTGAGTGAAGTCTCAGCACCTAACCTGGGAGCGACAGCTATCAAGGCTGCATTGAGTAACAGCGGTTTAAAAGCCGATGATATTTCAGAAGTTATCATGGGTAATGTGTTGCCAGCTGGCTTAGGTCAAGCGCCGGCTCGTCAGGCGATGCTGTACGCTGACTTACCGCGTTCAACTGGTGCAACGACTATTAATAAAGTGTGTGGTTCTGGTTTGAAAGCGGCAATGATGGCGCATGACTTGATCAAAGCCGGATCTGCCGATGTCGTGTTAGCTGGTGGTATGGAAAGCATGTCTAACGCACCATATTTACTGCCTAAAGGCCGGAACGGTTATCGGATGGGTCACGGGCAGGTGCTGGACCACATGATGCTGGACGGTCTTGAAGACGCCTATGAAAATAAAGCTATGGGAAGCTACGCTCAGAGTACTGCCGACGAATACGGTATTGACCGCGAAGCAATGGATGAATTTGCGATTCACTCTTTAACTAAGGCGCAGACGGCAATTAAAGATGGCCTGTTTAAAGATGAAATTGCGCCGGTCACCTACTCAAATCGCAAAGGAGAGGTGACGGTAGACACTGACGAGCAGCCAGGCAAAGCGCGTTTGGATAAAATTCCTCAATTGCGGGCAGCTTTTAAGAAAGACGGAACCATTACTGCCGCTAACTCTAGCTCGATTTCTGATGGTGGTGCCGCTCTTATCTTAATGCGTGAGAGCGACGCTAAAGCGAAAGGGTTAACTCCGTTGGCTCGCGTTATGGGTCATTCAACCCACTCCCAGGCGCCTGCGGAATTTACCATAGCGCCTATTGGGGCGATGAACTCTTTGCTGAGTAAGCTGGAATGGACGAAAGACGACGTTGATTTATGGGAAATCAACGAGGCTTTTGCCATGGTGACCATGCTGGCGATTCAGGAAATGAAACTGGATCCGGCTAAAGTGAATGTGCATGGTGGTGCGTGTGCCTTAGGACACCCAATAGGCGCTAGCGGTGCTCGTTTATTGGTGACTTTGCTGCATGCGTTGAAGCAGAAAGGCCAGAAGCGCGGTATCACCTCGTTGTGTATTGGCGGTGGTGAAGCTGTGGCCCTGGCTGTAGAAATGATCTAAGACTGCAGGCTAACGGGCGGGCTTCAATTTTTGAGCTCGTCCTGCTAGCCAAACGGCAAGTACGATTATTATCGCGCCGAGACTTAAACGGACATAGTCAAATGACTGTTCCCAGAATAAGACATTGACCAAAATTCCGGCGGGGATTAAGGCATTATTCATAGTCGCCAGTTGTCCGGTATTGACCCATTTACTGGCAAGGTTCCAGCCAAGGTAACCAAGCCCGGAGGCAACAATACCGAGCCATAGCAGAATCCCCCATTGCAGACTGGTGGAAGGCATCATGGTTATGTCGGCAAACAGCAGAACGCCGAGGCCGGCAATAAGGCTGGCGCCGAAGAAAAAGGCGGCAAACTGTTGGCTCTGTGCTAAAGCAGGTCCTGTTGGCAGGCGTTTATAAGCAACTTGACCTAAAGCAAAGCACAGGTTCGCTGCCTGAATTAAAAAGAAACCGGTGATAAAGTCATCGGAAAGCGGTTGATAGCGGATAATGGCGGCTCCGCCTACCGATACGGCTGCGGCCAGCCACCATAACAACGGTAAATGCTTGCGGTTCAATATGAGCTCATCAATGAGCGTGATATAGAGCGGTGTAAAAATAGTGAACAAAAGCACTTCGGCAACGCTCAAATACAAAAACGCATGGTAAAGAAACAGGTACATGGCACCAATTTGTATGGCGCCTATAGCAGCAAGTTTAGCCAATTGAGGTAATTGCCCGCTTTTGGGCGACAGATGTCGCCAACGAAATAACGGTAATACCGTTATCAGTGCTAAAATCATGCGAATAAAGACAACCAGATAGCCGTCAACCTGACCGGCAAGGTAAACGCCGATTAGCGAAAAGCTGGCGGCCCAAAGTAAAGTAATCAGAATTAAGAGGGTCACGTAAAAGGCTCACTTAACTAAATTTAGCTCATCAATAGATGACAAAATAACACAATAAGAAGGTGAATTATGTCTAAGAAAGTGCCTCTGTACATAGATGGTGAATTTGTCGCCTCGAAGTCGGAACAGTGGATTCCTGTGACCAACCCCGCAACTCAGGAAGTCATAGCTGAAGTTCCGGTCGCCACGCAAAGCGAAATGGAAGCCGCAGTGAATAGCGCACGCGAAGCCTTTAAAACCTGGAAAGAGGTGCCTGTTTCAGAGCGCGCTCGAGTCATGATGCGTTATCAGGCGTTGTTAAAAGAACACCAGGAAGAAATTGCGGAAACTTTGGCGCAAGAAACCGGGAAAACCTTTGAAGATGCAAAAGGTGATGTCTGGCGCGGCATTGAAGTGGTTGAACACGCCGCGAACATTCCTTCATTATTAATGGGCGAAACCGTTGAAAACGTCGCCCGTAAAATTGACTCGTACAGCTATACTCAGCCGTTAGGTGTATGTGCAGGTATTACGCCGTTTAACTTTCCGGCCATGATCCCACTATGGATGTTCCCGCTGGCCATTGCCTGTGGTAACACCTTTATTCTTAAACCTTCAGAACAAGACCCATTAACACCAACTCGCTTGGTGGAATTGTTTGAACAAGCAGGCGCGCCAAAAGGCGTGTTACAAGTATTGCATGGCAATAAAGAGCAGGTGGATTTCTTGCTGGATCATCCAGCGGTTCGGGCTTTATCGTTTGTAGGCTCAGTACCTGTGGCTGAATACATCTATCGTCGTGGTACTGAAAATGGTAAGCGCGTTCAGGCCTTTGCCGGCGCGAAAAACCACTGCGTTATTATGCCTGATGCGAATAAACAGCAAGTGATTAATAACATGGTTGGCTCTTCTGTTGGTGCTGCAGGTCAACGTTGTATGGCCATTTCTGTTGCCGTATTTGTTGGCGCGGCGAAAGAGTGGATACCTGAAATAGCGGAAGCCATTGCTAAGGTTCGTCCGGGTGCATGGAATGATGAAAATGCAGCCTATGGTCCAGTGATTAGCCCACAAGCTAAAGAACGTGTTGAAGCTCTTATCACTCAGGGTGAGAAAGAAGGCGCTAAACTTCTGGTTGATGGTCGAGGTTGTAAAGTGGATGGCCTGCCAGACGGGAACTGGGTTGGTCCTACAGTATTCTCTAAGGTAACACCGGATATGGAAGTGTATAAAACGGAAATTTTTGGTCCGGTATTGTGCACCACTGAAGTGGATAGCTTAGAAGACGCCCTGGAGTTAGTTAACAACAACCCTTACGGGAATGGTACTTCTATCTTTACGGCAAGCGGCGCGGCAGCGCGTAAATATCAACACGAAGTTGAAGTAGGTCAGGTTGGAATTAACATTCCAATTCCGGTGCCATTGCCATTCTTCTCCTTTACTGGCTGGAAGCGTTCATTCTTCGGCGATCTTCATGCGTATGGTAAGCAGGGCGTGCGTTTTTACAGCGAAACTAAGACAGTAACAGCGCGTTGGTTCGAAAGTGACCTAGAAGAAGTTTCTGGTCCAAACATGTCAATTAACCTGAGATAATAGGGGATAACGATGAATTTCGAATTGACAGAAGACCAACAGGCCTTTGTGGATACCGCTAAGGCTTTTGCTGACAAAGAGCTAGCGCCTAACGCAGCTAAATGGGATGAAGAACATTATTTTCCTATTGAGGTGTTTCGTAAGGCCGGTGAAATGGGCTTTATGGGCATGTATACCCCGGAAGAAGCTGGCGGCTTCGGAATGAGTCGCTTAGATTCAGCGCTTATTTTTGAGCAGCTGGCAGGGGGCTGTACTGCGACAACGGCTATGATGACCATTCACAACATGGTGACCTGGATGATTGGCTCCTTCGGTCAGCAGTCGGTTATTGACCAGTGGGTGCCAGAGTTGGTTACCGGTGAAAAGTTGGGCTCTTATTGCCTGACTGAGCCAGGTTCTGGTTCTGATGCAGCCAGCTTGCGCACCAGTGCGAAAAAAGAGGGTGACGAATACGTTCTGAACGGCTCTAAAATGTTTATCTCCGGTGCCGGGGAAACCGACGTGCTGGTGGTGATGGCTCGTACGGGTGAAGATGGACCTAAAGGTATTTCTGCTTTTGCTGTGCCAGCCGACGCTAAAGGTGTTATTTACGGTAAGGCCGAAGAGAAAATGGGCTGGAATGCTCAGCCGACTCGCTTAGTTACCTTTGAAGACGTTCGCATTCCAGCTGAAAATTTGCTGGGTAAAGAAGGCGAAGGTTTTAAGTTCGCCATGATGGGCTTAGACGGCGGACGTATCAACATTGCGGTTTGTTCTATAGGTACAGCGCAATCGGCTTTGAATACGGCTAAAGCTTATATGCAGGAACGTACGCAATTTGGTAAGCCTCTGGCAGCCTTTCAAGCGTTACAATTTAAGCTGGCTGATATGGCGACTGAATTGGTTGCCGCACGGCAAATGGTGAGGCTGGCAGCCAGTAAAGTTGATAACAACGACGCTGACAAAACCACCTACTGTGCAATGGCGAAGCAATTTGCAACCGATGTTGGTTTTAAGGTGTGTAACGATGCATTGCAGTTGCATGGTGGCTACGGCTACATTAAAGAGTATCCGTTAGAACGCCATGTGCGGGATGTTCGTGTTCACCAAATCCTGGAAGGCACGAACGAAGTCATGCGTATGATTATTGGTCGTCGACTATTAGCGGATAACGACCGCGAAATCTTGTAAGGAGATTCCATGCAAGACGTTGTACTTTTTGAAGAGCTGAACGCCGGTGACAAAGTCATCGGCGTTGCTACATTAAATTCTGAAAAATCATTAAATGCTTTGAGCCTGGCAATGGCTGAAAAGCTGTTACCACAACTGAAAAAATGGGCTGAGGACGATAAAGTCGCTTGTGTCTGGTTGCAGGGTGCGGGCGAAAAAGCCTTTTGCGCTGGTGGTGATATTGTTGCGATGTACAAAGCCATGCAAGCCGAGCCGGGCAAGCTGGTGAGCGAAGTTGAAAATTTCTTCACACAAGAATACCAACTGGACTATTTTATCCAGACGTTCCCGAAACCGCTGATTTGCTGGGGTGACGGTATTGTCATGGGCGGTGGCATGGGCTTAATGAACGGCGCTAGCCACCGTATTGTAACGGAGCGTTCGTTGTTGGCTATGCCGGAAGTGACTATTGGCTTGTATCCTGATGTTGGTGCAACCTACTTTCTGAACCGTATGCCAGAAGGGTGTGGTTTGTTCCTCGGAATTACGGGGGCAACGATGAATGCAAACGATGCGCTGTATCTGAATCTGGCCGATCATTTCGTTGGGCAAGAGAGCAAAGACACTATTTTGACTCAATTACGAGAGATGGATTGGGGTAACACTGAAGCACTGAATAAGCAAAAAGTGACAGATTTACTAAGCTCGGTTGCCAGTAGTGACACGACTGCTTTGCCAAATCCACAGGTTGAGCCACATCAATCGTTGATTACCAAGTTAACCACAGGTAATGATATTGGTGAAATTGTTGAACGTATTGTCAATGATGAAACTGATGACAAATGGCTGGCACGGGCTCGTAAGAACCTGGAGAATGGTTGTCCGTTCACTTCACACCTAGTTTGGAACCAGCTTCAGCAAGGCTCCGATCTGTCGTTGGCTGACTGCTTTAGACTGGAATTAACCCTCTCGTGTAACTGTGCCGTTCGCGGTGACTTTGCCGAAGGTATCCGGGCATTGCTGATCGATAAAGATAAAAAACCACAATGGCAGCATAGCTCAGTAGCAGAAGTGCCAGCGGAAGAGGTTGATGCCTTCTTTTTACCGCCTTGGGGCGACCGGACGCATCCATTAGCCGATCTAGATAAGTAAAACGAATTAACAAGAAGGAGTGCCACTATGGCAACCGTAGGATTTATTGGACTGGGTAATATGGGCGGCCCGATGGCCAGTAATCTGGCTAAAGCCGGCCATCAGGTTAAAGCTTTTGATTTATCAGAAGAGGCGCTGAAAGCGATAGTTGCAGACGGTGCACAGGCCGCGAAGACGGCCGATGAAGCCATCGACGGCGTCGAGTTTGTCGTGTCTATGTTGCCTGCTGATCGTCATGTTAAGGGAGTTTACCTAGGCGAGAGCGGCTTGATTAATAAGTTGACTAAAGACCAGTTGGTTATTGATTGCAGCACAATTTCTTCAGAAACCGCAATGTATGTTGGTGAACAGTTGGAAAAGGCTGGTATAGCCTTTATCGATGCTCCGGTTTCAGGTGGTGTTGGAGGAGCGAAAGCCGGCACCCTGACCTTTATTTGCGGTGGTACTGAAGCCAATGTTGACAGGGCTCGTACCGTACTTAATGACATGGGCAAAAATGTTTTCCGTGCAGGCGATGTCGGTGCCGGACAGATTGCTAAGATCTGCAACAACATGTTGTTATCCGTGTTAATGGTTGGTACATCTGAGGCTTTACAGTTGGGCAAGGCGAATGGACTTGATCCGAAAGTGTTGTCTGAGATTATGTTGGCAAGCTCCGGCAGTAACTGGACCTTGCAGGTTTATAACCCATGCCCGGGCGTAATGGATGGCGTGCCTTCAAGCAATGATTACCAGGGCGGCTTTTTGGTCGACTTAATGGCTAAAGATTTAGGTCTGGCACAACAAACGGCATTAGAAAGTGGTGCCGCCACGCCAATGGGTTCATTGACGCGTAACCTTTATCACAGCTGGTCTGAGCAAGGCCATGGTCGCCAGGACTTTTCCAGTATTTTCAACTATGTGGCTCCTAAGTCACAGAAGTAAACAAAGAATAGAGGAAGCACATGCAAATTAAAGACAGTGTTATTGTTATTACTGGTGGCGCCCAGGGGCTGGGTTTGTCGATGGCTGAAGATTTCGCCAAACAAGGTGCGAAATTAGCGCTTATCGATATTAATGGCGACGTATTGGGTGATGCTCAGGAGCAGTGCGAAAAACTCGGTGCCGCTAAAGTGGTTGGTTATGAAGTGGATATTACCGATGAAGAATCGGTAGAAACAGTATTCGAGCAGATTCAGCAAGAGTTCGACGGCATTGATGTGCTGGTGAATAACGCTGGGCTGTTACGTGACGGCTTGCTAATTAAGTTTAAAGACGGTGAACTGAAAAGCAAAATGCCGCTGCAGCAATTCCAATCGGTATTGGACGTAAATCTGACCGGTACTTTCCTGTGTGGTCGTGAAGCAGCTGCACAGATGGTTAAAGCGGACAAGAAAGGCGTTATTATTAATATTTCGAGTGTTGCCCGAGCTGGCAACATGGGCCAAACCAATTACTCGGCAACCAAAGCTGGTGTTGTTGCGATGACGGTAACCTGGGCTCGCGAACTGGGTCGTTATGGTATTCGTTGTGGCGCTATCGCACCGGGCTTTATTGAAACGCCAATGACAGCACAGATGAAACCGGAAGCGGTAGATCGCGCATTAGCTATGGTGCCACTGAAGCGCTGGGGCCAACCCAATGAAATTGCTCACAGTGCACGCTATATCATTGAAAACGACTTTTTCAGTGGGCGAGTCGTTGAGATTGACGGTGGCGTTCGCCTGTAAGTCACATTAGATAAAGTAATGATAAATAGCCGAAAGAAGGGCGTCTCTGTTATAGTAGTGGTTATCTACTGAACAGAGACGCTTTTTAGTTAATGGCATGCGGAAATTACCCCCCTTAAACGCATTAAAATCCTTTGAAGTGGCAGCGCGCCATTTAAGCTTTACCAAAGCAGCCGAAGAGCTATTTGTCACTCAAGCTGCGGTGAGCCATCAGGTTAAAGCGTTAGAAGATTTTCTGGAACTTAAGCTTTTTATTCGTCGTAATCGTTCATTGTTACTGACTGAAGAAGGTCAGGAATACTATTTAGAATTACGCGATATTTTTGAACAGTTAGCGCAGGCGACGGATAAACTTCGGTTAGTATCTGAACGTGGTGCTTTGACCGTGTCGGTTCCTCCCAGCTTTGCTATTTTGTGGTTCGTGCCCAGGCTCAGCAGTTTTCGTGAAGAACACCCCGATATGGATATTCGCATTAAAGCGGTAGATGAGATCAGCGGCTCGTTAACTGACGATGTGGATGTTGCGATTTACTACGGTGATGGTCGCTGGCCAGGAGTAAAGTCGTACCAGTTGCATGAAGAGTATTTATGGCCAGTTTGCTCTCCTTTATTGCTCAATAAAGCCGATATTAAAGAGCCTGCAGACTTGTTTAAGCAGACGTTGCTGCATGACGAGACCCGTAACGCCTGGAAGGACTGGTTCCAGCTTGTTGGGTTACCGAACTATAAAGGCGACAACGGACCGGTATTCAGTCACTCCAGTTTAGCTTTACAGGCCGCGGTTCATGGGCAAGGTATTGCTTTAGCCAATAATGTACTGGTTAAGTCCGAAATTGACAGTGGCCATTTGGTGCGCATTTTCCCTCAGGCTCTGCAGCGGAATAAGGCGTTTTATCTAGTTTGTCGTGACAATCAGGCCGAGATAGGTAAAATCGCGACCTTTCGTCAGTGGCTGTTAAGTTTGGTTCAAAAGGAAGAGCAAGAGTTTAATCAATAATGAACTATCAACGCCAGAATCCAGAGGGAGCGTTCCGCATCGTGTTTTTACACGGTTCCGGTGGTGGTCCCGACACCGAGTTTATGAATTTTTTTGCTGAGCAGAGCATGGCGTTCGGCGCTGAGGTTGTTCGTCCCGATTTTCCTTATTGGGAAAAAGTTCGTGAAACCGGTAAACCAAGGCCGCCAAATAAAATGCCTGTGTTGGTGGAGGCTGTCGATGAATTACTGGCGGAACTGCAACGGGATAATAAGACGTTAATTCTGATGGGAAAGTCGCTGGGCAGTCGGGTCATGTTGCGATTAGCCGATAAGTACAGTGTAAAGGCGGTGATTGCCTTAGGTTTCCCCTTTCACCCGCCGCAAAAACCGGAGAAGTCACGCCTTGAAGAATTGCAGCTGACGCAGGCAACAGGCTTAATTTTGCAGGGTACCCGGGACCCATTTAGTAAGCCTTTTCTAAAAAGAGCAGAGCAGGGGCAAAGGGTGGAGCTGCCGGACAACTGGCAGCTACAATGGCTCGAGGGAGCAGATCACGGTTTTACCGCGACTAAGGCCAAAGCCGCAAATACGCCTAAGCTATGGCAACAGGCTGTGGATGCAATTAAGGAGTTTATTCAATGAGTCAGATATTTTTAATTGTGGCAGCCATTTTAGGTGGCACCGCTGTTATGCTCGGTGCGTTTGCTGCGCATGGTTTGAAATCTAAGTTAAGCGATAGTTTGTTAAGCGCGTTTGAAACCGGTGTCACTTACCAGTTTTATCATGCTATTGCCTTATTAGTCCTCGCACTTTGGTTAAAACAATCGGATTCTGTCTGGTTTATTGCCAGTGGTTATTTGTGGTTGGCAGGTGTCATTTTGTTTTCGGGCAGTTTATATGCGTTAGCGTTTACCGGGCTGAAATGGTTTGGTCCCATCACTCCCATAGGTGGGGTGTTGTTTATAGCCGGCTGGATAAGTTTGCTTGTTGGCGCAGTGAAGTTAGGAGCAGTGAGTTAATGAGTGAGATTGTTAGCGGCAAAGGTAGTGGCATTGTATTGCTTTGTCGAGCGGGTTTTGAAGGGGATTGCGCAGCTGAAATTCAAGATAAAACCGCTGAGCTGGGCATTTATGGCTATTGCCAGACACAGCCCGACCAGGCGTATGTGACTTATCATTGCCAACACGAAGAGGCTGAGCATATTGCACGAAAACTGGTTCTGAAAGAACTGGTTTTTGCCCGCGAAATGTTTGCGGTTTTATCTGCTGTTAAACTTGCCGGAATTGAGGATCGTGCCAGCGAAGTCATCAAGGTACTGACACCTCATCAGGAAACCTTCGGTCTGGCCGGTGAATTGCGGGTTGAAACCCCCGATACTAATGAAGCAAACCAGCTTTCGAAATTTTGTCGTAAGTTCAGTGTTCCATTGCGTCAGGCATTACGCAAAGAAGGGCTGTTAAGTAACAAGCCGTTAGCTAAACGGCCAATGTTGCATGTCCTATTTGTTAACTCTGCGCATGCGCTGGTAGGTTATTCTTATAGTTATAACCAAACCATACATGACGGTGGTATTGTGCGTTTGCGTATGCCTAAAGAGGCCCCTAGCCGCTCAACATTGAAGTTAGACGAAGCGTTTCAGGTCTTCGTACCTGAAAATGAACAAGAAAAACGGGTTCATTCAGGCATGAAAGCCGTTGACCTTGGTGCTGCGCCGGGAGGCTGGACCTATCAACTGGTACGCCGCGGTATGATGGTGCAGGCGGTTGATAACGGTCCAATGGCAGAGTCTTTAATGGAAACCGGTCAGGTTAAACACATTCAGGAAGATGGCTTTAAGTTTCGCCCGAAGCGTAAAAATATCACCTGGCTCGTGTGCGATATGGTTGAGAAGCCGGCTCGCGTTGGCGAGCTGATGGTGAGTTGGTTGCTTGATGGTGACTGTGAAGAAGCAATATTTAACTTAAAGTTACCAATGCGACAGCGTTATGCAGCGGTGAAAGAGTATTTAAGTCAGATTACTGACAAGCTGCAAACCGAAGGTACTAAGCCGTTTGAAATTCAGGCGAAGCACCTTTACCACGATCGCGAGGAAATCACCGTGCATTTGCGTTGGTTGCCGCGCAGCTAGGTTCCGCGTTTAGGGCATTGCGGAGTGTTACATAGCAATGCCCTAAAACGTATTAAAGCCGTTCGATGACTGCCTGGGTGAAGTCAGTTGTCCCGTGCGAACCACCTAAGTCACGAGTGGTGCGGTCGCCGCTGGAAATCACGTCTTCTAATGCTTTGGTGATTTTAGTGGCCTGCTCTTGCATACCTAAATATTCCAGCATTTGAATTGATGCAAGAATGACTGACGTTGGATTTGCCAAATTTTTGCCGGCAATATCCGGGGCAGAGCCGTGTACGGCCTCAAAAATGGCGCAGTCTTTACCAATGTTAGCGCCGGGCGCCATGCCCAAACCGCCGACTAAACCGGCACACAGGTCAGATAAAATATCGCCAAATAGGTTAGTGGTAACAATGACGTCAAATTCCTCAGGGTTCATAACCAGACGCATGCAGGCTGCATCGACGATCATCTCTGTTGATTCGATATCGGGGTATTCTTCCGCGATTTCACGGGCTACTTTTAGAAATAATCCGGAAGTTGACTTTAAAATATTGGCTTTATGAACTGCGGTAACTTTTTTACGGCCCTCGCGGCGTGCAGTTTCGTAAGCAAAGCGAACAATGCGTTCAGCGCCTTCTCGGGTGATTTTGCTTACGGCTTCGGCTTCATTACCATCTTCAGAAACTTTTTGTCCCAACCCCGAGTACATACCTTCGGTATTTTCACGAATAGTAATAATGTCGATGTTTTCGTAGCGAGCCTGCGTACCCTTAAAAGATAAAACAGGGCGTACGTTGGCGTACAGAGAAAAGTGCTTGCGCAGGCTGACATTGATAGAGGTAAAGCCTTCACCGACCGGAGTAGTTAATGGTCCTTTTAGAGTAACACCGTTACGTTCAATGGCATCAAGAGTGTTCTGAGGCAATAACTCCCCGGTCTCTTCCAAAGCAGTCAGACCGGCCTCAACGTACTCATACTCAAAGTCACAACCGGCTTTGTCTAAAATAGCGATTGCTGACTTGACGATATCCGGGCCGATGCCGTCACCTGGAATAACTGTGATAGTTCTGCTCATGAATTGATTCCTTTAAACCGTGTTACTACAAAAAACAGGAATGGTAATTCTACCATCGCCTCGCTAATACTGACTAGAAATGCTCTATTCAGCTAGTGAATATAGGTTATAACGGTGAGTAACAATGACTATCAAAAGCGGCTTGTTTTTTAATTTCAGCCAGTTGCTCACCTTTTATATCCAATTGCTGACAATACGATTTTAGCAGTGATTTAACAGAACTGCTTAATAGTACGTCGGGGTAATAAGTGCTTATAGTCAAATAGTTGGCTAAGAAAAACAAAGCGCTGAGTTTATTGCCCCCACTTTTGTCCGGATCCAATAAGCTTTCTGTCGCAGCGGGTAATTGCCAACGCTTAACTAACTGCCGGCTGCGGCGAAACTCGCTAATATCCAAAGCTGAACCGACCCAGCTGGTACTGTAGCAGTGTTCTATCTGCCTCAACCGAGGCCATTGTGCGGATTTTAACAGCTCGGGATGACGAAAAAGATCGGACCCCGAGAGCAATGCAAGCAGCGGAGCGGGGGTTGGTAAGCTAACACCTGTTCTGTTCGACAGGTGTTGTAGCATGGCGGTCAGTAAGCCTAGCTTTTGCATCAGGGTTCGATGCAGCGGAATCGTATTTAAAGAAAACTGATGCTGTAGAAAAGCGGTGGCAAGAATAACCGAGGCGCGTTTTGAACCCAACCATAAATACGCTTGCTTTAAATCCATACGACTGGCTTCACTGTAGCCAATACGTTCAGTTTGTTGGACCGCTGCGTGCAAGCTGTTTGCCAGATAGGGCAGTTGGGTAATTTGACGGATAACCGCACTTAATGCGCCGTTTGCGTTTGCATAGCGATTAATGGCTTTTAAGAGTTGCCGAGGGGTTTGCTGAATAGAGCTTACCTGTTCATGTTGAAATAGCCGATGATGAACTAAGGCATTCGTTTGTTCTTGCGTTAATGGTTTATCGTTTAATTCCCAATTTTGAGTTTCATCCGAGCTTACGTAAAACGGACTGTCTAGCTTATGTATTAAGGCTAAGATTTGATGTTTGTTTTCGTAACCTAAAAGTACTGCTGTCTGTTGGTTGCTTTGGTGCGACAACTTTTGACCGATGAGCCTTACTGGAAGCGTATCCTGCTGGTTGAGCAGCGTCCAAAAGCGATAACGAAAGTTACCGTTTAATAATGGGAAAAACGCTTTTTCCGGTGCGCTTCGTTGCAGCTGGACCTGGGTCAGTGCATTAACCCAGTATCGGAAAACAACAATATCCGGTGACTTCAACTCTAGGGTATCTAGAGCGGAGAGCCATAATGGTTGTCTTAACTGACGTTGTCTCCAGTATTTGGGAGCAGGATTAAGCCTTTCGCTAATGCAGGCCGCTGCCAGAATACGGCGATAATGCGTATGCAAAGACCATTGATAACTGCAATGCAGGGCGTTAACACAAACAGCCAAGAGTTCACTGACTTTTTCATTGATGTCAGAGGACAGATTTCGAGAGGCGTAAACAGGAAGCAGTTCAGGCCATCGACTTTGCTGGTACTCTTCGTCGATGAACTGAACCAAACGATAAAGCTGGCGAACGTCGTGTTGTTTCAGTAAATTCTCTGCTTTTTCACAACATTCAGTCAGCTTGTTCATTCTCGCCTCTGATTGGCCTGGTAGTCTAGGTAAGAATCGTTGCCCCAGGCGATAAGCTCATTGTTCCGAAACACCAGGGGAGTGCACTCATCTTTTGTTGTAATTCCATCAGAAGTCATGTGATGGGTGCGGTAGAAGAGTACTTGCATATTGCCTTTAGGTGATACTTTTGCCTCTGTAATATCGGGAGAACCCAAAATGCGAATAACGCTGTCTTTGGACATGCCAAGATCAAGTTGGCCAATTTGTCTGGCGTTATATGTCTCTCTTTCCTGCCATTGCAAATCGGCAGGGTCAGCCTGATAAAGCATCAGTACTGCCCCTACAATTGCCAGATAACTGACAGCACCTATAGCAAGTATGACAAAGACTTTATTTCTCATAAATCCTTCAGTCAGTAACAACCTTATAGCAAGGATGATACACCGAACCCGGCAACTTCATACGGCCTTGTTCGACGAACGCTCTTAACAATACGTCTAGTCGCTTCATTAGCTGCTTCTCGCCGTGGATAGTAAAGACCCCATGCTCCCTAATTTGGCGGATACCGTCGTCTTTTACATTACCAGCAACAATGGCTGAGAAGGCACGTCGTAAATCAGCGGCGAGCTCTTCTTTAGGCTGTTCAGGATGTAAGTTTAGCGATGCGACATTTTCATGAGTCGGATAAAAAGGACGTTGGAAGTTTTCATCAATAAACAGTGTCCAGTTAAAGTAGTAAGCATCGCCTGAATCACGGCGGTACTGCTTAACTGCGGCCATACCCGCGTGCATATGTTGTGCAACGCCTGCCGGATCGCCAATAATAATACGATAGAAGCCACGTGCTTCTTCGCCTAGCGTATCAACAATGAAAGTATCCAGAGCATCAAAGTAATCTTTTGCAATGGCCGGACCGGTTAGGATTACTGGTAAGCTTTGCTGTTGGTTTTTGGGGTGCATTAGAATACCCAGAAGATACAAAAGTTCTTCTGCGGTACCAGCGCCTCCTGGGAAAATAACGATGCCGTGTGCACAACGAATAAAGGCTTCAAGGCGTTTCTCGATATCCGGTAAAATAACCAGTTCATTAACGATAGGATTGGGCGGTTCGGCAGCAATAATACCCGGCTCGGTCAATCCTAAATAACGACCATTATTAATACGTTGTTTTGCGTGCCCTATAGTAGCGCCCTTCATTGGACCTTTCATAGCGCCCGGACCACAGCCGGTACAAATATTGAGGCCGCGTAAACCTAGCTGGTAGCCTACTTCTTTGGTGTACTTGTATTCGTTTTCGTTGATGGAATGACCACCCCAGCAAACGACCATGTCAGGTTCTTGCATTGCCTGGATAGTGCGGGCATTTCTTAAAATATCAAAAACAACATGCGTGAGTGTGGCGCTGTCTGCATCTTTTAGTTCTTCTTCAGAATATCTCTCGCCAGTAAACAGAATGTCGCGCAGTACCGACTCAAGTAACTCACGAATACCAACGATCAGTTCACCATCAACGAAAGCTTCTTCTGGCGGCTCAATAAGCTCAATTTTAATGCCGCGCTCTTTACGAATAATATTGACGGCAAAGTCTTTGTATTTGTCGTAGATTTCTGCGCTACTGTCGGTATTACTGCCCGCATTTAATACCGCAAGACAGCAGTTACGGAACAGTTTGTAGAGCTGGCTATTTGAGGATTGCTTTAAACGTTCAATTTCTAACTGTGATAAAAGAGACATGGTGCCTCTTGGAGAAATGCTTGCTCTCATTATTTTCTCATACTCCTGTAATAACGATGACTCGGCGTCATCCTTGTGCCGGCGTGGTCATGGATTTTTGCGTGTATTATTTTGCCGTCATGACTCGGTTGCGCCCGCTATTTTTTGCGTTGTAAAGTGCCTTATCGGCCCTTTCGAAAACCGCCATTGGCGTATCTTCGTTATATTTAAACTTCGCTATTCCCGCGGAAATAGTAATACGGATGTCTTCACTTTTAAATTTAAACGGAATATTGGCTACTTTATCCCGTGTGTTCTCTATGTGTTGATAAGTACTTTGCTCATCCGAACAGAATATAATAGCAAACTCTTCACCACCATAGCGACAAACAAAAGCCATTTCTTTCAGGGATTTGCTGAGCGTCCCGGCAATAACTTGTAAGGTCTTGTCACCGGCAATGTGGCCGAAGTTATCATTAATACCTTTAAAATGGTCCACGTCGATTATGGCAACAGTAAGCTCAGTTTCATTCTGTTGCCAGCGCTGAAACTCAAGATTCAGACGCTCTTCGAACGCGGAACGATTTGGTAGCTTTGTCAGGTTGTCCTGTAAACTGCGGAATTTTTGCTTTGCCAATTCCTTTTTATAATGTGCAACTTGGGACTCCGTTTCTTTGAGCTTTTGTTCCATTACCTGGGTATTATTACTAAACGTCTGTCGCTCTTCCTCATGCAACTTTAAATGCTGATTGAGTGCTTCGCTCAGTGTCTGTAACTGCAAACCGACGGACTCTTTTAAATCCTGTAGTTCACAGGCGCTAGACACGCAGGCCTTAATTTCCGACACCCCAGTTTGCAATTTTTGATTCAGGTGAATACGTTGATCAGCAAAATCGGCAGAACGGGTTATGGTTATTCCCAGCACGTTTTGAACCGATTCAAGGGAGGTATTTAATTGCTGTAAAAAATGTTGGGCTGCTTTGCGCTCGTCGTTAATGTTACTGAAAACCAGCCGCATCACTTTTAGGCTTATGGCTAATAAGGTGTCGCTGGTTTGTGGCTTCTGCAGGGCGACTTTCACCTGCTGCAGGATGTCAGCAGCACTTCCGGAAAACTCGACTTCGCTCAGCAAATCCAACAGTTGGCTCTGATAATGAACAACTTGGGTTTCGGTTTGAGCTGCATGTTGTCGATAAGAGACGGCCAGTAATTGGTTGACCAGGGGTAGATAATGAGAAACCGTCATTGTCGGCTGCTCAAACTCGCTAGCCACTCGCTGCAATTGCGCGCGACTGTCGTTATCCGACGGCTTAATGGAAGTAAGCGCCTGCCGAATACTTTCGTTCGTTTGCTTTAGCTGAGTTTGAAGGCGGATAGTATGCTGCGATATGGCATCGCTTAGTCGCTGCATAATAGGTTCAAGAACTGCGGCAGATGCATTCTGTTGCAGATGCCCCCGCAACTTGTGCAACAAGCTGTCTAATTCGCTATCGACACCACTCAATGCCAAACAAAGGTCATTTACAAAGTTGGAGTATCGTTGTGAGTCACGTAAGTAGTCATCTTCTAACTGCTTACGAGACTGGATACTTTGTTGCAACTTTTTACTGAGATGTTGAATTTTCTCTTGTGGTGTTTCAGGTATTGCCAATGCTCACCTACCAAATACTGAATCCAAGTCACATAATACGAAAGATACTGTTATAAAGTCTAACCTATTTGGATTTAATTACTATTGGTGAATTGTGGTAGTCTTTGCACAAGTTAACTAACAAAAAAAACGAAATTAACGGAGATGGACTGTGCGTAAAAGCTTACTAACGATTGGTATCATGTTGGCTCCTTCAATTGCCGTAGCAGATACAGACTATAAAATTGATCTGACTCAACCAGAGCATCAACGGGGAGATGTGACCATTACTTTTCCAGAAAGTGATGCTGAATTCCTTGATGTGAAGATGCCAGCCTGGAGAACCGGTTATTATCGTATCTTGAACCTAGCGAATGGCGTTCGTGATTTTGATGCCAAAAGCAATGGGGAATCGCTGCGCTGGGAGAAGATTGATAAAAGCACTTGGCGTATTTATTTATCGGAAAACAGTGAAGAAGTTACCGTAGATTACGAAATTTATGCCGACCAGCTAGGCCGCCGCAGTCGTCATATTGATGATAGTCATGCGTATTTAGATGCATCAGCGGTGTTTATGTATGCTGATAAATGGCGCGACGATCCTGTTTCTGTATCTCTGGAAGTTCCCGGTGAATGGAAAAGTTATTCAGGTATGGAACGAGAAGGCGAACACAAGTTTTCCGCTGAAAACTGGGATGTACTGGTCGACTCTCCTATCGAAACGGGTATTAACACCCATTATGAATTTACTCAGGGTGGCAGAGATTATGAGGTCGTTTTTTGGGGCGAAGGTAATTATGACGCCGAAAAAACAGTTGCTGATTTAGAAAAACTGGTCGCCCAAGGGGATTCAATCTGGAGTAGTTACCCATTTGAACGTTATGTTTTTATGTTTCATGCAACCACCGGAGCGGGTGGTGCCACCGAACATAAAAATTCTACGATTATTCAGCGACCACGATACAGTTTTGCCAGTCGTGATGATTACCTGTCCTTTATGTCGACTGCGTCGCATGAATTTGTTCACACCTGGAATGTGAAAGCCTATCGTCCTGCGGCTCTGGTTCCCTACGACTATCAGGAAGAGAATTACACCGACTTATTCTGGATGGCTGAAGGGTCAACCAGTTATTTTCAGAATCACTTGTTACTGCAAGCCGGTATTATGGAACCCAAAGAGTACTTTGAACGCGTAGCAAGCGGTATCGATCGCTACAAAGCAAAACCGGGTCGCAAAGTCATGTCGGTTGCAGAGGCATCATTTGAAGCGTGGATTGATCAGTACGGTGACCGTGCGCACAACGATTCAGTGAACATATATTCAGAAGGCGCTATGGTGTCCTGGCTGCTGGACAGTAGGCTGCTGGAAATGACCGACGGGGAAGTTAGTTACCGCGACGTTCACGATGAGTTATATCAACGTTTTGACGCTGACAAGCAAGGTTATACTGCCGCCGATGTATTGACCATATTGAAAGAGTTAACTGGCCAGTCCTGGCAAGGATGGTGGCAGGAAAACGTTGAAAGCCCGATTGCCAGCATCCCGTTTGAAACCATGCTTGAACAGGCTGGTTTAGAGCTAGTTTATGAGCAAGGCGACGACGAGGTCGATAAAGTCTGGGCTGGCTGGGAAGCTAATGAAGCCAGTGGTGGAATGGAACTTACCCGGGTCAGCCGAGGTGGGCCTGCCTGGGAAGCCGGTTTCACCCCGGGTGACGTCATTGTAGCCTATGACGGACACCGAGTTGTTGATGGGCGTTTTAACGAGGCTTTCAAAGAATATGAGCCGGGCGAATCCATTGAAGTGACTTTTTTCCGTCGTGATCAATTGCACAAGAAAACGATGAAGGTGCAGGCGCAACCCGCGACTGATGCGAAAATTGAGCCGGTGGAAGAGCCAACCGCTAAGCAGAAGGCTCGTTTCCTGCAATGGTTACAAATACCCCACCCTAACGCTTAATCGTTTATTGTCGGGCCATGCGCTGCATTTGCAGCGCTGGCTCAAAATCGGAACGAAATGGATTAATATCCAATCCCCCCCGACGTGTATAACGAGCATAAACCGTCAGCTTTTCCATACCTAGCGCTTTTATGTCCTGATAGATACGTTCGACGCATTGTTCGTGAAACTCGTTATGGCGTCGAAAAGAGACAAGGTAGGCTAGCAGCGCTGCATGATCCAATTTCGGCCCTTGGTAATGAATATAGACCGATCCCCAGTCCGGCTGGTTGGTGATTAAGCAATTAGACTTCAGGAGATGGCTGTGAACTTTCTCTTCAGTTTCACCCTTTTCTATGGCGAGCAATGAAGGCTGATAATCATAATGTGAGATTGCAATATCTTGATTATCGATGCACTGGCCCGGAAAGGTTGAAATGGAGGCATCCTTTACCTCAGATAAAGGCTTTAGGGTGGCTCTAACAGATGCTCCGGCACAGGCTGACAAGTCTGCTTCCATAAGCTGTTGAACATGCTCCCACGAGTCAAAATGAGAGTCATTGAAACTGTTTAGGTAAAGTTTGAAAGACTTTGACTCTACCAGGTTCGGGCTTGCTGCCGGCACTTCGAAGTAACCGATTGCAACTTGGGGGAGTCCTTTGGTGTTTAGCCAGGAAATTTCATAACCAGTCCAGAAGTCCACGCCGGAAAAAGGAAGTTCTCCGGTAATACCGATAGGTTCACGATTTAGTGAACGAGGTACCGGCTGCAATTGCTTTGGATCGTATTCATTCGGGTAATCTGTGCTTTGACCTAAAGATAAATGGTCGAGTGAGTCCTTCTTTGGCATTTGAGTCGCTCCGCAAGTACAATGCGGTTATTGTAAATTTTCTTGGGTGTAAGTACCAGATGAAGACGTTTGAAGAATCAATTGATGCCTTAATGACGCGTTATGAAAACGAGATCCCCGTTCGTTATACGGAATATATTGAAGAGTGGAAAAGCCCAATTTATGGCGCGGTTATTGATGAAGATACGGTTGAATGGACACCCTGCCTGCAACCAGAACCGCTGCAGTTCGGTAAGCTGGAAAGCGCTTTAGAATTAACCTTTCATGACAGCGTTAAAGCACTGTTTAGTCGATGGTATGCGGGGGATCTGGCATTGACCTATCAAGATCACTTAATTAACTTGCTGCAAGTTCAAAGTGCTGAAGACGGTGACCGGTTATTAGAGAATATTGCGGCTCATATTCTGATGAAGCGCCAGTTAAAGCAATCCGAAACGGTATTTATTGGCTTAGCTGCGGATAACGATGATTTATTGTTGTCGATAGATAATCAAAGCGGCGTGGTCGGGCTTGAGTGGGTCGGTAAGGATCAGCATGAAGTTTTGGGGGGTTCACTATCAGACTGGCTTGATGATTGCCGGCCTAAAGTTAGTGAAAATAGCGATTAATTAGTAAGTTACAAACAGCCAATAAATACTATTCCCATAAAAAACAATAGGTTAAGTTTTGGCCTGAAGTTTGCTTTAAATGGACTGCTAAAAATAATAAAGCGTATTCATTTAATAAAACTATTCAGGAGAACAGGTAACATGTTGAAAAAATCATTATTAGCCGTTGCATTGCTTGGTTCGTTGACGTTATCAGGCTGTATTGTAGTAAAAGAGTCTAGTTATGACAGCGATAATGAAAAATACGAAGGTCAGCAGGCAGAACAACGAAACAGAGCTGCTATTGCGGCATTACCACCATCACTTTCTGTCAACGAAGCGTTAAGTCGCTTGGGTACGCCCGCCTTTAGTGATTCATGGAAAAACGAACAGCATAATTATCAGGTTTTGTATTATCGCACGCAAAGGAAACACGCTGATGGTATGACAACTCGTGATGAATGCACCGCTGTTGTGTTTATTGATAACACCTTGGCAGGAACCGGAGAAATGGCGCTCGACAGGATCCCGAAAAATAGTTAAGTTGGTGCTATGAAAAACTAACCAGTGGTTGTTATGCAGGGCCTGACAGAAAAAACAGAAAGTGAAATAGATCACGCTAGCGAGCACAGCAGCGAGAACGTCCAGGGCCAACTGGTCTATCTTGTAGCAGAGGATCTTAAACTGGCGGCATCGCTTTTGTTTCAAACTTATTATGATGATGAGTTGCTGCAAAAGATTTTTAGGGCAGATAAGCCCGACTACGAAAAGCGCTTACGCGCTGCGATACGGGAAGATCTGAATGCCTTTTGGGAAAGCGGACAGCCGATTATTGGTATTAGAGATGGCGGCACGCTACTCGGTGTCGCCTGTCTTACTCGCCCGGGTAAAAGTTTCGGGCCGGGACGTTTCTGGCACTGGCGAATCAGTATGCTGCTGACGGCAGGCTTTTTAAGTACCCGCCAGGTGTTAGAAAAAGAACGGTTGATTCAACAGGCCATGCCAGACGTGCCTTATCATATGTTAGCGTTTATTGCGGTTGCGCCGCAGTATCAGTCGCAAGGAGTAGGGCACTTACTTGTTCAGGCAGCAAAAACTGTTTTCGAAGAAGATCCGGAATCACAAGGAATAGCAGTCTATGTGACTCGCTCTGATTATCAGGCGTTTTTCAAAAAAAGAGGGTATCGTATACAAGCTCAAATAGAAGTTGAAAAGCTTCCGGGTGAGGTGCTTTTTTATCAACGTCAGCAAGGCCAGCAGCAATGAGTTACTCGAGTTTTAAAGAATTTTACCCTTATTACTTGCAAGAGCATTCGGACAAACGCTGCAGGGTGTTGCACTACATTGGCAGCACGCTGGTTTTAGCCGTTTTAGCATATGCGTTATTGAGCGCGAATTACTGGTGGTTACTGGCGTTGCCTCTTATCGGTTACGGCTTTGCCTGGCTCGGTCATTTTCTCTTTGAAAAGAATAAACCAGCCACCTTTCAGTATCCTTTGTACAGTTTACTGGGTGACTGGGTTATGTATAAAGATGCCTGGGTGAAGTTATTGACCGGGAACGCGAAAAGGCGGTAACTGGACGCCAACCAAACGTTGGTTATGAAGGGTCAGGTCACCCTCGTAGCGGGTTTCACCGTCGCTGCTAAAGCCCATTTTAAACGTACTTCGCCAACCGGGCTGAGCTCCCTTAAACGACCACCGGGTATCCTCACGGCGAATGTCCAAAAATTGCAATCCTTGCTGCTTACAGTAAAACAATGCGTGCTTTTGCGCGCTTTCCGATTGTTGACGGTGCTGCCAGAAAACCCATATTGCGGTTGCTAAAACCAGAAAAATAATGACATTCAGTAAGTTCATTAGGCGCCTTGAGTTTGTTGTTTTAATCTATTGAGGGCCTGGCCAACGGCCTCTGATTGTTTTTGTTGTGCCAAAATAGAGAGCAGCAGTGGCCGTATGTCGGGTAACGCAATAATATCCTGAAATAAGGCATCAAAAAGCGCTTTATCCAGGGCGGCTATTGCGTCTAAATAACATAGTAGGCTGCGCTCTTCGCTAAGTACTGGCCACAGCCTGGCAGCGATAACAACCAATTGATCAGCTGTCGCTTTGGGTACTAAATCGTTTATCAATTTACGTACCCGAGGGTGATCCGTGGCGGACGCCAGGGCCCTTAAACTGTCAGTGCAAAGTTGAGCATCACTGCTCTCCAGGTTTTGGAGGAGTGAGTTTTGTATTGGCGGAGTAATCTTCTGCTGTTCAAGCGCGACCGCAAGTCGCTGCCTGACGGCCTCAGGATAGTTCGCGAATTCGGTTGCAATGGCTTGGCTTAACTCTGGCAACTGCTCTAGTCTGGCCGCACAGTCATGTAGGCCTTGTAAGCCAATTTGCTGCCACTCAATACCTGCGTAAGGCTGTTTTAAATAGGCTTCCGCTGTTTCAAAATGAATAGAAGGTGATAGCTTTTGTTGACGCTGAACACGCGCATGTAATGCTGCACGCTGCTGTTCATTTGGAGTGAGCAGATAAGGATTTTGCTGCAGCTGCTTTTGTTGTTCCTCGGTCATTGCCCCGGTTATTTCGTGACCTAATGCACTCACAACGTATTCCAGGTATTGGTTACGGGCCGCTAAATTCAGCAGGCCGCGCTCGTCCAGAGGAAACTGTAAAAACCAAATAAAGGGTTGTTGATCATGCTGCTTATGCTGGAACAATATCGCCAGTTGAGCCTGCCGGGCAATTGGGTAAGGGTAGGGGCGTTGTTGTTGTTCAATGGCTGCAAACTCATCCCGAGACAGTTCAGTCAGACATCTGCCAATATCAAAAATCTTATATTCTGTTTGGCCGGCTTGCAAAAATTCACCCAAGGTGGTGATGGTCGGTACTGACACAGGCGCTCCCTTTTTTCTTGAATTTTATGGCGTATTAAATCACTATGACGCCATTATATCGGTTTATACAATGATGTGGTAACGGAGTCTGATATGGAGCAGTATCAGAAAGCCGCTCGATTGCTGGATAGAATAGAGCGTGAATTGAACAGTCTTGGTTTATGGCAGTCTCATCAGCCACCGGTGCAGGCGCTGGAAAGCCAACAGCCTTTTGCTGTTGATACGCTGGAATTTCATCAATGGTTGCAATTTATTATGTTGCCACGGATGTGGGCTCTGGTGGACAGTCAACGACCTTTACCTGAAGGAATAGCGGTAAGCCCGATGGCAGCGCATACGTATCGTTGTGAATTAGAACAGTATGAACAGCTTATTGCCTTAATACGCGAATTCGATGTTTTATTAAGTGGAACTGACCCTTTTCAGGAAGACGTATAACGGTGAGTGAGCTAGAAATTGTTTATCAAGATGAACACCTTGCCATCATCAACAAACCCAGCGGTTTATTAGTTCATAGAAGTCGTATTGCCAGTGGTGCGCGGGAATTTGCGATGCAAATGCTGCGTAATCAGATTGGCTGCCATGTTTATCCGGTTCACCGTTTGGACAGGCCGACGTCCGGCTTATTAATCTTTGCTTTGAACAGTGACGTTGCCCGTGTAATGACCGAGCAGCTGACTGAACGCAAGGTAAACAAAACCTATCATGCTGTTGTAAGGGGTTATGCGCCTGTCAGTGGTATCATTGACTACGCGTTAAAAGAAGAACTGGATAAGCTAGCTGACGCAGACGCCGATCCCGATAAAGAAAGACAGCCCGCAGTAACGCGGTTTACCTGCTTAAAGCAAGTTGAATTGCCTTATAAAGTCAGTAAGAAGCATGAGACAACTCGCTACTCTTTGGTGCAACTGCAGCCGGAAACTGGGCGTAAACATCAATTACGCCGACATATGGCGCATATCAGACATCCTATTGTTGGCGATACCAACCATGGCGACGGGCGACATAATAACTTCTTCCGTTCTCACTTTAACTGCCATCGTCTGTTGTTAGCGGCAACTGGGGTTGGTTTTAACCATCCGGTCAGTGGTGAACCAATGAACTTGGAAGTACCACTGCCGGATGAATTTCAACAGCCTTTCATTAAATAAGTGCTATTCAGCGCTGCGTAGCAAGGCGTTGATACCTACTTTTGCGCGGGTTTTAGCATCAACTCGTTTCACAATAATAGCGGCGTACAAGCTGTGAGTGCCATCTGCAGAAGGTAATGAGCCGGGTACGACAACAGAGCCGGAAGGCACTCGACCATAGAGGATACGGTCGTTTTCGCGATCGTAAATGCGTGTGCTTTGGCCGATGTAAACGCCCATCGAGATAACGGCACCTTCTTCAATAATAACGCCTTCGACAATCTCTGAACGCGCGCCAATAAAGCAGTTGTCTTCAATGATGGTTGGGTTGGCCTGCAGCGGCTCTAACACACCACCGATACCGACGCCGCCGGATAAATGTACATTTTTACCAATTTGGGCGCAGGACCCAACAGTGGCCCATGTATCGACCATAGTTCCTTCGCCAACATAAGCACCGATATTAACGTATGAGGGCATGACCACCACGTTGCGACCAATAAATGCTCCTTTGCGTACCATGGCCGGCGGCACAACGCGCATGCCTTCCGCGCGAAAACGAGCACTATCGTAATCTGCAAATTTGGCCGGAACTTTATCCCAGAAACGAGTTTCACCGCCTTCGATTAAATCATTATCGTTTAAACGGAATGACAACAGAACGGCTTTTTTGAGCCATTGATGAACTATCCATTCCCCGGAAACTTTTTCTGCAACGCGCAATTCTCCGCGGTCAATTTCGTCTATGACATAGCGGACGGCTTCACGTAAATCGTCGTCGTCTGTCCGAGCGTTAATTTGGTCACGCTGTTCAAAAGCATTAATAATGCGCTGTTTTATGTTATCCATGATAAGAATTTAAAACTCCAGGTCTCTAATAATTTGTGTTTTTAATGTCTTTTTCTGTTCTTCGTTCAAAGCAGTTTGCTGCTCTGTTGTGACAATAAATAAATCTTCTGCCTGCTCGCCGATGGTAGTAATTTTAGCCGCGAGTAATGTTACGTTTTGCTGCTGCAAAATAGCCGCAAGTTTAGCAATAAGCCCGGGCCTGTCCAGTGTAACCAATTCAAAAGTTGTACGACCGTGATGTTTGCTGGGGATAAAAGCCACTTCGGTTGCCACCGAAAAGTTCTTCATGCGGCGTGACAACGGACGTTTTGTACTTGGAACCGGGATCCGTTTATGCAAAACGTCCAGCAGTTGCTGTTTTACTTCTTCAATGCGTAGAGGCTCTGTTAACGGTTTACCGTCTCGTTGTAAAACGACAAAAGTATCCATGACAAAGCCATCGCGGGTAGCAAGAATTTGTGCATCCAGAATATTGAGTTGCTGACTATCCAGAACTCCCGCCACAGAGGCAAATAAATGACTCTCTTCGTGATGATAAATGAACAGCTCGGTTGTGCCGTAGTTGTTCTCATCGCCAATCAGAATGAGTGGCAGCTGGTCGGTGGGCAAGTTTAAAATATGTTGCGAGTGCCAGCTGATTTGCTCCGCAGTATGACGGAAAAAGTAATCGACAGTAAAACGGCCCCATAAAGCCTGAATTTCAGCCTTTTCAAACCCAGCACTTAACAGCAGTGCCATCGCGCTGGCTTTAGTTTCATGAATTTTTTGCCGAATATCTAATGTCGGCTTATTACTGTCTTGCTGCAACAAATAGGAGGTAGCGTTATACAGCTCTTCCAGCAGGGTAGCTTTCCAGTTATTCCATAGCGACTGGTTAGTCGCGCGAATATCAGCCACGGTCAGACAGTAAAGATAATCGAGTCGTTCTAGCGTCGACACTTGGTTTGCAAAGTCCTGTATCACCTCGGGATCATGAATGTCCCTTTTTTGCGCGGTCACAGACATGGTTAAATGATGCCTTACCAACCAGGCCACCAGTTCTGCATCTTCTTCGTCGTAACCGTGTTGATGACAGAAGTTGCGGGCATCCATCTCTCCTAATTCTGAATGATCGCCACCGCGACCTTTCGCTATATCATGGAAAATACCTGCCAAATACAAGCAGTAGCGTCTATCCATTTGCGCCACTAACTTTTCGCATAAAGGGAACTGGTCTTCAAATTCCTCGTCGCTAAAGCGGTATAAGTTTCTGACTAAACGAAAGGTATGCTCGTCTACTGTATAGGCATGGAAGAGGTCAAATTGCATCTGTCCGACAATCTGTTGCCACTGAGATAAGTAACTGGCTAATACGCTGTGATGATGCATAAGCGCAAAGGCCAATCCACAGCCTCTGGGGTGTTGAATGAGCTGATTGAACAAATCCCGGCATTCGGCGTCATGACTCAGAGGCTCGCTTAACTGAGCTCGGGCATTTCTGAGCAAGCGAATGGTATTTGAATGGATACCCTTAATTTGAGGGTGTTCTGCGATGCACACAAACGCCCGGATAATATTACAGTGGTCTTCAAATACTTTGTCGTGACGAGCGGTTAATAATTCATTTGCCACAGAGAAGTCATCACTAATATGTTCGGCGTGTTGTAAGTCCTGAGTTCCCAATATGGCCTGATGGAAAAATTGCAATAACATCTGGTTAAGTTCGCTAACGCGCAAAACCACTTTGAAGTAATCCTTCATCATGGTTTCTACTGATGCTTTACCGTCGTTACCGTAGCCTAACCGGACAGCAACACCGGGTTGAAAGTCGAAGAGTAGGCGGTCTTCTCGTTTGCCTGCTTCGAGGTGCAGGGCAAAGCGAATACGCCAAAGCCAGTTCATACAGTCACGAAGCTCAACGAATTCGTCTGCAGTCATGTAACCGTACTCAACGAGGTTTTCATCGGAATGAGTACGAAAATGCCGTTTGGCAATCCAGCCTACCGTTTGAATGTCGCGTAAACCGCCGGGGCTAGATTTGATATTGGGCTCAAGATTATAGGACGTACTATGGTATTGCTGATGCCGCTGCTTTTGCTCGTTAAGCTTGGCCTGATAGAAGTCTCTGCTTGACCAGGGGAAGTCGTTTAAAAGCTGCTGGTGAAACTCATTATAAAGTGTTTCTGAGCCCGCTAAGTAACGACTTTCAATAAGGTTGGTGGCAATCGTGATATCGTTTTCCGATTGGTTGAAGCAATCATCCACGGTCCTGACAGAGTGGCCAATGTCCAGATGAAGATCCCATAAAAAGGTAATCAGTTGCCCGAGTTTTTCCGATAGTTTAGCTTCGGCTTCAGAGCTTTCGGGGCCAATTAAAATTAGTAAGTCGATATCTGACCCGGGGTGCAACGTTTCACGGCCATAACCGCCGACAGCTAAGATGCTGGCGGGTTCGTTCTCCAGTTTAAATTGAAACCACAACTGGCAGATGAGCTGATCAAAGAACGTCGCGCGGTGATGCACTAATTCGTCGATATCGGCTGTAACAAAACGCGCCGCAGACCAGTTTTGGTAACTCTCTAAAAGGGCTTTGTAGTCTTTAATACAGGGGGCACGTTTTTTATCAGGCCACCGGCCGTGAAAATCTTTATCCTGATGAAGGTTTGCCATAATGCCCCTTGCTGTAGTTTAGTTATGCTCGATAACGCGCGCTAAATTAGACTCATCACTGCGCAATGTCAGTACTTCGACACCGTTTTCGGTTACCAATAGCGTATGTTCCCATTGCGCGCTTAGACTACGGTCTTTGGTTAATACGGTCCAACCGTCTTTCATTAACTTGGTATGACGCTTACCGACATTAACCATAGGTTCAATGGTAAAGCACATGCCGGGCTTAAGCTCTTCGCCAGTGCCAGCTTCACCATAATGGAGAATTTGCGGATCTTCGTGGAAGACAGAGCCGATACCGTGACCACAATACTCGCGGACTATTGAGTAACCGTGGCTTTCAGCGTGCTTTTGAATGACCTCGGCAAAGTCACCTAACTTAATGCCGGGCTTAACCATTTCTATTGCTTTATAAAGCGACTCCTGCGTCACACTAATTAAGCGTTCAGCCATAATTGATGGTTTACCCACAACAAACATTTTTGATGTGTCGCCGTGGTAACCATCCAGCTTTACGGTGACATCAATATTCATAATGTCGCCATCTTTCAGTTTTTTGGGTCCAGGAATGCCATGACAGACACAGTGGTTAACTGAAGTGCAGATAGACTTGGGAAAACCGTGATAATTTAAAGGCGCCGGGTAGGCGTTATGATCCGTGATGTATTTATGACAGATATCATCAAGCTCTTCGGTGGTTACACCGGGCTTCACATATTCACCAATCATTTCAAGCACACTGGCGGCAAGCTTACCCGCAGCGCGCATTTTTTCGATTTCTTCGGGTGTCTTTATTGAGATGGTCATTCTCTTCCTGTCCATGACTGCTGGAAAAGCCGACAGTTTAACAGTGACTGATAAAATTCGCTATCTTTGAGGAGGGTCAAAGCGTAACTTATCTAACGGTTTTTGTTGTGTGGCGCCTAGCTTTATGGTATAAAACGCACGCTTTTTTGGCCTTAATGCCAACAAAGTAAACTTGTATGTAAATTATAATCCACACATACATCGACACATAAGGCGGGGTGCTTGTCTAAGAACAAGTCGGCTTATGGGATGTATGGAGGCTTAACCCCCTAAAAAGGAAAATATTATGGCTAACGTGTCAATGCGTGACATGCTCAAAGCAGGTGTCCATTTCGGTCACCAAACTCGTTTCTGGAATCCAAAAATGAAACCTTACATTTTTGGTGCACGTAACAAGATTCATATCATTAACCTCGAAAAAACTGTGCCTATGTTCAACGATGCGTTGAGCTACATGCAGCATGTTGCTTCAAACAAAGGAAAAATCCTGTTTGTTGGTACCAAGCGTGCAGCGGCAGAAGCGGTTAAAGAAGCAGCAATTAACTGTGGTCAATACTATGTGAACCACCGTTGGTTAGGTGGTATGTTGACTAACTGGAAAACGGTTCGTCAATCAATCAAGCGTCTGAAAGATCTTGAAACCATGAGCCAAGACGGCACCTTCGAGAAACTGACCAAGAAAGAAGCCTTGGTAAACACTCGCGAAATGGAAAAATTAGAGAAAGGCTTAGGCGGTATTAAAAACATGGGCGGCTTACCAGACGTTCTGTTTGTAATTGACGCTGATCACGAGCACATCTCTATTAAAGAAGCGAACAACCTGGGCATTCCAGTTGTTTCTGTAGTGGATACAAACTCTAACCCAGACGGTGTTGATTACATTGTTCCAGGTAACGATGATGCAATTCGTGCGGTTCAATTATACTTGAATACTGCTGCTGAAGCGGTAAAAGAAGCACGTACTGCGCAAGTTGAAGCGAAAGACGCTGACGATTTCGTCGAAGCAACTGAATAATCGAGGAATAGAATCATGGCAATTACAGCAGCTCTAGTAAAAGAACTGCGCGAGCGCACAGGCGCTGGCATGATGGACTGCAAAAAAGCATTGCAGGAAGTCGATGGTGATATGGAAGCGGCAATTGACCTGATGCGTAAAAGCGGTCAGGCAAAAGCAGCTAAGAAAGCAGGCCGTGTAGCAGCCGAAGGCGTTATTCTGGTTAAATCTGAAGGTAACCAGGCAACGTTGGTTGAATTGAACTGTGAAACTGACTTTGTTGCCCGTGATGACAGCTTCCTGGCTTTCGGCGACAAAATCATTAACGCTGCGTTCGCTAACAAAGAAAATGACGTTGAAGCATTAAAAGCAACGGACATCGATGGTCAGACGGTTGAAAAAACTCGTGAAGACTTAGTGGCTAAAATTGGTGAGAACATGAACGTTCGTCGTGTTCACACGCTTGAAGCTGGCGATGTTGTTGCAACTTATACACACGGTGCCCGCATCGGTGTTGCCGTTGCACTTACTGGTGGCGACGAAGACTTAGCTCGTGATTTATGTATGCACGTTGCAGCAAGCAGCCCACAATTCGTTAAACCTGAAGACGTGGAAGCTGAAGTTGTAGAGAAAGAACGCGCAATTCAGGTTGATATCGCAATGCAGAGCGGTAAGCCGAAAGAAATCGCTGAGAAAATGGTTGAAGGCCGTATGCGTAAGTTTACCGGCGAAATCAGCCTGACAGGTCAGCCTTTCGTGAAAGACCCATCAATGACTGTTGGTGAGTTATTGAAAAAAGCTGGTGCTGATGTTGTTACTTTCGTTCGCTTTGAAGTGGGTGAAGGTATTGAGCGTAAAGAAGAAGATTTTGCTTCTGAAGTTCAGGCACAAGTGGCGGCAGCGAGCAAAGGCTAATAGCGTGGTCTCGACCAGCCCCATGATATAAAAAATGATAAACCGCGTCTTGAGCGTTCAGGACGCGGTTTTTTTTAAACTAAAGGAAAGAGTAGAGGCAATGATGAGCACCCATCCGAAACCCAGTTATCGACGCATATTGTTAAAACTCAGTGGCGAAGCCCTTATGGGCGACGAGCCATTTGGTATTGACGCCAAAGTGCTTGATCGTATGGCGCAAGAAATTAAAGAGTTGGTTGAACTTGGGGTTCAGGTAGGCCTGGTCATTGGCGGCGGAAACTTATTCCGTGGAGAAGGCTTAGCAAAAGCCGGTATGAACCGTGTTGTGGGTGACCACATGGGGATGCTGGCAACGGTAATGAACGGCTTGGCGATGCGCGATGCCTTACACCGTGCTTTTGTTAATGCACGTTTAATGTCGGCTATTGAATTAACTGGTGTCTGCGACAGTTACAACTGGGCAGAGGCCATTAGTTTGCTAAAATCAGGTCGTGTTGTGATATTTTCTGCAGGAACAGGTAACCCATTCTTTACCACAGATTCAGCCGCGTGCTTACGTGGTATCGAAATTGAAGCCGAGGTTGTACTTAAGGGAACGAAGGTAGACGGCGTCTACTCAGATGATCCGGTCAGCAATCCGGAAGCGACTTTGTATAAGCACATCAATTACGATGATATACTAGAAAAACAGCTAAAAGTTATGGATTTAGCGGCATTTACTTTGGCACGTGATCACGCTCTGCCAATCCGGGTGTTCAATATGAATAAGCCGGGTGCTTTACGAGCCGTGATTATGGGTGAAGAAGAAGGTACACTAATCAGTAAAGATGCTGAGTAATTGCCGTTACTGAATATAAGGGTATAAGACAGTGATAAAAGAAATTATAGAAGACGCTAAAGATCGCATGGAAAAAAGTGTGGAATCATTGCGTAGTCAAATGTCAAAAGTACGCACGGGCCGTGCTCATCCGAGTATCCTCGATAGCGTTATGGTGAACTATTACGGCACCGACACACCGCTGAAGCAACTGGCGAACATTACTACCGAGGACTCGAGAACTCTGGCGTTGACTGTATTTGATAAGTCGGCTTCTGCAGCGGTAGAAAAGGCGATTATTAACTCTGATCTGGGGCTAAATCCGGCTTCAGCAGGGGCGGTTATACGTATTCCATTGCCACCACTGACTGAAGAGCGCCGCCGCGATTTGGTTAAAATTGTGCGTGCAGAAGCAGAACAGGGCAGAATAGCAGTACGTAATATTCGTCGTGATGCTAATGGCGATCTTAAAGACTTGCTTAAAGAAAAAGAGATTACGGAAGATGACGAACGTAGTGCTGAAGATGAGATTCAAAAGCTGACAGATAAATTCGTCAAGCAAATTGATGATTCACTGAAAGCAAAAGAAGAGGATTTGATGGAAATTTAACCATCAAAGCCCCTCTGCGTTGGTCTATGACGCCGTGTCAGGTATACTCGCACGGCGTTTTTTAATGTTTACGGCAGATTGAATGAAAGAATTACCGTCAATAGAGCAGTTAGTACCCAAACACGTTGCCATTATTATGGATGGCAATGGGCGGTGGGCGAAACAACGCGGTAAAATACGAACCTTTGGCCATAAAGCGGGAGCTGAGGCTGTTCGTAGAGCCGTAGCCTTTGCCCGACGCAATGGTATAGAGTCACTGACTCTGTTCGCCTTTAGTAGCGAAAACTGGAATCGCCCGGCCACTGAAGTCTCAGTATTGATGGAGTTATTCATGTCGGTACTAAAAAGCGAAATTAAGAAATTAGATGATAACGATATTCGCTTGCGTATTATTGGTGATAAAGAGGCGTTTTCAAAGCGTCTGCAGAAACGAATGAATGAAGCGGAAGAAAAAACGCAAAGCAATAGCGGATTAACCCTGAATATTGCGGCAAACTATGGTGGTCAGTGGGATATCACGCAAGCCAGTCGTAAATTGGCTGATAAAGTTAAAGGCGGGGAAATGGAGCCTTCAGATATAACTGAACAGGCCCTGGCAGCTGAGTTAATGATGGCTGACCAACCGCTGCCGGATTTACTCATTCGCACTGGCGGTGAGCGACGTATTAGTAACTTTCTGTTGTGGCAGTTAGCCTATGCGGAGTTGTACTTTACGTCAGTACTGTGGCCTGACTTTGATGATACTGTTTTTGCCCGGGCCATTACTGATTTTGCTCAACGGGAACGTCGCTTCGGACTGACGAGCGATCAATTGACCGTGCTCATGCAAGGCATAGAAACTCGGATTGAGGAATAACACTTGCTAAAACAACGCATTATTACAGCATTAGTGCTGGTACCCGTGGCATTGTACGGTGTTTTTATGTTGCCGTTATGGGGCTTTTCTTTGTTCATCCAAGCCGTTTTAATGCTGGGTGCGTGGGAGTGGTCTCCACTGATGGGTGTCCGTCGTATATCAGCGCGTATTGCTTATACCTTATTTGTTGGAGCCATTATTGGTGTATTGTCCTGGTTGGCTCCTTATGAACATTTGTGGCGTGATGGCGAGCTTTCAAGCATCATTTACTACACTATATTAGCGGGTGGTGTTTGGTGGGTCGTGGCACTGGCTATGATTGTAAACTACCCATCCAGCCGACGTATGTGGTCGAGAACCCGGGCTATTGTCGGTGTTTTCGGTTTGTTGATTTTCGTGCCTACCTGGGCTGCTCTAGTCACTGTTCGCTCTATTGATATTGATGAATCACGCTTTTTTGGCGGTTGGGTTGTACTCTTTATCTTGCTGTTGGTTTGGGCTGCTGATGTTGGCGCTTATTTTGCGGGTGTTCGTTACGGCCGCAACAAAATGATGCCAGCGGTAAGTCCGGGGAAAACCATGGAAGGTTTATGCGGTGGTGTTACATTAGCTTTTGTGGTCATGATGGTGGTTTCGCATTGGACAAAAATTCCTGCTGAACAATTTACTGGCTATTATTTGACTGGTTTGTTTACTGTGGTGGCATCAGTGTTCGGTGACTTAAACGAAAGTATGTTCAAACGTAGCGCCGGAGTGAAAGACAGTGGCTCGATTTTACCGGGGCACGGTGGAATTCTTGACCGAATTGACAGTCTTACAGCAGCAGTGCCTATTTTTACGTTAGCTTACCTGGAGTTTTTGCATTAAACCTATGCGGCGAATTACTGTTTTGGGGGCAACAGGCTCCATTGGTCAAAACACTCTGGATGTTGTTGCCCGGCACCCGGAGGACTTTCAGGTTTTCGCGTTAACTGCGCATAGTCAGGCGAATGCCATGGCTGAGCTCTGTTTACAACATCGCCCGAAATTTGCTGTTATGGGCTCGCAGAGTGCTGCATCAGAGCTTAAGAATCGCTTGGGAAAGCAAGTATCAACGCAAGTTCTCTATGGCCCACAGGCGTTAGCAGATATTAGTTTAGCCGATGAATCGGATGTGGTTATGGCTGCCATTGTGGGAGCTGCTGGGTTAGCACCTACGCTTGCTGCGATTGATGCAGGTAAAGATGTTTTATTAGCCAATAAAGAAGCGTTGGTTATGAGTGGGCAACTTTTTATAGATCATGCTCAGCGATCAGGGGCAAGAATTTTGCCTGTAGATAGTGAACATAATGCCATTTTCCAGTGCTTACCTCAGGCTGCACAGCAACAGGTTGGTACCATGTCGTTAGCCGAACATGGCATTGACTATTTGTTGCTTACCGGATCGGGTGGACCATTTAGAGACTTACCTATTAATCAACTGGCTGAACAAACGCCAAGTGCTGCTTGTAAGCACCCAAACTGGTCAATGGGACAAAAAATTTCCGTCGATTCTGCCACGATGTTGAATAAGGGGTTGGAATATATTGAAGCCCGTTGGTTGTTTAATTGTTCCCGCGAACAGCTCAAAGTGGTCATCCACCCGCAGAGTGTTATTCATTCTATGGTGCAGTACACTGATGGCTCAGTCCTGGCGCAGATGGGAGAGCCCGATATGCGCACTCCCATAGCTCATTCCCTTGGTTATCCCGAGCGTTTAAAGAGTGGTGTTGCGGGGCTCGATTTTACACAGATAAGCCAGTTAACGTTCAAACAGCCTGAACCAAAGCGTTATCCATGTCTCCAGCTGGCTATAGAAGCGTGTTGGGAAGGTCAATGGGCAACAACAGCGTTAAATGCAGCTAATGAAATCGCTGTTTCTGCGTTCTTGCACAAACAAGTTGGCTTCACGGACATCGCAAAAGTTTGTGACTCGGTATTGCAGTCGCTACCAGCAACTAAAGCTGATAGCCTGCAGACCCTGATGACAGTAGATAAGCAGGCGCGCTTAACCGCAAATAAGTGGCTGCAGGAGTACGCACAGTGATAGATGCAGTATGGTATTTTTTCTCTTTTGTTGTGACTCTGGGGATTTTAGTTGCTTTTCACGAGTTTGGTCATTTTTGGGTAGCTCGTCGCTGTGGGGTAAAAGTTTTAACGTTCTCTGTTGGTTTTGGTCGACCTCTATGGAAACGTCAGGGGAAAGACGGCACAGTCTATCAACTGGGAATTATTCCTCTTGGTGGTTATGTTCGAATGCTGGACGAACGCATCGATGAGGTCACTGAAGACAATCGTGATGTGAGCTTTAACGCACAGTCGGTTTATAAACGATTTGCCATAGTAGCAGCAGGGCCAATAGCTAATTTCGTATTAGCAGTTGGCGTTTTATGGTTAATGTTTGGTATTGGTGTTCCGACCGTAAAGCCGATTATTGGTAAGATAGAACAGGGGTCGATAGCGGCCGAAGCTGGCTTAGAACGCGGCAGTGAGATTCTTTCTGTCGACGACGTGGAAGCGTATGACTGGCAACAAGTACAGTTAGGGTTAATGTCAGCTATTGGGGATGATAAAGCGGTTCTAACCTTACGAACCCAGGCAGGAAATGAAGTTCAGCGAACGCTGGACTTAACTGGCTGGCAGTTTAATCCGGAGACTGAGTCCACCTTTGGGAGCTTAGGTATAGCGGTTTACCAGCCGGAGGTTTATACCGAACTTAGCCAAATTGAAAGTGGCTCACCGGCCGATGTGGGTGGCTTGAGAAAGGGCGATAAAATTACCCATATTGACGGGAAAAGCGTTGATGATTGGGGTAAAATACGCGAAATTATCGCCCAGTCAGCAGGGCAGGAAGTGGTGTTTACGGTTCAGAGAAGTGGGGGTGAACGGCAAGTTTCTGTTGAGATAGGGGAACGAGAAACTCAAAACGCTGTCATAGGCTACCTCGGCGTTGTTCCGGTAACGGAGCCGTTACCTGATAATTATGTTTTCACCCATCAATACGGTTTTTTCAGTGGCTTGGTGAATGGCGCAGAAAAAACTTGGGAATTGATGGTTGTTAGCGTGAAAATGATAGGTAAACTGCTGACCGGAGATGTTTCTGTAAAGAACCTGGCGGGACCGTTGAGTATCGCTGAAGGTGCTGGAGTCAGCGCCAGTAATGGGTTTGTTTACTTTTTAAGTTTTTTGGCATTATTGAGTGTCAATTTAGGGATTATTAATTTATTACCTTTACCGGTTCTAGATGGTGGTCACTTAATGTTCTATAGCATTGAGTGGGTACGAGGTAAGCCGGTATCCGAAAGAGTGCAAGACGTTTGCTATAGGATTGGTGGGGTGCTGGTATTCGCGTTGATGGCGTTAGCAATATCAAATGACATCGCCCGTTTCGCATTCTGAGTCACGAATTAACAATAAGTAGCTAGTGATAATGACGTTTAAAAAGCTGTTAGTGAGTGCCATGATTGCAGGTGCAGTTGCACCAGCCTACGCACAAGACGAATTTGTTGTTCAGGATATTGAAGTTAAAGGATTGCAACGTGTCGCTTTAGGTGCGGCGTTAACTTATATCCCTGTTCGGGTTGGCGATGAAGTGAGCGAGCTACAGATACGTAGCGCCATTCGTTCATTGTATTCTTCCACTCACTTTGACTATATCGATGCACGTCGGGACGACAAGACATTAATCTTCACGGTTAGTGAGCGTCCGACAATTGCTGAAATCACCTTTGAAGGCAATAGCGATATTAAAGACGAGCAGCTTGAGGGAAGCTTAAAAGACAATAATATTGTTACCGGCGAGCCGCTCGACAGAACGACAATTTCGGGTATAGAGAAAGGTTTAGAAGACTTCTATCATAGTGTTGGTAAGTACAACGCATCGGTTGATGTGGAGGTTATTGAGTTACCTCGGAACCGCGTTGAGCTGAAAATGAACTTCGAAGAAGGCGACGCGGCGGAAATAGCGCAAATCAACGTTGTGGGTAACGAGGCTTTTTCTGACGAACAAATCCTGAATGCTTTCGAGTTGCGGGATGATCTTCCCTGGTGGAATATTATCGGTGAAAAGCGTTATCAGAAGCAGCAGCTCAGTGGTGACTTAGAAACCCTGGAGTCTTTTTATCGCGATAGGGGTTATTTGCGATTCCAGGTTAAATCGGTACAAGTCTCTATGACGCCGGACCGTGAAGGCATTTATATCACCATTAATGTTGAGGAAGGTGACAAATATAATGTTAGTGGAACCGATGTTATTGGTGATTTGAAAGGGCACGGTGAGCTGGTCGAGAAGATTGCGACGATTAAAGAAGGGACCCTCTACAGCGCCGCCCAAGTGACCTATATTGAAGATATGATCAGTCGTTTTTACGGCCGCTATGGCTATGCTTACCCAGAAGTCCGTGCTATTCCGGAACACAACGATGAAGACAAAACGGTTAAAATAACCTTCTCGGTTAACCCGGGTAAACGTGTTTATGTTCGGCGTATCAGCTTTGAGGGTAATGGCGTAACCAAAGATCGAGTTTTAAGACGCGAAATGCGCCAGCTTGAAGGTGCCTGGTTATCTGACAGCAACATTGAGCAAGGTAAAGTCCGGCTGGAACGATTGGGCTTCTTTGAAACGGTAGAAACGTCAACGGAACGGGTTGAAGGCAGCGAAGATCAGGTTGATATTGTCTATAAAGTGAAAGAGCAACCTTCCGGTTCCTTTAATGCGGGTATCGGTTATGGTGACTACTCAGGTTTGCAGTTAAATGCAGGTGTTCAGCAAAAGAACTTCTTAGGTACGGGTAACCAGGTTGGTTTTAATATCAGTACCAGTCGCTTTAATAAAAACATTAGCCTGTCTTATTCAGACCCTTATTTCACTATGAATGGTGTCGGTCTGTCGGGCCAAGTTTACATGAGTGAGTTTGATGCTGGTAATGCTCAAAACTTGGTGAACTATAATCAAAAAACCTATGGTTTATCATCGAGCCTTAGCTTTCCTATTGATGAAGTTAACCGCCTTAATTTAGGTATTGGCTATAAAAATCAGGAAGTTAGCGTTAATTCGCAAAATCAGAGCATTGAACAAATTAAACAGTTTTACCGGTCGTATTTAGATAATAACAACCCGGAAGAGCCGATTAACTTTAATATTTATGATGTGAATGCCGGTTGGTCACGTGTCACTCTAAACCGTGGAACTTTCCCAACAAGTGGTTCTATGCAACGTGCCGGTATTGAAATTTCAGCACCCTTTAGTGACGTAAAATATTTCCGGTTCAATTATGAATATAACCATTATTACCCGTTGAGTCGTGACCATCAGTGGTCATTCCTTACTCGATTAAGCTTGGGTTATGGTAACGGTTACGGGGAAGATGATGCAGGCAATGATTATCTCTTGCCGTTTTGGGAATATTTCCGTATCGGTGGTCAAGGGGATTTGCGTGGTTTTGAACCAAATACCGTGGGTCCGCGAGCGATCTATGTTGTGCCTGAATCAATTAACTCCGAAGGTATACCGGACTTTACCGGCTTACCAACGCCAAACTATAGTTCAGAAACAGGTAACCAGCAGTTATTTGTTCAAAACAACTATTCGTTAGGTGGTAATGCGAAAGTGGCTGGTGGTTTGGAGTTGATAGTACCAACGCCTTTTGTTGATGAAGGTATGAGAAATAGTATACGAACCAGTGTGTTTGTAGATTTTGGTATGGTTTGGGATACTGAATTCGACTACGATAGGTATAAGGATATAGAGAACACAAGTCCTCAACCTTTAACTGATTATAGCTCTCCCGGTGACTTTAGGGTGTCGGCTGGCGTATCAGTACAGTGGATCTCTCCTATGGGCCCGTTAACCTTCTCTTTAGGCCGGGCTCTGAAAGAGGTTGAAGGTGATGAAACGCAAATATTCTCATTTAATATCGGAACCACATTCTGATAATAATAATTATAAACAGTTTAAATTTATATGAAGGAGTTTTATTTTGAAAAAGTTAATTAAATCAACGGCAGCAGCTGTAGCAGTTTCAACCGCACTTTTTGCAGGTGCCGCACAAGCTCAGCAAAAAATCGGTGTGGTCGACATGATGGAAGTATTCCAGCAGTTACCACAACGTGAACAAATCTCTGAGCAATTGCAAAATGAATTTCAGGATCGCTTTGAAGAGATGCGTCGACTTGAACAAAAAATTCAAGAACTGCGCCAGAAACAAGAGCGTGACGCGTCTATCATGTCAGCTTCCGAGAAAACTCAGTTAGAGCGTGAACTGGAACAAACTATCTCTCAAGCACAGCTTAAGAGTAAAGCATTACAGGAAGATACTCGTCGCCGTCAAAACGAAGAGCGCAACAAGTTGCTTGGAAAAGTTCAAGACGCGATTACTGCTGTAGCAGAATCAAAAGACTATGACATGGTTCTTGAGAGTAATGCAGTGACTTACATGAAAGCAGATAATGACTTGTCTGGCGCAGTTGTTGAGAAAATGACCTCAGGTAACTAAGTTATGGCAGAATACACATTGCAGCAGTTGGCTGACCATGTGGGAGGGGAGGTGCGAGGAGATTCGCAGCTCCCCGTTTTGCGCGTGGCGACCTTGCAGTCTGCTACAGGTGACGCTATTGCCTTTTTGGCGAACAGTCGTTACAAAGGTCAATTGGAAACGACATCTGCCGGTGCTGTCATCGTCTCAGAAAAAGACGACAGCAACGTTGTGAAGAATGTGATTCGGGTTAATAATCCTTACGCTGCTTTTGCACGGATTGCACAATTATTAGATACCACGCCTAAGCCTGCTAGAGGTATTGCAGGCACAGCTAAAATAGCTCCATCGGCTAAAATTGGTGATAACGTCAGTATTGGTGAGTACGCTGTTATCGATGATGATGCCGTCATTGGCGACAACACCAGTATTGGAACACACTGCTATATCGGTCCTGAAACTCAGATTGGCTCCGACTGTACACTTTGGTCCGGAGTAAAAATTTATCACCGATGTGTTATTGGTAATCATTGTTTATTTCACTCCGGCGCAGTTATTGGAGCGGACGGGTTCGGCTGGGCCCCGGAAAACGGGAAATGGCTTAAAATTCCTCAGTTGGGTCGTGTAATAATTAAAGACAATGTTGAAATTGGTGCCAGTACGACGGTCGATCGTGGGGCGCTAGATGACACAATCATCTCATCGGGCTGTATTATCGATAATCAATGTCAAATAGCCCATAATGTGTTTATTGATGAGGATACGGCTATAGCTGGCTGTACGGTGCTAGCCGGTAGTTGTAGTATTGGTAAGCGCTGTATGATTGGCGGTGCTTCAGCCATTAATGGGCATATTAGTGTGTGCGACGATGTGCAAATTATGGGATTTGCTATGGTCATTAAAGAAATCACTGAGCCCGGTGTTTATGCGTCAGGCATTCCTGCCAGCGGGCACCGAGAGTGGCGACGTAATGGAGCAAGGTTCCGTCAGCTGGACGATCTCTTTAAGCGTGTTAAAACGTTGGAAAAGCAAGCTGACGATAATAACTGAGTAAGGTGAAAGGTTTGAAAATTACGGAATCAGGATTTGATATTCAAGGGGTACTGGATCTATTACCTCATCGTTATCCGTTTTTATTAATAGATAGAGTTATCGAGACCAACTCGAAAGACTATCTCCATGCTATTAAGAGCGTCAGTTTCAACGAACCGATGTTTAATGGCCACTTTCCGGGAAAACCTATTTTTCCTGGTGTTTTGCTTCTGGAGGCTATTGCTCAGGCGTGCGGTTTACTGGGTTTTAAAATTACAGAAAGTAAAAAAAGTGCGAACGATCTGTACTTGTTTGCTGGTATTGATAATGCACGTTTCAAGCGGCAGGTTATCCCGGGAGACACTGTCGATTTTTACGTTACTTTCGAAAAAGAACGTCGCGGTATATGGAAGTTTACCGGACGAGCTGAAGTTGATGGTGCCGTTGCCTGTACTGCTGAAATTATCTGTGCAAGAAGAGAAGTTTAAGTGATTCACGAAACCGCAATTATTGATCCCAGTGCAAGACTTGGTGCTAATGTCAGTGTTGGTCCATGGACTGTTATTGGCCCTGACGTTGTTATTGGTGACAACTGCGATATCCGTTCGCATGTTGTTTTGAAAGGTCCGACAACCATTGGCAAGAACAATACTATTTACCAATTCGCTTCAGTTGGCGAGGACTGCCAGGACAAAAAATACGATGGTGAACCGACCGAGCTTGTTATTGGCGACAATAACGTTTTCAGAGAGTCGGTGACTATCCACCGTGGTACGATACAAGACAACTCCTTAACTAAAATTGGCGATAATAATTTGTTCATGGCTTATGTGCATGTCGCTCACGACTGCATCATTGGTAATGACAATATTTTCGCGAATCAGGTTACTTTGGCTGGTCACGTTCATGTTGGCGATTGGGTGATTTTGGGTGGCATGACTGGAGTACACCAATTTTGCCATATAGGCTCTCATTGCTTTGCTGCGGTGAACTCTATTGTGGTTCAGGATATTCCTCCCTTTGTCATGGCTCAGGGGCATAACGCGAAACCACGAACCATTAATGCGGAAGGCCTTAAGCGCCGAGGATATACCACCGAACAAATTCAGAATGTTCGGCGCGCGTATAAAATACTCTATCGCTCTGGAATGACGGTAGATGAAGCATTGGAAAGTATTGTGGCCTTGAACGAACCGGTTCTGGACGGCTTCACTGCATTTGTTGAAAACAGTTCACGAGGCATAATTCGTCCGTAATGAGCAACAATCACCCGCCTAGAATAGCGCTTGTCGCCGGCGAGCATTCAGGTGATTTACTTGGTGCGGGACTGATGCAGGCAATTCGAAAACGCCACCCAGAGGCAATCTTTATTGGTGTTGGCGGACCGTTAATGGCAGAACAGGGCATGGCGTCCTATTTTGCTATGGACGATTTGGCGGTTATGGGGATTGCCGAAGTGCTTCAGCAATTACCTAAGTTGTTGAGGCATAGAAAGAGTTTAGTAGACTACCTTATCTCACAAAAACCCGATGTGATGATAGGAATTGATGCACCAGATTTTAACCTGACGGTTGAAACCCGCCTGAAAAAAGCCGGTATTTCTACCATTCATTATGTTAGTCCGTCTGTCTGGGCTTGGCGGGAAGGCCGAATCAAAGGCATAAAAAAGGCTGTGGACCACGTGCTATGCTTACTGCCTTTTGAAAAAGAATTCTACGATAAGCACGATCTCCCTGCGACTTTTGTTGGCCACCCCCTGGCGGATGATATTCCTATGCAATGGGATAAGTTACAAGCCAGAGAAGCACTTGGACTGGATTTAAAAACACTGTATCTGGCTATTTTACCTGGAAGTCGCCAGGGCGAGATTGCGCGAATGGCCCCTGTGTTTTTGCGAGTTGCGAATAAATTAGCGGACAAATACCCTAACCTGCAATTCATTGCCCCAATGATAAGTAAAGAGCGGGCGCAGCAATTAAACGAATTGGTTGAGCGATACAGTCCCAGGCTCAATATCAGCACGCCTGTTGGCGAAAGTCGAAAAGTTATGGCCGCCGCTGACTATTTATTGCTGACATCTGGAACGGTTGCGCTTGAAGCTATGCTCATTAAACGCCCAATGGTGGTTGCTTACCGTTTTCATTGGTTGTCTTATCAGATTATTAAACGTTTATTTCACGCACCTTTCTTTTCTTTGCCTAATCTTTTGGCAGGTAAAGAGATTGTGCCTGAGTTGGCTCAATCTGATGCGTCAGAAGAAGCTATAGAACGCGCTTTGATTAGTTTAATTGAACAGGACAATACCGCATTGTTAGAGCAATTTACGGCGATACACCATCAATTAAAAGTTTCGGCGAGCGATAAAGCGGCGACCGTTGTAGACTCCTTTCTTTAGTTCTATTTTTTAGAACGAAAAATAGCAAATTATGCGCTAATAATTCCAAAAAATTGATTCTATTATAGTAGGTATAGAAATCAAAGGAGATCATTATGGGATTATTAGTCGATGGTCAATGGCACGATAAGTGGTATGACACAAAGAAGCACGGTGGTCGTTTTGTCCGCAGTGAGTCGCAGTTTCGCAATACGATAGCGAAGGGTACGGAGTTTGAACCAGAATCCGGGCGTTATCATCTTTATGTTTCTTATGCCTGCCCGTGGGCTCATCGAGCACTTATTTTTCGCAAGCTAAAAGAGCTGGAAGCACATATTGATGTTTCGGTTGTGCAGCCGCTAATGCTTGAAAATGGATGGGAGTTTTCTGAAACGCCCCTTAATGATCCGCTTTACGACAGTGACTTTCTTTATCAAATCTACTTAAAAACTCAACCGGAGTATAGTGGCCGTGTGACGGTTCCAATCCTATGGGATAAGAAAACGGAGACTATCGTTAACAATGAGTCAGCAGATATCATACGAATTTTTAATTCGGCCTTTAATGACCTGACCGGAAACACTCTGGATTTTTTCCCGGAGCACAAACAGAAACACATAGAAGAGATAAACGATTGGGTCTATGACGATATTAATAATGGCGTTTATCGCTGTGGTTTTGCAACCACACAAGAGGCTTACGAAGAGGCCTATGAGTCGTTATTCGCTGCTTTGGATAAGGTCGAAGGTATTCTTCGTGAGAACCGTTATTTAGCGGGTGAAGAGCTGACCGAAGCAGATTGGCGGCTATTTACGACGCTGGTTCGTTTTGATGCAGTTTATTTTAGCCATTTTAAAGCCAATAAAAAACGCATTATCGACTACCCAAATATGTGGAACTACCTGTTAGAGCTTTATCAGCACCCAGGCGTGGAGGAAACTGTTGTAATGGACCACATTAAGACGCATTACTACGCCAGTCACACCACGATTAACCCGACTCAAGTGGTTCCGAAAGGACCAGAAATCCATTTTCGGCAGGCACATAATAGGGGAGGTGAGTCGTCATGAGTGTTATTTTATCGAAGCATAGAGGGATGCCTGCTCAAGACGGTGCCGGCGTTAAACTCACCCGCATTATCAATCAGCCTGGTCTGAAGCATCAAGACCCATTTTTGATGCTGGATGAGTTTCGCTCTGATGATCCGAATGACTACATAGCCGGGTTTCCTCCGCATCCACATAGAGGTTTTTGCACGCTGACTTATATGCTGGCGGGCACGATGGAACACAAAGACTCAGTTGGTAACACTGGAGCTGTTGAGGCCGGCGGTGTGCAGTGGATGAAAGCGGCCAAAGGTATTATTCATGCCGAAATGCCCAAACAAGTGGAAGGCTTAATGTGGGGCTTTCAGCTTTGGGTAAACTTGCCGGCCGATGAAAAAATGAGTGAGCCAGACTGGCACGATCATCCTGCCAGCACCATCCCTGAAGTCGAAGTAGAGGGGGCGTTAGTCAGGATCATTTCCGGTCAATACGAGCAGCAGGAAGGGCCAGTGAAAGCCCCGGGAAGAGAGTTTTTAATGCTGGATATACATCTTGGCAATGAAGCGCTCAATTTGCCGTCACAAGGACAAAAGCGACGGCTAGCCTATGTGTATCAGGGTAATTTAACCGTTAACGGTGAACCGGTTGAAGAAGGCGAGCTCGCTTTGCTCGATCCAGCTGAGACTTTATCGCTATCTGCAGATGAGAACGCACGGCTTATTGTGCTGGCTGCTAAACCAATTGAAGAGCCCATAGCTCAATATGGTCCTTTCGTTATGAATACGTCAGATCAAATTGAACAAGCGATTAAGGATTACCAGTCCGGAAATCTAGCAGCCAACCAGAAGCTAAGCTAGCGAAGTTGCAGGGCTTCGGTTTGCTCCAGTAGCCGCTCATAGCGGTTACTGTGACTGCTGGATAACTGAAGTCCTTCCAGAATCTTAAAGCAGCTATCACATTCTTTTTTTAGATGAACGCGTTCGCCTTTGGGGTTTTCTTCAATAAACCGCACGGCGGCCTGGATAAAGTTAAGAGCCGCGCCACTGTTCATTGGTGCCGCTTCCAACGCGTTCCGAAAAAGCTCTAGTGCGCGGTTGTAGTGGCCTTGCTGGTAGGCCTCTGCTCCAGCTTTATGAACTTTAAAGAAATTATCTTGTTGTTTCTGCGCTGCCGCAATTCTAGCCTGTAGTATTTTCGTGGTGTAACTGTCGAGCAATAAATTATCATCTTTATAAGCCGCAAGAGCATTGGCTTTTTCATATTCTCCGACATCGAGCAGAATAGCGATAACATCAGGTAGCAAATCTTTATTGATAGACTGGTTCTGTGCCAAATCTTCTCCGACAACTTCATTTAGGCGATGTTGAGCTTCGCGCAGACGGCCGTTAAATGAATCAATACGAGACAGCAGAATGGCCTCTAAGTCTTCAAAAGAGATATCGGCGTGCAGCAAATGTTCGTCATAGCGAGCACGTTGCAACTCCATAGTTGCTTCAGTCTGGTACTTGCTTATTTGTTGTGGTGTATCGCTGTTTTCCGCGGCATCCAAAATACTGCGTAAATAGTTGCATAAGTGATGAGCGTTGCGAAATACCGATTTGCGAGCTATCTGCAGAACATTGTTCATTGCCTGTTTAGCAATATCGAAGTCACCATTATCGCGTGCAATATGAGCCAGTTTGGTTTGTCTTTCAATGGAGAAGGGAGCCATAGTGATGGCATCACGGGCACTTTCCAGTGCTTCTTCTAATTGTTGCTGTTGAACATAGCACTCGGTTTTTAAATCATGAGCTTCAATGGCATTTGGCATACGCTTAATAATATGATTAATAATATTGAGAGCTTCTTCGGGCGAGTTTTGTAAAAGCCTTGTTTCAGCCAGCTTTAAAAACACCCAGCTATGAGAATTTTCTTCCAGAAGCTCTTTAATAGCAATTTCCGCTTTATCCAGCTGTCCGGTTTTGTTGTAGAGCTCAATTTGTAATTTACGGCAGTAATTGCTGTAGCGACTGTTTGACTGTATGTGTTTTCGGCAAGCGGCAATGCAGGCCTCATAATTATGCTCTGTCATTGCTTTAAATACATCTTTTAGCCACATTCTGCGTTTGTATGCACGCACAAGGCGAGAGCGTAACACCCGATGAGAAAACGGTTTCATCAGGTAATCATCAGGCTGCAGTTCAAGCGCGCTCAGCACCATAGGGCGCGTGTTATCGCCGGTAATAATGAAAAATAAGGTATGCTCCTTCATTAAACCGCGAACCTGAAGCTCTTCTAAAACCTGCCGGCCATTTCTGCCGCGTCCCAGATTATAATCAACTAAAAGAATATCGTGTGGATTTTTGATGTAGGCGGCAATACCGGCTTCGCCGGTGGTCTTGACCTGAACGTCTTTTGCCCCCAAGTTTAACAGCAAGCCTTTGAGCATGACCTGAAAGGGTTTCTGGTCATCGATCAATAACACGCGTTTATCATTGAGCTCTAAGGTTTTTTCCATTGGTGTCAGACAGTATCCTGATAATATTCAATACCGACAGCATACTGGCTAATTTCAGTAATGTTAAGCGGCAACCGAGACTGATATGAAAGCAATTCAGATTTCTGATCAAAAAGTACGATGGGAAGACGGTGTAAAGATAACAGCGCCTGAACCAAAAGAAGTCCAGCTACGGGTATTAAGCGCCGGAGTCAACCGCGCCGATTTAATGCAAATAGCGGGCAAATACCCGCCACCCAAAGGGGCATCCGATATACCGGGCCTGGAAGTTTGTGGTGTCGTTGAGGAGGTTGGGTCCGCAGTGAACGGGTGGCAGCCCGGTCAACGAGTGAGTGCGTTATTGGCCGGTGGCGGCTTCGCGGAACGCGTTAATGTCTCGGCGGAGCAAATACTGGAAGTCCCAAAAGATTGGAGTAATACAACCGCTGCTGGTTGGCTGGAGACTTTTGCTACAGCGTACCTTAATGTTTTTCAGTTAGGCGATTTAAAAACGGGTGAACGGGTGCTTACGCATGCCGGCGCCAGTGGCGTTGGTTCGTCACTCATACAACTATGCCGAGAAAGTGGTAATGACATTATTGCTGTGGTTGGTAGCAAAGAGAAATCAGAATTTTGCTATAAACTGGGCGCAAAGCATGTGATTAATCGTTATCTGGAAGGTATTGTTAACGAGGTTAAGGCTCTGGGCGACGTAGACGTTATATTGAATCCGGTTGCCGGGGAATCTATAGAAAAAGATCAGCAGTATCTTGCGCAAGACGGTCGTATTATTCTGATTGGGTTAATGGCAGGACGTACGGGAGAAGTTGACTTTGGGCGTATGCTGATGAAACGTCAGCGGCTAATAGGATCAACCTTACGTGCACTGACACCTGAACAGAAAGGGCAGATTTTAAAAGGTTTGTGGCGCGATTTTGGCGGTAAGTTTAAAAGCAGCAAGATTGCACCCGTAATCGATCAGGTTTTTGCGGCCGATGACATTCAACAGGCGTTAGACTATGTCGCTGCGAATAAAACTCAGGGTAAGGTGATTTTAACGCTTTCGGAAGAGTAATTCAGGCTGGAAAATAATGGGTCAAGTAATGAGTAGTACAATAAAGGAAAATGGTGGAGGGGGCAGGATTCGAACCTGCGAAGGCTGAGCCGTCAGATTTACAGTCTGATCCCTTTGGCCACTCGGGAACCCCTCCACTCAAGTGGCGCGTATAATAACAGTCTTAGCTTAGCTGTAAAGAGAAAACTTAAACTTTTGAGACTTTGGCCGATACAGAGTTATCTGTCACCCATTATTCAGAGTCTTAATGAGTCAAGTTGCTGCTGTTCAGAACAATGCTGCTTATTTCTTTGAGCAACATGCGAGCGAAGCCGTTAACCATGGTTTTGCCGGTGAATTTGCTTATTGGGTTTCGGCATTGGGCGCAGATCCTGTTATTTCAGAGCGTTCAACAGATATTAACTGGCAGCGCGCAATTGGTGCAGGCAGAGCAAGACCGTTAGATGTTCAACCCGGAGTAGTGCTGGCAAGTGGTGTTTATGCCAATATCAGTCAACTGTCTGATTTTAAGTTACAAGATGCGACTCACCCCCAACCTCTTATTCCCGATGCGACGCCAGGGCGCTTGCCTTTGGAACTGCTTCAAAATTTAGACTGGCGAGTCCGCCAACGGCTAGATAAGAAAAAACAGCCACAAGCGGAAGAAAAAGACGAGTATAAGCACAAAGGTCCGGCTGGGTTGTATGACGTGCTGCAAAAACTTGGTATTACTCATTAGGCTTGTCGCTTTCTTTGCGGTAAAGAGTTTCCGGTAATGTCACTATGCGGCATAATACCGATACCATTTCGTTAATTTAAAGAGCCGATGAAGCAACTGCGCCCAGAGGACGAAGACCGTATTGATGCGTTCACGGAACATCTATGGCTGCATCATGGCTCCAGCGAAAACACCCAGGCGGCTTATCGCAGCGATTTGAGACGGTTTTGTGAGTACTTGGTTCCGCTGAAAAAATCCTTAATGGAAACCGATGAGCTGGTGCTTCAGGATTATCTTTTATGGCGCCGGACTCAAGGGTTGTCGCCTCGCAGTACCTCGCGCTTCTTAAGCTCAGCCAAGAAATTTTTTCAGTTTGCGCTAAAACAGCAGTGGGTAACAGTAGACCCGACCGCACGTTTAAAACGCCCTAAGTTGCCACAAAGCATTCCCCATTCGCTAAGTGAAGACGATGTCATTGCTTTACTGCAGCAACCTGATACTGAAACGCCTATTGGCTTGCGCGACAGAACCATGCTGGAAGTTCTGTATGCCACAGGTTTGCGGGTAACGGAGCTCATTCGCTTGCAATACGATCAGCTAAGCCGCCAACAAGGCTTAGTGAGGGTGGTGGGTAAAGGTAATAAAGAACGCCTGGTACCGTTAGGTGAAGAAGCGCTTGAATGGCTGGATAATTACCTGAAGCACGGTCGTGCTGCAATAACGGATAAAAGTAGCCCCTGGATATTTGTTACGCAAAGAGGCTCGTTACTAACGCGTCAGGCATTTTGGTACCGGTTACGGCACTACGCGGCAGAAGCTGGTATTTATGCGCATTTATCACCGCATACTTTGCGCCATGCTTTTGCCACGCACTTGCTGAACCACGGCGCCGATTTACGCGTATTACAGTTATTACTCGGACACAGCGATTTGTCCACGACACAGATTTATACCCAGGTTGCACGCGAGCGTCTGCAAGCCTTGCATGCTCAGCATCACCCCCGCGGCTAATTGCATTTTAACCGTTAACAGGGTAGGGTTCGGACAATTAATTTATGAGGTATTTATGCGCAATTTAATGTCGGTAGTTGGTTTAGTCGGGTTGGTCAGCGCCAGTTTTAGTGTTTCCGCTTTAAGTGCAGGACAAAGTGAAATTGATACACGGCACCTGAACAAGGTAGGCATTGAAGTGCTTGCGACCGAATCTGGAGAAATTGACGGCTATGTTCGAGCGGTTACCAATCAGGGCATGTTCTATGTGTCTAAAGATGGTGAACGACTGATTAGCGGTAATGTGTTTGATATTACCGGTAGTGAGCCTAAAAACTTAAGCGAAGCCGCAATGGCGAAAGTGCGTTTGAAAATGCTGAAAGGCTTTACCGACGATATGATCGTGTACCCGGCTGAAAATGAAAAATATCAAGTGACTGTTTTTACCGACACCACTTGTGGTTATTGTCAGCGTTTACACGAAAACATGGACAGCTACCATGCTGAGGGGATAACGATTAAATATTTAGCGTTCCCCCGTGGCGGCATGAACAGCACAGGGGGCCAGCAGTTACAAACGGTTTGGTGTTCTGATGATAAGAAAGCCGCTATCACAGCGTTTAAAGAAGATGAGAATTACAGTGGTAGTTCGAGCTGTTCGAATCCTGTGGCGGAACATTATCAATTGGGCAAATCGTTTGGCGTCACCGGTACTCCCGCTATTGTATTACCTGACGGCCGTTTGCTTCCCGGTGCAGTGCCTGCAGCACGGCTCGCTGCGGAAATTAGAAAAGGTCAGTCGCAGTAATTCATGAATGATTATGAAATACGTCGTTATCAAGTCGTAGACGATACTTTTTTGCCGCAGCAGATCCCGGCTTTGTTGCGGCAAATATACGCTCGACGCGGCGTGCGCAGTGCCGATGAGCTCAGTTTAAAAGCGTCGGGCTTAGTTCATTTTTCGTCGTTAAAAGATATTAACAAAGCAGTTGATCTGCTTCTATCTGCGTTAAAAAATCAAGAAAAAGTGTGCATTTGTGGCGACTTTGACGCTGACGGAGCAACCAGCTCTGCGCTGATGGTATCCGCTCTTAAGGCTTTTGGCTTGCAGCAGGTAAGCTACCGCGTGCCCAACAGAATGACAGATGGCTACGGGCTCTCTGTGGCTATGGTAGAGCAACTCGCCTCTGAAAATGTAGAGTTGATTATTACCGTAGACAACGGCATTGCCGCGCACGAGGCAGTTAAGGTTGCCCGTGACAGGGGAGTGAAAGTGCTGGTCACCGACCATCATTTACCCCCGGCCGAACTTCCTCCCGCTAATGCGATAGTGAATCCAAATCAAAATGGCTGTGATTTTCCCAGCAAACACTTAGCCGGTGTCGGTGTGGCATTTTATGTCTTATTGGCTTTGCGTTCAGCACTGCGGGATGACGGGGTTGAGTCTTTGCCAAATTTGGCCGACTGGCTTGACCTCGTTGCGTTGGGAACGGTGGCCGATGTGGTGCCGCTCGACTACAACAATCGGATATTAGTGCAGCAAGGCATCGCTCGCATTCGCAAAGGCATGAGTAGGCCAGGAATTCGAGCTTTGCTGGCGGTAGCAAACCGTGACGCCAGCCAACTGGCTGCCAGCGATTTGGGTTTTGCGCTTGGCCCCCGAATCAATGCAGCCGGGCGGTTAGACGATATAGGGCTTGGCATTGAATGTTTGTTAGCTGGTGAGTCCAGGGCACAAGAATTAGCGCAGCAGCTCAACGATTTAAACCAGCAGCGTAAATTCATTGAAGCAGAGATGCGTGAGAATGCCGAAAGTGTTGTCGCGAAGCTGCGTTTCGATCAGGGGCAGGTACCCGATTTAGTCACTTTGTATCAGCCAGACTGGCACGCCGGCGTTATAGGCATTGTTGCGGGTCGGGTAAAAGAGCAAGTGAACCGGCCGGTTATTGCTTTAGCCAATGACAGTGAAGACATACTGAAAGGTTCTGCGCGTTCAGTTAGCGGCTTGCACATGCGAGATTTACTGGAGCGTATTCATAGCCTGGAGCCCGGGATAATGGAACGATTTGGCGGACATGCTATGGCAGCTGGTTTAACTCTGAAAAAAGCTAATTTAACGCGTTTTTCAGAACTTGCTGCGCAAATAGCGTCGGAATGGTTGTCAGTAGAGCAAAAGCAACGTGTGTTTTGGTCTGACGGTGATTTAAACGCACCGCAGCTTTCACTGGACAGTGTCAATATCCTGCAAAATGCGGGCCCCTGGGGGCAGCAATTCCCTGAGCCAATGTTCGACGGGCAGTTTGAGTTGGTGGACCAACGTATTGTTGGCGAACGCCACCTAAAACTGGTGGTACGTCACCCGCAAGGTGAGTTACTGGACGCTATTGCGTTTAATGTCGATACACAACAATGGCCGACACGACAGGCATCAGTTGTTGAACTTTTATACAAGCCGCAACTTAATCACTTCCGCGGACGCACAAACGTTCAGTTGTTGGTGGAGCAAATCCGCGCAATACGTTAAACTACGCCCCTTTTAGAATTAACAGAATTAGGTAGTCGCATGTTTGAAACTAACGCAACCTACAACAACATTAAAGATATGCGTGAGCGTAGCAATGCGCTTAGGGGGTATCTTTGACTACGATGCTAAGTTAGAGCGTCTGGAAGAAGTCACCCGGGAAATGGAGCAGCCCAATGTTTGGGATGATCCACCCAAAGCACAAGCGTTAGGTAAAGAACGTGCGGCATTGGAGCAAGTCGTCGAGACTTTGGACAAGTTGCAGCAAGGGCTAGACGACGTTGAAGGTTTAGTCGATTTGGCGGTAGAAGCTGAAGACGAAGACACGTTCAACGAAGCTCAGGAAGAACTGTCGGGCTTATTAAAGCAGCTGGAAAGTTTAGAGTTTCGACGCATGTTTTCAAAAGACAACGACTCAGCCGATTGTTACCTGGATATTCAATCGGGTTCCGGTGGGACCGAAGCTCAGGACTGGGCAAACATATTATTACGCATGTATCTTCGCTGGGCCGAAGCGCACGACTTTAAAGCTGAAATTACCGAACTGTCAGAAGGTGATGTGGCTGGTATAAAATCGGCGACAGTGCGTGTGGTAGGAGAATACTCTTACGGTTGGTTACGAACCGAAACGGGCGTGCACCGCTTAGTGCGTAAGTCACCATTTGATTCAGGTAATCGTCGCCATACCTCGTTTGCATCGGTGTTTGTTTATCCGGAAGTGGACGACGATATCGATATTGAAATTGATCCGTCAGACTTGCGGGTGGACACCTATAGAGCATCGGGAGCGGGTGGTCAGCATGTTAACCGAACCGATTCAGCGGTCCGGTTAACGCACGAGCCAACCGGCATTGTTGTACAATGTCAAAGTGACCGTTCGCAGCATAAAAACCGCGACTCAGCAATGAAGCAGTTGAAAGCGAAACTGTATGAATTTGAATTGCAGAAGCAGAATGAAGAAAAGCAGGCACTTGAAGACTCCAAAGCCGATATTGGCTGGGGCAGCCAAATTCGTTCTTACGTTCTGGATGATGCTCGCATCAAAGATTTACGTACGGGTGTTGAGAACCGTAACACCCAGGCCGTTCTGGACGGCGCACTTGATCCATTTATTGAAGCCAGCTTAAAAAGCGGGCTGTAAGTTTAATATAAGTATCCCGACAGAGGAAAATCGATAATGACTGATAAATCGCAAGCACCTGAAGTAGACGTAAACGAACAGATCGCGCAACGAAAGGCGAAACTGTCGGCGCTTCGCGATAAGGGCATCGCATTCCCGAACGATTTTCGTCGGGATTCCTTAGCCGCTGATTTACACGCAGAATACGACGACGTCAGCAAAGATGAGCTGGCTGAGAAGGGCATTCGCGTTAAAGTCGCTGGTCGTATGATGACCCGCCGCATTATGGGTAAGGCAAGCTTTGCCACCATTCAGGATATGAGCGGAAAAATCCAGCTTTACGTTGCCCGCGATAATCTGCCTGAGGGCTACTACAACACTGAATTTAAAAAATGGGATCTAGGCGATATCGTTGGCGCCTCAGGTACATTATTTATTACCGGAACCGGTGAGCTAAGTGTTCAGGTTGATGATGTGCGTTTACTAACGAAAGCGCTGCGTCCCTTGCCTGATAAATTTCACGGTTTGTCCGATCAGGAAATGCGTTATCGTCAGCGTTATTTAGACCTGATTACCAACGAAGAGTCTCGCAATACCTTTATGGCGCGCTCTAAGATTATTGATTACATTCGTCGCTTTTTGACCGAACGTCAGTTCCTGGAAGTTGAAACGCCAATGATGCAGGCGATTCCTGGTGGGGCAGCGGCCCGTCCGTTCAGCACACACCACAATGCGTTGGATATGGAACTGTTTTTGCGTATCGCACCGGAGCTTTATTTGAAGCGTTTGGTTGTCGGCGGCTTTGAGAAAGTATTCGAAATTAACCGTAACTTCCGTAACGAAGGGCTCTCAACACGCCATAATCCTGAATTCACTATGCTGGAGTTCTATTGGGCGTATGCGGATTATCACGATTTAATGGACTTAACCGAGCAAATGCTGCGCGGGGCGGCGGAATCTGTCTTAGGTTCTGCCCAGTTTACCAGTCAGGGCGTCGATTATGATTTCGGCAAGCCATTCGAGCGCATGACGGTTCTGGAAGCGATTATTAAGTACATGCCGGAAGTTAAAGCCGAGCAGCTGAATGACATGAACAGTGCGACTGAAATAGCTGAACAAGTAGGTGTTAGCGTTAAGCCGTCCTGGGGCTTGGGTAAAGTTCAAATCGAGATTTTTGAGACGGTTGCCGAACATCGCTTAATCCAGCCCACTTTTATTACCGCGTATCCGGCAGAAGTATCGCCGTTGGCGCGTCGTCACGACGACGATCCTTTCGTTACCGACCGTTTTGAGTTTTTCGCAGGGGGGCGTGAATTAGCCAACGGTTTCTCTGAGTTGAACGATGCCGAAGACCAGGCTGAGCGTTTCCGTGAGCAAGTTGAACAAAAAGAAGCGGGCGATGACGAAGCGATGTTCTACGACGAAGACTACGTGACTGCGCTAGAACATGGCATGCCACCAACCGCAGGGCAAGGCATTGGTATTGATCGCCTGGTCATGTTGCTAACCGATTCAGCCTCTATTCGTGATGTATTATTATTCCCTCATATGCGGCCAAAAGCAGACTGAATAACCGGCCAAAAAGTGTTCAGTAAACGCGTTAACTGCTATAGTTATTTTCTATAGAAGGTTAGCGCGTTTTTTATGGGCGCTCCCCAACAATGCTGAGGTTTGTATGTACTATTCTGAACTTTCGACCCCGTTGGGGAAAATGTATGCTGTTGCTGACAACCAGTACCTTATTGGTCTGTACTATTCGGGCCAAAAGTATTGCCCTGATATGAGCCTGTTCGAGAGCAACCCAAAAAACGACGTGCTTCAGGCTGTTACCCATCAAATTCAGGCGTATTTCAGTAATTCTAACTACCACTTCGATTTACCACTGAGGCCCCAGGTAACCGATTTTCAGAAGAAAGTATTATCGGTGCTGCAACGAATTCCAGTCGGTACTACGTTGAGTTATCAACAGGTTGCCGATGAATTGGATCAACCCGACGCAACGCGAGCTGTGGCAACCGCCATTGCTAAAAATCCGCTTATTATTGTGATTCCGTGTCATCGGGTTATCGGGCAGGATGGTTCATTACGTGGGTTTGCGGCTGGGCTTGATCGTAAACAACAGCTACTGGATTTAGAGCGTGGCGTTATTGTTGCTTAATGTGTTGGGTTAAAAACAAAAAACCCGGCTAACCAGCCGGGTTTCTTTTACTTTTCGTAACACTATAGCGCTTAGTGATCTTCGCCTTCAGTGTGCACGTGACCGTGTTCAAGCTCTTGCTCAGTCGCGTCACGAACTTCAAGAACTTCTACGTCAAAGTTCAGGTTAACACCGGCTAATGGGTGGTTACCGTCAACAGTCACTTCTTCGTCTTTTACATCAACGATAACAACTGACTGTTCGCCTTGGTCAGTACTTGCACGGAACTGCATGCCAGGCTGCACTTCGTTTTCGCCGAACAGGTTGCGTGGTACAGTTTGGATTAAGCCGTCATGACGTTCGCCATAAGCTTCTTCTGGTTTAACTTCTGCAGTGAAGCTATCGCCAACTGATTTGCCTTCCAACGCATTTTCCAGACCAGGAATCAGCATGCCACGACCGTGGATGAAGTTCAGCGGGCTGCCATCTTTAGACTCGTCCAGGGTCTGGCCATCTTCCGTTTTAACGGCATAGTTAATAGCCACGACTTTGTTTGGTGCAATGGTTTCGCTCATAAATTTAACCTAATTGATAAGGCAGTGAGTGTATTTCCAAGAGACTTGCGTCGTCATCCCGAACTCGTATAGCTGTGTCAGTGTCTATGTCACTGGGTAAAACAGCTAATAAGTCCACATGGGTGTCGGTGCGGTTCACTGCCATAATGACCGTACCTGCACGACGCCAGTTATCGCCAATGGCTTTCTCTAATTGTGTACCCGCAGTAACTTGAGCCGTTACTTCACCGGATAAACGAAAGAGTGCCCGTTTCTGTTTGCCCAAATACTTCATTCGGGCAATAGTCTCCTGGCCGATATAACATCCTTTGTCAAAACTGATTCCATCCCACGCCTGCAAATTCATCATTTGCGGAACGAACGCCTGGCTGTTTTCAGACGTTAGTTGTGGACGAACCCGCTCAATTTCCAACGCATCCCAGTAGGGTTGCGGATAATCCGTAGAAATTGGTTGTTGGCTGAGTAACAGATATTGGTCGGGATGACTCCCTACCTGTATTACCCGGCCATCAAATTCTGCTGCCACGCTGGCTGCTTTGGTGCCAAAAACACCGGCAATGTTCCAGTCGTCGCTAACATCTTCAATACTGACTTTACTAAAGACACCGTATTTTTTTAATTGTGCTAAAGAGCCTTGAATCGCGCTGCGATGCATAATTAAAAATACGCTATCCGACTCACGGCAAAGCCAAAACGTGCTAAAAGCCTTTCCGGTTTGATCGCAATGTGCGCCATATAACCAATTATTTTGGTCGAGTTTGCGTAAATCACATGTCAGTTGACCCTGCAAAAAACTGTCAGCATCTTCGCCAGATACCGACAGGATACCATAATCCGTCAGCTGAACGGAAAGGCTGTCCAAATTTGCGTCACTAAAATGCTGCGTTAACTCAACCACAATGACTCCTTATTAAATGGCTTACGTGGTAATATTAGGGCACTTTATAGAATTACAAGGGCAGTTGCTGCGGAGATTTTATGTTGCCGTTAAAACAATCGGAAGAAGTATTAAAAGACAAGCGTCGTTTACGTTGGGCCTGCCGTCGGGGCATGCTGGAGTTGGATGTACTGTTTGAACCTTTTGTTGATCAGGCTTATGACGAGCTGACGGAAGAGCAAAAAGCAGTTTTCCGCCGGTTGGTAACTTGTGACGATCCGGATCTTTTTGCCTGGTTTATGGGTCATCAAAAGTGCGAAGACGAAGAATTGGCGGCTATGGTTCAGTTTATGTTGTCGCGCGTTAAGGTGTGAACCCCGAAATTTTCTTTCGCCTGCAGCGACCTAAGGGGACACTTTCTGTTTCTGGATGTGGGCGTTATTGGTGGTGGCAGCAGCAACGTTGGCAATTTTTTAATAAAGCGTTGGTTGTTCGCAGCATTGTGGTTTTATTGCCGTTAACGCGACAAACCGAAAATGGCAGAGAGAAGCGTCATTGGCTGTGGGTATGGTGGTTTCAGCTGCCGTTGGCGCAACAATTAAAGCTGCGGCGCCAACTACAACAAACATCGGGGGCTTAACGTACTGGACTGAGCACCGTAGGCTGGGTTTCCGTTAAGGTGTCTGGGTAGTCCAGCGTGTAGTGTAAGCCGCGACTCTCCTTACGGCTCATGGCACTTTTTACAATGAGCTCTGATACTTGCACCAAATTACGCAATTCCAGCAAATTATTGCTGACCCGAAAATTCGAATAGTATTCATGAATTTCACGCTGTAATAATTCAATACGGTGCAAGGCGCGCTCCAAACGTTTAGTGGTGCGTACTATGCCAACGTAGTCCCACATAAAAAGGCGCAGTTCATGCCAGTTATGCTGAATAATTACTTCTTCATCAGAGTTACCTACCTGACTTTCATCCCAGCCAGGTAAATGGCTCAGGGCTTCTTGATGTGGGCGTTTCGATAAAATATCCTTGGCCGCAGCACGGGCAAATACCAAACATTCCAATAAGGAATTGCTGGCCATACGGTTAGCGCCGTGCAGGCCGGTGCAAGCCACTTCGCCAACGGCATAAAGGTTGGCTAAGTCGGTAGCTGCATTCATATCGGTTTTTACGCCGCCACAGGTGTAATGAGCCGCAGGGACGACCGGCATTGGCTCTTTACTGATATCAATCCCTAGCGAAAGACATTTTTCCATAATAGTCGGGAAGTGCTGCTGGATAAACGCTTTGGATTTATGAGAAATATCCAGATACATGCAATCTGCACCAAGACGCTTCATTTCATAGTCTATTGCCCGGGCAACCACGTCGCGGGGGGCGAGTTCGGCCTGCTCGTGGAAATTAGGCATAAAGCGACTGCCATCCGGACGCTTCAGCAACGCGCCTTCACCACGCAACGCTTCGGTCAGCAGGAAGCTTTGGGCGTTAGGATGAAACAAGCAGGTTGGGTGAAACTGATTAAATTCCATATTCGCAACGCTACAGCCGGCCCGCCAGGCCATGGCTATACCATCGCCGCTGGCAATATCCGGGTTGCTGGTGTATTGATAAACCTTGCTCGCGCCGCCGGTTGCTAAAACAACCGAACCGGCTGCTACCGTCTCAACACGTTCGTTTTGGCGGCTCCATACATAGGCACCGTAACAACCGTCAGCTTTGCCAATACGAGATCCGGTAATTAGATCGACTGCGTTGTAACGTTCCAGCACGTGAATATTGGGATGTTCTAGTGCTTTTTTCTGAAGTGTGGTTTGTACGGCTTTACCGGTTGCATCGGCCGCGTGCAAAATTCTGCGGTGGCTGTGGCCACCTTCGCGGTTCAGGTGGTAGGCCGGGCTGTCGTCTTTAGACTTTACCTGGTCAAAGCCAACGCCTGCGTCAATCAGCCATTGCAAACTTGCGCGGGCGTTTTCTGTGGTAAACTTTACTGCTTCGGGATCACAAAGACCGGCTCCGGCCACTAAGGTGTCTTCAATATGGCTTTCGATGCTGTCATTTTCATCGAACACTGCGGCTATGCCGCCTTGTGCATAAAAAGTAGAGCCTTCAGTCAGCGGGCCTTTACTTAGCACTATAACGTTTAAGTCATCGGCTAGTTGCAAAGCGGTAGTTAAACCAGCGGCCCCCGAACCAATAATCAGTACATCGCATTGATAATTTGCAGCAGGTTCCATAAAGTACTCAATGTGAATTTTGAATGATTTTACGCATTTGGCGATATTTTTGCGAACTTTTTACATGCGGCTCTGTCACAGTCAGTAACACACAGGACGGGCCGCCAGTTCCAGCAGTTCCTGGTTTAAGGGAGAACAGGCTCGGATGAGCGAACAGGTGAGTGACCAACAACTGGTCGAAAGAGTACAGCAAGGTGATAACCGGGCTTTTGATCTGCTGGTAAAAAAGTATCAGCACAAAGTCATGAGTTTGATATCACGTTATGTCAAACAACAGGGTGATGTACCGGATATTGCGCAGGAAGCCTTTATAAAGGCGTATCGGGCGCTACCGAACTTCCGTGGTGACAGTGCCTTTTATACTTGGCTGTACCGAATTGCGGTTAACACAGCGAAAAACCATTTGGTTTCGCAGGGTAGAAAGCCGCCGGCATCGGACATCGATGCAGAAGACGCAGAGTTTTATGAAGGAGCTGGCGCACTGAGAGACAGCGCTTCTCCGGAACGGCAAATGCTGTCAGATGAGATCAGAGATGTGGTGTTAAAAACAATTGATGAATTACCCGATGATTTACGTCGGGCAATTACGTTAAGGGAAATTGAAGGTCTCGGTTACGAGGAAATTGCGCTAGAAATGGATTGCCCCATAGGGACTGTCCGCTCTCGCATCTTTCGCGCTCGGGAAGCAATAGATAATCAACTCCGACCGTTGCTGGAAGGGTAAACTAAAGAGGGGCAGATATGTCTCGAAGTAAATCAGAATCAACATCCGCGCTGTTTGATGACCAGATCATCAATGCTGATGAAATTAAAGCGCTACTGGATGATGAACAGGCAAAGCAAGAGTGGCATCGTTACAGTGTCATTCGAGCAGCGATAAAAGATGACTTAAACAGTGATATCAGTCTTGATATTAGTGAACGAGTCAGCATGAGCATCAGTCAGGAATCGAATGTTGTAAAGCCTGGTTTTGGTCGCTCTAAAAGCCAAAATAAAGCAGCATCTCGCTGGTTTCAGCCTTTTGCAAAAGTTGCTGTGGCCGCCAGTGTTGCCGTTGTTGCTGTAATGACAGTTCAAACTTATCAGCAGCCAAATACGTCTGAAGGTGGCAGTATGGAGTCGGCGCTTTTGACTAATCCGATTGGTGGTGGTCGCGAGCCAGTAAGTTTGAATCGTGTGGAACCAATGTCACAAGTGAGTGATCAGCAACGTCGCCGTCAGGTTCAGTCGTACATTATTGATCATCAGCAACAATTAATGCTTCAGCAAAAAGTTGAAGACGTTGAAAAAGTAGAGCGACCAGAGCAGGAGCTCAACAAAGGTAATTAAGGTTATGATAACTCGGTTGTGCCGGTTTGTTTTATGTGGCGTGATTCTATTTTCAGGAACGTTTACAGTTAGTGCCCAGCAAAATAATGAACAAACAGACAATGGTGCTGACTGGTTTAACCGTATGGCTGAAGCCTTAACAACGTTGAATTTTGAGGCGTCTCTTGTTCATGTGCATGGTGATCAAATAGAACCTTATCAATGGTTTCAGGGCAACGATTCGGAAGTTGGAAGTACTGAACTGTTGATCCAAATGAATGGCCCGGACTTTCGAATTTTAAGGGTCAATGATCGTGTTGCTCATTTTAATAGTTCTGCAACCAGCTATTCTCTAAGATCGGATACCATTACGGCGATTTTTCCTGCTGCTTTTTCTGAACCTTTTGAACGCTTAGAGCACAGTTATCAAGTGACTGTTGGCGGCGGAGCAAGAGTGTTAGGTCGCAACGCTCAGCATATTCGAATTTTAAGCAGAGACAACCAACGCTACAGCTACGCGTTATGGATTGATCGTAAAAATGGTATGCCGTTAAAAATGATCATTCTGAACCAATCCGGCAATATTGTTGAGCAGATGCAACTCACCAGTTTGTCTGTTCGAAGCTCGGAACCGGAAATTATTGCGGAAATCGAAAATATTGAGATGCCGCCTTTGCTTAACGAACTTAGAGTAGAGAAACCAACTCATTATGCCGTTGAGCCCTTATGGGCCCCTCAAGGCTTTAGATTGATCAGTCAGGAAAATCATAACTTATTAGTCGACGCAACGCCGGTGGATCACTATCTATTCTCCGATGGTCTGACTGAGTATTCCGTTTATATTGCCGAATTAACCCCGGATATGGAGACTGATCTTGCGTTGTCTTCTTCGCAAACCTTGTTTTCAATGCGTCACAATGGCTTTCTTGTCACTGTAGTAGGGCAAGTGCCGTTAGCGATGGCTCAGCGCATAGCAACAGAAGTGAAATAATGAAAGAAATAGCCGAAGTCGTAGCGGTTGAGGGTAACCGCGTTACTGTGACCACAGAACTAAAGACCGCTTGTTCCGGGTGTGCACAAGTATCTAATTGCGGCGCAGGCATTTTGAGCAAAGTGTTTGCTGACCGCAATGCCCAATTTACCGTGTTGACTGAGCAAGCGTTTGCTCCCGGTGATCAGGTGCAGTTAGAAGTGCCTGAAGCGGCTGTAACCCGTTTTGCTTTGGTGCTATACGGCTTACCTATACTCATGCTGTTGCTTGTTGCGGTGCTTCTGGAAAACATGGGTACCTTATCTGAAGGTGTTGTTATTTTACTGTCTTTTACTGGCTTCGCTATTACCTTCTGGGGCCTTAAACACTGGTTCCGCAAACGTGATATTCAGGTCAATGCGATGGTCAAACTGGAAACCGTGGCAGCCGACGTTCAGCATTGAAACCTCTGAGCAGGCATAAAGTCCTTTGTTCTTGCCGCTAACATGAGTATGATCGGGGCTAATTTTTTAAGTTCCAGAATTCAGTTTTTCAGAGGTATCATCAATGCCGAATAGGGCGTTCAAGCAAAGTAATATTCGTAACTTCTCGATCATAGCTCACATCGACCACGGTAAATCCACCCTGTCGGATCGCCTTATCCAGCATTGCGGTGGACTGACAGACCGCGAGATGGCGGAGCAGGTGCTTGATTCCATGGACCTGGAGCGCGAGCGTGGTATTACGATAAAAGCACAAAGTGTGACGCTTTATTACACGGCAAAAGACGGCGAAACTTACCAATTAAACTTCATTGATACCCCTGGTCACGTTGACTTCTCATATGAAGTGTCACGTTCATTGGCTGGTTGTGAAGGTGCGCTGCTGGTCGTCGATGCTGCGCAGGGTGTTGAAGCCCAGACTCTGGCTAATTGCTATACCGCCATTGAAATGGATTTGGAAGTCGTTCCTGTTCTTAATAAAATTGACTTGCCACAAGCCGATGCTATGGGTGTTGCGCAAGAGATAGAAGACATTGTTGGTATTGAAGCCGTGGACGCGGTTCAATGCTCAGCGAAAACCGGTTTGGGCATTGACGATGTGCTGGAGCGCATTGTTCGTCAAATTCCGCCACCGCAAGGTGAGCCAGAAGAGCCGCTACAAGCACTGATTATCGACTCATGGTTTGATAACTATCAGGGGGTTGTCTCTTTGGTTCGCGTACGTAATGGCACATTGCGTGCGGGCGAAAAAATGACAGTGATGTCCACCGGCCAGTCCTATCAAATCGATAAAGTGGGTTACTTTGACCCGAAGCCGCACGAAACTGGTATTTTGCATACTGGCGAGGTGGGTTATGTTATCTCGGGCATTAAAGATATTTTAGGTGCTCCAGTCGGCGATACTCTAACAAATACAAAGAATCCAGCAAAAGAGCCGGTACCGGGCTTTAAAAAAGTAAAACCTCAGGTTTATGCGGGCATGTTTCCAATAAGCTCAGAGGATTACGAGTCGTTCCGTGATGCGTTAGGTAAATTGTCATTAAATGATGCCTCGCTTTTCTATGAACCTGAAAATTCTGCCGCGCTTGGCTTTGGTTTCCGGTGCGGCTTTCTGGGTATGCTGCACATGGAAATTATTCAGGAGCGACTGGAGCGTGAGTACGATATCGACCTGATTACTACCGCACCAACCGTTGTTTATGAAGTAGAGAAAACAGACGGCAGTATGGTAAAAGTGGATAACCCAGTGAATTTACCACCGGTGAATGACATTGAAACTATTTACGAGCCCATTGTGGAAGCCAATATTTTGGTGCCGCAGGAGTTTTTAGGTAATGTCATTACTCTATGTGTCGATAAGCGCGGTGTGCAAACGGCTATGGCTTACCACGGAAAACAAGTTGCGGTAACCTACGAACTGCCAATGGCCGAAGTTGTTATGGACTTTTTTGACCGTTTAAAATCCACCAGCCGTGGTTATGCGTCTTTAGATTATCAGTTCAAAAAATTTGAACCCGCGGACATGGTTCGTGTCGACATATTGATTAACGGCGACCGGGTCGATGCTCTGGCGATGATCACACACCGGGATCATGCTGAAGGGCGAGGCCGTATGCTAGTTGATAAAATGCGTGAGCTAATTCCACGACAAATGTTTGATATTGCCATTCAGGCGACTATTGGCAACCATGTTATTGCGCGCTCAACAGTCAAGCAGCTACGTAAAAACGTAACGGCTAAGTGTTATGGCGGCGATATTAGTCGTAAGAAAAAGCTTTTACAAAAACAAAAAGAGGGTAAAAAGCGCATGAAGAACCTGGGTAACGTCGAAGTACCTCAGGAAGCCTTCCTTGCGGTTTTAAAAGTGGGCAAATAGGAAATGGCCAATTATTTTTCAATTATTTTAACCGTTATTACTATTACTTCTGGTTTGTTATGGCTTTACGATGTGATGGTTTTAAAGCCAAAACGTAAAGCTGTTATTTCAGAGGTAGAAAATAAAACAACCCGTGCTTTAACGGACGAACAAGCTGAAAGACTGGCACCTCAGCCTAAACTAATGGAGCTGAGTGAATCCATTTTCCCGGTTATCGCTTTGGTATTGGTAGTGCGCACAGTATTGTACGAGCCTTTCCAGATACCGTCCGGTTCAATGATGCCAACCTTGTTGAAAGGTGACTTTATTTTGGTTGAAAAATACGCTTATGGTATTAAGGATCCCGTTTTCCAGGAAACCATTATCGAGACATCAAAGCCCGATCGTGGCGATGTGGCAGTATTCAAATACCCGTTAGAGCCAAATATTGACTACATTAAGCGTATCGTGGGTTTACCGGGTGATCGTATTATTTATCGTAATAAATCCTTGTACATTCAGCCTGCGTGCGCCATCGGTCAAAAAGACTGCGAAGAAATGAAAGTGGTGGCTACCAAATTAAAAGAGGACGGCAAGTACTTTTCGGGTTCCTCGCCGTTACGAACCTACAATGAAGATTTACGCGGCATTAGTCACGATATTCTTATTGATCCTAGTGTGGCACCCCGTACCATGATGTACTTTGATCAGCCAGGTACACGACAAGACGAATGGGTTGTTCCTGAAGGCTATTATTTTGCTATGGGTGACAATCGGGATAATTCGCGTGACAGCCGTTACTGGGGCTTTGTTGATGAAGACTTGTTGGTTGGTGAAGCGGTTTTCATCTGGATGAGTTTTGAAATGGACCGCAGTCGCGACAGTTGGTTGCCGACATGGGTTCCTACCGGAGTTCGATTTGAAAGGCTAGGGAGTATTGAGTGAGTTTACCCAAACCACCTTTAACAGAACTAGAAAAAATTGTTGGTCATAGCTTTGCAAAGAAGGAGCTACTGCGACAGGCGATGACCCATCGCAGTGCGTCATCAACTCATAATGAGCGCTTGGAATTTTTAGGTGACTCGATTTTGGGATTGGTGATAGCTGAGGCTTTGTATCAAAAATTTCCGACAGTGGCTGAAGGCGATTTAAGCCGCATGCGCGCGGCTATTGTCTGTGGACGCTCCTTGGCTAAGCTTGGAAAAAAGATGGGGCTTGGTGATTTCTTATCATTGGGTCAGGGCGAACTAAAAAGCGGCGGTTACCGTCGTGAGTCTATTCTGGCAGATGCCGTTGAGGCCATTATTGGTGCCATCTATTTGGACAGCGATATAGATATCATTCGTCAGGTTATTCTTAACTGGTTTGAACCCCAGCTGACGCAAATTGAACCTGGTACTAGCCAGAAAGATCCAAAAACCCGTTTGCAGGAACTACTGCAATCGCGTCAAAAGCCTTTACCCGAGTACGACGTTATTGCTACGCAGGGACAGGCACATAATCAACAATTTACCGTGAACTGTTCTGTGGAAGGTATTGAAAGTCCTTTTAAAGGCACCGGTACCAGCCGGCGTAAAGCTGAGCAGGCGGCCGCGACGGCCGCATTAGAACATTTGCAGGAGAGCGCATGACGCTGGATATAGAACTGGACGAAAATAAACACAGCGGCTTTGTTGCCATTGTTGGCCGTCCAAACGTGGGTAAATCGACACTGATTAACCGTTTGCTGGGTCAGAAAATCAGCATAACCTCGAATAAACCTCAAACGACCCGCCACCGCATATTAGGTGTTGATACCGATGGCGACTGTCAGGCGGTGTATGTTGACACACCAGGTATGCATAAAGAGGAACCGCGGGCGATTAATCGAGTGATGAACCAGACTGCATCTTCAGCGTTAAAAGACGTCGACTTGGTGTTGTTTGTGGTGGACAGTCTTAAGTGGCAGGAAGACGACAAAATGGTGCTGGAAAAAATTCAGCGCACTAAAGGCCCGGTAGTGTTGTTGGTTAACAAAGTAGATCAAATAAAAGACAAAGAAAAGCTGCTGCCGCACCTACAGTGGCTAAATGAACAGCATCAATTTGCTGCTATTTTGCCAATCTCTGCAACTCATGGTGATAATCTGGACGAATTACGCAAGATTGTGCGGAGCCATTTACAACCTGGTTATCACTATTATCCGGAAGACTACGTCACTGACCGCTCGGTGCGTTTTATGGCCGCTGAAATTATTCGTGAAAAGCTCATGCGCTTTACCGGCGAAGAACTACCTTATGAAACTACCGTAGAGATAGAACAGTTTGGGCAGTCAGAAAAAGGCACTCATCATATTCATGCGTTGATACTGGTTGAGCGCGAAGCACAGAAGCGTATGGTCATTGGGCAAGGTGGTAGTAAACTGAAAACTATTGGTACAGAAGCCCGTCGCGATATAGAAAAGCTGTTGGACAATAAAGTAATGGTAAAACTTTGGGTGAAAGTTAAATCCGGTTGGTCAGACGACGAACGGGCACTGAAAAGTCTGGGTTATCGCGAGGACTAATCAGTGGCGCAGCGGGCACTGGTGTTGCATCGTTGGGATTATCAGGAAACCAGTCTGATATTGGATCTGTTCACTGAGGATAACGGACGGGTTCGAGTTATAGCTAAAGGCGCAAAACGGCCCAAAAGCCCCTGGCGGGGATTGACTCAGCCCTTTATGCTGTTGCTGACGGAGTTTCGGGGGCGTGGTGATTTAAAGACCTTAACGTTGCTGGAACCAGCGCAGACAAGTCAAAAGCTACTGTTACAAGGCGAGAAACTCTATAGTGGTTTCTACCTTAACGAACTCATTCAACGGGTTGTCCCCGCAGAAGCTGAAGCCCCCGAGCTTTTTCAAAGCTACTTTTCAGCATTGCAAAGCATGATTGCCAGCGAGCGCGTAGAACCTGCATTACGTCAATTTGAATGGCAATTATTGCAACACTTAGGTGCTGCCTTCGATTGGCATTACGATGCGGATAACGGTGATGCACTTACTGATTTTGAATGGTGTTATTTTATTCCCGACCACGGCTTTGTCACACAAGCCCGAGACGATCAACAACGAGCGTATTCGGTGGCTGACATCAATAAACTAGCCGCCTGGGACGTTGACGACGAAAGCCGTTTAAGACAGCTAAAATATATTATGCGCGATGCTTTATCGGTTTATTTAGGAGAAAAACCACTGCGTAGTCGTGAATTATTTCGAAGCAATACCCACGGCAACCGAAGAACGAAAGGAGCTGAATAATGAAAAGTGTGCGCCTTGGCGTTAATATTGACCACGTGGCCACGTTGCGTAATGCACGGGGCGTGCGGTATCCAGACCCAGTCGCTGCTGCTGCCATTGCTGAGCAGGCTGGAGCCGATGGTATTACTATTCATTTGCGTGAGGATCGTCGTCACATTACTGATCGCGATGTGGCGATGCTTAAACAAACGCTGAATGTACCCATGAACTTAGAAATGGCTGTAACCTCAGAAATGCTCGATATTGCCGAGAAGACTCGGCCTGCTTATAGCTGTCTGGTGCCGGAGAAACGCGAAGAGTTAACCACAGAAGGCGGACTGAATGTTGCTGGTCAGTTAGATGCTATTACCACTGCGACCCGCCGCTTAAGTGATGCCGGCATACAGGTGTCGTTGTTTATTGACGCCAACCACCAGCAAATAGATGCCGCCAAAACCGCAGGCGCCCCCATTATTGAGCTGCACACAGGTCAATACGCAGAGGCCGAAACTGATGAGCATCGTACTGAAGAGCTCGCGCGTTTAATGGAAGCCGCGGAGTACGCCCACTCTATAGGCCTGCAGGTAAACGCAGGTCATGGCCTGCACTACCATAACACGCACGAGGTGGCGCAAATTCCATATATTTGTGAACTTAATATTGGCCATTCAATTATCGCCCGGGCGGTATTGGTTGGTCTGGATAAGGCGGTGCGCGATATGCGTGATATTTTGGATAAGGCACGTTAATGGCTATCTGGGGCTTAGGGACGGATATTGTTGAAGTAGCCCGGATAGAACATTCGTTATCCCGCGGTAATAGCCTGATAAAACGGGTTCTGACACCGGACGAACAAAAGGAAATGGACTTATCAACGGATCCGGCAGCGTTCCTGGCAAAGCGTTTTGCGGCTAAAGAGGCCTGTGCTAAAGCGTTTGGACGTGGTATTTCGGCTGGATTGTCCTTTCAACATATGAAGGTTGTTCACGATAGCTATGGCAAACCCGAGTGGCACTTCACCGACACGGCCGCACAATGGGTGAAAGAACAGGGGATTAGTGGTAGCCACTTATCCATTAGCGACGAAAAACATTACGCTGTAGCGACCGTCATTTTAGAAACTGAGTCAATTAAAAATTAGGTGAAGCAAAACAACCATGGCGCAATTTTTCAAACCGCAAAAGCGCAATAAAGCGATCAGCAAAACCCTAAAAGCAGAGGTGTCGGCGCTGGACCATCAGGCGCGGGCGGTAATCCGTGGCACGGGAAAAGGCCAGGCGACGCGCTTTATTATGGGCGCTTTGCCGGGCGAAGTTATTCAGTATAAAACGGTAGGTAAACACAGCGGGACTTTAGAGCGAATTCTTGAGCCGAGCAGCGACCGCCGCGAAGCTCCCTGTCCATACTATGAGCGCTGTGGTGGCTGCGACTTCCAGCATTTAGACGAACAAAAGCAACGGGCCCATAAGCAGCAAGTTGTCGAAGAGTTGTTCCAGAAGTTTGGGGTATTTGAACCAACTGAAGAAAGCCTGCCATGGCAATCTCCGTTAGTGAGTAAATCCACCCGTTATCGTCGCAGGGTAAGATTAGCCACCCGCTGGCTGGGCAAAGAGCAGAAACTGCTGATTGGTTTCCGCGAGTCGCAAAGTCATAATATTGTTGCAATACAGGATTGTCTGGTTGCCGATGATCGCTTATTGGAAGCCGTGAATGCTTTGTACCCTTTGCTCAATATTGCTTCGGTAGCGAGCAAACTAGGCCACATAGAGGCTATTAACACCAATAAACCCGTTATTTTACTGCGTGTGACAGAACGTTTGACGCGAGATGCTGTGCAGGCGTTAGAAGCTTGGCAGGCGACTAATGAACCCGATATTTGGTTACAAAACGAGACTGAATTAAAGCCTGTAGGTGAGACGTCTATGCCGTTTGATACCAGTATTGACGGTGACAAACTGTACTTTCAACCTGGTGACTTTTTGCAAGTTAATAGCGGTATGAATCAGCTTATGGTGCAGCAAGCCATGGACTGGCTTAGCCCGGGGGAAAACCAGCGCGTGTATGACTTTTTCGCTGGTATTGGTAATTTCAGCGTACCGTTGGCTCGTCGCTCGAAGTCTGTATTAGCTGTGGAAGGTGTTTATCGAATGGCAGAGCAAACGCGAACTAATGCTCAGAGCAACGGACTGAATAACTTGACGTCATTAAGTGCCGACTTAAGTCATATAACAGCATCTGAACTCGAGGAGCCGGCCGATTTATGGTGTTTAGATCCTGCCCGTCCGGGGGCAGAAGGTGTCGTCAAATTGCTGCAGAAACTGAAACCCGAGCATAAGCCTGAACGTATTCTGTACGTTTCTTGCGCCCCTGATACTCTGGCACGGGACATAAAGGCCATGAAGAGCTCCGACTACCGCATAACTAAGCTCTGCACAGTTGACATGTTTCCGCAAACGCATCACATTGAAACCATGGTTTGTCTGGAGCGAGCGTCGTAAGTCATGGTCCATGTACGCAGTACCCACGTGGATGATCCCAAATACAAAGACAGTGAACAGCATTGGCTGAACGCTGTGAGTGATCCTGAACCATTAGAAAATACTTTAGAGCAGCTAAAGCAGCAGTTTCCTGAGGAAGCTGAAGCGCTGTTAAAAGGCCAGGAAATGGTGGAGATACTGGCTCCATTGAAGCTCGATGCTGAATCTTTGTTGGCAGCTTTGTACATGCCATTGCTGGAAGCGGGCAAACTCAATTTAGACAAACTGGAAGGCAAGCAGTCAAAAACCTTGATTGTGTTGCTGCGTAATGTGCAGCAAATGCAGAGCATTGGTGACTTGCAACATTTTCAGCACGGTCAGCCCGATGGTGGTCAAATCGACAACGTACGACGAATGCTGCTATCGATGGTGGAAGATGTTCGAGCTGTGCTGATAAAATTGGCAGAACGTATTTGTTACTTACGTGAAGTAAAAAACGCTGACGAAGAAACTCGGGTACTGGCCGCCAAAGAATGCGCAGAAATATACGCGCCATTGGCCAATCGGTTAGGTATCGGTCAATTAAAGTGGGAATTGGAAGATATCTCTTTCCGTTACTTGCATCCCAATACCTATAAAACCATTGCTAAGCATTTGCATGAGCGCAGAACCGACCGCGAGCATTATATTGATAATTTTGTGTCCGATCTGCAGGAATCGTTGAAGCAGCAGGGAATAGAAGCGGATGTATACGGCCGTCCAAAACATATTTACTCCATCTGGCGCAAAATGCAGAAAAAGCATCTGCAGTTTGATCAGTTGTTCGACATTCGCGCTGTACGTATTCTGACGCATAACCTGAAAGACTGTTACGCAGCCTTAGGCGTGGTGCATTCGCGCTGGCGGCATATTGCGTCCGAGTTTGATGACTACGTGGCAACGCCAAAGCCAAACGGTTATCAGTCTATTCATACGGTGGTTATTGGCCCCGAGCATAAAAATGTTGAAATTCAGATACGTTCGCACGACATGCACGACGACGCCGAGCTGGGCGTTGCCGCACACTGGATGTACAAAGAAGGCGCAGCGGCCGGTAAACGGCACGGCTTTGAAGATAAGATAGCCTGGTTACGTAAGCTACTGGCCTGGCACGAAGACATGGCTGGCAGCGAGACTCTGGTGGACGAAATACGTTCTCAGGTGTTTGAAGACCGCGTCTATGTGTTTACCCCGAAAGGCGAAGTGGTGGATTTGCCCATGGGCTCCACACCGCTGGATTTTGCTTACTACATTCACAGTCAGGTGGGTCATAAGTGCATTGGCGCTAAAATTGACGGTCGTATTGTTCCTTTTACCTATCAGCTGCAAAACGGTGATAGGGTAGAAATATTGACCCAAAAAAGCGCACAGCCGCGACGTGATTGGCTAAACCCACAACTGGGATATTTGCATTCCTCACGGGCACGGGCGAAGGTTCATACCTACTTTAAAAAAGAAGACCGCGATAAAAATCTACATGCTGGCAAAGAGCTGCTGGAAAATGAACTGCAGAAGCATCAACTGCATGTGCAGGACGCTAGCAAAGCGGTTGAGCGTTTTAATGTGCCCACGCTGGAGGATTTATTAGCCGCCATTGGTGCCGGTGACGTGCGCCTTCATCAGGTGGTGAACTTCCTGAAACCACAGGAAACTGAGGTTGAAAAGGTTGAGCGTTTAACTAAGCGACGCAAAGCTAAGCAACTACCGAAAACACCGAAGTCGGATATAACGGTCGAGGGCATAGGCAACCTGATGATGCACTTTGCCAATTGTTGTGAACCTTTACCCGGAGAGTCTATTACCGGTTTTATTACTCAAGGGCGAGGGGTGTCTGTGCACCACAGTGACTGTGATCAGCTACAGCATTTATTACATCAGCATCCGGAGCGTGGCATTGACGTGTCCTGGTCGGGGCATTCTAAACAGGAATACCGTGCCAGCCTGCGAGTGTCGGCGTTAGACCGCAATGGATTGCTGCATGATATTACCAGTGTGTTGTCGAACGAGAAGGCGGCAGTGGCGCAGATGGATAGCGAAAGCGACGCTACCTCTCAGTCTGCCACAGTGGTGTTGACCTTAACAGTTAAAGACAGCGACGCGCTCAACCGCATTATGGACCGGTTGCGCCAGGTACACGGGGTTGAGCAGATCCAGCGCATTACGTTGAAACATTAGCCATTTAAAACATTAGCAAGCACAACAGTAGAGGTACCTCAGTGAAAGGCATGCAACAACTGCAACAGGTGATGACTCGGCTACGCGACCCCGAAGGCGGCTGCCCCTGGGATTTAAAGCAGAACATGACCTCGTTAATTCCTTACACCATTGAGGAAACCTACGAAGTGGTGGATGCCATTCAGTCGGGAAACTGGCAGTCGATAAAGGACGAACTGGGTGACTTGCTGTTTCAAGTGGTGTTCTACGCCCAGTTAGCGCAAGAAGAACAGCAGTTTGAGTTGGACGACATAGCCGCGCACACGGCTGAAAAGTTGATAAGCCGACACCCGCATGTGTTTGGCACTGACGCGGAACGGAATTTGTCTGACGCTGAAATTAAAGCTCAGTGGGAGCAGATAAAACAGCAGGAGCGTACAAAGAAAGACGCCAAAGGATCGGTGTTTGATGACATTCCTAGTCAGCTACCCAGTATTTTAAAAGCTGCTAAATTGCAAAAACGAGCAGCATCTGTTGGCTTTGACTGGACGGAAGCTGAACCTGTTTACGCTAAAGTGGATGAAGAAATTCAGGAAGTAAAAGAAGCCATCGGGCAAGACCACATTGAAGAAGAAATTGGCGACCTGTTGTTTGCCGTAGTGAACTTAGCCCGCCACAAACAAGTAAACCCCGAAGCCGCATTGCAACGTGCTAACGAGAAATTCAAAACCAGATTTCAGCACATAGAGCAAAGCCTTAGCGAGCAGGGTAAGCACCCTAATAATTGCAATTTGGAAGAGCTTGAAGCCCTTTGGCAAAACGCAAAAGAGGCATAGGAGCAGAACATGGACAAGACCCCTAAAAATATAAAGCGACTGTTAATTGTCATCGCCTTGTTGGGCGTTGCGCTCTCATTGCTGACTTATGGATGGGTTGGTGGCAGAAATTCAATTTTCTACTTGGGCATAATGCCTGGACTGCCTTTTATTACAATTAGCCTAGTGGGGTTTCTGTATAGGCATCAGGTTGCGGCGGGCAGCCTTTGGGGCGCAAGCACCGCAGCATTGATCATCACTGTGCTTGCCTACGGCGCTTTGTACTACGAATCACTAACTTATACATACAATGGTGGCGGTGCCATTATTGGCTTCGGTATGCTGCTTCTTATTCCTCTTCCAATTTTTTACGCATTTACCTGCTGGCTTGGTTGGTTTATTGGCGGAAAAATTTGTCGCTCTTAGTTTAGTGAAATAACCCTATTCTACGAACTGGTGTAGTTTGACGTCCATGTCAAACGCAACCTAGCTCCCTAGTTTACAGCTGCATGACATGTTCTCACCCGAGCCTTTCTCACGACTTTTGGAACTTTGACGCACGTTGGCAGTCTGCTACTTGCGAAATATACATTTTCATAACAAAAATGAATTTAATTTAACAAGCTATACCGATAAAGGACTCATCGTGAATAAATTAAAAATAATTTTATTAGCCAGTACGCTAATCCTAGTTGCCTCATGCACGAACATTCCACTCAGTACCATGATTAAGATGATGAAGCTAAATCCTTTAGAGACCGATCCGCAGCAATTGGTTGTTGCCGTTGTAGCTCCGGACGGTGTTAATGTACGGGATGGGGATATTGTTATAGATTTTAGTTTCCGAGCAGACGAGCCCAATGTCAGTTTTGAATATCACTTTCCAGTAATAGTTAACGACGATTACTCGGTTCCTGATAGTTTAAAAGAAGATGTTCAAGACAACGAAAAAATAATGATCATGCAGCTATCCAAAGAAGATGCGCAAACAATGGCTAAAGGGCAACAAACGGTAAAAGACTATCGAAAGAATAATGAGAAAGGGGGCGCTGGAAGTATGAATGTAAGGTTGGTTTCTGCCTGTCGTAATAATGAGTTTTCCTGGGGTAATTCAGAGCTGAATGTCTATTTAAAAACTCAAGACGCCGAGAATTTCTTCTTGTTTCTTGAGGATATGGATGTCACTAAATTAGAAACCGACGTTCAGCGTAATATTAATGCTATCCCGAAGTGCGATAAAGCCAGTTAATTATAGCTTTTAATGAACCTCGCACTTTTCGATTTTGACGGAACAATAACAGAGCAGGATACTTATACTAAGTTCCTGTTCTACGTTACGCCCAAACGCCGGATGATGATTACGTTGCTAGTAGCTTCTCCGTTTATTGCACTGTATAAACTTGGGCTACTTAAACCGTCAAAGACGCGACCTGTGTTATCTAGAATCGTGTTCTGGAATCGCTCCGCAGCGGACATTAGAAGATTAGCCCGTAGTTTCTCCGAGCAATATCTACCTGGCATTATAAGAGCAGAAGCTCTATCAAAAATTGAATGGCACAAATCTCAAGGAGACGAAGTTTATGTGGTGTCTGCTTCATTAGACCCTTACCTTTCCTGCTGGTGCCGTTCACTAGACATTAAATGGGTATGCAGCGAATTGGAAATAAAAAATAGTAAATTAACAGGGCGTTATGTGTCAGGTGACTGCAGCCTGGAGAATAAAGTCAGTGCCATTAAACGAAAAGTAGATTTGTCTGACTTTAAAACCATTTATGCCTACGGCGATACAGTCGAAGATATGCCAATGCTTGCTTTAGCCCATGAGAAGTACCTTAACTGGCAACGTGTTTACTGACTGAAAGTGCACACTTTTATCTCTTCATATAGACATTTTACATTTGCCTATTTTTTATAAACTCCTTATTGTTAATAACAAAATATAAACATACCTTATGCATACTTTGACTTAAACAAAGTAAGAGAAATTATGAGTTTTAAACTAAAAAGGAGTTTTAATGAAATTTTATCCATACTCAAATTTAAAATCGGAGAACCTAAAACCTCTATTGTTGGCAACGCGGCTGATTTGTATATCAAGTTACCTGTTGTTCTTAGTTACGATATTGCTAATCATCGCTATTCCATTTCTTGGCTCCGAATCGATAACTAAAGATTTAGGTGGGGCGACAATGTCGTTTACTACCCCAGATCGCAGTGGTGTTGCCATCGCCGGAAGTCTTTGGAGTATAGTAAGCGCTTTTTCGCTTCTTGCTTTTAGTGGTTTATGTGCTGCTGTTGTGTCTTGTGAATATAAATATACGAAATCAGGAGACAGGACAAGTTCATGAAGACGTAGATGCGATAAAAGTACAAAGTCCAAAAATGGTCATTACCAAAAACTCTATGTTTTTCGCACGATACTGCGTAAGCAAATATGACAGGTAAGCTTAATCGCAAGATGATTTATATCGAACATAGGGTCGCTGTCATTGCTGGCAGCGTAATCTAAATTAAGGAAATTGCATTAATGGATGAGTTCGAATATAGAATTGAAAAAGTGAATTATTCCTGGGTATTGAACGGAGACGAAAGATTAAGAGATATTTGCAAAGTTCGGGGCCAGAAGGGCTGGGAATTGGTAAGTACACAGCATCATTGGTTTTTAAATTACTATAATCTTTTTTTCAAACGAAAGAAGAAAGGTCCGTCGCTCTGATTAGATATAAAGATATGAGTAACCATTATGAGAAAATTTTATCGGCTTGCTTTGTTACTTGGCGTGGTTGTCTTTCTTATAGTTATCCTGTATCGCACAGTATCTCCGCTCGAAATGGATGAGATTCACAAAGACGAAGCAGAAGTCGTTGCATCAGTAGACAATAAAGAGACTTATTTTAAAAAGGTAGAGGACGAAAAGCCGTCCGGCATCACCAAACTGGGTTCTGTTGAGCCTGCACGTTACAGCTCATACTCCATGGACTCGCCAATATCAGAGCCTGATGCCAATTCAAAGAATAACTCGCTCTCGGTAAATAGAATTATAGATGAGCTGTCTGCAGCGGGAGGGTTATCGGAAAAGGCGGTTGAGAAAGCGTTTAGATTACGAGACTTTGACGCATTAATTTATCAACTTGAAAACACTTCGAGCAATCAGCAGTTTGAAAGAGACTTTCGCTCGTTAGTAAGAGGTATAGCCGAAACCAACGCTGAAGTCTTTCAACGTAGCCTTGGTTGTAGTAATAAAATTTGCGCGGCGGTTTTTGAATATTCTGCTAACAAATTTCCCGAACGATTTTCGCAAAAATTAATAGACGATCTTGACGGCCCGATAAGTGTCATGATGCAGCCTGTAGAAGTACATGGAGTGACAGAGTTAAGGGTGCTATTGAATTATAACAACGCTAGATTGGTTGTTGAGTGACGATTTTAAACGGAAGTGTGATCAACTTAACGCAACTTCGCGAGTGACAACAATGAATGTTATTTCGAACTTTGACAGGGGGCGATAATGAATTTGGTTTATTTAGCGGATCATCTCGAGTTTGCAAAAGAAGTGGCGGTAAGGGAAAAACGTTTGGCATGACTAGGCGTTGAGACAATTTTTAGGCGTTTTATAGGAGTATATACTAATGAAATACAAACGCTGCTTACCGGTCTTTTTAGCACTATTATCCATCCCGTTTTGGTGGTTTTCGGCTTGGGTTTACCCCGGAGGAACAAGTTGGGACGTTACGTCTCCTGGTTTCAGCTTGATGAACAACTATGTTTCATCATTGTTCCAGCCGTTGGCTTTAAACGGCATGGACAACACAGCCAGACCTTTCGCTTTCTTAGCGATGCTACTTTATTCAGTTGGTATGGGGACTATGTTTTGGGTGTTGTCGGTAAGCTACCCGAAGTCTGTGGCAAGCAGCACAGTAAAAATTTTTGGTGTTGGAGCCATGGTTTATGCCTTAATTGCGGTTACAACGCCAATGCATGATCTGTTGGCATTGATATCGGCAGCGTTCTTGACGTTAGGAATGGCTGGGCTAATAGTATTGCTTTATCGTGATAATAGGCGAGTGCTAACCGGCGTAGGTGTGCTGTGTTTATTGTTATTAGCATTACTCGCATTGGTCACTAAAACGGCTATTTTGGTTCGGTCGGGCCCCATTTTGGAATGGTTACTATTTGGGGTAGGTGCGGCCTGGATCAGTTTTTCATATTGGGGTGTAACAGCACCAAGCCAATCATCTCGATGAAAACGTCGTTGACTTTAGCCATGACAGTCTGCGGTACTTGCTTTTCCAAGTTGATCGCTCTAACGTAGTTAACGTTTTTACAACTACTAGCTAAGCGTTTTATAGAGCGTTGTTCTTCAACGCGGTTAAGCATAATTTCAAAGCTACGGCTAGAGCAAGATAAACTCAAAGCACATAGGAAGTGTCATGATAAAACAATCTATTTTTACCTTAATCGTTATTCTTACCATTAGTGGTTGTGCGTCAACAACCCAAAATGAATACCCTAACTTAGGGGTAACTGACAACGAATTAGCTAAGTCTAAATGGAGTGAATTAAAGCGATTTCCGGCTAGATACCCTAAACAAGCGATAATGAAATCGCTAGAAGGCTGCGCAACCGTTGAATATGTAATTACCCCAGACAACAAACTTAAAGACGTTACGGTTGTAGAGTCCACAAATAAGTACTTCTCAATGGCAGCTAAAGCAGTCGTCGGAAACTGGAAATGGGGTGAGTTACCTAAAAATATTGTTTCAGAGCCTGTAAAAACTCAAACTCGTTTTAACTTTTGCTTCGATAAGGAAAATAAACCTTGCTCAGCAATAGAACCGAAATACTCATGTCCGGGTGAAGATGTGATGCATTCAAGAGGCACAAGGGTGCGCTAGAGGATAAAAAATAATAAAAGTTTTTAGTGATGCTTGTTAAACGAACAAAGCACTCGCTACGATGATGCTTTGCATGATTTACAATTTCTCATCGAAATATACGGGTGGCGTATTTATCCGTGCTGAAACTGTGGAAGAAAAGGGCAATTCTCTTTAAGCTCAATTAGAAGCGAGGTTGTTTCGTTACATGCTGTATTTTGCCTACGGTTCAAATATGTCGTCAGCCCGTTTACAAAAGCGGGTGCCCAGTGCTGTTCCTCTGGGCTGCTATAAACTTGAAGAACATGACTTAAGGTTCCATAAAGTTGGCAAAGACAATTCTGGTAAAGGCGATGCGTACATAACTCATAATAAAAATGATGTGGTTTATGGCGCTCTGTTTCGAATTGAAGAATCCGAAAAGCCAGCTTTGGATCGTGCTGAAGGACTAGGACAGGGTTATAGAGAAAAGGAAATTAACGTCATTGATCTAGCCGGTGGCATCGAGAGCGCAGTGACCTATACTGCTATTATGATTGATGAATCGTTGAAGCCATACTCTTGGTACTTAAATCATGTGTTGAGAGGTGCAGAGGAAAATGGTTTACCGGAAAACTATATTGAGGAGAAGATTCTAGCCGTTGAAGCTGTTAAAGACAGTAACACAGAGAGAGCGGCTGGAGAGCGGGCCATACAGCGCTAAACCTGTGTGGCGATAGTGAAGTAACAATAACTCTATCACAGGAGGTCATAATGATTGACGTAAAACAAATTCCAGGTACCAATATCGTGGAGATGTTTGTTGAAGGTAAAGCGACAGCTGAAGAATTTGATGCTGCGCTGAAAACATTTGAGAACGTTATCAAGGAACGCGGTTCAATAAAAGTTCTTGAAGTCATCGGTGATCTTGATATGCCCCCAATTCCCTGGTCGAAATTCATACAAGATATTAAGTTTAGTTTTGAGCACCTCAGCGATATCTCGCATGTCGCTGTGGTTGCTGATCAAGGTTGGATTGCTACTTGGGTCAATATGATGAATCCGCTGTTTAAAGCTGATATGAAGGTGTTTAAGCAGTCAGATATTGATCAGGCTCGAGAATGGCTTAGCGGCGGTTCTTAAAACGCTTACTAAGTTCCGCCTCATTTGTTGTTTGGCGACAGAGGCCCGTAAATTATGACGATTGAACTGAAGCGCATTTACGATGAACCACCGACGGACGACGGCTACCGGATTTTGGTCGATAAAATGTGGCCGCGTGGTGTGTCAAAAGAAGACGCTAAACTGGACGAGTGGTTGAAGTCGGTTGCTCCATCTGATGAGTTGAGAAAGTGGTTTCACAATAATCGTTCCAAGTGGGATGAATTTCGCAAGCGTTATCTTTCTGAATTAAAAGAACATAAAGAAAATCTACGTCCTTATGCGGATATGGGCAAGCAGCAGCGAGTGGTATTGCTGTATTCGTCAAAAGACACTGAGCACAACAACGCTGTCGTTTTGAAAGAGTATCTGGGTCGGCTTGGTGGTGAGATTGAATGAAAATAGTCTGTGAAACCGAAAGGTTAGTCATCAGGCAATTTAACCTGGATGACGCTGAGTTTATTATTCGGCTTTTAAATGAAGAGTCTTTTATTCGGTATATAGCAGATAAAAAAGTACGGACCAACGCTGATGCCGTTAACTATCTGACCGATGGCCCTCTGTTGAGTTACACCGAAAACGGGTATGGCCTGAATTTAGTGTTGCTAAAAGAAGCCAAAGTGCCAATAGGTATGTGTGGTTTAATAAAACGAAATGAGTTTAAGCACCCGGATTTAGGCTTTGCCTTTTTACCTGAGTTCTGCGGCAAAGGTTACGCTTTAGAAGCGGCTGTAACGGTTTTAGAAAAAGAAATGAAGAGCTATTCGCTAACGAAAGTATTAGCTGTTACTTTCGAGGATAATAGAAACTCTATTGGCTTACTGGAAAAAATGGGGTTTAGCTTAAAAGGAACAATAAAGCTGCACAATTCTCAAAACTATCTTTATGACTACAGTGTCTGACTGTGAAGGAACACACCATCAAATACCTCTGGATACTGATATTTTTTGCAGTATTGATTTGGTCGGGGATTAATCCTAAAGATCAATTCACCTGGTTTTTAGTGCATTTTACGAGCTGATGGAGTGGTGGGTTGCTTTGGCGACTGGCGGAAGCATTTCTAGGAGCACAGGGTTATGCCCGGGACACCCAATCTGACATGGCGTTTGCTTTATTAAGTGCGGTACTTTCGCTGGTGACTTTGTCGCGGATTCATATTAGGCAGCTAAGTGAAAAAGTGATGTGCGCAATGCGGCAAGTGTTGCAGACGGCGAAATAGAGACATCTATATAAGAGTACCCTTCCAATTTCGTGTTTTACTTCCATTTCGGCGTAGCATCTTGTATAAAATATGTATATTAAAAAACTATTTTGCCATTGGGAAACATAAGCATGCTTTCGGGAAATACGTTAAAAAGAATGAGTATTATTATTCTCTCAGCATTATTTGCTATTTCGTGTTCATCAGGCTTTGCAAATAAAAAGGGGGGTACGCAATTTTTAGATTTATCAGGTGCCGAACACTCCGAACTTGTCAGTAATTATTGGCTTCTCAGCAAGTCTTACCCTCCTCAGTATCCAGTTTCAGCTGCCAGAAAGGGGGTGTCAGGTTGTGTCAAAGTTGTTGTAGGTATCGGATCTGACGGTCGAGCTAAAATGTTTGACGTTCGATCATCCTTTCCGGAAGGAGTATTTGATGACTACGCTATTTCGGCACTTCGTCAATGGAGGTGGGAAGCGACTGCAGAAAATGTAAACCGCACACCGGTGTTAGCTGCTATTAATCTCGACTTTACTACCAGAGGCAAGCCTGACGATCCCGCGTACTTAGGAAACTGCGAATCTCAACAGTGAACTGAGGAATCAGCGATAATTTTTGCTCTCCAGTGCAACTTTTATCTCTATGCGCTGCTCAGGAAAACGGAAAAAAGGACGACTTGAATGATAAGGGTGTTAATCATTACGCTCTCGGTTTTTATTTGCAGTTGCGCGAGCATTCCCTTAAGTACCATGCTTGAATTTAGTTCATTTAATAAAGGTGACTTTTTAAGTATAGATCCTGAAGAGATCAGAGCAAAAATTCAGGTTAATGATCCAACAAAGGTAAATACGGATACAGTCAGAATGACTCTGGAACTAGACACGTCGAAAGGTACTGTATTAAAGAAATTTCCATTAGTCCTACTTGCCAATAATAATATTCCACCCGACGATGGCCTCTTTTTTAGTTCCCCCGGTAAGTCTGAGTACATTTTAGAGTTGTCTGATAAAGCGGTTGAAAACTTTAAAAGTACACAGTTAATTATGTCTAATAAGGAAAGTGGAAAATTCACGTTTGCAGTTAATTCAGGTTTGCAGCAGGTTCCGGACTCAGCGAAAAAAGTGGTTTTATCAATATACCTTAAATTGTCAGCAGAGAGAGGCTATGTAGCCTTGTTTGAAGACGCTGAATTGGAAATAGAATGAGAGAGTGGTGGGTATCAATGACATCCGAACATTACCAGATTGTTATTGCGGGGGCGGGACCACTTGCTCTGGCACAGGAAAATGCCCTGCACCCAAATAAACTAAAAACTGTCGTTTGTGTCAGTCCTTTAACAACAAGAGCAAAAAATGTTTAAGCAGTTACGTCGTTGGTATGAAAACAAGCGCATTAAAAAAATGGGCTTTACTGCAGATGAATGGGAAACCGCTATCGCCGACTGGCCTGTAATGGAGCGCTACCAGGGGGCGGAGCGCGATGCTCTGAGGAATATGACCTTTCGCTTTTTGGTGCGCAAAAATATTACCTCCGGCGGTGGCTTTCGAATCAACGATGGCATGTCGCTGAAAATAGCCACTATGGCCTGCGTGCCTATTCTAAACCTTGGATTAGATTGGTACGATAGCTTTTACACCATCATTCTTTATGAAGGCGACTTCGTTCCAAATCGCTCATACCGTACGGATGACGGGATCGTACATGATGATAATCCCGGTTTAAGCGGTGAAGCCTGGCTGCGGGGGCCATTGATTTTGTCCTGGCAGTCGGTATGTCAGACGGGCGCTCATGCTCGCCACGGTAAAGCCAGTAACGTTGTTATTCATGAGTTTGCTCATAAACTTGATATGCTGCGAGAGGGAGCCAACGGTGCGCCACCAATGCACCCGGATATGCAGCCCGGCGAATGGCACGATATTTTTACTACAGCGTGGGACCGGCTGAAAAATGACTTACGCGCCCATCACCCGTTGCCTATTGACGGCTATTCTTTAACGAGTCCCGCCGAATTTTTTGCGGTGTGCAGTGAAACGTTTTTTGAAGATCCCAAAAATATGAAAGAGCATATGCCTGAGGTCTACCGTTTGTTGTGCCAGTTTTACCGCCAACAGCCATAATTAAGATAATATACATACAATCAAACAAAAGAGAATACTGATGAATAAGATTTTAATACTCGTGCTTAGTTTGTTTTTATCGGGGTGTACAAGCTCGGATATGCTTTATTATTTAACGCACCCAAAAGACTCTTCGAATAAACCTTCGACAGCTGCTATTTATACCGGAGCAGCCCTTATTATGGGTGAGATAAAAGAAGAGTGTAGCTATGGTCACCCGGAAGACCAAATTAAATGTAGAAAGGAAAAAGAAGCGAGGGAGCGTAAGGATTGATCTTGCGCTTTTTCATCTGACCTTAAAGCAGCTTTCGTCATATATAGAGCTAAGGACAATCTAACTGCCTTGCTTTGAACTGAATCCCTTATCAATAGTTAATTGAACGTTCAATTAATTTAAAGCACAATACTATTCAAAGCCCAAACAATACTCTTGGTACAAAGGCAGTCATTTCATGCGAATTTCAAAAAAAATAACGGCAACACTCCTGTTAGGTTCAATGCTAGGCTCCGTTGCCCATGCGGATGTCACCATCACTACAGGCAAGACGATAATTCCGGATGGCGAAGCAACTCATAGCCAAGATATCACTGTAAGTAATGAAAACCTTGCATTTGCTTTGGCAGTAGAGTCTAGCGCACCCTGGGGAGTTCCTCGTGGTGCATTAGTCGATTTAGCCGCGGTGAAAAACGGTCAAGTAGATCTTGATCGCATAGCTTTCGCTGACTTTATACCCAATAGCTGGTCAGCCTGGCCGAATGATCGCAAGTCTCTAAAGATTATTGAAGACACTAGCGACAGGGCCGTCATTAAGGTAAGCCGTAACTTTGGTAAAGTCGATATTAGTACATGGTATACGTTGGTTTCCGGCTCTGATGCTATTGAATTAAAGACGGTAATGACGAACCACGGGAAAGAGGCTATCGAGCTAACTTCGGGGTTCACGTTATGGCCTGATGCCGGCACTATGTTTCCGGCACCAGGCCTGAAAAGTGATGGGGCTGTATCTACTGATAAAACTTTATCTGACCGAACCGTTGGTTATGGCCGAGACTGGGCTTTTGCGCTGCATGCACCTTATTTTGACCGCAATACCTACGGCGGTCGCGACATGTATCTAGGCCACACCCTTAAAGCTGGTGAGAGCAGAACATTCGATGCTGAGCTGCAAGTTGTGCCAAATGGTGATCTCGCGCCTGTGGTTAAAGCAGAAGCGGAACGTCGCGGTGAGCCAACCGGTACTATTACCGGTCAATTACGCGCTAACGAAGGCGACGTCCCGGATGATGCCATTGTTATAATCGAAAAAGAAGATGAATTGTATGGGTGGACCTTAGCCAAAGGGGGCGAATACAGCATGGTATTGCCTTCAGGAAAGTATCAGATTTACGGTACTGCCACCGGCCATGCGAACAGTGAAGTAGAAACCATCAAAGTTGAGGCCAACCGCGAGCAAACGTTTAACTTTACCGACCTTGCCGCGCCAGGAACGCTCTCTCTTACTGTCGAAGAGACTGGCTCAGGCATCGCTAAAGACGCGCGTATCAGTATTGTAAAAGGACAAGAGCCCCCGGTTGAATTCCTGGGTAAGCGCTCCTTTTTTACTGAGTTATTGCCAGTAGGTCAGGCAGAAATAGAGCTAGCGCCGGGTGAGTACAGAATAAGTATAGACTCAGGTGCAGGCTTTATTAGCCAGATGAAAATGCTGAATGTGAAACTGGAGTCGGGTGAAATTAATAGACGCGATGTGAAGATTGAGCAAATCTCTTATCCAAACCAGAATGGCTGGTATGGTGCCGACTTGCACCATCACGGCAATATTTTAGAGGCTGTGACGCCACCAGAAACAGTGGTGCGCTCTCAGTTGGCGGCTGCACTGGATCTGACTTTTATCAGCGAACATGACTCCACAATTAACTATGAAGTATTCAGTGAGTTGTCTGCCAGACGCGAAGTGCCTTTTATTCCCTCTATTGAGGTGTCGCCTTCGTGGGGGCATATGAACCCGTTTCCTATTGATGCAGGAGCTACCTTAACGGCAGATCCGAGCACAGACGATGTACAAACTTTGATTAAAGATATGAAGGCTATGGGCGCTGAAGTAATTCCCATGAATCATCCATTTAATGACTATGGTTACTATACCAACCTGGAAAATAACAATGTGCCAGGTGGCGCAACCGATAATTTCGATTTGTTAGAGCTGAATATAGCCGTTGATAACGAGCCCACTTTGAAAAAAGCACGTGAATTGTGGGATAAAGGTGAAGCTATGTATTTTACTGCCGGCACAGATACGCATGATGCATGGAACCAGTTATCGGGCAGTATTCGGATGATGGCTCATGTAGAGGGAGAACTGACACCGCTTAACTTTGCCAAGGCGTTGAAAGCGGGCCACGCTTATGCCACACAAGGACCTCTCCTGTACCCGCAAGAGGTTATGTTTGGTGAGCACGTACAAGTGGGCGACATATGGACGGTAAAGTTTGTTGCTGTTGATGGCCTAAAAGAAGTTCGTATGCTCAGTAAAGGCGGCAAAGTAGTAAAAACTATCTCACCAGCAGAAGCGCCGCAGAAACTTGAGTTGGCACTGTCGATTCCTGAAGAAGCTGAAAGTTGGGTGAGTCTGGAAGTGGAAGACGAGGATGGCAGTATGGCCTGGACAAACCCCGTATGGATACGATAGCGGGGCCTTGGTATATATTGGCTATCGGATTTAAACTAGATGCTGGCGCTCGTGGTTTAAATTCGATAGAGTACCGCGCATGAAAGTTTCATGGTTGCTCATAGCTATTGTCCTTATACACAGTTTTTTCACCTGTGCGACCGCGGCTGGGCACGTAGAAGACGCAAGCCACAGTAGCGTGGACATTGTGTTTGATACAAACCATGATTTAGAGCATCGTACTGAGTCATTGCTTCCGGACTCTGATATAGGGCACGAGCATCAGTTTCACGCACACGTCAGCTGTATCACAGGATACGGTGTTAATGTCTCTGCCTCTCCTGTCATTACCGAAGCGCAGCCAACACCGGTTACTTTTGATAAAAGTTTAGCTCACCAACCCCCGGTTCCTCCCCCAAACGCTTAATCTTCAACAGTTAGCATTTTTACACAAAAACAAATAATTGGAGAAAAACATGAGGCGTTTGAGCTTCGTGGTTGCGTTGCTGGGTACTCTATTCATGTATCCGGTGAGCGCGACTACTTTTGATTTAACCTTAAGCGAAGCCTTGCAGCGTACGCTTAAGAGCAACCCTAGTTTAAAAAAATATGAATTCCAAAGTCAGGCGGCTGAAGCGTTAACGTTGCAGGCTGGCGTTTCGCCAAATCCTCGCGTGGGCCTGGAAGTGGAAAATATAGCCGGTTCAGGTCGTAGCGCTGGTTTGGACAATGCCCAAATGACCTTGTCGTTCTCTCAGATCCTGGAACTGGGTAATAAACGACAACGTCGAATTCAAGCGGCTACGGTAGAAGAAAAAGCGCGGCAGGCGGAATATGAATACCAGCGCATTGATGTGCTGGCGCAAACGACGCAGTACTTCTATCAAGCTTTAAAACTGCAACAATTTGTTGAATTAAGCGAGCAACAGCTAAGCCGCACCGAAAGTTTACTGAGAACCGCGCGGGAACGTGAAGAAGCCGGAGCCGTACCAAAGTCCGAAGTGACCCGTATTAAGTTGCAACTTGAGCGACAAAAAGCCAGTTCTGCAGAGCTCATGGGGAAGCTGGCTCAAGCCCGAGCCCGGCTTAGTGCCATGTGGGCAGGTGGGACTCAGTTTAAGTCAGTTTCTGGCGATTTTCATTTCCCGTTGCAGTTACCCAGCCAAGCGCAGGCTCTGAATGCGGTTAACCGGGCACCTGAGTATTTACGCTTACTGGACTCTGAGCGTTTATTGCAGGCGAAAGTAAAAGCGCTTGAAGCTGACTCAACTTCCGATTTAACGCTGGGAGTCGGTGTGCGTTACAACAATCAATTTAACGAAACAGGTTTTATTGTTGAAGCCTCTATGCCTCTGCAACTGCAGAACCCGAATATGGGTTTTATTAAAGAGCGCCGTATCCGGCATCAATCGAATCTACTGCAACAGAAGCTGGTACGAGCGCAGTTACGCTCGCTGACACTGGCTCTGGTGAATGCTTTGCAAACTCACCAAAACTACTTGCATAAAGTGACGAACTCTCTACTGCCATTGGCGCAGCAGTTGGTTGTTCAAGTCAATCAGGGCTACGTGCGCGGTACGAATTCTCTATTACAGGTACTGGACGCGCAAAGTGAACTGGCTGAACTTGAGTATCAAAAAATTTCCAGGCAGCACGCAATTTATAGCGACATCGTGCAGTTAGAGCGTCTGACAGGACAAGCATTTTTAGGAGAAGATCTGTGAAACTACTTCAATTTATTATCGCGGTCGTGTTTTCGGCGGGTTGCTTTTACACACATGCAGCAGAGACGTCTGAAGAAGGTCACGATGATCATGCAAAGTCGTACACTGAGCTGAGTGACCAAGCCATTGAAAATGCCGATTTAACCATGGGGACGGTCGGTTCACAGAATATATCCGTAACCCAAACGATATTTGGTGTAATAGCCCCCGATAACAATAACATCGCCAATGTTTCGGCAAAGTACAAAGGTCTGGTTCGTCAGCTAAAGGTGAATATTGGTGACATGGTCGAAAAAGGGGAAGTCCTCGCTGTCGTTGAAAACGTCAGCACCGGCACTGAATTTAAGGTGGTTAGCCCCATTAACGGAGAAGTTTCAGAGCGCTTTATTCATGTTGGCGAGCTGACTGGTCCACAACCGATGTTTGAGATTATTAACCCTGCCTCTGTCTGGGTTGAATTATCTGCATTTCCTGAAAACGTGGAAGCAATGCAAGAGGGACAAACTGCGAAAGTTTACGATCTGCATCATCATAAAACAGTACGCGGTATCGTTTCTTATATTGCTCCACAAATGACAGGTGGTCATATTGCTCGAGCCCGGGTAGAGCTTTCTAATGAATCGGGGCACTGGCGTCCGGGAATGCATGTAAAGGCAGATGTCGTAACAGATACTTTTACTGCCGATACTGCGGTTAAGTCGGAGGCAATACAGACTCTGCGTGGCAAGACGGTGGTGTTTGTGCGCAATGGCAATCGCTTTGAGTCGCAGGAGATACAGCAAGGACGCACAGATGGTGACTACGTAGAAGTCATTTCAGGTCTTGATTCGGGGGCAGATTACGTGATTGGCAACAGTTACCTGATTAAAGCCGACATTCTCAAACAGGGCGCTGGCCACAGCCACTAGGAGTAAAACTATGATTGATGCACTCATTCGCTTTGCGGTTGAGCGTCGGTGGCTAGTGGTTGCGGCAACGTTATTGATTGCTGCGGCCGGTGTGTACAGCACATTAAAGCTGCCCATTGATGCGGTACCCGATATTACCAATGTTCAGGTACAAATTAACTCTGAAGCACCGGGCTATTCGCCGCTGGAAACGGAGCAGCGAATTACCTACCCGGTGGAAACTGCAATGGCGGGTCTGCCTAAGCTGGATTATACCCGCTCAATTTCGCGTTATGGCTTGTCCCAGGTAACGGTTGTGTTTGAAGAAGGCACAGACATTTACTGGGCGCGTCAACAAATCAGCGAACGTCTTCAGCAAGTGCGAGGCGAGTTACCACAAGGTATTGAGCCTTCTATGGGTCCTATTGCCTCAGGGTTAGGGGAGATTTTTAACTATGTGGTGAAAGCTAAGCCGAATGCCACAGACGCTGAGGGTAATCCTTATACGCCACAGAGCCTGAGAACTATTCAGGACTGGATTATTAAGCCTCAACTGGTGAAAGTTCCGGGCGTTACGGAAATTAACAGTGTTGGTGGCTACGAGAAACAGTACCAGGTAGCCCCTGATCCGGGTCGCATGCTGGCGTATAAAATTACTCTACAAGAGCTATTGAAAGCGCTTGAACTTAATAACCGCAATGCTGGTGCAGGCTATATTGAGAAAAATGGTGAACAGTGGCTAATTCGTTCCCCCGGGCAGTTAAAGTCTCTGGATGAAATAGGTAATGTTGTTATCGCCAAACGCGATGATGCCCCGGTTCGGGTCGAGGATGTTGCAACCGTGAAGTTTGGTGAGCAACTTCGTACCGGCGCAGCGACCTCTAATGAAGAGGAAGTGGTGCTTGGTACGGCGATGATGCTGATTGGTGAAAATAGCCGCGTGGTCGCACAAAAAGTCGCAGAAAAGCTCAAGCAGGTTCAGCACAGTTTACCCGACGGAGTAGTGGCAGAGCCTATCTATAATCGTACCTCATTAGTGGATAAAACCATTGATACGGTAGAGAAAAACCTGTTCGAAGGGGCGGTTCTGGTTATTGTTGTGTTGTTCATTCTCCTAGGCAATGTACGTGCGGCTCTTATCACTGCCTGCGTTATTCCATTGAGTATGTTGTTTGCGGTAACCGGTATGGTGACTAATAAGGTGTCCGGAAACTTGATGAGTCTTGGTGCAATTGATTTTGGCATTATTGTCGATGGTGCGGTGATTGTCGTTGAGAATGCATTGCGGCGCCTGGGCAATGCTCAGCAACGACTAGGTCGGGTACTGACAACGCAAGAACGACTGATTGAGGTAATGAACAGCACCCGCGAAGTGTTTAATCCGGCAGTGTTCGGTGTGTTGATCATTATGCTGGTGTATTTACCCATTTTTGCGCTGAGTGGTGTGGAAGGAAAAATGTTCCATCCTATGGCATTTACTGTCGTAGCGGCATTACTGGGGGCTTTAATCTTCTCGGTAACCTTTGTGCCGGCGGCTGTGGCTATTTTCGTTCGAGGCAATATTAAACATGGTGAGAATCGTATTATGCGCGCGGCTCGTAAAGCCTATCAGCCTGTTTTACGCAGCTCCCTGAAGTTACCTGTGATGGTGATAGCGATTGGTTTTGGCTTATTTGCGGTATCGCTGTTTCAGGCCAGTCGTATGGGAACTGAGTTTCTGCCCCAGTTAGATGAAGGTGATATCGCCATGCACGCGTTGCGCATACCGGGAACCGGGCTACAACAATCCGTCGATATGCAAAAAGATGTCGAAGCTGTGGTGTCTGAGTTTGCAGAGGTGGAACGTGTGTTCTCTAAAATCGGTACACCGGACGTGGCAACTGATCCAATGCCACCAAGTGTCGCGGATACCTTTATTATGCTGAAAGAAAAGGAGAACTGGCCTAATCCCGATAAGCCAAAAGAACAGTTGATTGATGAAATACGGGCTGCTGTTCAGGAGCTGCCTGGTAATAAGTATGAGTTTACCCAGCCGATAGAAATGCGTTTTAACGAGCTTATTGCCGGGGTACGCGCCGATCTCGGGGTGCGTATTTATGGTGACGACCTGGAGCAGTTAAAACAACTCGGTGATTCCGCCGCTCGTTTGATGAGGGCCGTGCCTGGCGCTGCCGATGTGCGCGTTGAACAAATGACCGGTTTACCGACCTTATCGGTTATACCCAAACGGGATCACCTGGCGTTGCTGGGGCTTACCGTTGCCGATGTGCAACAAACGTTGAAATCGGCAATTAGTGGTGTGCAGTCGGGCGTTATTTACGAGGGTGATAAACGCTTTAAGTTGGTTGTACGTCTGGATGGCAGCTGGCGACAAAGCATTGAGGCTCTTAAACAGTTACCTATGGATGTGTCGGATTCGATAAATCCTGAATTACGCTATGTACCCCTTGGGGAAGTGGCTGAGCTGAAGCTGTCTAACGGTCCCAATCAAATTAACCGCGAAAGCGGTAAGCGTAATGTCATTGTCAGTGCTAACGTCAGGGACAGAGACTTAGGATCCTTTGTTGCCGCTGTTGAGCAACGCCTGAATAGCGATCTGGCTTTACCGGCTGGTTACTGGATTGACTATGGCGGTACTTTTGAGCAGTTGCAGTCTGCTTCTCAGCGATTGAGCCTTGTTGTACCTCTGGCATTATTGCTAATTTTAGGACTGCTTTACAGCGCCTTTAATTCCTTAACCAGTGCGTTAGTGATTTTCACCGGCGTGCCACTGGCATTAACCGGAGGGATTTTTGCGCTGGCGCTTCGTGATATGCCGTTATCGATATCAGCCGCGGTTGGTTTTATTGCGCTATCCGGAGTTGCGGTACTGAACGGTGTTGTCATGCTCTCTTTTATTCGCCAGTTGATTGATGACGGTCTGCCGCTGAAAGACGCGGTATTTGAAGGAGCGCAGCAGCGCCTCCGACCGGTGTTAATGACCGCTCTGGTTGCCAGTTTAGGTTTTGTGCCAATGGCATTTAATACTGGTACCGGGGCAGAAGTCCAGCGACCACTGGCAACGGTGGTTATTGGTGGTATTGTTTCTTCAACTTTACTGACTTTAGTTGTTCTACCTGCGTTGTACTATTTAGTTAATAGGCTCAGAAAACCGCAAAATTAATCTCAGTGATTAACTGCGTGAAAAGCACGCCCTTAAAACGGTGTGCTTTTTTTGTCTTTTACTTAACAAGTAGAGTTAATTTAATTAACATAGTTACAACATGTAAATTCAATAAAAAGACAGTTTCACGGAAGATAAGGGCAAACAATGGAATATGCAAAATACGCGGGGTTTAGAATTCGTTTTTTAGCAATGCTAATTGATGTGCTCATTATGGTTATTCTTTTTTCAATACCTGCCGGATTCATCTATGGTCACCAGTATTGGGAAGGTGAAAAGCTGATTTACGGCTTTTGGGATGTTCTGCTGAATTATATTCTGCCGCTTGTATTGACGATCTTCTTTTGGGTTAAGTTTTTAGGCACGCCGGGCAAAATGCTATTGAAACTTAGAGTCGTCGATGAAACCACTGGCGACAGTATTAGTGTAGGCAAAGCCATCGGCCGCTACTTTGCTTATATCCTATCTACCCTCCCGGTTTTCTTAGGCTTCTTCTGGATAGGTTTTAGCGACAAAAAGCAGGGTTGGCACGATATCTTAGCGGGTACGGTTGTCGTGCGAAGCGAATCAAAAGGGCCTTTCGAATTTCGATCAGAATAAAAACGATAAGGATGCTTTTCTACATGTCTTTTGAAGAAAGAAAACGCGCTGCGCTTGATGAGCTTGCACGCTCTAAAATTTGGCAATCAAACTATCAACCACCGCTCTTACTTTTTATGTGGTGGTTAAGGAAAGAAGCTAAGCCACCGCATTATAATAGCTTTCTGCGAAATACTCTGAGTTTCGGTGTTTTTTTTGGTTTTTTCTGGGGGGTAGTGATGTGGCTCCTCGCGTGGAGAACTACGGGAATGCCGGTCCTGATTGCTGTTTTGGGTTCGTTGCTGGCAGGTGGATTATTCGGTCTTTCTATGGCTCTTTATTACCGTATCAGTGCACGGAAAAATAATCTTCCTAAGTGGGAAAATTTAATGACAACTGAAAATGAGCATGAAATATGAAAAAAAATTATCGGGTTATTATTTTTACTCGTCTTTGCTTCATCAGTAAATGCTGAGTATCTAGTTTCGCTAAAGTTATACAATGATGGAGAGCTTATTGGCGAACCAACAATGATTGTTGAAGCAGATAGAAACGCTTCAGTCTCTGTTGAGAACACCTTTGAATTTGGTGTTTTGATAAGCCAGGTTAATGAAAATATGGTAGAAATAAGCTCTCGCTATGAAGTAGGAGACGAACATATAGCGCCTTCCGTCGTAACTAAACTCGGACAAGAAGCAAGCGTTAGTATTGGTAATAAATCTTTCAGCGTTTTAGTAGAAAAGCCTGACTAAATTGATGAAGAAACTCCAGTGACTCTCCGACAAATAAGAGAGCGTTTTGACGCAGTGATAAACCGGTAGCCATCATTTGGCTGACTGTAGTGTTCTAAATAACAGGCTTGAAGATATTGATGTTAAAAATATTTGACATGCTGATATTTTAGGCATAATTTTAATGTTAAATATAATTAACATTGAGATTACGCACATGCCATTTCATGAAAAATCTGCCTGGTTAATGGCGCTTGTTTTATTAGTTTCCAGTCTTTTCTATTTTGGCGCCATTGTTTACATGTCTCCGGAAGGAGGGATTGCACCGCCAACTCTTCCTGTTTTAATTGTTTACACTATTTTTTTGGTTGTGCTTACAGTGCTTGGGCAAATTATTCTTGCGATTACCTCTATAAAAGATGCGAGTAAACGTATTGATGAGCGGGAACGCAGAATCTTTGAAAAAGCAGGAGCTATTTCAAGCTCTATTTTGGCATCAGGAACAGTTCTGGCACTTTTTCTTTTCTTGTTGACTTATAATGGAAGTTTATTGTTTTACACTGTTTTTGGCAGTTTGATCGTTGCACAGTTAGCTGAATATTTTTTACAAATTTATTTTTATCATAGAGTACTAAGTTGATGGCTAAACTGTTACCCATAGCGAATTGTGTACGTGATCTGCGTGAGCAACATAATGGAATGACTCAGTCGGAGCTGGGCGAGGCTGTCGGAGTCACCCGACAAACCGTCGCTGCAATAGAGCAACGGAGGTATTCGCCCACGCTGGAAACCGCGTTTCGCATTGCTCGTCAGTTTAATATTGGTATTGAAGAGGTGTTTGTTTGGGATGATGCGGACAATTAGCCGCAACACCCGGAAATATCGGTTTTTTCGCCGGCTTTCACCGCTTTAGCGTCGCGAATAATGCGGATTGCCGAACGCAACACAATTAAAGCTATGGCGGTTGCGATGACTAAGTCTGGCCAGGCCATATCAAGCTGAGCAACCAGCAGGGCAGAGATAATCACGCCGCTGTTCATCAGCATATCATTGCGGGAGCATATCCAGCTGGCGCGAATATTAATGTCGCCATTACGCGAACTGTACAGCAGAGCGAAACATAAAACGTTAACGGCAAGGGCTAACAGGGCAACCCAAAGCATCATATTCGCGTTGGGTTGGCTGCCAAAGATCAACCGTTGCAATACGTCTGCCAGTACAGCCAACGCCAGTACGCTTTGTAGTGTGCCGTTAAAAATAGCAGCGTTGGCTTTGTAATGTATTGCTTTGCCCACCGCATAAAGGCTTACGGCATACACGAGAGTATCAGCCAGCATGTCGAGCGAGTCGGCAATCAGGCCACTCGATTCGGCGATCCAGCCTGCAATAAATTCAACAAAGAACATCACTCCGTTAAGAACCAATACTGTCCACAACAGTCGTTTTTGTGCTTTATCCATTTGTGCTTGCGCTGCACTGTCACAAGAACTACCACAGCAAGATGACATTAAGTAACTCCGGAATTGGTTTTGGCTGGCGTCATACTAACACCGATATTACCAAAAGTGCTCTGATGAAGACTCGGTTGCACGCTTTTTATTTGTTGTTATGGGCGTCTTTCGGTATACTACTTTCCCGTCTGAATGCAATCCCAAATTTGACCTGACCAACTAGGTATCACATGGCGACAAACTATATTTTCGTAACCGGCGGTGTTGTATCCTCGCTGGGGAAAGGCATTGCTGCAGCCTCCTTGGCGGCAATTCTTGAAGCACGGGGCCTTAACGTTACTATCATGAAGCTGGATCCCTACATTAACGTAGATCCGGGTACCATGAGCCCAACTCAGCATGGTGAAGTTTTCGTCACCGTAGACGGGGCTGAGACCGACCTTGACCTTGGCCATTACGAGCGTTTTATCCGCACCCGTATGACTAGTAGTAACAACTTTACTACCGGGCGTGTCTACGAAGACATTATCCGCCGTGAGCGTAAAGGTGAGTTTTTAGGGGCGACCATCCAGGTCATTCCGCACATTACCAACGAAATAAAACGTCGTGTTATTGAAGGTAGTAAAGGCTTCGATATCGCTATTATTGAAATTGGCGGCACGGTGGGTGACATCGAGTCACAACCTTTCCTTGAGGCAATTCGCCAGCTAGGTACAGAAATTGGCCGTGACCACACCCTGTTTATGCATTTAACCCTGGTGCCATTCTTGGGTGCTGCGGGTGAAGTGAAAACCAAACCGACACAGCACTCAGTGAAAGAGCTGCGTTCTATTGGTATCCAGCCTGACGTATTAGTGTGTCGTTCAGACCGTTCATTACCGGCAACAGAGCGTTCAAAAATTGCTTTGTTTACCAACGTAGAAGAACGTGCGGTTATTGGCTTGCGTGACGTTGACAGTATTTACAAAATTCCGTCGATGTTAAAAGCACAGAGCCTGGACGACATTGTCACTAAACGTTTCCGTCTGGATTGTCCTGAAGCCGACCTGCACGAGTGGGAAGAAGTGCTGTATCAGGAGTCGAATCCGAATGGTGAAGTGACCGTTGGTTTTGTCGGTAAGTATGTGGAACTGCCAGATGCTTACAAATCAGTTAACGAAGCACTAGCCCATGCCGGTTTGAAAAATCGTTTAACGGTGAATATCCGCTACATTGATTCGCAGGATTTAGAAACCAAAGGCACATCGAAGCTGGAAGACGTGGATGCGATTCTGGTTCCGGGTGGTTTTGGTGATCGCGGTATTGAAGGTAAGCTGATTGCCGCGAAATACGCACGTGAAAACAATATTCCCTACTTGGGCATTTGTTTAGGTATGCAAGTGGCCATGATTGAATTTGCCCGTAATGTGGCTGGCTTAAGTGGCGCGAACAGTACTGAATTTGATGAAAACTGCAGTGATCCGGTGGTGGGCCTTATCACCGAGTGGATGGATGCCAGTGGTCAGAAAGAGCTGCGCGATAAACATTCTGACCTTGGCGGTACTATGCGCCTGGGTTCACAAGAGTGCCATTTAGAAAAGGGCTCTAAAGCACTGAAAATGTATGGCAAAGAGGTGATTGAAGAGCGTCACCGCCATCGTTACGAAGTGAACAACCATTACGTTGAAGCGCTGGAAAAAGCGGGGCTGAAAATTACCGGTTACTCGCACGACAAGCAGCTGGTTGAGATTCTGGAAAACCCTAAGCATCCTTGGTTTGTGGCAGTTCAGTTTCATCCGGAATTTACCTCAACCCCGCGTGACGGACATCCGTTATTTAAAGGCTTTATTGAAGCTGCAGGCGAATTTCATAAAAAGCGTTTGGGCTAATAGCCTGGCTGATGATCACATAGTAAACAGGATTGAAGCATGAGTAATATTGTTAAAGTTGTTGGTCGCGAAATTATGGATTCTCGCGGAAACCCGACGGTTGAAGCGGACGTTTATCTAGAGTCTGGCCACATGGGCCGTGCGGCAGCCCCCAGTGGCGCATCCACCGGTTCACGTGAAGCATTAGAACTGCGTGACGGCGATAAATCTCGCTATTTGGGTAAAGGCGTTGAAACAGCGGTTGCAAACATTAATGGTGCTATTGCCGAGGCATTAAGCGGTATTGATGCGGTTAACCAGGATGCCGTCGACAACATTATGTTGAAGTTGGATGGTACCGATAACAAAGAAAAGCTGGGTGCTAACGCTATTCTTGCCGTGTCTCTGGCGGTGGCTAAAGCGGCGGCTTTGAGCAAGGGTATTGAGCTATATGAGCACATTGCCAACCTGAACAACAGCAGCGGCAAATACAGCATGCCACTGCCGATGATGAACATCTTAAACGGCGGCGAACATGCGGATAACAACGTTGATATTCAGGAGTTCATGATTCAGCCGGTTGGCGCCGAAAGCTTCAAAGAAGGCCTGCGTATGGGGGCTGAAGTCTTCCATGCACTGAAAAAGGTTCTGCAGAAGCGTGGTTTAAGTACAGCTGTTGGTGACGAAGGTGGTTTTGCACCAAACCTGGCGTCTAACGAAGAAGCACTGCAAGTGATTGTGGAAGCCGTTGAAAATGCGGGCTACAAAATGGGCAGTGATATCACTTTGGCCTTGGATTGTGCTGCGTCTGAATTCTACCGGGACGGCAAATATGAATTGTCAGGTGAAGGTAAATCATTCACGGCAGAAGAGTTCGCTGACTACCTGGCAGAGCTTTGCGATCGTTATCCAATTATTTCTATTGAAGACGGCCTTGACGAAAGCGACTGGGATGGCTGGAAAGTTTTAACCGAAAAGCTGGGCAGCAAAGTACAGTTGGTCGGTGATGACCTGTTTGTAACCAATACGCGTATTCTAAAAGAAGGTATCGATAAGTCGATTGCCAATTCAATTTTGATTAAATTTAATCAGATTGGTAGCCTGACAGAAACCTTAGCAGCTATTGCAATGGCGCGTGAAGCGGGTTATTCGGCGGTTATTTCTCACCGTTCGGGTGAAACTGAAGACGCGACTATTGCAGATTTGGCAGTAGGCACTGCAGCGGGTCAGATTAAAACCGGTTCATTGTGTCGTTCTGACCGGGTTGCTAAGTACAACCAATTATTGCGTATAGAGGGCGATTTGAATGGCCAAGCGCCTTACCGCGGACGACAGGAAGTCAACGCTGGCTAATCAACAGGCAGACATTTTTCAGCCGCTGGCACAGCAGGGCGATTTCGCCGAGCTGTGCTCAGCGCTGTATGAACGTGAGCTGCCGCAACTAGCACAAGTGAATGATATGCCCGTTGCGGCTTTGCAACGCCGTTTAGCCAGTCTCCCGCACTATATTCGTCATGCAGCGCACGGTTGTCTCAATGCCGTGCATCATTCGCCATTAAAGCTAGACGTGCAAAACGCCAGCTGGCAGGCACCTCAGCCAACAAAAGTTCCTTCTGGTGGCATATCACCCGATGGTCAGAACCAATGGTTTACGAAACATGCGGCTTTGGGTCTGGTAGTTCCTGTTCGTTATCACACCCCCGAATTTACCACCATTATGCTCGACAGTATCGATCGCGTTGATCATGATAAACAACGTCTGCATCTGAATTACCGTGGCTGGTTTGATTTTACCGGGCAGGGCGAACACAAACAGGATACTCTGTTAAAACCCAATAAGCGCATTATGACCGCGGCCAGTTGTGGACACCAATGGAACCACAAAGGTCGAATCAACCCACGCACTCTGACGCTACGCGAGTTGTTACTGGTGGCTACTCTGGACTGGAAAAAGTTTCAGGTGGCGTTATCCATTGCGCGTTAATCACGACTGAATTTGCCGCACTAAGAGCTTGAGGATTAACCCTCTAACTTTTTGTACAGCCATAATGAATACGCCGCTGGTATCAGTGCTGCGACTAAGATTACCGGCAACATCAGTTGCACTCCGGCCCCGAACAAAGCGCCAATGCAAATGGTGACACCGGCAATAACAAAGAGCCAACCTGCCAGTCTATGAGTGCGGTTCCACACTTCCTCATTTGCAATCGTCCAGGGGGTTCTAATGCCAATAAAAAAGTTCTTTTTGACCTTTCCAAGGTAGTTGCCAGTAAAGATCAGTAATAGACCCACCGCTGCCGTTATAACTTCGGCGAAATCTACCGGGTATCCCAGTGCAAATGCAAGTTGTGCTATACCGACGACAAGAAGGAAGCCGACGATAATAACCATAAGTAAGCCAACAACGCCGATGAAGTCATTGAGTTTGTAACCCTTCGGTGAAATAAATGATAATACCTCCATGAGCAGCCAAGTCGCCAGCATCACAAGGGGCATCAGGAATACACCCCAAGGCTTATTTATCCAGCCGTCGACTTTTCCCTGGAAATTCCAATGTGTAGGGATTTTTTCTGGTAATTCAGGATAGAACCACAACCCAACAGTACTGATAAAAACAATCATTAGGGCCGTGATCCAACGATATTTAGCTGGTATTTTCGCTGATTGTTGATTATTTTTCATTTTTTGTATTCCCCGAGAAAAGCTGAAACATGAGCGCGGCGACGTCCTCAAATACTGTCATGTTAAGTGAATAAATAATATGCTGTCCTTGTCGTTCAGTACGCACCAAATCGGCCTGCTTGAGTAAGTTAAAGTGATGCGATAGTGACGCTTTGCTCATGTCAAAATGAGCCGCGATCTCACCGGCTGACATTGAACGCTGCTTGAGTAGTTGCAGTATCTTGCGCCGCGTGGGATCAGATAGTGATTTAAATACAGATTGTTGTTGCATGGTCACTCTCTTTATTTAGATAGTTAGACAATAGTCTAACTATCTAAATCTGGCAAGTTATCAATTCGCGGTATACCCGCAGGAGGTCAGTAATATCGGCAATAGCAGTTGTTGGTAGCTATTCTGGACTGGAAAAAGTTCCAGGTGGCGTTGCGGATAGCTCGTTAAGCCAGTCCTGCCATACCGGCTGTAATCCTTTCGCTCTTATTGCCTGCGCTACTTCATTGACCGATCGGTCATCATCTATAGAAAACTGCTCCAGCTCCTGTTGCTCACTAGCGTAACCGCCAGGCTGCGTTTTTGATTCAGCACTGACCGACGTTACACCCAAACGGAAAAGGCCGTCACGCAGTGTTTGCTGCTCTCGGGTTGAAAGGCTCAGTTCAACATCTGGGAACCGCAGCCGATACGCGAAAATTAACTGGACCAATTGCTTGTCCGGCATGTTTTGTATGTCATCCACGCCACCGGCACACGGGCGCAATCGTGGAAAAGAAAGCGAATAGCGACTGCGCCAGTATCGCCGCTTCAGATAATCCAGATGAATGGCAGTGAAAGTGCTGTCGATGCGCCAATCTTCCAGTCCAATCAGCGAACCAAGCCCAATTTTATCGATTCCGCATTCACCCAGACGGTCTGGGGTTTCAAGCCGCCAACGGAAGTCGCGTTTTTTTCCTTTTAAGTGATGTTTAGCGTAAGTGGCGGCCTGATAAGTTTCTTGATACACCATTACGGCGTCCAGACCTAACTGACGAAGTTCAGCGTACTCCTGGGTTGCTAACGGCTGAACTTCAAACATGACGTAGCTAAAGTACCGCTTAATGACGGGTAGCGCCTGACGGAAGTAATTGATACCGACTTTACTTTCATGCTCACCGGTCACCACCAAGAGTGTATCAAAACCTTTGGCTTTTATGGCCTGACACTCTTGTTCTATTTCGGTCAGCGTCAGGGTCTTGCGTTTAATTCGGTTACTCATGGAAAAACCGCAGTAGCTGCAATCGTTTGCGCAGAGGTTAGATAAATACAGCGGTATGAACAGTTGCAGAGTATTGCCAAAGCGTTGCCGTGTTAGTTGCTGTGATCGTTCCGCCATAATGGGGAGGTAAGGCTCCGCAGCCGGCGACAGTAGAGCCATAAAGTCATCAGTATTAAGATGAGGCTTAGTCAATGCTGTTTCGACATCGCCAGCGTTTTTACTGTATAGCTGCAGCCGGGTCTTATCCCAACTGGTTTGCTCCCAGGTAGTGTAAAAGCTCATAGCGACTCCAGAAATTCCGTTAACGGACTGGAAGCGACTGCTTTTAACGAGGCGCCCTGACTTAAACCTGCTTCATAAGCTTCGCGCCCGGCAATGACGGCACTGCGAAAGGCGTTTGACATGGCGACAGGATCATTTGCGGTAGCGATGGCGGTATTGACTAAGACCGCATCGGCACCCATTTCCATGGCTTCAACAGCGTGGCTGGGTGCGCCGATGCCAGCATCAACAATCACGGGTACCGAAGCTTGTTCAATGATGATCCGCAAAAAGTCACGGGTCAGTAGACCCTGGTTAGAGCCAATAGGGGCGCCAAGTGGCATTACTGCAGAACAACCGACTTCCTGCAGACGCTTGCACAATACTGGATCGGCGCCGCAGTATGGCAGTACGATAAAGCCTTCTTTTACCAATGCTTCAGCAGCTTTCAAGGTTTCTATCGGATCTGGCAATAAGTAGTTAGGGTCAGGGTGTATTTCAAGCTTAAGCCAGTCAGTATCCAAAGCTTCTCGAGCGAGACGGGCGGCAAATATCGCTTCTTTAGCGGTTTTAGCGCCCGAAGTATTTGGCAGCAACTGCAAGCCTAAATTTTTAATCGGAGTGGCAATGTCATCAGTGGGGCGATCCAGCTCGACCCGCTTTAACGCCAGAGTGACCAGCTCGCTGCCCGAAGCGGCTAAAGATTTTTGCATCGTATTGGCACTGCTGTATTTTCCGGTGCCTATCAGTAAGCGCGAATGAAAATCACGATCGGCTATTCTCAGCATGGTTAACCTCCGGCAACTGCTTGCACAAGGGTGATGGAATCGTTACTTTTGAGTGTGGTTTTCTGCCACTGTTCGCGGTGTACAATTTGTCCGTTCAGGGCGACGGCAACGGCGGATTTGTCGATATTCTGAGCCGATAGAAATTCCGATAAGTTCGTCTTATCTGTAACCTCAAGGGGGTTATCATTAACTTGAATGCGCATTTTCACCTCCGCAGACAGGGCATGAGATAGCCGGTGGTAAATAGAGTTTCTGCCAGTGTTGTTGCAAGCCATCAAAGGTTTTCAGGTAACCCCAGGGAAGGGCATGTTCGGTTAAGAAGTTAATCGCCAGCAACGCCTGGCTGGCACCGATAATTCCAACAACAGGAGCCGCAATACCGGCATTGCTGCAATTCAGTGGCTCTTTAACGCTACTGGGGTAAAGACATTGATAACAGCCGTGTGAGCGTTGTGGATCAAGGGCTATGAGTTGTCCTTTAAAGCCTCGTGCAGCGGCTGAAATTAATGGGGTGCTGAGGCGATAGCAGCTCTGATTGATGACGTACCGAACGTCGCGGTTGTCAGTGCAGTCTAGTACTAAGTCGGCTGGCTTAACGAGCGCATCCAGGTTTTCTTCTGTGGCTGCTTGTTCAATAGCTGTTATACGAACGTCCGGATTTAAACGGGACAAAGCCTGACCTGCTTGTCGCACTTTGGACAAGCCTTTATCGTCACTGGAGTATAAAGTTTGACGTTGTAAATTACTGAGGCTGACAGTGTCGTGATCAACCAGTGTGAGTTCTCCTATACCGGAAGACGCCAAATACTGGCTGGCCGGACAACCGAGACCGCCGAGCCCTATGATGAGCACATGACTGTTTAGTAAATACTGCTGGCCGGCTTCACCGATTTCGCTCATCAGGATGTTACTGCTGTAGCGCAACAATTGGTCGTTAGTCAGCATGGGCGCTCTCCCTCTTGAGCCCAGCCTGGGTTCCCATTTTAGTCAGTAGCTGACGTACCGCCAGTTCAACATCCTTTGCGGCAGTAATGGCGCTGACAACGGCTATGCCGTTTACGCCAGTAGCTTTAACCGGACTGACCCGATCCACTGAAATACCACCTATCGCAACGGTTGGAATGTTGTCGGGAGCTAACAGTTGAACGTAACGACCTAGTCGCTTCAGTCCTTGTGGTTTAGAAGGCATCGCTTTAGTTTGTGTTGGAAAAATATGGCCCAATGCAATGTAAGAGGGCTGGTACGCATGAGCAATCAATAACTCAGTGTAACTGTGTGTGGAAATACCCAGTCGCAACCCGGCTTTTTGAATCGCGCTAAGGTTAGCGTCAGTTAAGTCCTGTTGTCCCAAGTGTACGCCATAGGCGTTGTGTTTAATGGCCAATTGCCAATGGTCATTGATAAACAGCTGCGCAGAAAAGTCTTTAGCCAGTTGAATACTTTTTCTAATGTCGCTTTCCAGGTTTCGGGCATCTGGATTTTTAATGCGCAGTTGCAGTGTCTTTATGCCAAGCGCTAACAAACGTTCAATCCATTCAACAGAATCAACAACAGGGTAAAGCCCTGGATCATGGTCAAGTGGGGGGAAGTGTAAAGTAGCTTCAGGCAAGGAAGCTGTTGTTATTGTCGGAAAATAATTAAGCTGCTTAGGCCACTGTGTATGAGCAACCGGGCCTGGTCCGTGACCTATGCCTGTGGAAGAAATGAGTCCTTGATGCACATAGGCATTAGCGACGGTAATAGCGTCATCCAGCGGATAATCATGAGCGACTACTGCCGCAATGGCGGAGGATAGGGTGCAGCCAGAGCCGTGACTGTGTTGGGTGTCGACCTTTTGCTGACGGTGTTGGATATGTTCATTTGCGCTCAGGTAGTGATCAGTAATATGTTCAGTAAGAGAAAAATCAGTACCTGTGACTAATATCCGGGACAGCCCTTTGTGAAAGAGTTCCCCTGCGGCTCGATGCAATGAGGTTTCGTCCGTAACGTTGACGCCGCTTAACCAACCGAGTTCGTCCAAATTTGGCGTGATGATATCAACCAGGGGGAGCAGTTGCGCGCAATGTTCCGGGCTTAACTCAGATAAACGATCCTGCTGAGTACTTACCACAACAGGATCCCAAACCACAAAGGGTCTTGGGAGGGTTTCAGGCCACTGTTTTAAAAAGTCTGCGATGGCCTGTAGTTGTTGTTTATTACTGAGCAAACCAATTTTTACTGCCGCAGGGGGCATATCCTGCTGCAGACAGTCCAGCTGCTGACGAATGGCGTCAGCAGTCAGAGGAAACAGCCCGGTTGTTGCAACTGAGTTTTGTGCGGTGACCGTGGTGATAACGCTGCAGCCATGCACTTCCATACTGCGAAAGGTGTGCAAGTCCGCCTGAATACCCGCACCACCGCCACTGTCAGAGCCCGCTATGGTCCATACGACTGGTGTCGGCATTACTCAACTCCCTCGGCCGTCGCGTCTTTCACTCTTACGTCAATGCGCTTGTCTGCATGATACTGGCGTACTTCATGTGAAATTTTCATCGAACAGAACTTGGGTCCGCACATTGAGCAAAACTGAGCGGTTTTATTCGAGTCCTGAGGCAAGGTTTCATCGTGATAGTTACGGGCGGTGACCGGATCCAGCGCGAGATTAAATTGATCTTCCCAACGAAATTCAAAGCGGGCTTTTGACATGGCGTCGTCTCGTGCTTGTGCTCCCGGGTGTCCTTTGGCTAAATCAGCCGCATGGGCCGCAATTTTGTAAGCAATTAACCCTTGTTTTACGTCTTCTTTGTTGGGTAGGCCTAAGTGCTCTTTGGGGGTGACGTAGCAAAGCATAGCGCAACCAAAAGCGCCGATCATTGCGGCACCAATGCCTGAAGTAATGTGGTCATAACCCGGTGCAATATCTGTTGTCAACGGACCGAGCGTGTAAAAAGGGGCGCCGTGGCAGTGCTTTAGCTGCTCATCCATGTTCTCCTGGATTTTATGCATAGGCACATGACCCGGACCTTCTATCATCACCTGAACATCGTATTCCCAGGCAATTTGGGTGAGTTCACCCAGGGTCCGGAGTTCAGCGAACTGAGCTTCGTCGTTTGCATCTGCAATAGAACCAGGGCGCAGGCCGTCCCCTAGCGACAGGGAAATATCATATTTTGCGCAAATTTTGCAGATATCCCGAAAGTGTTGGTAAAGAAAACTTTCTTGCTGATGCGCCATGCACCATTTGGCCATAATAGAACCGCCACGGGAGACAATGCCCGTCACCCGTTTTGCTGTCAGTTTGATGAAATCGTGGAGTACTCCGGCGTGAATGGTGAAGTAATCCACACCTTGCTCAGCCTGCTCTAGCAACACCTCTTTGAAGATTGACCAGCTAAGATCTTCAGCAATGCCATTAACACGTTCTAATGCCTGATAAATTGGCACGGTGCCAATGGGAACCGGGCTGTTACGTAAGATCCACTCTCGAGTTTGGTGAATATTGCGGCCGGTGGATAAATCCATGACCGTATCGGCGCCCCAGCGCGTGGCCCAGACCAGTTTTTCTACTTCTTCTTCAATGGAAGAGGTTACCGATGAATTGCCAATATTGGCGTTTACTTTCACTAAAAAGTTACGGCCGATGATCATCGGCTCTGATTCGGCATGATTGATATTGACCGGGATAATCGCCCGGCCGCTAGCAACTTCGTCACGAACAAACTCAGGTGTGACGGGGTTTTCCAAATGCTCGCGGCCCATATTTTCACGCAGTGCGATAAATTCCATTTCCGGCGTAATGAGACCGCGCCGGGCATAAGCCAGCTGCGTAATACCACGATTGTGTTGTTTATTGTCTTCGTAGCGCTCGATTATCCAGTTAAGCCGTAATTTTTCTAACCCTTGCTTTACGTTGATATGGGCGTTTGAATCACCGTACACGCTCGAAGTATCGTAGACATTAATAGGTTCATTGGGTGGCAGCTTTACGCCGGGTGTTGGTTGGTGCAGGGTTTCACTTAAATGGATCCGGCGAAAGGGCACTTTAATATCCGCGCGTCCGCCACACAGAAACTCGCGGGTTGAGTTGGGGTAGTATTCGCCAGAAAGCGACGATAAAAAGGATTCGGCCTGTTGCCGGTTTAATCGGGTTGTTGATGACATAGCATTCTCTCATTTTGTTGATGTTAGAGATGCTTGTCAGGAGTGTTGAAAGGAACAACAACGCATAAACCACGGTTGGGTCGTGTTGTTGCTCTCTTGTTCCCTTCGCAGGTATTAGCCTGATCAGGTTCAACGGATCCCGCAATTGCGGTCTCAGCCAGTAACTTAATTAATAAAGTCATTGGCACTCCGACAAGATTCCTTTTTAGTGGAACAAAATCTTTAAGGTAATGCAACTGGTGTTAATGTTTTACCAGCTTATTAATCGTTTTAGCGGACTTATCCATTGGTTGGCTGAGGCCTTCTATGCGCTCAACTATGAGCCCTTTCTGGTCTAAAATGGTAATTAAATTACTGTGATCAAAGTCACCATCGGGACGCTGTCGATAACGCACGCCAAGGACAGTGGCCAGTGTTCTTATATTCTGATCAGAGCCGTTCAGAAACAACCAGCTGTTATCGTCTAACTGGTATTGCGCAACATAATCGGCTAGTGCTTCTGGAGTGTCCCGCGCGGTATCGAAACTCACCATTACCAGTTTTACTTGCTTTTGTGTGTCTTTATCCAAGTTTGTGTACAAACGTTTTACATCGTGCACTAGTACCGGGCAGGCCGTGGTGCAGCTGCCGTATATCATAGATATGATTACCGGTTGTCCCTCAAGTTCAGCGAGTTTAAACGGTTTGTTTTGGTGTGTGTTCCAGGTGGCATCAACCTGGTATACCGACTGGGAGTGGGATACCTCTGCCGCATTCATCGCTGTATGATTGCTATGGTCGCCATGCATATTATGGTGCGAGTGATCCTGCGCTAATAGTGGCGCGGAAAATACAAAAGAGGCTAGGACTGTAAGTTGGAATAATCTATTCATGGCTGTTCTCCAGATCGTATGCGCAGCGAAATCCCATGGTGCTGGTGGCACTTTGAGGTGCGTAATCACTGCGCGACTGATAACGGAAAAATGTGGCGTAGTTCGCGTTACTAAAACTGGACATAAAGCGTGCTCCGTCGCCACATGAACCGGAGAGTAAATCGACGTCGTCGCCGTTGGTTAGTAGTAATTGATAGTCTTCTACCCATTCGTTAACGCGATCATGCATATGCATTAACTGCTGTGCAGTTGGATCGACGCTTTTCTGTTTTATACTGTGTGGCTGGCTATACCAGGCAAAAAGGTCGCGTGCGTAGTCATTGTCGCTGATGTTCTGTTGCTTTCGGTAGAGTACGGAAGCGTACTCCCACTCGTTCAGACTGGGAAGCCGTCCTCCTTTTGCTGCGCAATATTCTCGCGCGGCGAACCAGGACACATAAGTAACGGGGTCGTTTTCTTTGCCTTCAGCAAAAGCAGTACTATTGCTCCAGTGCTTTAGGTAATTGCCATCGTGGAACAGGGCAGCGATATTATCTCGCTGCCACCGGGCGTTTTTCGATACAAACTGCAGATACTGTTGGTTAGTGACCGGAGTCGCATCCAGCATAAAAGCGTTAATTTCTATACTGAGGCGCTCTTTGTCTAGTAATACCGGTGGTTCAAAGATTCCACCGTTAACCAGAACCTGGTCGGCGAGTATTAACGGTGAGAACAGCACACCAGCAACTCCAAGCCACTTAACCATAACATTTCCCCTTATTTGCCTTTACGAGGGCCAGCAATTAACGCACCCGCTGCACCACGCTCTGCGTCAGCAAATTCATGATCCACAAGTTTATAGATGCCTTCTTCCGGAACAATAAACTCAATCGTTGCACTGTTACTGGCACCCAGCAGGACAGTTTGCATGCCGTACCAATCGTTGCGTGGGTCACCTTCGTACCAGACGCGATCGAAAATGGCACCGATAACGTGGAAGCTTGAAGTGCCTGATGGGCCGGCATTTAAAACGTGTAAACGCACCCGGTCGCCTTCATCTGCGCGTAATGGGTTATCACTAAGAGCGGCAACATGACCATTAAAAGTGACATGACTTGGCTGACGGTCTAAGGCAGCGCCATGGTTGTAGATGTAGTTGCCTTCGGACGCTTCTTCTAAATAGTGTTCGGACTGCACCAGTACATATTCCTGATCAACGTCTTTGTCTGTTGGATAGCCTTCTTTGGGGGACACGACAACTGCACCGTACTGACCCATAGCGGTGTGCATCAGAACGCTTGATGTACCGCAGTGATACATATAAGTGCCGGCGTAGTTTGCGATCCATTCAAACTCGATGGTTTCACCCGGAGAAATGGTGCGCCATTTATCCTCAGCGGCTACAGTGCCACTGTGAAAGTCCATAGAGTGGGGCATTGGATTGATCACTGGTTTATTATTCTGGTAAGTATTTGCCTGTACCTGTTGGAGGAACGGCGAGCCATTCTTAACCGGCTTTGTAATAGTGACTTCTTCGTCAGAACGGTTTTTCATTTTGAAAATAACGCGATCACCTTCACGGACGTGTAAGACCGGACCAGGGACTGAACCACCGAATGTCCAGGCTGAATAGCTTACACCGGGTGCAACTTCAATTTCCTGCGAGAAAACGTCCATGCGTACGTTGTGGGTTTTATTGCCTGAGTAATCTAATTTCGCAAGGTTAGGCACTTGGGTCAGGTAATCACTGACTACCGCAGGGCCATTGTATTCTTCGCGGTAGACCTTAGCTTCTGGCAAGCCATAGATTTTACCGTCAATAACGTATTCGCTGTCGTGCTTAAGTTTCATATCTTCTGCTGAAACAGGAGTCGAGACAGAAGCGATAGCGGCCAAAAGAGAAGCGCTGATAATTGATAGACTTAGAGTTTTCATAGTGATATTTCCTTTCAACAAATAATAAATAGACTTAACGCATGCTGCTAATGGCTTCGGCGGTGATGGTTTCACTGCCTTGTACCAGGTCGGTATTGATGTAATTAACTAACGCAGCAATGTCTGCGTCTTTTAAATAACCCATGGGCGGCATCGAACCGTTATAATTAGTGCCATTAACAGAAAGAGGTCCGGATTTACCGGTAATAATGGTTTTTGCGATATACTCGGGCTGGTCTTTCAAATTAGGGTTGTTAGCCAACGGAGGGAAAACGCCCTGCATACCTTTGCCGTTAGGTTGATGACACGCCTGACAATATTTTTTGTAGACGTTTTCACCGTCACCCGCATTGGCAGGTAGGCTTAGAAATAAACCCGCAATTGACACTGCAATGAGTGATACTTTGGCTAAAGAATAAATGCTCATAATGACACCTTAGTGACTGACTTAAGATGTCCATAGAATACCGCTATGGCGCGGTTTCGCGAGTGAAATGAAGAGGTAAAGATGGCCTACTCAATTGGGTATAATGGGAGTAGGCCTAAAATGGGAAAAGGAGTATTAAATACCGCGAGCTTCTAGTTCAATCGTTGAAGCGGCGCCATAAATTTTACTCGCGTCGCCCTTCACTTTGCCCTCGGGTGTGGTCGTCGGCCAGAGGTCTTCTAATGTTTTTATCACCTCTCGGGTTTTTGCAATCGCTTCCTGAGCTTTCTTCGCTTCTACATCGTTTATGCGATCTAGACGTTCAAGAGCAATTTGCTTAAAGCCTAATGCGTCCTGATACTCGTGCACATTGGCCACTTCATTATTTTTAATTCCTATGGCGTATTCATCGGCAGCAGTCATCAGCATCGACGAGATACTTAACAGTACATCCTCTGCAGACATTGTCGCAATGGGTTCATTAGCGGCAATAGCGTCCAAGAGCACGTGGTAATTATTAACAACGGTTTCTTTACTGTTGTTGTAAATCATGCTTTCTGCCAGCGCATGCAGCGGCTGAGCAAACCCTGGTAGGTCTCGTGCTTCAAAAGCCTCGGTTAAGCCGCTATAAAGCTCATCTCCAGGATGCTTCATATGGGTTTTTGCCATTTCGACATGGCCTTGTTCGTATAGCTTCATACCAACCCATAAATGCCCGCGAATTAATCCCAGCTGAGCAAGGTAAGCCGTATCGTTACTGGTTAAATCAATTGTTGGATCGGCCATTTCGCCTTCCGCCATTTGCGCGGCCATATACATCGCCGGTGCTGTATTTGGCTGGGTCATAGGTTCGGCGTTTATAGCTGTCGTTGCGACCGTGCTGGCAAGAACACTGCCAACACCAAGCCATACTTTTTTCTTTTCAAACATAGAGTGACCTTAGTAAGCTTTTTTGAATGGATTATCTAGTGTATATTTGCAGAAATGATAACTATTCGCAAGCTTATATATGATTATACAAATTAGTGATGTCGTTGATTCTGAGACCATCAAAAGTGTTGTTTCAGGCTTGGATCCAGAGCATTTCACCGATGGTAAAGTGACGGCAGGCTGGGCGGCTAAAGAGGTAAAGAGAAACCAGCAACTGGGCCGGAATAAAAAAGCTCAGGCTGCCACTCAGCTATTGATGGAACGTTTGCAGAAACACGCATTAGTGCAATCGGTGATGCGGCCAAAACAAGTGGCTCGAGCAACCATCAACCGCTACCAGCAGGGCGAGTATTATGGAACCCATATGGATGACTCGCTGATGAACGGTGTACGAACCGATATCTCTTTTACTCTCGGATTATCGTCATTAGATGATTACGCGGGAGGAGAGTTGGTAATAGAAGACTCAAGTGGTGAGAGAAGCTGGCGGCTGGGGAAGGGGGAGTTATTAATTTACCCCAGTCATTACTTGCACCGAGTGGAAGCTGTGTCCGGTGGCGAGCGACTGGCAATGATAGGTTGGGTTCAAAGTGTGATTAAAGAACCAGGCCACAGAGAGTTATTATTCGACGTAGAACAATCTTTAAAGGATGAGTTTGACGCTCATGGCAAGTCTGAAAACTTTGACCGCCTGACTAAGGTATTTCATAACCTGTTACGAGAATGGGCTGACGTTTAATCAGCCCATTAGAAGAGCATCAGGCCAAGGTCATGCCACACAATATAAGCAAGGCAACATTAGCGGCCAGACCAATCATGAAAAAGTAACTGCGAGGGCTGGGGTTTTTCTCTGTCGCTATTGCATAGTAAAGAACCATGTGGATGAGTCTGGCAATGGCGAAAACCCAGATAAATACTCCTGTCCAGAAGGCGCTGGTGCCAACAAAAAAAGCGAGAAATACCGTTCCCAGCATAAGCGGGTAGTTTTCCAGCGAATTCATTAAAGTTCGATGGGCACGGAATACAAACGAGGAATGGCTTAGCGACTCATCGATCTTGCCGGGGACCGCGCCTGGCTGTTTCGCTTTTTGACCACTGGCGATAAGCCACTGAACCAGTAGGATAACCAGCGAGATGAAAAGGCCCCAATAGGCCATAGTGTAAACGTCATTTCCGTTCATTTTATCCTTCCTTTTTAGTTTATTGACTTAAGTTTAGGCTAAGGTGTTGACCCAACCAATAATAGCGATACCAATAATAATCATAATGAATTGCCGAACCGATGAAGCTGGGTTGTATTGTCTTTGCAACGTCGGAATAAGATCGGCAGCTGCAATATAAATAAAACTTGAGGCAGAAATGGCCAATACGTAAGGCACAGCTGCACTGACCTGAGCTAACCAAAAATAAGCAATCAAGGCGCCCGGAATTGCAGTGAGTGATGCCAGGCTATTTAACAGCAGTGCTTTTTTCCTACCGTATCCACTTTCCAACAGAATAGCGAAGTCACTGACTTCCTGCGGTATTTCATGTGCGATAATAGCCAGCGATATCGCTATACCTAAGGGAACAGAGGTGAGAAAAGCGGCGGCGATGACGACCCCATCGGTAAAGTTATGTACGGCGTCACCAATCAAAATGAGTGGGCCGGCACGTTCGTGTGGATCGCAATCTCCATTGCGACAATGTCGCCAAAGTATGAGTTTTTCAATCACGAAAAATAACACGATACCGGCGAGTATGGTCGATGATACGGTGTAGCCCCCGGCGAGTTCTAAAGCGGCAGGAACCATGCCCAAAAAAGCTGCTGCTAGCAAGGTTCCTGTAGCAAAACTCATGAGGCTGGGAGTCAGCAGTTTACGAACGCTGTGTGGAAACGTCAGGAATAAGCCAGAACAAAAAATAGCTCCCAGACTACCCAGTAGCGCAAAGCCCATAACCCACAACAACATATATCGACGTCTCCTTGTTAATTAGGCCGGACTTCCGCAACTCCAGCATATTTCAAAAGCAGCCCCGTTTATTTCCTGGCACTGGTTACACCGCCAGTCGGCTTCATTTGCTTGCGCTTCCATGGTATTCATCAGCTCTTTGGCTTTAGCGAGCTGTGCCTCATCAACAAGCCACAATTCAGGCCAGGTGTCCATTGGTGCCAAGTCACCTGCCGCACCACTGGAAAACTCATTTTTCATGACGGTTTCAATACCTTCAATTTGCAGTATGTTACGGGCGTTTTCCACTAATAGTTTGTTTTCGTGGGTATAAATAAGTTTCATAAGCCCTTCTTTTAAACGACATTGATCAATACTGATTATTTTTTACGTTATAGTTAATGTATCAGACTCGTAGTGTGTTTGTGTTCTCTATTTTAATATCAAGGAGTTAATCATGGCAGGAGGTTGGTCGCACGATGGTGCCGTACAAGAACAGATTGATGCCAGTACCGAAGATGAAGTAAAACGCGTACGAAGTAAATTGACAGGCGGTAAGAGTCTTGAGCATTGCGAGGAGTGTGGGGAGCCCATTCCTGAAGCACGACGCAAGGCCATAGTGGGTGTTCGTTTGTGTGTTGATTGCCAGACCGAGCTGGACAAGCAGGACGCCGAAAAGGGCGGCTTCAATCGTCGTGGAAGTAAAGATAGCCAACTTCGTTAGGCTACGATGACATCGTGTTATTCATTAAAAAATCGGCCTCTGGCAGGGGCTTACTGAAAAAATATCCTTGAAAAGTATCGCATTTTAACTGAGACAGGTAATTAAACTGTTCTTGTGTTTCTACGCCTTCGGCGACAATATTCAGCTTTAAGCTTTCACCCAGTTGGATAATGGTATGAACAATTTGTGCCTTCTCTGCGCTATCGAGCATATTGCGGACAAATGATACGTCAATTTTGAGTGTGTCGAATGGAATTTGCATAAGGTAAGAAAGCGACGAGTAGCCTGTTCCAAAATCATCGAGGGCAAACTCTACACCAATGGTTTTCAGCCGCTTTATTTTATCGGTGACACTTGAAATATCTTCCATTAGTAGACTTTCTGTTAACTCAAGCTTAAGCCGCTGAGCGCCTATTTGGTATTTATTGACCAGCTCTTCAACTTGTTCAACAAACTCAGGCTGTTGAAACTGCTTGGCACTGACGTTAATTGATAATTGCATAGACGCTCTATCTTTGTCCTTTTGCCATAGCTGCAGAGTTTGGCAGGCATGCTCGGTAATCCAGTAGCCTAAGGGAATGATTAAGCCAGTTTCTTCTGCCAGGGGGATGAAGTCCGCTGGAGATATAAAGCTCCCGTCAGCCTGTGGCCACCGGATGAGCGCTTCTGCGCCAATGGTCTTCGACGCGGAATTAACCTGAGGTTGAAGATAAAGTTGAAATTCTTGCGACTGAATAGCATGACGTAATTGCTCTTCCAACTTAACGCGTTTACTGACGGCATCAGCAAACGCCTGTCGAAACAGCGACACCTCTCCAATACCGTTGCGCTTTGAATGAGATAAAGCGAGCCCTGACTGGGTCATTAAGGTTTCTGCATTGGTTTCCCTGTCGTTAAAAAGTGACGCACCGGCACTGAAGGAACAAAGGTGTGTGTAGTTGTTTAATTGGTAAGGTCTCTGTAGTTGTTCTTGCAGTTGATAGATCTGGGTGAGCAGTTGCTGTTTTACATTAGTACTATTGCTACTTTTGAGTCCGGTTAATACAACGGCAAATTCGTTGGCACTGAGTCGAGCTAAAAAAGAATGGCCTTGAGTTGCCTCCTTGAGTCGCTCAGCTACGCGTTTTAGCAGAAGGTCGCCCATATCAGAACCCAAGGTATTGTTGAGTATTTTAAATTTATCGATGTCACAGATAATTAACGCGCCGCTTTCTTCCCCCCCGCGGTGGTTATTCAGCTCTTGTTGCAAATGGTCAATTAAGGAACGGCGATTGGCTAACCCGGTTAAGGCGTCGTTGTAGGCGAGATTCTGAATGCGCTCGCTGGACTCTACTTCTGCAGTGATATCGGTTACGGTCGCCACAAAATGGCGAGCTTTTTGTTGGTGGTACTTAACTTCGGAAATACTTAACCGCACAGGGAAGGTTTTGCCTGTGCGTCTTTTGACTTTCACTTTTCCGTGCCAGGGAATTCCGCGAGCCAGTGAGCTTTGGATATTCTCTAGTAGTTTGTCCGCACCCACAATATAGTGCTCGATATCCAACTTGTTTGTTTTTATTTTGTCGAGATCGTCGCCGGTTAATCGGGCAAAAGCCTGATTAGCCAAAAGAACACGATTAGCTTCATCGAATAACAGCAGGCCGTCATCAATGGCACTGATGACTTCATAAAGTTGTTCTGCTGACATTTGAGCTAACTGTTGTTGCTGTTGTAAACGGTGGTCTATTCGCGTGGCTACTATAGCCATCAACGCACTAAAGCAAGAACCAAAGCCAACGGCATAAGCTAACCAGGCACTGTGGCCAGTGAAGAGTGCTTCAGGCTCTCCGGTTGGATAAAAGTTGGCGGCAATCATTGCGGTGTAATGCATACCGGATATCGCCATAGCCATAATAGCAGCAACAACAGTCTGCATGGCTCGGCGCCGGGGTAATGTCATTGATTCGGCGTTTTGATAGCGGCGGTACGTTAGTAGCGCAATAATGCCCAGAGAAACCGCGATAACCACTGAAAAGAAAAACCCTAAAGGGTCGTAACGCAAATGGGCTGGCAATACCATTGCAGCCATGCCGGTGTAGTGCATTACACCGATACCAGCGCCAAGAATCGTGCCTCCAATAACGGTGGTACGAACCGATGGTGACGAAATTTGGCTTTTCAAAGCGATAAAGCTACCGATAATAGCAGGAACGACAGACAGCAGAGTCAACGGCACGGTGTGACTCATAGGTACGTTGAGCTCGAACGCGAGCATACCAATAAAATGCATGCTCCAGACACCAATGCCCGCAATAATGGCACTTACGGTGAGCCAGCTGTAACGTCCAAGGGCGCCTTGGTAAATGTGCACACGCTCTAGTGTGAGCACTGCAGTATAAGAAGCGAGCAGAGCGACACAATACGAGAGCACGACAAACCCGAGATTATGGGAACCGGGCAGGGCGCGTTGGGGAAATTGGCCCAAATCGAAAAATGAAAACAGAATTTCTTGCATAGCGTCAACTTTACCAGAGCAAACTGGTGAAGTGCTAAAATTATTTAAGACTTTGTATTACAACACTCAAGCCGGAAAATATCATTAACACTAACGTGAATTGTCGGAAACGTTGCTCTGAAACATGATGTTGTAGCCGTTGACCTACGCTGGCGCCAATAATCGCACAGGGCAGTAAAGTAAGCACCAGGTATAGGTGAGGTTCAGCATAAATCGCCTGACGCGAGAAGTTGGCAACATTGGCCATCGCAATACAGCAAAAGAATAAGCTGAGAGTCGCACGAAACTGCTGTTTGGGGATACGGGCGTTTGCCAGAAACAGGACGATAGGCGGGCCGCCCAGAGTCATTAAACCATTAAGTAAGCCTGACCCTGTGCCAACGGCAATGTGACCGGGTGCGTGCTCAGCGGTAGGTAACTGTTTTCCGCTCGCTAGAATGACTGCGACTGCCAGTATGACAAATCCAAGAATGAGTTTAATGAACTGTTCGTTTACCGTTAACAACAAAGAGCCAGACACTAAAGAAGCGATAACACCAGCAAGAATAAGCCACTTCCACTGAGATGGGCGCGCCGCCTCGCGATTTTTCCAGTAAATCCAACCGCCGACAACAATATTAATGACGGACAATGCAGGGGTTAATACACTAATAGGAAACCAGAGTGCAAGGATGGGTACGGCTAATAGACCAGAGCCAAAACCGCTGACTCCCTGAAGTAAAGCAGCGAAAAAGAACACTAAAGCGGCAGCGAAATACTCCAAATGAACCTCTTTTGTCTGTAAATTCTGAAAACGGCTTTTCAGTCACGTGAATAGTCTTCATAATGATAACAGGAAAAACAACGGAGCTGAGCATGCGGGTGACTCTGGTCGTGTTGTTGGCCTTGTTCCTTGCGTTACAATACCGCCTGTGGTTTGGTAAGAATAGCCTACCGGATTATTGGCGGTTGCAGCAAGAAGTCAGCAATCAGAAAACAACGAATGAAAACCTGGAACGGCGCAATCAATTGATTTACGCAGATATTGAAGATTTGCGTGAAGGGGAAGATGCGTTGGAAGAGCGTGCCCGTAATGAATTGGGAATGATTAAGAAGGATGAAATATTCTTTCGTCTCGTTCCCGAACGCAACCCGTAGCGTCAGGGAGAGAATCTGGTGAATAGCAACGCAAGCAGCGACAATAATGTGCTAATGGCAGTTATTCCTGCTGCCGGCAATGGAAGCCGGATGCAAACCGATGTACCAAAACAATACCTCACCGTTGCGGGTAAAACCTTGCTGGAATACAGTATTGACGCAGTTTGCCGTGATTCTCGCGTGCAACAAGTGTTCGTTCCGGTCTCAGAACCAGACGCTGAGTACCTTTTAGAGCTTAAAAATAGGCAGCCTAAGAAAGTTCACTTTGTAAAAGGTGGAAGCAGCCGCGCGGAATCTGTTGTGGCGGGTATTCGAGTGGCTATTGCAAAGGGTGCAACGCATGTTTTGGTACACGACGCTGCTCGTCCATGTCTGCCTGAATCTATTTTAAAGCATGTTATTCAAGCCGGATTAGACGATCCGCAAGGGGCTATTCTAGCCATTCCTGTAAGTGACTCATTAAAACGCTCTGTCGTTTCACCTGGTACGACAGGAACACCTCACATAGAATCGAGTGTTGATCGTGAGGCTTTATGGCAGGCCCAGACTCCTCAAGTTTTTAATGCAGAGCGATTACAGCAGGCCATTGAGCACATGGGGGCTCTCAACCCTCAACTGACTGATGAAGCGTCAGCTATGCAGTGGTGTGGCTTTCAGCCTGCACTTATTACTGGCTCTATTCGCAATTTAAAAGTCACCCATCCGGAAGATTTCGAATGTGTTCGTGACTGGTTACTCGTAGCAAACAATGAAGAGGAAAGTCGTTGATGAAGATCCGTGTCGGACATGGTTATGACGTACACCGCTGGGGCTCTGATAAACCTCTTATTTTGGGTGGCATTCAGCTTAAGCATCACCAGGGCTTAATAGCTCACTCCGACGGCGATGTTGTTTTGCACGCAGTTACCGATGCGTTACTCGGTGCTATGGCACTAGGCGATATTGGCCAGCACTTTCCTGACACCGATGAACGCTACGCTGGCGCGAATAGTGCAGAACTTCTCGGTCATGCTGTTAGTTTATGCCAGGGAAGAGAGTTCCGCACAGGGAACATCGACGTAACCATTATTGCTCAAGCTCCGAAAATGGCTCCTCACATTGAGAGTATGCGGGTCAGTATCGCTCAGTGTTTAAAAACCTGCGTCGATAACGTAAATGTAAAAGCGACCACGACAGAAAAGCTGGGGTTTGTCGGACGTGAAGAAGGCATCGCCTGTCATGCCGTGGTTCTGATGGAGTCGTTTTAATGCTGGCTCCGCAACAGGTGACTCTTGCTGAATTACCGCGATTGCATAGCCACCCGCGGGCAACGGCTAACTTTAAGCAGACGCCGCAAGATTTTCAGGTGATTGAGCAACTGGAAGTGTCCGATGACGGTGAAGGTGAGCATCAATGGCTGTGGGTTAGAAAGGAAGGTGCGAACACCAATTTCTGTGCGGAAAAAATAGCTCGTTTCGCAGGCGTCTCACCTAAAAATGTGAGCTATTCCGGTTTAAAAGATCGGCAGGCAATTACCTGGCAATGGTTTTCCATTCAATTGCCGGGAAGAGAAACGCTTAACTGGGATGCTTTGAATGACGATGAAATGTCGGTTGAGCGGGTGATACGGCGAACCAAAAAGCTAAAAACCGGCTTTCACCGCGCGAATCGTTTTGTTATTTGGCTAACGGAGGTGAGCTCTCGAGATGCGTTAGAGCAGTTGTGGAAGGACGTTTCTGAGCGGGGAGTGCTCAACTATTTTGGCGAACAACGTTTTGGCCGTAGTGGTGATAATGTGATCCAGGCTGAACGTTGGCTTATGTCGGAACGCCCTGCGCGTATTAGCCGTAATAAACGCAGCTTGTATTTGTCTGCACTGCGCAGCTACTTATTTAATGAAATAGTGGCCGAACGAGTACGTCAGCTGGGTATAGAAGGAACCTTGGCCGGGGACTGTGTCATGCTACACGGCTCTCAATCCGTTTTTACTGTGGACCATTGGGATGGCGAACTCAGACAGCGTTTATTAAATAACGAAATTTACTTAACGGCACCGTTAGCTGGTAGTACCGATAAACCTTTAGTAAAAGATGCGGCAGAAGCCTTTGAGTCAAGTCTGTTACAACCTTACGGAAACTGGCTGCAGGCGCTAAAAAAACTTCGTGTTAGTGCTGCCCGACGCGCTTTGTTGCTGCGCGTAGAAAACCCCGAGATTTGCTGGCATGGCGATGACGCAGAGCTGAGTTTTACGCTCCCGTCCGGCGCTTATGCTACAACGGTATTAAATGAAATTGTGGACTTAAGTGGTGAATCCAGATGATGAAGATCTTATTAAGTAATGATGACGGAGTACATGCTCCGGGTATCCTCGCACTTTACCAGGCGTTAAAAGAAGTCGCTGAGGTAAGGGTTATAGCGCCTGACCGCAATTGTAGTGGTGCCAGTAACTCACTCACACTGCACAACCCGTTGCGTGTACGCAAGCTGGATAATGGCTTTTACTCGGTTAATGGGACGCCTACCGACTGTGTTCACTTAGGCACAAATTCGCCGATGGCCGAAGATGTTGATTTGGTTGTCTCTGGTATTAACGACAGCCCAAATATGGGTGATGACGTGCTTTACTCGGGGACTGTCGCAGCGGCGATGGAAGGGCGCTTTATGGGACTTCCATCTATTGCAGTGTCGATGGGCGGCCGTGGACACGATTACTACGATACCGCGGCACGCGTGGTCGCTGAAATTGTTGCCTCCATGGAGAACGATCCGCTGCGGTTAGATACGGTACTCAATATTAACGTACCTTACACCACCTACGATAAGCTGAAAGGTACCCGAGTCACAAAACTTGGCCGTCGGCACAGAGCCGAAACGATGGTTCATGATCGCGATCCGTTCGGTAGCGAAATATTCTGGTATGGCCCTATTGGTCACCACGCCAGTGACGAGCCTAATACTGATTTTACGGCAATACATGAAGGCTATGTATCCATTACTCCGTTAAGCCTGGATATGACAGCACAACGGCATACCGACACACTGACAGACTGGTTAGAACAACAAAAATGATGATTACTAATGGGCAGTCGCGGGTAAAGCGATTGATTCAGCAACTGGAAGAATTGGGTATCACTAATAAGGATGTTTTACGCGTTATAGCTGAAACACCAAGACACTCATTCATGCCTGAGTCATTAGCTCATAAGGCGTATGAAAATACGGCCTTGCCGATTGGAAACGGGCAGACTATTTCGCAGCCACTGATGGTGGCAACGATGACTCAGCTGTTAATGCAACACCATTGTAAAACCGTGCTTGAAATAGGCACCGGTTCTGGCTACCAGACGGCAGTACTGGCTCAGTTAGTGGATAAAGTCTTTAGTGTGGAGCGCATTGCGACATTGCAATATCAGGCTAAGCGGCGTTTGCGTCAGTTGGACTTACACAATGTTTCAATGCGTCATGGGGACGGCTGGAAGGGCTGGCGCAGTAAAGGTCCGTTCGATGGCATTATTGTAACCGCCGCTGCAAGCAATATTCCTCAGGATTTAGTAGATCAGCTAGCTGATGGTGGTGTGATGATCATTCCGGTTGGTGAGCAGCATCAATCGCAAAGTTTGGTAGTGATGCGTCGCTTCGGTGATTCACTGGAACAGCAGCACATCGGGGACGTTCGTTTCGTACCTTTAGTAAAGGGAGATGTCGTTTGAAGTTGTTTTCAGCACTTTACGATAAAGTCTTGTCCTGGGCACAGCATCCCAGAGCGAACGTCATTCTTGGTCTATTAAGCTTCTCGGAATCTGTAATTTTTCCTATTCCCCCTGATGTCATGCTGGCACCTATGGCAATGACGCAGCCTGAAAAAGCGTGGAGGCTGGCCTTTTTAACCACTGTAACTTCAGTTGCAGGTGGCATTCTCGGCTACTTTCTGGGGTACTGGGCGTATGAGTCACTGGTACTGCCAGCAGTGGAAACGCTTGGTTATGAAAGTAAGCTGTTAACGGTACAAAGCTGGTTTGCAGACTGGGGTGTGTGGATCGTATTTATAGCGGGCTTCTCTCCCATTCCGTATAAACTATTCACCGTCACCGCCGGTGTGATGCAGATTGCTTTTTTTCCTTTTGTCATCGCATCGGCTATAAGCCGTGGTATGCGATTTTATCTGGTGGCCTGGTTATTACGAACAGGCGGACCGGAAATGGGTGTAAAACTTCGTGAATATGTTGACCGGATTGGTTGGACACTGGTAGTACTGGTTATTATCGGCTACGTAATAGCGCAATTGGTATAAACATGTTGGTATCGCCCGACGCAGTAAAACATCTTCTATTTCCACTGGTTGCAGTGCTTTTGCTCCAGGCCTGCAGTGGGCGCACATCCCCCGCGCCCGTCGATGAGCTCTATACCGGCAAAACCTATCGTGACTTTGAGCCAAACTCATTGACTGAGAAAGAGTACGAAGTTCAACCTGGCGAAACGTTGTATTCAATTGCGTTCAGAGCCAACATGGATGTCCAGGATATAGCTCGGATTAATAATTTACGAGAGCCATATACCATTTATCCGGGGCAGAAACTGAGTCTGGTTAGCTTGCCGCAGCAGGGCGCAACGTCAACAAGAAAATCTAAACCGGCCGCTAGTTCTAAAGATAATAAAGAAGCCTCTAATAACGCACAAAATAATATAAAAACGCCCGTTGCTAATACTGAACAGAAAGAGTATGGTCAAAAAAGAAGCACAAGAAAAACGGTTGCAAAACAAACCGATAACAGGCGCAGAAGTCAGTCAAAGCAAAGAATTGAACGGCCTGAGGTTGAGCAATTTAGTAATGAGGAAATCGCATGGCGCTGGCCTTCATCGGGTCAGATATTGGCTGGTTTCTCGTTGCGAGAGCAAGGTAATAAAGGTATTGATTTCGCTGGTAACCGTGGTGATTCAGTTAATGCTGCGGCGGCAGGAAAAGTGGTTTATGTCGGAAGCGCTTTGCAAGGATTTGGTAATTTAATCATTTTGAAACATAACGATGATTTTATTACTGCCTATGCCCATAATGAAAGCATCCTGGTCAAGGAGCAAGAATGGGTAGACGTTGGAGAGACTATCGCCCGAATGGGGGATTCAGGTAGTTCACGCGTGAAGTTGCATTTTGAAGTTCGTTTCCGTGGTAAGTCGGTAAATCCTAGGCATTACTTACCAAAGTCTCGCTAGTCATGTGGGAATAATAATAACAAGATAAGGAAGTTAACGTGTGTTGTAACACGATGTTCAGTATAACGGGAGCTTGTTATGAGCCGCATAAAGGAAGAATCAGTCGACAACGTAGAAGTGACGGAAAAGGAAGCTATTGTCGATAGCACAGACAGTTCTGTAGAAGAGCTGGAAGAAGCACTATCATCGTCATCAACTCAATATCAAAAAAAGATGGACGCTACGCAGTTGTATCTGGGAGAAATTGGTTTTTCTCCTTTATTGACTGCTGAAGAAGAAGTCTTTTATTCCCGCCGAGCCTTAAAAGGTGATAAGGCCGCTCGCCGCCGAATGATTGAAAGTAACTTACGTTTGGTCGTTAAAATTGCCCGGCGCTACTCTAATCGGGGGTTACCCCTACTGGATTTAGTTGAAGAAGGGAATTTAGGTCTTATTAGAGCGGTCGAAAAATTTGATCCTGAGCGTGGATTCCGCTTTTCAACTTATGCGACTTGGTGGATACGCCAAACTATTGAGCGCGCCATTATGAATCAGACGCGAACCATTCGTCTGCCAATTCATGTGGTAAAAGAGCTTAATGTGTATTTAAGGGCTGCACGAGAGTTAGCGCATAAACTGGACCACGAACCAACTGCAGAAGACATCGCGAAAAGCTTGGATAAGCCTGTAGGTGCTATTACTAAAATGCTGCGTCTGAACGAGCGCATCAGTTCGGTAGACACGCCAATTGGCGGAGATAACGACAAAGCGTTACTGGATATTTTAACCGATGACGGCGATACCGGTCCGGAAGGCGTTTTGCAGGATGAAAACCTGAAATTGAATATTACAGACTGGCTTGAGTCGCTGAATCAGAAGCAACGTGAAGTACTGGCTCGTCGCTTTGGTTTATTAGGTTATGAACCCTCCACGTTAGAGGATGTAGGACGTGAGATTGGTTTGACTCGTGAGCGAGTAAGACAAATACAAGTCGAAGCTTTACGTAAGTTGCGTGACTCTTTAAAACAACAAGGGTTAACACTAGACTCACTCTTTACGGCTCAATAAAAGAGAGTGTTAAAAGGAAGGCTCAACCTGATACTTCAGGTTGAGCCTTTTTGTTTTTGTTGCCACAGATAAAGTATATCCAGTGCTTGCCTTGGAGTGACATCATTCAAATTCAGTTGTTCTAACTCGCTACGCAGCGGATCAGGCTCTTTTTCTCGTGGTGCCGGTTGATGAAGGTCCATTGTTTTTTGCTGTGGCTCATTTAAAATGCCGTGGTGAGTGTGCTCAAGTTCTGAAAGCTTTTGTTTTGCCTTTTGAATAACATGATCAGGAACACCTGCTAACTTAGCAACTTGCAGGCCGAAGCTCTGACTGGCCGCCCCCGAACTGACCTTATGTAAAAACGCGATGGTATCGCCATGCTCTTTCGCATCAACATGTACGTTGATTGTGGCTGGCAACTCTTCTGCAAGCTCGGTTAATTCAAAATAATGTGTGGCAAATAGTGTCAGGCACTGAAGTTGTCGGGAGAGATAGTCGGCACAAGACCACGCCAGCGACAAGCCATCGTAAGTTGAGGTGCCACGGCCAATTTCATCCATCAGTACCAGGCTATTTTTGGTTGCATTGTGTAGAATGTTGGCCGTTTCTGTCATCTCTACCATAAAGGTTGAGCGACCGGAGGCTAAGTCGTCAGAGGCACCGATACGCGTAAATATGCGGTCAATGTCACCAATAGTGGCTTTGTCAGCGGGGACAAAGCAGCCCATGTGAGCCAGAATCACAATTAAGGCAGCTTGTCTCATGTAAGTTGATTTACCACCCATATTCGGACCGGTTATCATCAACATTCTTTGCTCTGGCGTGAGCGACATTGGGTTGGCAATAAAGGGGTTGTCGCTCAACTGTTCAATAACCGGGTGTCGAGCCGCTGTTAACTCAATTAAGCTGCTGTCTTTTTGCAATTGAGGGCGACAGTAATGGTACTGGTCAGCCAGTTTGGCAAAGCAGCACAAGGTATCTAACTGAGCCAGGCCTGAGGCCGTCTGCTGGAGTGCGTTAACTTGCGGCAGTAAATGTTCAAACAGTTGATCGTAAAGCCATTTTTCTCTGGCCAGAGAGCGCGCCTGGGCATTTAAAACTTTGTCTTCATGCTCTTTTAGCTCAGGAATAATATAGCGTTCAGTATTTTTCAGCGTTTGGCGACGCTGATAGTCGTCGGGTACTGATTCTGATGACTGACGACTCACTTCAATAAAGTAGCCGTGAACTCTGTTATATCCTACTTTTAGAGTCGCAATGCCACTTCTTTCGCGTTCGCGTTGCTCTAGTTGCTTCAGATAGTCGGTAGCACCGGTAGCCAGGTCGCGCAATTCGTCCAGCTCCCGATCATAGCCTGTTGCAATAACACCACCATCGCGGATTAGTAAAGGCGGATGCTCTATAACCGCGCGTGTCAATAAATCCACAATGTCAGGAAAAGGCTGAATGCTCTGTTGCAAATAATTGAGTGAGTGGTGAGACAGATATTCACGAATGTCGGGTATCTGAGTCAGACTGTCCCGTAATCGGGCGAAGTCTTTTGGTCGTGCGCTTCGTAAACCAATGCGCGCCACAATACGTTCAATATCCGCTAATTTTTTTAACGCAGCCTGTATGTCCTCAAATCCATTATTTTCTTTTAAGGCGTCAACTGCGTCATAGCGCTGGTTGAGTTCCTGATGGTTTCGAATAGGGCGTTGCAACCAACGCTGAAACTGGCGGCTACCCATTGCTGAAACAGTTTTATCCAGTACAGCAGAAAGGTGTGTATTGCCTTCTCCTATACTTTGTTGTAGCTCAAGGTTTCGGCGCGTTGCGGCGTCGAGAATGATCGCGTCCTGCGGATGTTCGGTGACCAGCGCCTGAATGTGAGGTAAAGCGGCACGTTGAGTTTCTTTTACGTAATGTAAAATAGCACCCGCTGCGGCCAGCGTGGGTTCATTGTTTTTAAGGCCAAAACCTTCCAAATGCTGAGTTCCGAACTGACGAGTCAACAGCATAAAGGCGGTTTGTTGCTCAAATTCCCAGGCTGGACGCCGTTTGCATTTCGTTCTTGCTAAGGGCAAACCGGCAAGAGAAATCGATTCAGGATAAAGCAGTTCAGCTGGCTCTAAACGTTGCATTTCAGCCGCAAGTTGTTCGCTTGAGTAGGCTTTTGTTAGCCAAAATCGGCCGCTACTAAGCTCCAGACTAGATATCGCGTATTCACCTTCCGGCTGTTTCGGGTTCAACGGACAAATGGCAACTAATAGATTTTGTTGCTTTTCCGCTAACAATGACTCATCGGTTACTGTTCCCGGGGTAACAATACGTACTACTTGCCGCTCAACCGGGCCTTTACTGGTTGCGGGGTCGCCAATTTGTTCACAAATGGCAACGGATTCCCCCATGTTGACTAGCCGTGCCAGATAGTTTTCTACCGCATGGTAAGGGACACCAGCCATAGGGATCGGCTCACCATTACTTTGTCCGCGTGCAGTTAATGAAATGTCGAGTAGCTGCGCTGAACGTTTGGCGTCCTCAAAAAACAGTTCGTAAAAATCCCCCATGCGATAGAATAAAAGCATGTCAGTATGTTCTGCTTTTATACGTAGGTATTGCTGCATCATCGGGGTATGTGATTGGATCTGTTTATCAGAGAATTCAGGCATAGTTGATTATTCTTATCTGGAGCCAGTGTTATGTTCGCAACGACGGCAATCGCGCCGAAAACCTTTAAACTCGCGGAACAAGTCGGTGTTAGTCTACAGCAAAAACAGCAGACAGTGTGCACGGCAGAATCTTGTACCGGAGGGGGAATAGGATACGCTATTACCGAAGTGGCTGGAAGTTCTGCTTGGTTTAATGGTGGATTAATCACCTATACTAATGCGCTCAAGCAAAAGCTGTTGTCAGTTGAGGATAGTGTGCTCGAAAAATATGGGGCGGTATCGCAGGCTTGTGTTGAACAAATGGCGGTTGGAGCCCTAGAGGTTTGCAACTCTGACTGGAGTATTGCGGTAAGTGGTGTTGCCGGACCTGGAGGGGGAACAACGGATAAGCCCGTTGGTTTGGTCTGGATGGCTATAGCTCATCAAGAAAATTGCTGGGCCTGGCACGAACATTTTGCCGGAGAGCGCACTCAAGTGCGTTTAAAAACTCTCGATTCTGCTTTAAGAAAACTTATAAATATAATTGAATTACAGTGACTTAATTTTGATTTAGTGAAAAAAGAAGAACAACGCTTGATACTGTGAATCTGTACAGTATACTGTTTATAAAACCAGTAATTAATAACGGAGCTTATAATGAGCAATGATCGTCAAAAGGCGTTAGATGCAGCGCTCGGACAAATCGAACGTCAATTTGGTAAAGGTTCTATCATGCGTCTGGGCGATAACCAGACCCTGGATATTGATTCTGTTTCAACCGGTTCGTTAGGGTTGGATATTGCTCTTGGTATTGGCGGCCTGCCCTTTGGTCGGGTTGTTGAAATCTATGGCCCGGAGTCCAGTGGTAAAACGACCATGACCCTGGAAGTGATAGCTGAAGCCCAGAAAATGGGTAAAACGTGCGCTTTCGTTGATGCTGAGCACGCATTGGATCCTATTTACGCAGAAGCGTTAGGGGTTAACGTAGACGATCTATTAATATCGCAACCCGACACGGGTGAACAGGCATTAGAAATTTGCGACATGCTGGTTCGTTCTGGGGCCGTTGATATTGTTATTGTTGACTCGGTTGCTGCTCTGACACCAAAAGCGGAAATTGAAGGTGAAATGGGGGATAGCCATGTTGGCTTGCAAGCTCGTTTAATGTCACAAGCATTACGTAAGCTTACCTCGAACATTAAAAAATCAAACACGATGTGCATTTTTATCAACCAAATTCGCATGAAGATTGGTGTCATGTTTGGTAACCCTGAAACCACAACAGGTGGTAATGCTCTGAAGTTTTATTCTTCGGTTCGTCTCGATATTCGCCGCACTGGAGCCTTAAAAGAGGGCGATGAAGTTGTGGGTAACGAAACTCGCGTTAAAGTGGTTAAAAACAAGGTTGCACCTCCATTTAAAGAAGCGCATTTCCAAATTATGTACGGCAAGGGCATTTCTAAAGAAGGTGAGCTTATTGATTTAGGCGTTAAGCACAAAATGGTTGATAAAGCCGGTGCGTGGTATAGCTATAACGGCGATAAAATTGGGCAGGGTAAAGCAAACTCTATGAAGTTTTTGCAAGACAATCCTAAAATTGCTGACGAATTAGAAGGCCGTATACGCGAGTTGCTATTATCAAAACCCGCCAAAAGAACGAAAGAAGACAGAGAAGCTGAGCGAGCTGCCGCGAAAGAAGAAGCTTCCGGCGACGCTAAAAATGAAAAGAAAGGCGCAGCGAAAAATAGCGAAAAAGATGATATTAGTCTGTCATAAAACGACGTTTTTGACTGAAAGTAAGAAGCCGGAGTTTATTGCTCCGGCTTTTTTCTATTTAGAGTTACTGAAACGCACTTTTCGGCGAGCTGGCGGAAAATAGTTCCTGGTACAACTTTGCTGCGTAGCCATCGGTCATTCCAGAAAGGTAATCTGAAATAACTCGTAAAGCGTTGCCACCCTGTTGTTGCTGTTGCATATAACGTAAACGCGTATTCTCTGGGAGTAAACGCTCCGGTTCTACTGCTAAAACTTCAAAGAGTTCCATAACAATTTGTTGCCCTTTAAACTCTTGAGCCTGCATTTCGGGCTTTCGAATAACCCATTTAAATATAAATTGCTTGAGTGAATTAAGAAGAATTTTTTCAGCTGCACCTAATTGAACCTCATATTGAAGAAGCGGGCAGTCGAAAGGGCTGTCCGTTGACTCAATCTTAGCGGAGGTTAAGAACCCATTAACCAAACTCCCTATCGCTTGTTTTCTAAGGTGGTGGGTGCCAGAAAAAAGGTCATTTGTTAATTTCTCCGCGCTAAAGTTAGGCAACTCAGGGTCAAGCTGTCTTAAATCGGGAAGCATATTATCTTCCCAGTGATGCCGCTGAATAAGACCGACAACAATGGCATCTTCTAGATCGTGAACACCATAAGCTATGTCATCTGCAGCCTCCATAACCGACGCATCAATACTTTTTAGGGCACTTTTGCCGTGAGTGGTTGCTGAAGGCTGCTGCAATAATGTCTGAAAGCTTTGTTTATCATTTGTGCTGAGCGGCTGGAGAACCCAGTCTAATTGTTCGGAATCCTCATCGTACAAAGCTTTAGGCGGCAGCCACTCCCGAGTCGGTAGGTGACGAAAATTTGTGACGTCGGCAGGAAGCTTGTGTTGCCTGATAGCGCTGGCTAACACCGGATACTTGAGGAGTCCGAGAAGAGTGCGGCGGGTCAAGTTCATACCGTGCTGTGGTGTATAGGCTTCCAGTTGCGTGACAATACGAAATGTCTGTCCATTTCCTTCAAAGCCACCGTTATTACGCATCATGTAATTAAGAGCAATTTCACCACCATGACCAAAAGGCGGATGACCTATATCGTGTGCCAGGCAAAGTGATTCGAGTAGAGGTTCGGACAGTTTCAACTGAGCGGCTAACTCGGGATGTTGGTAGCTTAAATGTACAACCAGGCTCGCGCCAATTTGACTGGCTTCTAAGGAATGGGTTAGCCGTGTCCTGGGGAAGTCGTGCATACCAACATACATAACCTGAGTTTTTGCCTGCAATCGTCTGAACGCAGCGCTATGAAGGATACGGGCTTTGTCACGTTGATAATCCGTTCGGGTATCGTTAGGGCGCGGTTCTGAGGCGCCTGATTGGCGTTCTGTCCAAGTCATCTAACTGCTCAGTGATGTTGTTGACGAATGAATAATCATAGTACGATAGATGCATTGCTAAGAAAAGTAGGAAAAAGCACATGTCGGAAGTGAAAGTCGCTTTAGCTCTGGGCTCCGGAGCTGCCAGAGGGTGGTCTCATATAGGGGTAATAAAAGCCTTAGAAGAGACGGGTGTTCGCATTAATATGGTTGCAGGAACCTCTATCGGCTCACTTGTGGGAGCTGGCTATGCCTCAGGACGACTTGCTGAGATAGAGCAATGGGTCCAGGGAATGAACCGATGGGAGGTGTTTAATCTGCTGGATTTTGGTTTTAATCACGGCGGCATCATAGGTGGCGAAAAGGTATTTAACCGTGCAAGGGAAGAGTTTGGTCAGCGTAATATTGAAGATTTGCCAGTGACCTATGGTGCTGTTGCCACGGATTTATACAGTGGTCGGGAGATATGGCTAAGAAAAGGCGACTTATACGACGCTTCAAGGGCTTCTTGCGCGATGCCGGGCGTATTATCGCCTAAGTCCTTTGATGGCCGGTGGTTAATCGATGGAGGCTTGGTGAACCCTGTTCCCGTGTCTTTGTGTCGCGCATTAGGTGCTGATTTTGTCATTGCTGTGCATTTGAATTCACAGCTCAATTCTAAGGCACAACAACGGCAAGGACGCAGTATCCCGCCTCAAACTGAAGCCGAGCAGCTTGAGAAAGAAAAAGCCGATATGGAAGTTCAGGATAACGAGAACGGTTTTTTCGACAATATGTGGTCAGGCAGTAAAGAGTATCTCGATAGCTTTAAAGAGCGTTTTCGGAACAATGGCGAAAAAGCGCCTGGTATGTTCAGTGTTATGGCCAGCTCCATCGATATCATGCAGGAGCGTATTACAAAAGCCAGGATGGCGGGTGACCCACCCGACATACTGGTGCAGCCGAAACTGGGCCATATTGGTATTATGGAGTTCTATCGTGGGCAGGAAGCTATTGATATTGGTTACGAGACCACCACAAGAATGCGTGATTTGATTATGGAAGAAATTGAGCTTTATCGAGAAAGGCTTGGATAAGACCTTCTCTTTATAAAGATAAAAAATTCCAATAAATAAAAAAGACCAGCCACAACGGACTGGTCTTTTTTTATGACTTACAAGGCGTAATTTATTTTAGCCTCGTTTGTCACCATGGTAGTAGTCGTCAATGACACTTTCCATTTCAACAAATTTATCCTGAAGTTCTTGCTCTGGTTCAGCGGTAATTTTGCTGAAGATAATGACTGCCAGAGTTGACAGAATAAAACCGGGCACAATTTCATAGACATAAGCGGAAAGGTGCTGACCGCCGAACGTTGGTCCGTAAATCCAGAACAGAACGGTAATAGCACCGGCTAACATACCCGCTAATGCGCCATTACGGTTCATACGTTTCCAGAATAGGCTAAGAATAACCACTGGACCAAAGGCTGCGCCAAATCCTGCCCAAGCGTTACTAACCAGACTCAGAATGGTATTTTCTGGGTTCCATGCTAACCAGATAGCCACGAGTGATACCGCTAGTACTGACAAGCGGCCCACAAAGACTAACTCTTTTTGACTGGCATCTTTGCGCAAGAAGGCTTTATAGAAATCTTCCGTTAAAGAACTTGAACTTACCAGTAGTTGCGAAGAGATGGTACTCATGATGGCTGCCAGAATAGCTGCAAGCAGGAAGCCGCCAATGAGCGGGTGGAACAGGAACTGTGAGAAAATAATGAAGATTGTCTCAGCGTCCGCCAGTGTCATTTTGGTGTCAGCAACATAAGCGATACCAACGAAGCCGGTTGCCATTGCGCCGATGATTGAAACAACCATCCAGGAAACACCTATACGGCGTGCCGCTTTTACATCGCTCACTGAGCGAATGGCCATAAAACGTACAATAATATGAGGTTGACCAAAGTAACCAAGACCCCAGGCCAATAAAGATATGATTCCCAGGAAGCCAAGTATCTCTCCTGTTTCACCGTCTTTAAAGAACTCCAGGAAGTCGGGGTTTATTGCCTTAACCTGGCCAACAACATCGCTATAGCCGCCGAGTTCAGCAAAGGCCACAATTGGAACCAACACCAGGGCGACGAACATGATACAGCCCTGTACAAAGTCGGTCATACTGACCGCCAGGAAACCTCCGAAGAGCGTATACGCACAAACGACTCCGGCAGTTACCCATAGGCCGGTGGTATAATCCATGCCAAATGAGCTGTCGAAGAGTTTACCGCCTGCCACCAAACTGGCTGAGGTGTACAAGGTGAAAAAGATAATAATAACGACTGATGAGAAAATACGAAGCCGACGCCCTTTGTCATTAAAACGGTTGGCAAAATAGTCGGGAATAGTAATTGAGTCGTTAGCCACTTCGGTGTACGTTCTTAGCCTAGGGGCAACGATAACGTAGTTGAGATACGCCCCGATGACCAGACCCACTGCAATCCACAACTGTGATACACCTGAAATGTAAATTGCACCGGGTAAGCCCATCAACATCCAACCACTCATGTCGGATGCGCCAGCTGATAACGCTGTCACCGCAGGGCCTAAGCCACGACCGCCAAGCATGTAGCCCGAGACAGAGTCAGTTGACTTTTTATAGGCGTAAAGCCCAATACCTAGCATAACAATGAAATAGAGCGCTAGTGATATCAGAGTACCTGTTTCCACATTAAACTCCTGTTTTTAGTTATTAGTCAGCGATCTTAGCGCTTGTGTCGCTGTTGTATTGAATGTTCTGTTTTAAATGTTCATGCAGCAATTGTTGAACATAAGGTTGCTGCGTGTCTTCTAGTACTATGTCTGTTTTATCAAACGCGATCATTTTACCACGATATAAAATTAAGATCTTATCAGCAATGTGTTTAACGATTTGGGGCGAATGTGTTACTAAAATATACGAAATGCCCATATCTTTCTGGAGATCGAGCATTAAGTTAATAATTTGAGCTCTAACAGATGGATCGAGTGCAACCAAGGCTTCATCAGCAACAATGATCTGTGGCTCAAGAATAATGGCCCTGGCGATGCAAACGCGTTGCTTTTGTCCGCTCGACAGCATGTGAGGATAAAATTCCCAGTGTTCGCGTAACATGCCGACTCGTTGCAGCGCTAAATTGACGCGTTCCTGGCGTTCAGCAGAGCTTAGCTTGGTATTAAATAACAAGGGCTCTTCAAGCTGCTTGCCGATGGTAAGATGCGCATTAAGTGAATTCTCGCTGTCCTGAAAAATCATGCGAATGTTATTACACAGCTGAGAATAATTATTGCTATGCAGCTTTTGGCCATTGAGCAGTATATCCCCGCTAGTAGCAGCATCGACACCTCCAATAATCTGTGCAAGTGTCGACTTACCTGAGCCTGTTTCTCCCATTACGGCCAATATCTCTCCTGCTTCGAGCGTAAAGGATAACGGTTCAATAGCAACTGACTTGGGTGTCCACGGCCAGCCTTTACGAGGACGAAAGGTTTTACCGAGGTTCCTGATTTCTAGTAAATGACTCATGAGCTGATATCCACTAGTGGAAAGTGGCAATGAAAGACGCGTTGTCTTTCATGGGTCGCCGCAGGGGCTTTAACACAGGTCTTTTGGGCATAAGGGCATCTTGGCCCCAGTCGGCATCCAATAGGCATGTGACGCAACGTTGGAATTGTGCCCGGTAGGGTGGGTAATCTGGCCTTATGAGGCAGTTCCTGCTGAGTCTGTAACGACATACGGATCATTGAGTCGGTATACGGGTGCGCTGGTTCAGATAAAATATCATTTGCTGGCCCGGTTTCCATTAACTGACCACAATACAGCATGGTTAAACGCTTGGTTTCCGGCAAAATGGATGCGACATCTTGTGAAATAAGCACTACGGACATTTGTTGGCTGACCGCTAAACGAGCTAGTAATCGATGAATTTGCAACCGCGTCGAAGGCTCCATCGCAGTAGTGGGCTCATCGGCAATCAGCAGTTTAGGACGGTGAGCAATCGCAATAGCGATACTGACTTTCTGGGCTATCCCTTGAGAAAGTTCAAAAGGGTAGCTGTCCATTATGGACTCATGATCCCGGATACCAACTCTATGCAGCAATCGTTTAACGCGAGTTTTACGATCAACCCGCCGGCGCATAAAGGTGCCCCTCACATCGCCCGCTGGAATTGCCTCAATAATTTGCTGGGCAACAGTGCTGTTGGGGTCAAGATACGCGTTCGGGTCTTGAAAAATCATCGCCATATCGCGTCCGGTAATTTGTCGGCGCTCCTTTGGCGTCATAGCTAAAAGATCTTGCCCATTCCACCAAAGACGATCAGCAGTGACCTGCCAATTGGGATTGATAAAGCCAACGATAGCTTTTGCCAATAAACTTTTACCCGAGCCGGACTCGCCGACAATACTGTGTATTTCTCCTTCGGCGAGCTGCAAGTTCACTTTATCGAGAACCCTAACAAGGCCGTGGGGTGTTTGCATCTCCACGGTTAAATTGCGGATATCGAGTAACTGCATCAGCTGTTCACCCTTTCTTTTAAAGCACGACGTAAGCTGTCACCGACAATGTTAATTGCCATTATCGTGATGAACAAGGTCACCCCCGGGAGTACCATTGACCAGGGCGATAGGTAGACTTCATCCAGACTGCGGGCCAACATGCTGCCCCATTCAGGTGTGGGTGCTTGTATTCCCAGACCAAGAAAGCTGAGGGCCGCTATATCCATAATAGCGACTGAGAGTGATACCGTTAGCTGCATCACTAAGGCCGGAGTAACGTTAGGTAATATCACTCTATAAAGCAAATAGGCTTTGGAGCAACCATTTAGCCGTGAAGCGGTGACATAATCTTTATGCCATTCTTCATGAACGGCATTGCGTGTCACGAAAATGAACTGTGGTATAAGAGAGAGTGTTATAGCAAAAGCAACGTTATTAAAGCCTGTACCCAATATTGCAATAATAATCAGTGCCATAAGAAACGATGGAACGGACAACAAGGTGTCAAATAACCGTGACAGGCTCTGATATTTTATGGTTCGGTCAATACCCGCGAGGGCGCCAATGCTCATGCCAATAATGGATGACACAGCGACCATAACAATGGGGAGCCCCAAGCTGTAGAGGCCACCAATAAGTAACCGTGAAAGCATGTCACGGCCAAGGTCATCGGTACCGAACAAATAATTCATATTACCGCTTTCCACCCAGGATGGGGGCAGCGCTATCGCGTCTGAAAACTGAGCTGATGTATTAAAGGGTGCCAGCAATGGTGAGAGCAAAACGACCGCTATCATAGCCAGTAATACGTACAGTGCGGCCATTGATAGGAATCTGGCGCGATAGCTCTTCCAAACTAACTGTAGCGGTGATGGCGTTTCATCGTGATGATAAAGATTAACGTGCGGCATATTGTTCGTGCCTCACTATGGGGAATCGCCAACCGTGGTAAAGCTCTACCATGAGATTAAAAAACAAAATAACGAAGGCAAACATAAGGACAGCAGCCTGTATAATAGGGTAATCGCGTTCAAAGATACTACGAATAAGCCAATTGCCCATACCTGGCCAGTTGAAAATGGATTCAATAACAATACTGTTGGTCAGCATTAGGCTAAAGAGTAACGTGGTTTGATGTAATACCGATTGCAACGCGTTGGGAACGGCGTGTTTGACTAAGACACGCCACTCACTTAAACCGCGTGCTCGAGCTGCTTTGACAAAAGGCTTCTGAAGCATGTCCTGAGTAGCGTTTCTCATCAACCGGAGCAGCAGCATCATGGGCATAATAGCCAATATCAGTACGGGCATAATAATATGGTTGAGTGCGTCCTGCAGAGCCGCCGCTTTGTAGTCAGAGTGGCTTAGAAAAATATCAATCAGAATGGAACCGGTTTGTGGTTCGATACCATACAACGGGTTAATTTGTCCGGTAATAGGGAACCAGCCGAGCTTTATTGCAAACAGCAGTATCAATAGCTGGGCTAACCAAAATACGGGGACAGAATAACCAACCATGGCCAGGCTAATAATGGCATTATCGGTTTTTTGTCGAAATCGTGAGGCGGCAAACACCCCCAGAGGTAAACCGACAATAACCGCAACTAAAAGAGAAAGAGCAATCAATTCCATAGACGCCATAAAATGTTGGATCCCATCGGGAAACACTTGTGTGCCATAGCTGAGCGATTGCCCCCAGTCTCCTGCAAACAAATGACGTAAGTATTGGAGGTACTGAATGCCTATATTTTCGTTGCCCGCGCGTAACTCAACAATTAACGGGTAATTACTGTGAAAACTACGAATTCCACTCATATTAGTGACTGGATCGCCTGGGAAAAAGTAGTTGAGGCTAAAACTGAAGACCGTCAGCAAAAATATGGCGATAATAAAAACCGATAAGCGTCCTATTAAATAGCGGGTCATTGTGACTTCACCTCCGCTTTATTCTTTGTTGCCAATCGGAAGTTAATGCCACCGTAGGGTGGAAGCTGAACACCACTAATGTTTTTTTGCTGTGCCTGAAAACGCTTAGAGTGTGCAATTGGTAGCAATGGTTGCTGCTGATTTAGTAAGTGCTGAGCTGACTGATACAGTGCTTTACGCTTCTTTGGGTTGGTTGTTGCTATTGCACTGTACAGCAATTGATCAAAGCCTGGATGGCACCAGTTTGCGCGATTGCCCCCGGTGGCGACGGCAGCACAGCTTAGCAAAGGACGGAAAAAATTATCCGGATCGGCATTGTCTGCATACCAACCGATAAGTACGGTATCGTGTTCGCCTCTGGAAAGCCGGCGGCGGAAAGTATTCCATTCATAGGTAACAATCCGGGCGGATACACCAATTTGGGCTAGATCGGACTGCATTAATTCCGCCATTCTACGTGCATTTGGATTGTACACTCGTTGCACCGGCATCGCCCAAATATTGATGTTTAAGTCTGAATAACCTGCTTCTTGCAGCATTTTCCTTGCTTTTTCAGGGTCGTATTGGTACTGAATTCCGCGTGCATCATAGGCCCAGGACGTAGGAGGCAGGATGGATTTAGCAAGCTGCGCATTACCATTGTAGATGGTCTCAATGATGGCCTCGCGATTAATTGCGTGACTAAGCGCCTGACGGACAATGGGGTCGTCAAAGGGTTCTTTATCGGTATTAAAAGCCCAAAATGAAACATTCGGGCTGACTTCATCTGTCACAATGATTTGTTCACGATCCAGTGCTTTCAGTTCGCTGACCAAAGGGTAGGGAATAATGTCACACTCACCGGTAACCAGTTTAAGCATGCGCTTATTGGCGTTAGGCGTAATGGAGTAGACCAAATGTTTGATACCAGGGCCTCGGCGCCAGTAATTCGGATGGCGCGAATAGCGTATTAGTACATCTTTGCGGTAACTTTCAAAACGGTAAGGACCGGTACCAATTGGCAAAATATCGATTTGTCCGGGACGTTCAGCAATTAAAAGCTGGCGAGCGTATTCCGCTGATAAAATGATGGCAAAATCTGTAGCTAAGTTGGCCAGAAAGGAACTGTCGGCGTTATTTAGCACAATATCGACCGTCATTTCGTCGACTTTGACGACTTTCTGAATGAGTTCATCCAGACCGGTCGCACTGAAAAAAGGGTAACTTCCGCCACCAACAGGATGATACAGGCTGGTTTCATCGAGCCAGCGATTAAAGCTGAATTGAACATCTTCGGCATTCAGTTCACGCGTTGGCTTAAAGTAATCGGTCGTATGAAATTTCACGCCTTCACGTAAATGAAAGCGATAGCGTGTTCCGTTATCCAGGGTTTCCCAGCGCTTAGCTAGAGCGGGAACAAACTTCTGCTGTTCGGCATCATAATCAATCAGTCGGTCATAGAGTTGAGCCGCAGTGGCATCAACGGTGGTGCCTGAGGTGACTAGCTGCGGATTAAACGTGTCTGGATTTCCCTCAGAGCAATAAATGATTCCGTTTGCCAATGGCGGTGGCTCCGGTTCTTCTGACTGACAAGCAGAAACCAGGAGTGCTGCAATCATTGCTACAGTGGCGTAATGTTTAATCATTAGCTGCTGAGGCCCCTTCCAATAACTGATACTTTTTTAAGTAACCCCGTAACTGATGATAAGTCAGCCCAAGAAAGCTTGCCGTTTTCTTTTGATTAAACTGACATAAACGCAACGCCTGTGACAAGACGTCGACTTCATAGTCTTGTGATTTTTGTTTAAAGTCTATTGGCTGGTCGGCATTTAACTTTGGTATATCAATCGATTCATTACTATCAGGCCTGTTAGGCCCGCTATTAGCTGGCTCTGATGAAGAGACGTTGGTAACCGATGTTTTGGGACGGAACGGACTGTTGAACGGGTCAATCACAATATCGTGGATGGGAACATGCCCATTCCCCAATCGGTACAAACTGCGTTCTACCGTGTTTTTTAGCTCGCGCACGTTGCCTGGCCAATGATACTCCAATAATGTTTTACGAGCTTTTTCAGAAAAGCCGCTAAACAGTTCCAGTTCCATTTCGCGAGCCATGGAAATTGCAAAGTGTTCAGCCAGTAACATGATGTCTTCACGTCGCTCTCTTAATGGAGGAAGAGTTATAACATCAAAAGCCAACCTATCGAGCAAGTCCAGCCGGAATTTACCGCTGGCGGCAAGAGAAGGAAGATCTTCATTAGTGGCGGCAATGAGTCGTGTATCGACTTTTACAGGGTGGCGGCCCCCAACCCGTTCGAATTCCCCGTACTCAATAACTCGTAGGAGCTTTTCTTGAACTCGTAGCGAGGTATTAGCCAGTTCATCCAAAAACAGCGACCCTCCGTCTGCGCGTTCAAAACGACCTTCGTGCTTTTTTGCGGCTCCGGTAAAAGCCCCGGCTTCGTGACCAAAAAGCTCGCTGTCGAGTAAGTTTTCATTCAGAGCGGCGCAGTTAAGCGTTATGTACTGTTGCTGCCAGCGTTTGGAAAGATAATGACAGCGCGCGGCAATGAGTTCTTTACCTGTGCCCCGTTCACCGATAATAAGGACAGGTTTATCTAGGGGGGCAATTTGCGACACTTGTTCCAGTACATCGGAAAAGCTATTAGATTGTCCGATGAGATTATCGGGTTTTCGCTCAGGGCGCATGTCGAATGCCTTATATTATAGTTATTTTTGCTAATTATTAGTTTATTTTACGAACTCGCGCAAGTGCGCAATGAGCGTAAAATCAAAAAAACTTTTATAAAACAGCTTGTTGTAAAATAAATAAAAGTTGGCTTGATACTTGAATAATAAATTACCGAATTGTTTATTAAACCAGTATGAGGTAATTATTATGGGTATTTTTTCACGTTTTAGCGATATCGTGAACTCCAATATCAATTCTTTATTGGATAAAGCTGAAGATCCACAAAAAATGGTGCGCCTGATTATTCAGGAAATGGAAGATACACTCGTTGAAGTTCGTTCTACTTCGGCGCGGTTGTTAGCTGAAAAGAAAGACATTCAGCGCCAGCAACAACGTATGGAAAGCGAAGTTCAGGAATGGGAAAACAAAGCTGAGCTTGCGTTAAACAAAGAGCGTGAAGATTTAGCGCGTCAGGCGTTAATTGAAAAGCAAAAAGCGCAGCAAGGTGTTGATGCGTTACAACATGAAATGGATCGCGTTAATGAAAGCCTGGATAAATTAAATGACGAAATTGGTCAGCTTCAGGAAAAACTAGCAGATGCCAAGTCTCGTCAGAAAACCATCTTGATGCGTCAGAAAACGGCGAGTAGCCGGTTACAGGTTAAGCAGCAAGTGGATAGCGGAAAAGTGGATGATGCCATGCAGCGCTTTGATCGCTACGAAGCAAAAATTGATGATTTAGAAGCCCAGGTAGAGTCTTATGATATGGGCAAACGTACCTTACGTGATGAATTTGCTGAATTAGAAAATGAGGGTAAGGTTAATGACGAGCTGGAAGCGTTGCGTGCTCGTATGAGTAAAAAAACCAAACAAGACTCTTAATACAGGCTGAAGAAAATGGATATTGAATCAATCTTAGGGATGTTGATGGCGCCGATTATTCTGTTTGTTGTGGTGGTCGCGCCCATCTGGATCATCCTTCATTATCGCAGTAAACGACAAATGAATCAGGGATTGAATGAAGATGAGAGGGAGTCGCTGGCGTTACTGGCTGATCAAGCAAAACGGATCCGAGAGCGTGTGCAGACACTGGAACGTATTCTGGATGCTGACGCTCCGGGCTGGAGGGACAGACAATGAGTGTACAATTACCAAAGCGTGAGCTGCGACGAGACTCCGAACGCGGTAAAATTGCTGGAGTCTGTGCAGGTCTCGGCGACTACCTGAACCTGGAGCCCTGGCTGGTTCGTGTGGTGTTCTTCACCGGGTTAATTTTTTCCAGCGGCTTTTTCTTTGTGCTTTACATGGCGGGGTGGTTAATTTTGGATAAAAAACCGCCTAACAGTGGCCGTCACAACGTTGATGTGAAAACAAAGGTTTGGCAGGGCGGAGAGCCTCCTAGAAACGCCTTTCGCGACATCAAGCGCGAGTTTGATGAGTTAGAGGAACAGTTGCAATCGATGGAAAAGTACGTAACCTCAAACCACTATAATCTTCAACGAGAATTCAATCGTCTGTGAGCCGATTTCAGAAGTTACAACACCAGACCCGCGATGTTATTCATCGCGGGTTTGATCGTCATATACGCCTTGCGGTAACCGGGCTCAGTGGTGCCGGCAAAACGGCACTGATTACTGGCATGCTGGAGCAGTTACTCTACGCAAACGAAACCCAACAATTGCCCTATTTTTCTGTAAAGCAGCAGCAACGGCTGAATGGGTGTCGTTTACATACCAGCAGTAACTGGCAGGTTGCTCGTTTTGATTACGAAGGAGCGATAGAGTCATTAACCGGCAAAGAGCCGAAATGGCCACAGTCGACCCGGGACGTCAGCGAGATACGCGTAGAAATAAAATATCAGCCGCGGCGGGGGCTGGCTGGACGAATACTGGATACTCGCCGTTTGACGTTAGACCTAATTGACTATCCGGGTGAATGGTTACTGGATTTACCGTTACTGAACTTAAGTTATGACGAGTGGAGTCAACAGCAACAGCGTTTATTGAAAGCTGAGTTACGCCATCAGTTGGCGGAAGAGTGGTTGGAAACAGTGCAAGAAAAGGCCACTGTTGCGTCAGATGACAAGGCGGAGCAGCAACTGCGTGAGTTAGCCTCAGACTACCGCAGCTTTTTACGTCAGTGCAGAGAGCGCAAGTTGTTGTTATTGCAGCCAGGTCGAATGGTCTTACCGGGCGAGCTTGAGGGGGCTCCAGCCCTGGATTTCTTTCCATGGCCTCTGGAACAAGCAATACCTGAGGCGTGGGCAAAGCGACTGCGGGAAAAATACCGATACTATCGACAGCAGGTGATTACTCCGTTTTACCAAACGTATTTCAAGCACTTTAACCGTCAGGTGGTGTTAGTTGATGTGTTACAGGCGTTACAAAATGGTGAGCATCATTTTGCTGAGCTGCAGTTGGCTATTAACGAGTTAATGAAGAGCTTTTCTTATGGTAATAACAGCTTATTGAAGCGCCTGTTTTCGCCGGTTATTGATAAAGTGGCTCTGGTGGCGACCAAAGCAGACAGCATCGCTCCCCAAGATCATCAACAGTTGACTCAGTTATTGCGACTGATGACACAAAAACAGCGTCAGGAATTGCAGTTTGATCAAATTCCGCATCAGGTATTTAGCGTTGCCGGCATTGCGACTAGCCAAATCAAAAAGTTAAGCGACGGAACGACGGTGCTTGATGGTGTTAACGAACAACGTAAGTTTGTTCGGGTTGGGGCTCCGGAAGTGCCCTATGCGATGCCCACTGCTGACGACTGGCAACAAGGTTATGTGTATCCGCAATTTTATCCTGATTTTACTGTGCAGCACTCGCCGTTACCGCATATCCGTCTTGATCAGCTACTCGAATACGTTTTAGGAGATAAACTAAAGTGAGTGACTCGCGCAAATTAACCTATTATTCGGTGGATGAACCAGCGGTTGAGGTTTCTGACAGACGCTCTATTCCTGATCTACCTGAGCAAGAACTGGCGAAAGCACCTGTTTCTAATAAGCCTCGGCGGTGGGGGAAATGGTTGGCATTAGGCGTTGCTTTTGCACTGTCGGCGGCCTTAATTGAAGCGGTATTAATGGTACTTGAGAGACTTCAGCAGAATATCTTCTTAGGCAGCCTTTGGGCTGTTGGTTTTGGTGTTATTGCATTAGCGTTTTTGAGTTTTATCGTGCGTGAGGTATGGCTGCTGCAGCGTTTAAAGAGGCGCTGGAAGAGGCAGTCGGCGGAACCTCAACCTGAGCAGCAGCTGCACTTATTACAACATCCGGACTTAGAGCACCGCTGGCAACAAATAAAGCAACCTTACTGGTCGGCGGATGAAGAGCGTGAGCGTTTTGAAGTCGACATTTTGAGCCGGGTCGATCAGCAGGCAACGAGAGTTATAAGTCGCTGGTCAGCGGAGGCTGCGGCCATGGTCGCGGTGAGCCCATTTGCCTTGTTGGATATGCTCATAGTGATGTGGCGTAATCAACGCATGATATCACGTATTGCTGAGCTTTACGGCGTAAAACTGGGCTACTGGGCACGGCTGCGGTTGTGGCGGCAGGTGTTTGCCAATATCGCTTACGCAGGGCTCAGCGAGGTAGCAGCGGATTTAGGTGCGCAATGGGTTAGCGCGGAGTTGTTGACCCGCTTATCAACTCGTGCAGGGCAGGGCTTAGGTGCGGGCTTGCTAACCGCACGCCTTGGTTATCAAGTGATATCACTGTGTCGTCCAATGCCGTTTGAAAAGGTCAAAAAGCCAGGCTATCTAAAACTGCAAAAAGACTTACTGAGTCAGTTAAAGGGAGTTTTGCCTTTCGTCTATAAGTCTCGTCAGGCAAAGGATAAAGCGTCAGCAGAACAACAGGTGGAAAATTAGCGTTACAGTTTCTGTAAGCTTTGACGCAGCGCAAAGATTGCCAATTAAGGTATGCTCGTTGCACTCTGTTGCTCGTTAACAAAATTCTGACAAACGAGCAAAAAAACGCATGTCTTCTGACTTTAAAAAAAACAATAATAACTGGCAGCCAGCGACTCAAGTAATTCATGCTGGTGAATCGCATGATGATCCTCATGGTGCGTTAACCTCGCCGCTTTACCAAACCTCGACGTTTAAATTCTCTTCTGCTGAGCAGGGCTCTCGTCGTTTTGCGGGCGAAGAAGAAGGCTATATCTACAGTCGTTTAGGCAACCCTACGACTGCAGAACTTGAACGTCGTATGGCGAGTCTGGAGGGGTATGAGGCCGCCGCCGCTGCTGCTACCGGGATGGGAGCCATTGCCGCCGCAACCATGGCCTTTGTGCGTAGCGGAGACCATATCGTGGTGTCTGATGCCATTTATGGCTGCAGTTTTGCATTATTTAGTGAGCTGTTCGAGCGCTTTGGGGTAGAAGCTGACTTTATTGATTTAAACGACGAAGGCTTGCTGAAAAAAACCTTGCGTGACAATACACGCTTGGTTTTTCTTGAAACCCCGGCGAACCCTCATTTAAAAGTGGTGGATATTGAAAAGGTTCATGCAGTAATTGCTGAGTATGACATTCGGCTGGTGGTTGATAACACCTTTATGACTCCGTTAATGCAGCAGCCTAAGCGACATGGTGCCGATATTGTTGTGCATAGTGCAACTAAGTTTCTTAATGGTCATGGTGATGTTGTTGCCGGCATAATTTGCGGTAGTGACGACGATATAAACACAATTAAGAGTACAACCTTAAAAGACATGGGGGCGACCATTAGCCCACATGATGCATGGCTGATATTACGCGGCCTAAAAACTCTGGATGTTCGTATGCAACGCCATTGTCAAAACGCGGATGCAGTCTACCAATTTCTTGCCGGCCGCAGTGATATTGAAAAGATTTACTATCCGGGGTCGCCGGACCATGAAGCGCAAGCGTTAATGGGTAAACAGATGACCAGCAATGGAGCTGTGATTGCGTTTGAATTGGACGGTGATGAAGCAAAAGCTCGGTATTTTCTGAACCAGTTACAGATGATCACGTTAGCTGTGAGCCTGGGCGATGCTGAAACCTTGATTCAGCATCCCGCGTCAATGACGCATTCTCCTTATACAGCGGAAGCTCGGGCAAAAGCGGGGATTTCTGATACATTAATTAGAATAGCCGTCGGTCTGGAAGCCGCTGATGATATTATTTTTGATCTCGAACAGGCGCTAAATGCCTGTCAGATTCAATGGCAGCAATCAGCGTAATCTGAACTAATAATAACAATAACGATCTAACACTAATGAGGAAGCAACAAGGCTGAATTATGGGTAAACAAAGTCAATACGTATCAAAGCAACCGGATGAAAACGGTGTTATTCATTGGAGCGATGAAGAGAACCAAGTGTGGAAAGACTTGGTAGAGCGTCAGTTGGAATGCATACCGGGTAAAGCTTGCGATGAGTATATGAAGGGACTGGAATTACTCGACTTGCCGAAAGACCGCTTGCCACAGATGCACGAAGTTAACGATGTTTTGGAGCGTGAAACGGGTTGGCAGGTTGCTGCAGTTCCGGCGTTAATTCCATTTGATGAGTTTTTCCGCTTACTGGCAAACAAGCAATTTCCGGTCGCTACTTTTATTCGTACGCGGGAAGAGTTTGATTATTTGCAGGAGCCGGATATTTTTCACGAAATATTTGGGCATTGCCCGCTATTAACCAACCCTGCATTTGCGCACTTTACGCACCAATACGGTAAATTAGGCTACGCGGCTACGCCAAAAGAGCGGGTTTATCTGGCTCGTTTATATTGGTTCACCGTAGAATTCGGGCTGTTGAAAACCGAAGAGGGTATCCGGATTTATGGTGGTGGTATTTTATCGTCACCAGCTGAAACAGAATATGCAGTAAACAGTGATACGCCAGAGCGGAAGCCTCTTAAAGCACTGGATGCTCTGCGTACGCCGTATCGAATTGATATCATTCAACCTATCTACTATACCATTGAGAGTGTAGATGAGCTCTTTCAGATATCCGATATGGATATTATGTCGTTGGTACATGAAGCGATGGAGCTTGGGTTGTTTGAACCAAAATTTCCACCGAAAGATGCAGCTTAAGATAAAGGAGTATTAAAATATGTCCAACTTGGAAAATGCACGTTGCGAAGCGTGTCATGCCGATGCGCCACAAGTCAGTGATGAAGAGCTAAAAGAGCTGATGCGAGAAATTCCCGACTGGACGCCAGTAACAACCGATGGCGTTATGATGTTGAAGCGTGAGTTTAAGTTTAAAAACTTTAAACAAGCGCTGGCATTCACAAATCGTGTAGGCGACCTTGCGGAAGAAGAACAACACCATCCTGAAATAACCACCGAATGGGGCAAGGTGACAGTGACTTGGTGGACTCATTCTATCAATGGTTTGCACAAAAATGACTTTATTATGGCCGCAAAAACGGACAGTGTCGTAGACGCTTAACTCCTTTTGTCGGTGAATCCTGCGAAACCTCGGCCTATTGGCCGGGGTTTTTTGTTTTGTCGACGATAACAATAGTGTATTATTTGCTTTACATTTAGTTCGGAGCAGTAGGGTTTATGCGACTTGAGATAACGTGTGATGACCGCTTGGGTATTTGTCAGGATGTTTTGCAAATTTTACGAGATCACGAAATTGATTTGCGTGGGATTGAAGTCGATCCTAAAGGCAAAATTTTCCTTAACTTCCCCGAACTCGCTTTCGATGACTTCAGGCACTTAATGCCTCAAATTCGTCGCATCCCCAATATTATCGACGTAAAAACCATTCCCTACATGCCGTTTGAGCGTGAGCATTACGAATTTAGTCTGCTGCTAAGCACCTTACCGGACCCTGTTTTGTCTATCGACAGCAAAGGCTATATCGATATTATCAACGACGCTGGGTTACGTTTACTGGCGGGGCAGGAAGAGAGTCTGAAAGGCGAACCTTTGCTGCAGTACGTCCATGGAATTTCTCTGCAGCGCTGGCTGGATAAAAAACCTAAAGATCCAATTTATGAGTCGGTCACTATTGGCAATTCTGAATATTACGCGCAGCTTCTGCCTATTTGGGTGAACGACGAAGAGGGCAGCACGGCGTTCGCCGGTGCGGTCATGACCTGTAAGTCAGAGCCAGTAACCGCCACCTGGCAAAGTCAAAGTAATGAGAAAGCTTTTGAGCGCTTGTTGACCGATAACAACACCATGAAACGGGTGATTAAAGACGCTCAGCGTATGGCTGAGCTGGATGCTCCGCTTTTGATTGAAGGTGAGACGGGGGTGGGCAAAGAACTATTAGCAAAAGCCTGTCATCTTGCCAGCCCGCGTAAAGATAAACCTTTTCTGGCAATTAACTGTGCTGCGTTACCGGATAACGTCGCCGAGAGCGAGCTGTTTGGTCACGGCGAGGGCAGTTTGAGCGCTCAAAATACCCGTAAAACCGGTGTGCTTGAGCAGTCGGCTGGTGGAACTGTGCTATTGGACTCGGTCAGTGAAATGTCGATTGGTCTCCAGGCTAAATTACTCCGTTTTCTGGAGGATGGTGTTTTTCGCCGTATTGGTGAAGAGCAGGAAGTGAGTGTGGATGTTCGTGTTATTTGCACGGCACAAGGAAACCTGTACGAGTTAGTTGAGAACGGTGAGTTTCGTGAGGACTTGTATTACCGGCTGAACGTGTTGGCACTTAATGTACCTCCGCTGCGGGAACGGAAAAGTGACATTTTACTGTTAGCAGAACACTTCGTTGCACAGGCCTGCAAGAAGTTAGGGCGCAGTCAGGTGAGTTTAAGTCGTGCCGCAAAAGAACGATTAAAACGTTATCAATGGCCGGGCAATGTTCGCCAGCTTGAAAACACCATGTTTCGCTCTGTTTCGATGATAGAAGGTTACACGCTTGAGCCGGCCGATATTCGCTTACCTGAATTGAATCAGGAAGACGATCAGCTGGCGTTAGATATTGACGATATGAGTCTGGATGACGCTGTTAGCCGCTTCGAGAGCCATGTTTTGCGACGGCTTTATCCGAGCTTCCCCAGTACGCGCCAGCTGGCAAAACGCCTAGGTCTCTCACATACGGCCGTTGCGAATAAGTTACGTGATTATGGCATTGGCAAACAACGCAGTGGACGCACGCGTAAAGCAGAGCAGACAAAAAAATAGCTTTGTACTAAAATCTTTACAGATTACCGAGGCTGCACCTTGATCCAGAGCAAGTATGCAGCCTGTACCGTTTACTTTACGTTTAAGTGCAAAGTTCTCCTAATATCAATCTTTTCTTCAGATTCGCCTTTTCCCCGCAAGTACCGCTACAGTCATGGTGTTAACAATCGAATATTAAGAGGAAGTCACCATGACAGATAAAATGATTAACCCGTTAAATACAGACGGCTTTGAATTCGTTGAATATACCGCTCCGGATCAAAACGGCATTGATGCGTTGAAAGATTTGTTCGATAAGCTGGGCTTTACCGAAGTGGCTAAACACCAAAGTAAACAAGCTTGGTTATACAAACAGAATGATATTAACTTCATCATTAATGCCGAGCCAGGCGGTCAGGCAGAAGAGTTTGCAAAAGACCACGGACCAAGTGTTTGTGGCATGGCGTGGCGTGTAAAAGATGCTGCGCATGCGTTAAAGCACTCACTTGATAATGGGGCGAAAGCGTTCCCCGCAGATAAAGGTGTTGTTGAAGGTGTACCTGCGGTATTCGGGATTGGCGAAAGTGCTTTGTACTTCGTTGATAACTACGAAAACAATGAAATTTATAAGCAGCACTTCGACTTCTACGAAAACTGGGAAGCGAAAATGAGCGATCACGCCGCTGGCTTGTTCGAAATTGACCACCTGACTCATAATGTATTCCGCGGCAATATGGATACCTGGGCTGGTTTTTATGAGCGCATTGGTAACTTCCGCGAAATCCGCTACTTCGACATTGAAGGTAAACTGACAGGCTTGTTAAGCCGTGCTATGACAGCGCCTTGCGGTAAGATCAAGATTCCAATTAACGAATCTCATGACGACAAATCGCAGATTGAAGAGTACTTAAAAGAGTACAAAGGCGAAGGCATCCAGCACATTGCCTTAACCAGCGACAATATTTATAAGACCGTAAAAGACCTGCGCTCTATTGGCATGGACTTCATGGAAACACCGGAAACTTACTACGAGAAAGTAAACGAGCGTGTTGAAGGCCACCAGGAAGATTTGGACGCGTTACGTGAACAGCGTATTTTGATTGATGGTGCGCCAACCAAAGACGGTATTTTGCTGCAAATATTTACTCAGACGGTTATTGGTCCCGTGTTCTTCGAAATCATTCAACGTAAAGGAAATGAAGGCTTTGGCGAAGGTAACTTCAAAGCCTTATTTGAGAGCATTGAAGAAGATCAAATTCGCCGGGGAGTGTTGAGCGATGCGTAAATGGATTAGCTTTCCGAAGCAGGTAGGCAAGTCATCACGACAAGCCCACGCTGACTTTCCGGAGCAAGCCATTTATGAACGTGAAGCTGGCCGCAGCGGCTTTTTTGGTCCGGCCACGCATTTTCACCATCAGCATGCTCCGACCGGTTGGTCGGAGTGGCGTGGGCCGTTGCGCCCACGGGCTTTTGATTTTAACAAGTTAGAAGCCATAGCTCCGGAAAACCCATGGTTAACGCCTGATTTATTACACAACAATAACTGCCGTTTCCGTTTGTGGCATTGTCACAGCAAAATGGATTATTTAGTGCGTAATGCCGACGGCGATGACTTACTTTTTGTCCATGAGGGCAGTGGTCACTTGTATTGTGATTACGGGCATATCCATCTGGTGAAGGGCGATTACTTTCTAATCCCTAGATCTACCAATTGGCGTCTGGAGCCTGACGAGACCATGCAGTTGCTGATGATTGAGGCAACCAATGGCTCATACGGTTTGCCTGAAAAAGGCCTGGTCGGTAACCACGCTATTTTTGACCCTGCGGTTTTGGATACGCCAGATATTGATGAGGCATTTCAAGCGCAGTACAGCGAGGATCAATGGCAGGTGTATGTGAAGCGTCACCAACAAGTGTCGGTTATCACATTCCCATACAACCCGCTGGATGCAATTGGCTGGCATGGCGAATTGGCACCGGTTCGTCTCAATTGGCGCGATATTAGACCGTTGATGAGCCATCGGTATCACTTACCACCCTCGGCACATACGACCTTTGTTGCCGATCGTTTCGTGGTGTGTACTTTTGTTCCGCGTCCGATTGAGTCAGACCCGGGGGCATTGAAAGTGCCTTTTTACCACAATAATGATGATTACGACGAAGTGCTTTTCTATCATGAGGGTGACTTTTTCAGTCGTGATAATATCGACCGCGGTATGGTAACCTTCCATCCGGCAGGCTTTACTCATGGCCCACACCCGAAAGCATTTAAAGCCGGGCGTGAGCACAAAAAGAAATTCACAGATGAAGTTGCGGTTATGCTTGATACTCGCGATGCCCTACAAGCAAGTGATGAGGCATTGGCGGTTGAGAATCCGGACTACGTCTACAGTTGGCAGGAGAAATAACAACTTATGAAACTCGCCACTTACAGAAATGGTACTCGTGACGGCCAGTTAATGGTGGTCTCCAGAAACTTAAATTCAGCAGTCGCTGTTCCCGCAATCGCTTCGTGCATGCAGGAGTTATTGGATGATTGGGACGGCATTGCGCCGAAACTTGAAAAAATTTATCAGCAGCTAAATGACAGTGACGTTGATGGCAGTGTTCAATTTGATGCCTCGCTATGCGAGTCCCCGCTGCCAAGAGCATATCAATGGGCTGATGGCAGCGCTTATGTGAATCATGTTGAATTGGTTCGTCGTGCGCGTGGTGCCGAAATGCCGCCAAGCTTCTGGGAAGATCCTTTGATGTACCAAGGCGGCTCGGATGATTTTTTAGCACCGTACGATGACATTGAAATGGGCAGCACCGAATGGGGCATCGACTTTGAAGGCGAAGTGGCCATTATTACTGATGACGTGCCTATGGGTGTTGATGCCAAAGCCGCAGGTCAACACATCAAGCTACTGATGTTGGTAAACGACGTGTCATTGCGGGGCTTAATTCCCGGTGAGCTGGGTAAAGGTTTCGGCTTTTTCCAAAGTAAACCGTCCTCAGCTTTTTCTCCGGTAGCGGTAACGCCTGACGAACTAGGCGACGCCTGGAAAGCTAATAAAGTTCACTTACCGTTACTGTCAGAGTACAACGGTAAAGCTTTTGGTAAGCCAAATGCCGGTGAGGACATGACCTTTGATTTCGGTCAGTTGGTCGCTCATGCAGCGAAAACCCGTCATTTAGGCGCAGGAGCTATTATTGGCTCTGGTACAGTTTCGAATAAACAAGGAACTGATCACGGGACTTCGATTGATGAAGGCGGTGTCGGCTACAGCTGCATTGCTGAAGTTCGTATGATAGAAACCATTCGTGATGGTAAACCCGCAACGCAGTTCATGCAGTTTGGCGACACCATTAAGATTGAAATGAAAGATGATGGCGGCCAGTCTATATTCGGCACCATTAATCAGAAAGTGGTTCAATACGAAGGTCCTGAAAAGTGATGAAACTTTACGGCTACTGGCGCTCAAGCGCCAGTTACCGTGTTCGTATTGCGCTCAACCTAAAAGGTCTGGCGTACGATTACGAACCGGTTCACTTAGTTAAAGACGGAGGGCAGCAACACAGCGAGGCCTATCGCAAGCTGAATCCTGCCCGATTAGTTCCTACTTTTATCGATGGTGATGTTAAGTTAAATCAGTCACTAGCGATTATTGAATATCTGGAAGAGTGCTATCCGGATACAGCGCTGTTGCCTTCTTCCCCCGCCGACAAGGCAAAAGTTCGGGCACTGGCTTATGATTTAGCATGCGAACTACAACCCGTGACCAATTTGCGGGTATTGCAATACTTAACCGGTGAGCTTAACTGTAGCGACGAACAGCGTTCTGCATGGATTGCAAACTGGGTCGAAAGAAGTTTTACCGCATTTGAACAGCGCTTGACCGAATCTGCAGGTGATTATTGCTACGGTAATTCGGTAACATTAGCCGATATCTGTTTGATACCTCAGGTATACAATGCAGAGCGCTTTAATTTGGATTTATCATCTTATCCAACATTGATGGCGGTGCATGAACGTTTGCAAGCGCTTGACGCCGTGCAACAGGCTCGTCCTGAAAATCAAGCGGATGCACAATAATCCAGCGGATCCTAAAAGGAATAATAACATGGTGAAATCACGTCTGGTGATGGCCATTGGAGCGGCACTGTTTGTCGCTTCTTGCGCATCGACCTCTCCTCAGAATACTACTAATGCCGACACGCAGAAAACCACTCCCACTCTACAAGCCAACTCTCTTGCCAGTGCTCAAGGAACAGCTGAGTTGACTCTAGAACAAATTATGGCTGACCCTGACTGGATGGGGCGTTTTCCAGAAAATGCCTTTTGGAGCCCGGATGGTCAACACATTCTGTTTGAACAAAAACGTGAAGCCAGCCAAATTCGCGATTTAATGATCATTAAAAATGCTACGGGAGAACCGCAAAAAGTTCCTCTTTCGGACATGCATTTATACGCGGCTGATGAAAAAGAGTCATCAGTGGCAGGGAACTGGCTTGCATACACCTACAAGGGCAATGTTTTTGTTCGTTTCGGAAATGGCGATGTGGTGCAATTAACGCGAGACGATGAAAATCAGCATAACTTGCAAGCAATGGTGGATGGCAGTTTGACCTATCAACAGGGCAATGACTTTTACCGTGTCGATGTAAAAACTGGACTGACACAACAAGTTGCCTCAATTAAATTTGAAGAAGCACCTAAGGCTAATGAAGAAGCAAAAGACTACCTGGCTGAAGAAGAACAAAAACTCATTGAATACGTTCAGAAAGAACGTAGGGCAGCCAAACAGCAGTTTGATTATCAACAGCAACTGCAGAATCAAAACCCCTCGTTAGCGCCTCAGCCTTTTTACTTAGATAAGAAAAAGGAATTGGTTCAGGCTAAATTATCGCCAACAGGCGACTATTTGCTGGTTGCCATTAATGAACCTGAAGGGTGGCGCGATGAAGGCGATATTATGCCGGATTATATTAATGAAGATGGCCGTGTTACCAGCGAAAGAGTACGCCGTCGAGTGGCTGACGCGAAACCGAAAGAGCATCAGCTTGTTCTGCTCGACTTAAATGCGCATGCTGATACAACATTGACTTACAATACGTTACCCGGCTGGAATGAAGATGTTTTGGCAGACGTAAAACGTGAAAACCACGAAGCGCGTGGTGAGAGTTATGAATCAGAAGAGAAACCTCGTGCTATTCATTTAATGAGTGACTGGGGTTGGGAAAACGGCGCGATTCAGTGGAACGATTCCGGCTCTGAAGTTGCTGTTATGCTGGAAGCCTGGGACAATAAAGACCGCTGGATCGCCACGGTTGATATGGCGGGTAAAAAGCTGGTTTCTCAGGACCGTTTGCACGATGACGCGTGGATAAACTACACGCATAACAGCTTCGGCTGGTTAAACAACGAAGAGCTGTGGTTTATGTCCGAGGCTGATGGTTATTCTCAGTTATACGCCAGAGCCATTAATGACAGCACCCGTCAGTTAACCGACGGCGAGTATGTTGTAGAGTCGGCTGAAATGAGCAGTGATGGAGAATATTTGTATTTTCAGGCAAATATTGAACATCCGGGAATTTATGAAATTTACCGGGTTAAAACCGACGGAACAGGCAAACCTGAAAGCTTGACCGATCTTAATGGCATCACCACGTTTGATTTGAATTCTGAAGATGATCAACTGGTTCTTACGCATTCAAAACCGCTAATGCCGCCTGAACTTTACTATAAAACGGTAGATTCTACGGAAGCCGCAAAACGTGTCACACACACAGTTTCTGAGAAGTTTCTGAGTATTGACTGGACGGCTCCTGAAATTGTCGCAGTTGATTCATCTCACGTTCAAGAGCCTATTTATACTCGTATCTATAAGCCAGAAGGCTTTGATGAAAACCGCGCAGAAGAATACCCTGCCGTTGTTTTCATTCACGGTGCCGGGTATTTGCAAAATGCTCATATGGGCTGGTCGGGTTACTTCCGTGAGTTTATGTTTCATAGCCTGCTGAATAAACATGGGTATGTTGTTGCAGACTTGGACTACAGAGGTTCAAAAGGTTATGGACGTGACTGGCGTACAGCGATTTACCGTCAAATGGGCACCCCGGAAGTTGAAGACTTAGTGGATGTAACGGGCTACCTGCAAAGTAATTTGAATGTCGATGGTGACAGACTGGGAACCTATGGAGGCTCTTACGGTGGCTTCCTGACGTTCATGGCGTTATTTAAAGAGCCAGGCCTATTTGAAGCTGGCTCGGCTTTGCGTCCGGTAACCGACTGGGCACACTACAACACAGGCTATACGTCGAACATTCTAAATTTACCGCAGGACGATGCGATTGCCTATCGTCGTAGTTCGCCTATTTACTTTGCAAAAGGTTTGGAAGACGCACTACTTATCAATTCACCTATGGTGGATGACAATGTTTTCTTCCAGGACAGTGTTCGGTTGGTTCAGCGTCTTATAGAGCTGAAGAAGGAAAACTGGGAAACCGCGATATACCCAGTGGAGCCGCACGGTTTCCGTCAGCCAGAAAGCTGGCTGAACGAATACCGTCGAATTTTCAAATTGTTTGAAGAAAATCTGAAATAAACCGGTCGATTTTACTGGTTACGAGGAACGGCGTCGCTAATCCGGCGCCGTTCCAGTTTATACAGCAATAACGAACTGACTAAGCCTGCCGCATGGATATAGCTGACATGTTGGCCGACAAAATGATCCGGTTGCCAGCCCAGTAATTCACTAACCACTTTAGCGACAAGTGCAGCCAATATAAGCCACATCCACTTTCTTCCTGAGCGAATATCTTTAATCAGACAATAGCCAAGTAGCCCGTGCAAGACCCCGGATAGCCCCACAAAACTTAAATTGACCGGAATAGCCCAAAGTATAACGGACGTGGCTACGCCGCTGATAAGTAGGGCGTTGGCTAGCCAGCGAGCACTCCAGTACTCACGCCAGATGACAACGATGAGCGCTAAACCAGAATAATTAAAAAAGGCATGCCACCAGTCTAAATGAATAAAATGGGTTGTAATAAGGGGCCAACCTTCTTGCATCACACTGTTTGAATTAAATGTGAGTAATGAGTGCCATTCAGTCATTAGCTGCAAAAAGACCGAAAGCATTAGAACCAGGATAAGCCCGGTCCAGTATCGGTTAAACCTCTCCATTTACTGTTCCTTTTCATTGCGTCATTGGTTTCTGGTTCGTATGATAGGGGAAATCGCACCTAATATGAATGAGGCCTTATGAAGTTCTGGCTCCCTACACTAATAGCAGCAAGTGTGTTGTCAGCATGCTCACCCGTTGCCGAGCGAGAAGTTCGCGAACCTGAAGCGGCGACAGGTTTTGCTGAAAAGACAGCGGTAACTGCAGAGAAGTTTATGGTTGCAGCGGCTAATCCGCATGCCGTTGACGCCGGCTATGAGGTATTAAAGCAAGGGGGATCGGCCATTGATGCAGCCATAGCAGTGCAGGCGATGCTCGGCTTGGTTGAACCTCAGTCATCCGGTATTGGAGGCGGGGCTTTTATCTTGTATTGGGATAACGAGAAAAACAAGCTTTATACTATTGATGCCCGCGAAACAGCTCCGCTGGCGGCCACTGAGACACTATTTCTTGATGAAAGTGGTAATGCACCTGAATGGATTGATGCGGTGGTTGGCGGACGCTCGGTTGGTACTCCCGGGGTTCTTAAAGGGCTGGAGCTTGCTCATGAACGCTGGGGTGAGGCTGAATGGTCTTCCCTTTTCAAGGACGCTATTGCACTGTCAGAAAACGGCTTCGAAGTGACTCCAAGGCTGGCTAAGTTGGTTCAGTTGGAGATTAACCCGGGTGTTAAGAAAATGCCGGTGACAAGTGACTATTTTTTCCCAAATGGCAAGGCCCTGCAAGTTGGTAACGTGCTAAAAAATCCGGACTACGCCGATAGTTTGAGTCTGATTGCAGAGCAAGGGGCGGAAGCCTTTTATACTGGCCCGCTAGCAGAGAAAATTGTCGAAGCAGTGCAGAACAGCGCTATTGCACCAGGCGTTTTAAGTCTGAAAGATTTAAGTGAATATGAGGCCAAATTGCGCGAGCCTGTCTGCAGTGACTACCGTCAATATCAGGTTTGCGGAATGGGTCCGCCCAGCTCCGGCGGTATTACCCTGTTGCAAACGTTGGGAATATTGGAGAACTTTGATTTTAGTGTGTTGCAGCCAAACTCAGAGCAGTTCGCTCATTTGTTTACGCAAGCATCGCGTTTAGCCTTTGCCGACAGAAATCAATGGATTGCTGATCCGGACTTCGTTGATATTCCTGTGTCGGCTATGTTGGACCAATCTTATTTGTCGAGCCGAGCGGCTAAAATTACCGAAAAGGATATGGGCAAAGCTCAGCCTGGCGTTCAGCTGCAACCCGAATACGAGCAGGATATAGCCTATGAGTTACCCAACACCAGCCATGTGTCAATTGTTGATGCTGAGGGTAATGTGGTTTCAATGACGACCAGTATCGAGATGGGATTTGGTTCCACTGTGATGGTCGGCGGCTTTCTGCTAAACAATCAATTGACCGATTTTTCTCTAGTGCCGGGCAATGGTAAAGAAAAATTCGCTAATAGGGTTGAAGCGGGTAAGCGACCACGTAGTTCAATGGCTCCCACCATCGTGTTGAACGAAGAGGGTGAGCGAGTTCTGCACGCCATTGGCTCTCCCGGCGGCAGCCGTATCATTAATTATGTGACCCAAAGCGTGATTGGCATGCTGGACTGGAATCTTAATGTGCAAGAATCAATTAATCTTGGTCATGTCACCAACCGGAACAATTATACCTCGCTAGAGAAAGGACGGAAAATCAGCAAACTGAAAACGGAACTGGAAAAGCGAGGGCACGACGTACGGGTAATGGATTTAAACAGCGGTTTACACGGAATCAGCATTCAATCAGACGGTACCTTAGTGGGTGGTGCCGACCCACGCCGTGAAGGTGTGGCTAAAGGAGAATAACGAATTATGATAAGAGTTTTAAAGGTGCTTTTGCTGACGATTGCAGCTGTTGCAATTTCTGCGTGTAGCGGCGAAGAGCCAATCAATTTAGAAGAAGCAAAACCCGCTGACGTTATTCAACAATTTTACCATTCCGTATATGAACAAGAGGATCTAGAGCAAGCGAAACGTCTGTCTTCAACCCGAATGGCTGACTTAATCAGTCATTACGGTGCGGTCAGTTCAGTACAACGGTATTTACTCGGGCGTTACTTTGATACGGTCGAAATAGAAGTAGTCAGCGACTCTATGACGGATTATTTAAATAATTCAGGAGAGCTTAGAGCGACGGTTATTTTTGAAGGTACCTACGAGGGCGATAGTATAAAAGACAGTCGCGATGTGGTGCTTATTGAAGAGGACGGCCGCTGGGTCATCGATAGAATTCTAGACGCCAGATACCGTCCATAATCGATTAAGCTTGTTTTGGTTTATCCGTATAAGGTGGCCAACCCATTTGTTTACCAGCAAGCACATGCAGGTGAATATGATACACACTTTGGCCACCATACTCGTTGCAGTTCATAACCAGTCTATAGCCATCCTCTGCGAAATTGTGCTCAGCAGCTAACTTCGCTGCGATAACATACAAATGGCCAACCACCGCTGAGTTATTTTCGTTAATGTCGTTAGCCGTAGCAATAGGCTCTTTAGGTATAATCAAACAGTGGAAAGGGGCTTGCGGGTTAACATCTTTAAACGCAAGCGCTTGGTCATCTTCGTAGATAATATCTGCAGGGATATCGCGATTAATAATTTTAGTGAAAATGGTTTCTTCAGACATTGTCTTACCCTCATGACGCTAATTTATTCTATGGTAACCATAGCGTCGGGCATCGGCAAATTTAGTTTAGATTTTCTGATAACTTGTACTGGCTGGCTGATTTTCCCGAAAACAGTAAGTCAATCATGGGGTGTTGAATCTCTTGCTCGGAAAAGTCAGCGGCTAAACTGCTTTCACTAACATAGGTTTGAATTGACGAGTTATTGACTAGAATATGATACCAGGGCTGATCTTTATCTGGTTTTGATGTCGCCATTTTATCGTACCAACGGTCAGACAACGTAAAGCAGGGGTCGGCATCAATAATAACGCCACGGTAGCCGTATAGACTGTGGGTAATGAGTTGGCCAATTGAAAATTTCGCTTCTACCATGATGACGGCTCCGTGTTATCCGATACTGTTTTTTTATCGGCCAGGGCGTGCTAAAACTGAAGTGAAATTTACATTTTCTAAACAAAAATGAGGACAACATGCTGGAATCGCGAGAAAACCGACATTTCATGCGAATGGCTGTTAATGCAAACGTAACGGCTATTTTGACCAAAAATGGCAGAAAGCAGCAAGTAAATGGTATTTGTCTGGATTTAAGTGCAGAAGGTATTTCTTTAAAATTGCCCACGGCGGCGGGCGTTGGGGAAGTTCTGCTTGTTGAAGTGGCCACGTCTGGCTCAGTTGCGCCGTTAAACGTGACCGCTGAAGTCGTTCGTAGCGAACAACTTAACGACAACAGCGGCGACTTTATTTTAGGCTGTCGCATTGTTTCAATGGACTGACAGCCTATTTATTACATTATTCTCATGCCCGGTTTTGCACCCTCATGTGGGTTAAGAATGTAAATTTCATCTTTACCCGGACCTGCCGCTAGTACCATACCTTCTGATAAACCAAAGCGCATTTTACGCGGAGCCAGGTTAGCAACCATAACAGTTAACTGGCCTTTTAAGGTTTCAGGGTCGTATGCTGATTTAATACCAGCAAAAACCTGACGAGTTTCGCTCCCAAGATCCAGCGTAAGCTTTAACAGTTTGTCCGCGCCTTCAACATGCTCTGCATTCGCAATTAAAGCGACCCGTAAGTCGACTTTTGCAAAATCATCAAAACTGATTTCATCTGCAATGGGTTCTTTCTTCAACTCATCATTGGCTTCGACAGCTGGAGCCTGCAAAATTTGTTCTTCTTTTGAAGCGTCAATCATGGCATTTACATCGTCCATTTCAACGCGCTGCATCAGCGCTTTAAATTTATTAATTGGGTGATTGGTTAAAGCGGTTTTATGGCTTTCCCAAGTGAACGTATCGTTTAAGAAGTACTGAACGTCTTCTGTTAATTTGGGTACAACCGGTGCAAGATAAACCATTAATACCCGGAACAGGTTGATACCCAACGAGCAGATTTCGTGAACTTCCTGTTCGCTGCCTTCGTTTTTTATCAACTGCCACGGCTCTTTATCCGCTATGTACTGGTTGGCCCGATCGGCTAATGCCATGACGTCGCGCATCGCACGCGAGAACTCACGCTTTTCATAAAGGTCTGCGATATTGTCGCCGGCCAGCTGAAAGTCTTCGAGTAAGGCGGAGTCAGCAACAGAAGCAGACAGCCTACCGTCGAATTTCTTCTGAATAAAGCCTGCACAACGGCTGGCTATATTAATCACTTTACCGACCAAATCTGAGTTTACCCGTTGGGCAAAGTCTGTCAGATTCAGATCAAGATCATCGATTCGGCTGGTTAACTTGGCTGCAAAGTAGTAGCGCAAATATTCTGGATTCAGATGTTCAAGGTAGGTACGAGCCTTGATGAATGTCCCTTTGGACTTAGACATCTTGGTGCCGTTAACGGTAATGAACCCGTGCGCCCAGACATTGGTCGGTTGACGGAAATCAGCGCCTTTTAGCATCGCTGGCCAGAAGAGACTGTGGAAATAAATAATGTCTTTACCAATAAAGTGATAAAGCTCCGCTTCGCTACCCGCTTGCCAATAGGTATCCCAGTCTGCTTTGCCGGTAGTTTCACAGTAGTTTTTAAAACTACTCATGTAACCAATCGGGGCATCTAGCCAAACGTAAAAATATTTGTTTTCAGTGCCCGGAATTTTAAAGCCAAAGTAGGGCGCATCGCGGGATATATCCCAGCGTTGTAAGCCTTGTTCGAACCACTCATTCAGCTTATTCGCCATTTCATTTTGCAATGAACCAGAGCGCGTCCAGCTTTTCAGCATGTCGCCAAAAGCGGGAAGGTCAAAAAAGTAGTGTTCTGATTCGCGTAATTCCGGCTCAGCTCCTGAAACAACGGATTTCGGGTTTTTCAGATCGGTTGGTGCATAAGTCGCACCGCAGACATCGCAGTTATCACCGTACTGGTCTTCGGCACCACAATCTGGGCAGTTACCTTTGACAAAGCGATCCGGGAGAAACATCTCCTTTTGCGGATCGTACAATTGCTCAATTACCTCAGTCTTAATGTGACCGGCTTTATCAAGACGCGTGTAGATGGTTTCTGCCAGCTCCCGGTTTTCATCACTGTGCGTACTGTAGTAGTGGTCAAAGCCAACCCGGAAGTCGCTGAAATCTGCTTCGTGCGAGCGTTGCATGTCGCCAATCATTTGTTCCGGTGTAATTCCAAGCTGTTGAGCTTTAAGCATTATAGGGGTGCCATGGGCATCATCGGCGCAGACAAAATGGCATTCGTTGCCACGAAGCTTCTGAAAGCGTACCCAGATATCAGCCTGAATATAACCTAACATATGGCCGATATGGATAGGCCCGTTGGCGTATGGTAAGGCATTAGTAACCAGTATTTTACGTGCGGATTGGCTCATGCGAAAATCTGCTTCCGTTTAGTTGAATAATCGAATGTAAATCCCAAAGTATTATGGTGCTCATGTTAGCATAGCTGTTGGCTGATACACAGATCCCCGAGGTTGATTATGAAAGATTTTGCGCACCCCTTATTGCCTAATGGTATTCCCGAAGACTGGGTCACGGGATCGGGTAAGCAACGGGTATTAAACTTGCCCTTTGTGGCCGGAGAAAGTTTGTTGAGGGCTATTCAGGACGATGCTGAATTAGGGCAGTTTGAATGGCAGCTAAACTGCCAGGTGAAAAAACTAAAAAACTCACAGCCCGATTTACCATTAACCACGGGCAACGTCATTGTGGTGTCCTCGGGTAAAGGTGGCGTAGGGAAGTCATCTGTTAGTGTGAACCTTGCGTTAGCCTTGTCTCAAATGGGGGCTAGTGTCGGTTTGCTGGATGCGGACATCTACGGCCCGTCTATTCCCACCATGCTGGGTGGAAGTCATTCAGAAATGGAGCTGACAAAGAACAATAAAATGCAGCCGTTGCAGCGACATGGGTTACACGTGCATTCGCTTGGGTATTTAGTGGATGATAAAGACGCAACGATCTGGCGTGGCCCTATGGCCAGTGGTGCGTTGCAGCAACTGTATAAAGATACTGCCTGGCCGGCACTGGATTATCTCATTGTGGATATGCCGCCTGGTACTGGGGATATTCAACTGACCATGGCGCAAAAATTGCCCGTTACTGGTGCCGTTGTGGTAACAACGCCGCAAACTGTGGCACTTAAAGATGCTGAAAAAGGCATAGCCATGTTTGAAAAGCTTAACATTCCGCTGGTGGGTATACTGGAGAACATGAGTTATTATCAGTGCCCATCCTGTGGACATGAAGATCCGGTATTCGGCAAAAATGGTGGCGCAGCAATGGCCGGCAATCATAAATTACCGTTACTGGGTCAGTGGCCTTTAAATAGTGATTTAAGAGAAAGTCTGGATGGTGAGACACCACTATTATTAGCACAGCCAGAACACCCCCTAAGTCAGCTTATTTTAAATTCAGCACAACAAGTTGCGGCGAACCTCTATTATCAGCAAGAAAATTCGTTATAGTACTCGCCTTAAGGTCTTAAACGACAACACGGAGATTGATGAACAATGCGCCTAAACGACACGGAAATAGAACAACATTTGAAAGACGGTATTATCGGTGTCGAACCCGCACCCAAGACCAGTAACATCTCAGGCGTTACACTGGATATTCACTTAGGTAATGATTTTCGTGTTCTGCAAGACCATGCCGCACCGTTTATCGATATCAGCGGCTCACGCGAGGCCATTGAAGAAGCAATTCAGGAAGTAATGAGCGATGAAATTGTGCTGAAAGACGATCAGGCTTTTTTCATTCACCCGGGAGAGTTTGCGTTAGCAGTCACCCATGAGTCCATCACGTTGCCAGCCGATATGGTCGGATGGTTAGATGGTCGCTCATCACTCGCGCGCTTAGGCTTGATGGTCCATGTCACTGCACACCGCATTGATCCTGGCTGGTCAGGGCAAATTGTTCTGGAGTTTTATAACAGTGGGAAGTTACCGTTAGCCCTGCGGGCAGGAATGAAGATAGGCGCTATTAGTTTTGAAAAATTAAGTGGTCCGTGTGCCAGACCTTACAACAAACGCGAAGATGCGAAGTACCGCGATCAACACAGTGCGGTTGCTTCGCGCATTTCAGCTGATGGCGGTTAAGCACTTTCAACTAAAAGCTGCTTAGTGGCTTCGTCGAGCTTTGCTAATAAGTTATCGGTGTTATGCCGATAGAATACATCGTCATCGCTCTCCAGGCCACCAACGACGGGGAGCTTCAAGCCTTTTTCGACTTTATTGCTTAACACTAAATCGATAATCTGCTGGCCAAGTTGCGCCTCAATAAAAGCAACTTTGTCAGCAAGGCTTAACTTGCCCGCAGGTCCATTCTCGTCAATTAAATTATCGATAAAGACGACTTTTGCCTGAGTCGTCAGCAATGCGTCCCGAATGCCATTGACCAGCAAAGGTGGCATGACCGACGTCATAAAACTTCCCGGACCTAATAAAATAAGCTGACTGTTGTGAATATGTCGTATCGCTTCCGGTGTTGCTTTTACGGTACCCGATAGGGAAAGCTTGCGCGGCATCATTGGTAATTTATCGATGCGTATTTCACCGTGACATTGAATACCGTCACTGGTCGTGGCGATAAGATCGGTAGGGCATTCGGACATAGGTAGTATTCGGTTATCGATATTTAACAAACGGCTGAGAAGCTGTATGCCGTCCAATGGGCGGGCACTGAGTTGATCCAGTGTATAAAGCAGTAAGTTCCCGAAGTTGTGGCCGTGAAGTGAAGAAGTGCAGTCAAAACGGTAATTTAACACTTCGGCAGCCAGGGGTTGTTCAACCAGTTGCGACAGGCAATTACGGATGTCGCCCCAGGCGATGCAGTGCTGAGATTCACGCAAGAGCCCTGTGGCGCCGCCGTTATCCGTGGTTGCGACAATACCGACGAGCTTATGTTTCATAAACGACAAAGTCGATAGAACCCGACCGAGTCCATGACCACCACCTATTGCCGTGATGCGTCGTAAAGAGTGCAATTGCATGCGGCTTCCTTTGCTGCCAATGGCCTAACGTTGCGACCTTAGCTGATTTATTATGAATTATGCAAGCCCCGCTGACTGTGTAACAATTGAATTAGCAGGAGGATGTATGCCAATAGTTTTTGATAACCGTTTTGCCCGTAAGTTCCCTGAAATAACAACGAGGCAATCAATAAAGCCCGACGGTAAGGCTCAACTTGTTTGGTTGAATAAGCCGTTATGGTCAGAATTGTCTCCTGATGAGGAACCTCCAACCAACTTGTCCGAATGGATTGGCGGGTTAGAACCCTGGCCCGGCACAGAACCCGTCGCGCAGAAATACGCGGGCCACCAGTTTGGGCATTTTAATCCTTATTTAGGGGACGGTCGTGGGCTATTACTCGGTCAGGTGTTGGTTGACGGTAAATTACAGGATATTCATATAAAAGGGGCAGGCCCAACGCCTTACAGTCGGGGAGCTGATGGGCGTGCCGTTCTGCGCTCATCGATTCGTGAACTGCTGGCAAGCGAAGCCTTTAATGCGCTGAATATTCCCACCACACGAGCGCTGGCCTTAATTAAAACGGAAGGAAAAATACAACGGGAACGTGTTGAGCCGGGAGCGATGTTGGCTCGCACGGCCGCAACGCATGTACGTTTCGGACATTTTGAGCATTGCTTCCACCGGGGATTACAGGACACAATGAAGAGCCTATGGCAGGACACGATTGAAGTGACGTGGCCCCATTTAGCCGATGCCAGTATCTCAGAACAGTTTGCGCAGGTGGTTAAAAGTACGGCTGAAATGATAGCCAGTTGGCAAGCCTATGGTTTTATTCATGGCGTTATGAATACGGACAATATGAGTTTAGCGGGGGAGACCTTTGACTTTGGTCCTTACGCGTTTTTGGATGACTATGAACCAGAAAGGATTTTTAATCACACCGATGCGGGTGGCCGCTATGGATTTTTACAGCAGCCTGGAATAGGTCTTTGGAACTTAAAAAGACTGGCTCAGGCAATCAGCCCATTAGTGAGTGCTGATGATTTAGAAGCGGCACAGGAGAGCTACGAACCAGAGCTGCGAAAAGCTTACCTAAACTTAATGACAAAGCGACTGGGCATGTTATCAGTGCCTGCAGACAAGAGAATGTCGTTAATTGGTGGCTGGCTTAGCTTACTGGAAGTGAATAAAGCGGATTATCAGCTCTCGTTCCGTGATCTGATTGATTCGGTGACAGCACAAGAGCCTAAAGGCATATTAGCCCAAAACGGCGACAGTTGGTGGCGAGAATATACCGAAGCGGTTGAAAATAAACCCGACATTGAAGTGATGCAGCACGTCAACCCATGGGTTATCGTCAGAACACACCATGCGCATCGAGTTATTACAGCGGCTGAAAAGGAAGACTATTCTCTATTGAATGATTATCTTAATGTGTTGCTTAACCCGTTTTCCGAACGTGCGAGAAAAAGCCAATGGGCCAAGCCACCAACAGCAGAGGAACAGGTCTCACAACTGTCTTGCTCTAGCTGACGTTTAAATTGCCATCTGCTTTTGGATAAGACAGAATCAGAGTGCGAGATTATTACAGGGATCCAAATTATGAATTACCGACTGCTATTTATTTTAGTCAGTATGTTACCTCTGAGTAGCGTGGCACAAGAATGGGAAGTGCCACAACCTCAAGAATTCAAAAAAACTCAAGTGTGTCTGGGGAATATTCAGGAGCCATTAACCGTGGAACTGGCTGATTCTCAAGAACAACAGGCCAGAGGATTAATGCAGCGTGAGTCGCTTGGGGAATATCAGGGCATGTGGTTTCGTTATCCCTATGAGCGTCCCGGTTACAGCGGATTCTGGATGTATCAAACATTAATTCCATTAGATATTGCTTACCTTGATAAACAGGGACGTATTGTTAAAACCTTTACGATGCGTCCTTGCCGCAGCGATGATCCAAGAGAATGCAGAAGCTACTCTCCCGGTGAAAACTACTGGAGTGTATTAGAAGTAAATGCTGGTTTCTTCGCTGAGCATAGTGTCCGTATGGGCGACCAACTGAGTGTCGCTAAGCAGGGAAGTTGTGCGTCCAAAGATAATAAATAAAAACAGTCTGTAATAAATACAGTGCGCAATGCCTAAAATGAAATAGGAGAGACCATGAAGTACGTCATAATTGGGGCCTTAGGCCTAAGTGTTCTGACTGCCTGTGGGCCAGCAGACAAGTCTGCTAATGAGGCGGATAAAGCGGTCGCGGATATACAAGATTCAGCGTTCAACCCAAATTACCGGGACTATCTGAAAACCTTGTCTTCAGATGAATTTGGTGGCCGTGCGCCAGCGTCTGCTGGTGGTGAGAAAACGGTCAGTTTTATAGAGAACCACTTTCGTGAATGGGGATTGAAACCTTACGATCAGGAAAATGACAGTTATCGTCAACCCGTGCCTTTGGTCAAATTGATGCCTTATAAAGTCAGCTCTCTCACTTTCAGTGGCGGTGAAGCAGCGCCCGAGCCAATGAAATATCGTACTGAGATGATGGCCTGGACGCCACGCGTGGTTGATGAAGTTAAACTTGATAGTAGTGAGGTTGTCTTTGTTGGTTACGGAATTGTGGCTCCTGAATATGACTGGAATGACTACGCTGGACTTGATGTCGAAGGCAAAACAGTGGTTATGCTGGTTAACGATCCCGGCTATGCGACGGGAGACTCTGAATTGTTTAACGGTAAGGCCATGACTTATTATGGTCGCTGGACGTACAAATTTGAAGAAGCCGCGCGTCAAGGGGCAAAAGCGGCCTTTGTCGTGCATGAAACGGAGCCAGCCGGTTATGGCTGGGGCGTTGTAGCCGGAGGTTCACCGGTGCGTTTTGATTTAAAACGTGAAAATAAAAATATGGATCGTGCGGCAGTTGAAGGCTGGGTGACTAAAGAAAGCGCCAATGAATTATTTGCTGCGGTTGGTAAAGACCTTGAACAAATGCGTGAGCTTGCATTAAGCGGTGAATTTAAGCCAAAACCATTAGGAATTAAGGCTTCACTGACAATTAAAAATAAGTTTGAATACTTAGATACCAATAATGTGATTGGCTACATTGAGGGGTCAAAGTATCCCGAGGAGCACGTTATCTATATGGCTCACCACGATCACCTGGGTACTGACCCGGTTCGTGAAGATGATCCTATCTATAATGGTGCGCAAGATAATGCGTCGGGCACTGCGGCTCTAATGGCGATGGCTGAGCAGTTTGCCAAAGGCCCGCAGCCGGAGCGTTCTATTGTTTTTGCCGCTGTAGGCGCCGAAGAGAGCGGTTTATTGGGTTCTGACTGGTATGCAAGTCACCCTTTGCTACCACTGGGCAAAGCGGTAGGCGGAATTAATATGGATGTAATGAACGTTTACGGACCGATGAAAGACATGGTTGTGGTCGGTTATGGCAACTCTACTATGGAAAAGTACTTGAAACGCTACGTAAAGGCCCAAGATCGTTATATAGCACCAGAGCCTAATCCAGAAGTTGGTTCATTCTATCGTTCAGATCATTTTAATCTGGCGAAAAGAGGGGTGCCAATGCTGTATGCGAAAGGCGGCAATGATCATATAGAGAGAGGTCGCGAATGGACTGAACAACAGCGTGCTATATTCAACCGTGATGCGTATCACAAGCCGGCCGATGAATATAATGAAAATTGGGATTTACGCGGTGTTCAACAGGACATGTCAGTTTTCTATTCAATAGGCAAAGAGTTAGCAAATTCACGCGACTGGCCGCAATGGGCTCCGGGTAATGAATTTGAAGCGACTCGTAAAAAGACCGAAGATATGCGTCAATAGAGGTTAAGATAATCCTGCTGGAACGGTCAGTGATTGATGTTGTCTTAACACTGTAGTCATTTTTGAGGAGTAGTTATGACTCATAAACGAGATAAAGTTTATGTCCGTTTTAATCAGGGTTCACGTGCCGGAGGGAAATCCTCCGGCAATTGGCTCAGCCGATTGCTGGGCCTTGTTTTGTTGTTGGTCCTGGTTGGCTTAGGCTTAGCTTTTGGGATGGTCATTGCGGCAGTTTTAGCGCTGCTGGCAATTCCGATGCTGTGGCGGCAACGGCATACGATTAAGCAGATTTGGCGCATGCGAAAGCAGGCTAAACAACACTATCAAGAACAACAACGTCAATATCAGCAGCGACAAGAACATAATGAAAATACGCAACAAGGGAATGGTTCGGTTATTGACGGCGAGTACGAAGTCAAAGAGGATCACGACAAAAAAAGTTAATAAAGGTTCAGAGCTCGAATGAAGAAACCTTATATTGTTATTCCGGCTCTGGATCCCGACCAGCACCTGCTGGCGCTTATTGATCAGATCACAGCTGAAGACCCCGAATGGAGCCACCACCTGGGGATTGTTATAGTGAATGATGGTAGTCGCTCGGCTACCGTATTTGACCAACTGAGCAATCGCCATCGCATCTACATTTTAACTCATAATCAAAACCAGGGAAAAGGAGCCGCATTACGCACTGCTTTTCGTTGGATCCTCGAGCAGCAGGAAGACCGTTGTTCTGGTGCTGTGACGGCCGATGCAGACGGTCAACACTTAGCTAACGATATTATTGCCATTTGTACACGCCTAAAGGGTTATCCGAATAAGCTATGGTTAGGCAGTCGTGTATTCGAAAAAAATGATGTTCCGTTACGTTCTAAAGTTGGCAATAAATTCACTCGCATAATTTTTAGGATGGTAACGGGCCAGGATATACGTGATACACAGACAGGCTTGCGGGGTATCCCTTTAGACTTTATAGAAAATCTGGTGACTTTTGATAGCTGTGGTTATGAGTTTGAATTGGAAATGCTGCTGTCAGCAAAGCGTTTTGGCTATCGTATAAGTTCGCAAAAAATTGCTACCGTCTACGAAGAAGGCAATGAGGCCAGTCATTATCGGCCAGTAGTCGACTCGATAAAAATCTACCAGAAGTTCTTTAAGTTTGCGAGTATCGGCATATTGTCGGCCGGGCTCGATTACACAGTGTTCGCTACCGCCTATTTTTTCTCCGGACAGGTGCTTGAATCAATTGTTCTGGCGAGGGTTGTTTCCGGCGTATTCAATTTTTCACTTAATCGTCAGTGGGTGTTTAAAGAAGGATCTCATATTGCCTGGGACGCAGCTAAATACAGTTGTCTTGCCGTTGTCCTGGTGGCTGCTAATTATGGTCTTACAGAAGCCTTTAGATACCTTGGTTTAACACCATTCATAGGTAAGCCCTTAGCTGAAGGGCTAGTTTTTCTATTGAGCTACAGAGGACAGAAACTGTTAGTCTTTAAAAAAGCTGTTTAATTGAGTTCTATAAAAGAAAACCCGGAGTTTTGAGAAAGCTCCGGGTTTTTTATTTTGATTATTCCTCAGGTTGTTTGGGCGGGAATATTCGCCTTACAACATAGAAGAATAGTGGGACAAAGAAGATAGCTAATAGAGTACCTCCAATCATACCACCAACCACGCTGGTACCGATGGCGTTACGACTTGCTGCACCTGCACCGTCACTCAGCGCTAACGGCATAACACCGAACACGAACGCTAATGAGGTCATCAAAATAGGGCGCAAACGTAAGCGTACCGCCTCTAGGGTTGCATCCAATAGGTCTTTACCCTGAGCCTGCAAGTCTTTCGCAAATTCAACAATAAGTATCGCATTCCTTGCGGATACGCCGACTGTCGTTAATAGACCCACCTGGAAATAGACGTCGTTGGAAATGCCGCGAAGCATTACCGCAACGACTGCCCCAAGAATACCCAGAGGGACAACCAGCATAACTGAGAACGGAATCGACCAGCTTTCATAAAGCGCTGCAAGGAATAGGAAAACGACAATAAGGGAAACGCTGTATAAAATAGGTGCAAAGTCACCTGACTTGCGCTCCTGCAAAGAGATTCCCGTCCACTCATAGCCGATGCCCGGAGGCAACTTGGCGATCATTTGCTCCATTTCAATCATTGCCTGACCGGTACTGATTCCCGGGGCCGCTTGCCCCTGAATTTCTAGAGCAGGCACACCGTTGTAACTTTCAACGCGCTGAGGCCCATAAGTCCATTCCCAACTTGAGAATGAGCTAAACGGCACCATCGCACCTTGGTTATTCCTGACATACCATTCATTTATGTCTTTCGGGAGCATGCGAGCTTCTGCAATACCCTGAATATAGACTCGTTTAACGCGACCGCGATCGATAAAGTCATTAACATAAGCTGAGCCCCAAGCCGTGCTTAATGTTTCATTGATACTTGCAATGGTCAGGCCCAGTGCCTGAGCTTTTTCAAAGTCTACGTCAATGCGCAACTGCGGAGCATCTTCTAGTCCGTTAGGACGAACCTGCACCAACTTGTCATTTTGTGCAGCCATCCCTAACAGTTGATTCCGGGCTTGAACGAGCTGATCATGACCCAGATTACCGCGGTCTTGTATGAACAGGTTAAAGCCACTAGAAACACCGAGTTCAGGAATAGGAGGCAGGTTAAACGCAAAGACCATTGCTTCTTTAATGGTCGCGAAGAAGCCAAAGGCTCTGCCAATAACCGCTTCAACGCTCTGATTTTCTGTACGTTCGCTCCAGTCTTTAAGGCGCACGAAAGCAATACCATTAGCCTGACTACGGCCTGAGAAACTGAAACCGACAACGGAGAATACGGATTGAACCGCTTCTTCTTCGTTCAGGTAATAGTTTTCAATTTTGTTCATGGTATTAACCGATTGTTCAAGAGTTGAACCTACCGGCAATTGCATCTGAGTGAGAAACACACCGCGATCTTCGTTTGGTAAGAAGCCAGTTGGCAGTTGCGTAAACAGATACGCAAGTAAGCCAATAATGCCTAAATACAACAAGCCAAAACGTAAAGTACGACGTAAAATGGCGTTTACCGAATTGGTGTACTTAATGGTCCATTTTTCAAGTGTACGGTTGAACCAGCCAAGCGGCCCCCAGCCACTGTTCTTGTCGTGCTTAACGGGCTTAAGGATAGTGGCACACAGTGCAGGGGAGAAGATAATTGCAACCAGCACCGACAAGCTCATTGAAGTAATAATGGTCAATGAGAACTGTCGATAGACGGCTCCGGTAGAGCCGGGGAAGAATGCCATCGGTGCGAATACTGCCGCCATGACAATGCCGATAGCAACCAATGCTCCTGTAATTTGCCCCATCGATTTAATGGTTGCCTGTTTCGGTGACAACCCCTCTTCAGACATAAGTCGTTCAACGTTCTCCACAACAACAATGGCATCATCCACCAACAGCCCTATGGAAAGAACCATACCGAACATGGTCAGGGTGTTAATTGAAAAGCCGGCTAATGACATAACGCCCATGGTACCAAGAATAACCACGGGTATAGCCAGCGTGGGTATTAACGTTGCACGAAGGTTCTGCAAGAACAGGAACATCAACAGAAAGACTAAAATAATGGCTTCCACCAGAACCTGAGCAACTTCCGAAATAGAAATTTTGATAAATGGTGTGGTGTCATAGGCCGTAACCATCTTCATTCCGGCCGGAAAGAACTGTTCCAGTTCGTCAAGACGGGCCTTTACCGCATCAGCGGTTTCTAGTGCATTGGCACCGGTTTGAAGATTAATTGCTAAGCCTGTCGCAGGCTTGCCATTGTAGTTGGCTTTAATTGAATAGTTCTCGGCACCTTTCTCAACTCTGGCAACGTCTTTAAGACGCACCTGCGAGCCATCCGGCATCACTTTTAAGGTGATATTTTTAAATTCTGATACATCGGACAAGCGAGTCTGCGCGATGATCGTTGCGTTCAGGCGCTGGCCTTCTACAGCCGGTGTTCCACCAAGTTGACCTGCTGCGACCTGGGCATTTTGAGCCCGAATAGCTGCTTTTATCTCAGCCATTGTGATGCCGTAGTTAACCAATGCAGAAGGTTCTACCCAAATGCGCATAGCGTAGGGAGAGCCGAACAGTTGCACGTTACCGACACCCGTTGTACGAGCGATAGGATCCTGAATGTTAGAGGCGATGTAATCGCTTAAATCGGTTTGTGTGTATCTGTCATCGGTAGCAACCAGTGCCGCAACCATTAGGAAGGAGCTGCTTGATTTACTGACGGTAATTCCCTGTGCCTGAACTTCCTGAGGTAACTGTGGCGTTGCCTGTGAGAGTTTGTTTTGCACTTGAACCTGAGCGATATCGGGATCCGTGCCCGATGCAAACGTCAGGCTAATGGTGGCACTACCAAAGTTACTCTGTGAAGAAAAGTACAGCAGGTTATCAACACCTGTCATATTTTGCTCGATCACTTTGGTTACAGTATTCGATACGGTTTCTGCGTTAGCGCCCGGATAGCTGACCTGAATTTCAACAGCAGGAGGGGCTATTGTCGGGTACTGCGCTATCGGCAGTTGCAGCATTGCGATTGCGCCTGCCATCATTGTCAGCAGCGCAATAACCCAGGCAAATATTGGGCGGTTAATAAAAAACTTGGCCATTACTGACTTCCTTTACTGCTGCTGTTCAGAGTTAGATGAATCGATAGTCACTGTGTCGCCCGGGCGGATTTTCTGCAAGCCAGCGGTGACAATCGTATCGCCTTCTTTGATGCCTTCAGTGACTAGCCAGTCGCTTCCCATTGCACGATCAGTGGTTATCATTCGTTGTTCAATTTTGTTTTCGCTGTTAACCAACATGACATAAGGGCGGCCACGAGGGTCTCGGGTAACGGCATTTTGTGGCACCAGAATAGCCGAATTTAGCGTTCCTTCACTGACCTCAGCGCGAACAAACATGCCCGGATAAAGCGTTTTATCGGGGTTTGGAAACTCAGCACGTAATAAAATCGCGCCGGTATCTTCTTCAACGCTGACCTCAGAGAAAAGCAGCTCACCTTTCTGATCATAATCGAGTCCATTCAGCTTTAAGCGCACCATTGCATTGCCTTTTTCGTTCGCTTGAATGCGTCCTGACTCGATATCCGCTTTCAGTTTCATAAACTGCTTGCTGGATTGGCTGATATCAACGTAGATTGGGTCCAATTGGTTGATGGTGACTAAAGGCTCTGCCTGGGAAGCTGTCAGTAGGGCGCCTTCAGTAAAGTTTGAGCGACCAACGATGCCACTAATAGGGGCGTTAACCTTAGTGTATTCTAAATTAATTCGAGCATTCTTTAGTTGAGCTTCTGCTAATGAAACTGCTGCTTTATTTTGGTAAAAAGTGGCTTCGGCACTATCAAACTCGTCCTGGCTCACTGCATTTTCTTCTAAGAGTTCCTGAAAACGCTCGTAGCGTAATCTCGAACTGTGCAATATGGCTTTTGCGCTCTCCACTTCGGCTTTGGCACTTGCAAGCTGAGCTTCGTAAACGGCAGGATCAATTTGATAGAGCTGCTGACCTTTTTCAACAAAAGTGCCTTCTTCGAAAGCTCGTTCAAGTAACAGACCACTAACTTGCGGACGAACCTGTGCAACGCGGTAGGAGGCTGTTCTGCCAGGTAAGTCAGTGCTCAACTTAACGGGTTCAGGAGCAATGGTAATAACTTCTACCGGAACGGCTTGCTGCTGGCTTTGCTGTTGTTGTTGGTCACTGCATGCTGTTAGCGTTCCCGTTAACAATAGACCCGCTGCCAAAATAGGGGCAAACTTAAAACGCGTGTTCATTAAATTACCTCTGACCTTTTAATTTTATATCAATCCCGAATTATACATACATTCATGTATGTTTGTAAAACTATTCAGCCACAGTTAGCGTAATCTTTCCTATCGTTTTTTGACTCTCAATAGCTTTGTGTGCCTCGCGCAGATTGTTTGCTGTCAACTCACCAAAGGTTTTACCAAGCGTCGAGCGTATCTGGCCTTTCTCAACTAACTTTGCGATATGATTCAATAGCTCTTGCTGCTTAACCATGTCTGCAGTGGTAAATAGAGAGCGGGTAAACATAAACTCCCAGTGCAGGCTAATACTTTTTTGTTTCATCAGCGTGATGTCGATACTTTCTGAGGGATCATCTATTAAGCCAAAGCGTCCCTGAGGGGCCATAAGGTTCATGCACTGAGCAAAATATTGTTCACTATGGGTTAAGCAGGCCACGTCGGTGACTGGGTCGGTGCCGATACCTTCAAGTTGCGCGGCTAAATCCTCATGATGATTAATCACATGATGAGCCCCTAATGCTTTTACCCACTGTTGAGACTCCGCGCGGGAGGCGGTTGCAATAATAGTGGCATCTGTAAGCTGAGCAGCAAGTTGAATCAGTATTGATCCAACTCCCCCGGCACCGCCAATAACTAGTAGTGTTCTTTTCTTATGAGGCGATGGCTTATCAATTTGCAATCGTTCAAACAGCAATTCCCAGGCGGTAATGCTGGTTAAGGGCAGGGCTGCTGCCTGATTGTCATCGAGGTTATTAGGCGCTTTACCAACAATGCGATGGTCAACGACTTGTCGTTGAGCGTTGCAACCTGGCCGGGTTAAATCACCGGCATACCAAACCCTGTCTCCGGGGGTAAAGTGTGTTACGTTTTCGCCTATGGAGAGGACTTCACCAACGGCGTCCCAGCCAATGATTTTATGACCCGACTCTGGCGCCGTCCGCATGCGGATTTTTGTGTCAACAGGATTGACCGCTATCGCTTTAACTTTAATGAGTAAATCGTCAGGCCCAGGTAACGGGTCGTCAACAGTGATGTCCAGTAATGAATTGGAGTCCTCTACAGGAAGTGATTCTTTGTATCCTACAGCGCGCATAGTACTCTCCTTAAGTAACAATAATGACACTGTATACGTATTATAAGAGAAACCGATGACAGTAAAGTGGCAATTAGGAAGAAAAACCAGCCTGTTCCAGGTTATTCGCAAAGGCTTCTAACGCAGCGATTCCCTGCACATCTTCTTCCAATAAATAAAGTCGGTAGTTTGGCCAGGCTTTAAAACGTTTTTGAATATCTTCCAAGTAACTTTTCTCCTGCTCCCTGCGGCGGGCCAGAAAGCTACCGTCGGCTTGCTCAGGTAAAATCCGGTTAATGACAACGCCCCCAATAGGTAACTTCTCTTCCGTTAACGACTGCAGTGCACGTTCCGTTTCCTGTATTGGCAGCCGCTCTGGGGTTAACACAAACAGAATTGACGTATAGCTGCTGTCTTGCAATAAACGCCGGGTTCTCTGAAATAACCGTTGTCGGTTCAACAACTGCTCGGTAATGGCTTTGGTACGGTCGGTCATTCCGTCGCTGGCATTTTCGTTAGGATCCGCCATCGGATTATTGATGTCTTTACCCGCTTTTGGGGACAGGTGATCGAGCACCGAGTCAAGATCCTTCGACCGCTTTTGCGATCGCAGCATTCCCTGTGTCCAGGCTGCCATAGCTTCAGGTAAGCTCAACAAACGTAATGTGTGGCCGGTGGGAGCGGTATCGAAAATAAGTAAGTCATAGTCTTTTTCGGCCTCGTCAATAACGTTACAAATTCTCTCTAACAGCGCAGCTTCCTGGGCCCCGGGAGATTGTTGAGTTAAGCGCATCTGCCGTTCAATTTCGGGAAAAAGATCGGGGTTAGTAAAGCGCTTCATCTGAGCGCTCACTCGTTCGATATGAGTTTTAACTTCGTGGTCAGGATCAATTTCTAATGCTGTTAAGTTTTTACGCAGTGTGGTTTTTTGGTCGCCAATCTTTTTGTCGAATACATCGGCCAGGCTATGCGCCGGATCGGTTGAGACCAACAGAACCTTTTTTCCTTCGCGGGCAGCAAGTACAGCCAAAGCAGAAGAGACGGTTGTTTTACCAACGCCACCTTTACCACCAATCAATAAAACTTTTTTATCGCTTAACAACATGAGAAATTAACCCTAATTTGATCGGGTAAAAAACTAGCAACAACGGAAGTGGTCAAGAGGAGAGTGTTCCATACCCATACGTTGATGCCATTCGTGAAAACGTTCGAGCATTAAAGGTTGTAACTCTAAAGTATAATAGGCGGCCGGATTCGGCACACCCATCATTTCAGAAAAAACGAGCAGCATGAACAGATCATCTTCATCGCGCTTCGCACGGGCAATGGCCGAACGGTAGGGCGCATGATAAAACTCGTTAGCTAAATCGCTTGCCCGACTAAACCAACGGCGAACTGACTGAACGTTCATACTGCTCTCTCTCCCTTTACTATGGCTTCTGTGCTTTTTGTTCTTTACGGATTTTCGACAGACTCGCACTGGCTTCAAGAGCAATCCAGATAGCCGCAACCAGAACCACTAAGTCGAGGCCCATCAGGAACCAGTCCTGGTTTTGATAGAAACCCTGAAGCTGCACAATGAGAGCGAACACCGTCATGATTAATAAGAAAATTAAGGGTAACAAGGTGTAGTACATAGGGCGGCCTAAGCGTACCAGCATGACCGTAATAACGAGTAAAGTCAGGCCTGCCAGTAGCTGGTTTGTTGTACCAAAAAGAGGCCAAATAACCAAGCCGCCTGTACCGTCTGCACCTCCCGCACCAAAGGCAAGCAATAAGCAGCTGCCGACGGCAAGCATCGTTGCAGGAAAGGCTTTTTGCATCCAGTTAATTTTATATAGGTTTCCCCATTCCTGAAAAATATAGCGTTGTAGACGTAAGCCTGTATCCATTGTGGTGCCAGCGAAAAGTACAGCCATTACAGTGAGCAGAGTTTCTGAAATGTCGACATCCAGACCCAGACCCTGGCTAATAATATTCGCGCCACCTTCCACAAAGGCCGACACGCCACCCTGACCAAAGGAAGAGTAAACGGCTTCCCAGTCCGCAAGGGTAGCAAAGCCTGCTGTTGCAGCGATAATGGTTGCTAAGGAGAGCGATCCTTCGCCTATCGCACCAAAGTAACCAACGAAGCGTGCATCGGTCTCTTTATCGAGTTGTTTAGAGGTTGTTCCCGAAGCGACCAACCCATGAAAGCCTGAAATTGCGCCACAAGCAATGGTGACAAATAGCAGCGGAACCATAGACGGAGTGCCTTCTGGTGTATTGCTGTTAAAGGCCGGAGCGGAGATTTCCGGAGCCAATAATAAGGTGGCGCCGTAAAGCAAAATAAGGCCGATAAACAGTTGCAGGCCGTTAATGTAGTCGCGAGGCTGCAACAACATCCAAACGGGCAGTAACGAAGCAATAGCAGCATAACCGAACAGGATAAGAACCCACTGCGCGTTGTCACTAACGCCCATTATGGTTTCCGGTAACTCAATAGGAAACGAAGGACCGGCCCAGATGAGAGCGTACAGCGCCAGAACACCAATTATTGATACTGCTCCAAGCCCCATCCATTTGCGAAAAATAATTTGGCCGATAATGAGTGCAACAAATATAGCGCCCCAAACCGGTACAACGGAACTGGAAAACTCGATGAGCAAGCCAGAGATGGCCGTAGCGAAAACGGCATTGACCATCAGCAGGACAAGGAAAATGACAATCATGAACAAGGTTTGAGAGCGCTTGCCAACGACATCGCCGGTCAGGTTACCAATTGATTTTGCTTTATTACGGTTACTGGCCCAAATAGCGCCTGCATCGTGAACGCCGGCAAAGAAGATGGTTCCGAATATGACCCATAAAAATGCCGGTACCCAACCCCAGATGACGGCAATAGCCGGACCTATGATAGGTGCCGCCCCGGCAACTGAAGTAAAGTGGTGACCCCAGAGGACATACTTATTGGTAGGGACGAAGTCAACGCCATCTTCTAATTCGTGAGCCGGTGTTCTGAAGTTTGGATCGAGTTTGAGAATTTTCTCTGCAATGAATTTTGAATAGAAAACATAACCGAGAAACATCGCACCTAAACCCAGAACCATCATTACGATTGCGTTCATGGCAAGAGCCTCTTTGTTGTAGTGTTAGACAGACAAACATAAAAAATGCCAACAGTTATTGTAGCGTAAACTCAATAGCTGTTGGCATACGACCAATGTCTAATACTGATTAAAGTTATCGCCGTTTGCCACCCTGGAGTAGGCGAATGACTAAAGAAACTGCAAAAAGAATAATGAAGATATAGAAGATGATCTTAGCTATTTCCGCCGCGGCCCCGGCAATACCACTGAACCCTAAAATAGCAGCAATAACGGCAACGACGAGGAAAATAAGAACCCAACGTAACATAAGCACCTCACTCACTAATTAATATGATTCAATTAGTAAGGTAGACCATGATTGCTCAGATGGCCAGAATGATGGAGTGTAAAAAACTGCTAAGAGAAAACTCTTAGCAGTCTAGGGTGAATCATTGCCGATGGATAAATTAGTGAGCTTCGGCCGCCGCATCAGCTGCTTTTTTATCAGCCAGTTTCTCTGCATACACTTCAATGCGGGGACCAAGATAGATGGCATTACTCAATAATTTGGCCGTTCCCCAAAAGTAGGCGCGAAAGTTGACGTTATCCGCAAAGCCAATAACCTGACCGTCGCCAAATCGATGGGCGGCTATATTGGTTTTACCTTTAAGTATTTCGCGGTTGCGCTCATCGGTGTAGCCGCTCATTAACGGTTGCTTTGAGTAATGAGCTACTGAAACAAAAGGTGATTCAGGTGCTTCCATAGCGGCAACCGAGTTTTTGAAGACCGGCATTTGCTCGCTTGGAAAACCAAAGAATAGAGGATGAGAGGTATCAACGTCCATTGAGAAAATGGCACCAGCGATACGTTGCTGTGCATAAAAATCGTCACGATCTTTATAACTCATTTGGTTCTCTGAAAAGGCTTTCTCAAAAACAGATTCATCAATAAAGCGGGTGTGGAGAAGACCGTTCTCAGACAACCACTCAGCACCACCGCGCTGGCCAATAATGGTGCCACCCTCGCTTACCCATTGCTTTATTTTTCTACCCAGTTTTTTATCCAGGGTATGGTAACTGCCATCCACCATGATGATGTGGCTGTAGCGCGTTAAATCGACTCGCGACAGCCGGTCAGTATCGATCATAGATAAAGGAATACCCACATGACGGTCCAGGTAATACCAGGCTTCACCCGCTTCGTACAGGTTAACGCCCGCACCGGTTAACATCATCACACTGGGTTGCTCTACTGGCTTAATATTGCGGCTGCCAAGATCAACGCCTTCTGGGGTTAAGCCTGTTTCAATTGAGGTTACATGGATGCCTTTTTCTTTTGCCGCGGTCGCTAAACGGCGTTGAACGTCTAGCCAATCATGCTCCTGATAGGCTTTGGGTATAACGATAGCGCCTGCTGAAAACTCCCGACGACCCTCTTCTGTTTTAACAGTAAATGGCTTTGTACTCTGGCGTGCATGAATATTTTGCTCTAAAAGTTCCTGCAAAAGTCCAGGCGCCAGATAGTCGTTCCAGCTAAATGCGTAGGCGTAAGCATTCGTTAGTGCGGATGTATTGCGTTTAATATCAGTCCAGGCTTTATCTGCGATTTGAATACGGCCACGGTGGGTTTCAAATGGGATATTAAATGCTAGTGGTAATGTCCAACCTGAAACATCATAAAAAGTATTGTTTGGAAAGCTTTTCCGAGTGTTAAATATACCCTGGATTAAACCGTATTGCGGCTGCTCAAGCGGCACGTAATAGCTACTGCCAGCGCTAAATTTAGTCCCGTTTTGTTCAATGTCTTTTTCTATTCGATAGGCTTTGATTCCGTGTTGCTCAAAGATATTCAGTAATCCTTCGACTCTTGAAGGGTCGCTTGAATCGCCCAGCAAATAACCGTCGAAATTTGCATCTTTGGCTGCTTCCAGACTCTCATCATAAGCGCGTTCCTGAAATTCGATAAAACGGCTTTTGTGTTTATGTGTACCGTAAATGGCGCTCAGTGACGCAACAAACTGATTACGGATGGTGAACGGAAAGCTGACTTCACCATTCACTGAGTCTTGCAAGTGGCCTCGACTGGAAGCCTGTTCAAAAAGAATACCGACAGCGCCTTGAATGTCCGGATAGGTAGAGCCTTTCCCATAATAAAAATCATCGAACGACTCTTCGGTGTAGTAAAGACTGCCAATATCATTTAGCGAATCGGCGTGTTCTACTGCCAGAATTTCCGTTAAGCGCACGTTTTCATCCGGAGTGAGTGGATTTTTGCGTGAAGGAATACCCGGCTGGAAAAAGAAAGTGCTGTTGGTTCCCATTTCGTGGTAATCGGTGAGCACGTTGGGTTTCCACTTTTGGAAGTTAGCGATCCGTGCGCGTGACTCAGGGTGTTGTAGCAAAAGCCAGTCACGATTCATATCAAACCAGTAGTGGTTTACCCGGCCACGAATGAAAGGTTGAACATGCTCTCTATGCTGAGGGTCCGCTACCAGGTTTTGTCCACGATGCTGGTTGGCCCATTGCGCAAAGCGGGCCAGACCATCCGGATTGAAAGCAGGATCGAGCAAAATAACAGAGTCATTAAGGAGTGTCTCAACCGCTTCGCCTTCAGCGGCGGCAAGATAATAAGCAAAGAGTATTGCAGCGTTACTGCCGCTTGATTCATCGCCATGAATACTGTACCCCATGTACATGACTACCGGGGTGTTATCAGGATCGGCATCGCGATTCGGATCAGCCGCCGCCAGATGACGCTCGCGAACATCCTCAATATTTTTGTGATTTTCTTCAGAAGTCACGGTTAGTAGTAATAATGGACGTTGTTCATGTGTACGGCCGGTTACCTGTAGAGTGATTCTGTCTGACTCTTCAGCCAGAACTTTCATATAGTTTACAATTTGTTCGGGACGGGCGTGCCAGTCACCCACCTGGTAGCCAAGAACTTCCTTTGGCTTGGTGATGTTTGGGTTGTAGCTGACGTCCTGAGGCAGGTAGTACGAAAGGTCTTTTGTTTCTGCCATAGAGGGCAGGGCAACAAAAACCAATGCGGCCGCCGTCATTCGGCTTAACATTCGTGTGAACATAGGTAGATCCCCTTGGTGTTATTATTCAAGTACCATAACAAAAGCCTTGAGGGTTGACTGCTGTTTTCGGCAAGTCGCAGATTTTTAGCGATGCTTATCGCTTTTTCATTTGGTAGTCATACATCGGGTCGTAGTAATCTACCAACAGTCCTTTTATCCACTGCTTATGTAGATCTTGACTGTCTTTGCTTAGAGCTTGCTGGAGTGTGCTGAACAGCTGACGGAAGCGGAGATCGCCCAAACGTTTGCGGTTTCGGCTTAAACTGTCGAGCAGGTAATGCTCGAATTGCTCCCGCGATGAATAGCGGCTCTCTGCATCAATAACATATTCCTGGTAAATAACTTCGATGCGCTGTTCCAGGGTCGATTCAATGGTATGACGCTCAGCGTTTTGGGTGAACTGTTGTAAACACCAAGGCACTGAGACAGAACCAATATGACTGCCTTCATCCTCAATATATAACGTGCCGGCTCCTAACGCTTTAAGCTTAATCAATTGAATGGCTAACCGGTTTTCGAAATCAATTTGGCTTGGCTGTGGCTCCGGATAACGTCCGAAAGCAGATCCTCTGTGGTGAGCTAAGCCTTCTAAGTCTATAGAGTGGCGCTTGTTCTTGATGAACTCGGTTTTTTGGCAGCCAGTACGACCACTGACAACAATCCAGCGAAAGGAGGACACGAGCTCTTCAGTCCGTTGTATTAAGTGTTGTCTCAGGGCTTTGTAACCGCCTTCAATTCGTGGCTTGTCTATATCTATCTGGCGTAGCCATTGCTGCACTATTTGTGAACGTAAGCCGCCACGGAAGCAATAAATTGCACCGCTAGGATAGCTTTCGAAGAAGGCTTGCCATTTAGCCATCCGCTGTTGCTTTATATTGCCGCTAACTAACTGGTGTCCCAGTTCCATCGCTGCTGTTTGGCCATGATGCTTATAGCAGGTTCCGACTTTGGCGCGCTCTGCATCGGTCATTAACGGATGATTAACCGCTTTGGTAAAGGCACCCTTGGCGAATTCAGCCGGAGCCCTTAAGTCAAGTAACGGAGTATCGTCAATAAACAGGCGGTCAAATTGTGATTGGGGTATCGATTGTTCAAACATTTATTCAACGACCACTCTGTATTGCTGTGATTCAGCAGAATAGAGCTCGCCAATAACCTGTATGGATTGATTGTGCTCGGCACAACGTTGACGCAGTGCTTCAACTTCCTCTCTGGCAACACTAATCAGTAAGCCTCCGGATGTTTGTGGATCGCAGAGTAAATTGCGCTGGTGCTCGGGTAGCGGGCTTAGATGCTGGCCGTAACTATCGAAATTTCGTTGACTGCCACCCGGGACACAACCCTGACTAAGGTAGCTATGCACATGGGGCAGTGTGGGTACGTTGTCAAACTGAACACGCGCGTAGAGGTCGGAGCCCTCAGCCATCTCAATCAAGTGACCGGCGAGACCGAACCCCGTTACGTCGGTCATAGCATTAACACCTGCAACCTCCGCTAGAACACGACCAATTTGGTTAAGCTGACACATGGCTTCAATAGCGATTCCGTTATGTTCTGGCAACAATTTCTTTTGTTTTTGTGCTGTGGTGAGAATGCCAACACCTAACGGCTTGGTTAGCAACAGAATGTCGCCCGCCTTTGCGGTGTTGTTTTGTTTCAGCTTTTGCTTTTCAACCTGACCGGTTACCGCTAGCCCAAAAATAGGCTCTGGCGCGTCAATGCTGTGTCCGCCGGCAAGCATGATACCTGCGTCTGCGCAGGCTTGGCGGCCGCCATCAATGACTTGCTGAGCGACTTCTGCAGGAAGTTTATTCACCGGCCATCCTAAAATAGCAATCGCCATTAGCGGTTGTCCTCCCATAGCGTATATGTCGCTGATGGCATTGGTTGCAGCAATGCGACCAAAATCAAACGGGTCATCACAAATCGGCATAAAAAAGTCGGTGGTACTTAATATCACCTGGCCATTACCCATATCGTACGCTGCTGCGTCGTCGCGGCTACTGTTACCAACCAGTAATTTAGGGTCCGCTGCCAGGTCCAGTTTGCTTTGCAAAATGGTGGATAGTACTTGGGGCGATATTTTACAGCCACAACCGGCGCCGTGACTGTATTCGGTTAAGCGAATTTGATTACTCATGGCTGTATGTCTCTGTTTATGGGCTGCTGCAATGAAATCAGTGTTTCCGTCGATTGTATTTCATCAATAGCCTGAATTCGGTTAATAAGCGTATGCTGTAGTTCATTAATTGATGGCGTCATGATTTTAATAAAAACATTGTACTGCCCAGTGGTGTAATACGCTTCAATGACTTCTTCGAGTTTTTCCAATTTTTCAATTGCGGTTGGGTAATCGCCCGCACTTTTTAACGTAATGCCAATAAAGCAACAGACATCGTAGCCTAAGCGCTTGGCGTTTATCTGTAAATGTGTGCCTTCGATAATCCCAGCCCGTTTCATTTTTTCCACTCGAACATGAATAGTGGCTGGACTCACTTTATATCGTTTTGCCAGTTCTGCATAAGCAATGCGGGCATCTTGCATTAACGTCTGCAGGATTAGACGGTCGAGATCATCGATTTGATAGTTTTCAGGTGATTTTTTCATGCTTTTTTAATACTTCATTAAAAAGTGTGCCTACAAATTAACGAAAAGCATTAAGGAAAGCTATTTTTGTTAATGCATATTGAATAAAAAGCTTCAGCAGGTGTTAATTGAATTGTCTTTTAGTATTTATTTTAACGATCTGGAGCTCTTATGAAATTACATTACATGCAACAGCAGCAAAAAATTCAATTCGTAAAAGCCTGTTTCACTCGGCAATTACAGCATCAGCTTGGGCTCATTGAAGTGCAGTCACCATTACTGAGTGAGCATGGCAGTGGTGTTCAGGATGATCTATCCGGCTGGGAAAAGGCCGTTGCCGTGAATGTGAAAGCGGTTCCTGGCAAAACCTTTGAAGTGGTTCATTCGTTAGCCAAATGGAAGCGCTATACTCTGGGTCGTTATGGCTTTGGGGCAGGGGAAGGCATTGTGACGCAGATGAAAGCGCTGCGTCCTGACGAAGAAGCGTTGAGCTCTGTGCATTCGGTTTATGTTGATCAATGGGACTGGGAAAAAGTGATCACAGAAGAACAACGCTCACTCGCGTTTCTGTGCAAAACCGTTAAACAGATTTATTCGGCTTTGCGCGACACCGAGCGTGAATATATTGAGCAATACGGCGGTGTTAATTTGCTACCAAAGAAGCTTCATGTGGTTCATGCGGAAGAGCTCGTCAAAGCCTATCCGAAACTGACCGCAAAACAACGCGAGCGTGAAATCGTTAAGCGCCACGGCGCGGTATTTTTGGTTGGTATCGGTGGCGAGCTCAGTCATGGTTACGCGCATGATGTCAGGGCACCGGATTACGACGACTGGAGCTCGATTAACGAGCAGGGCAGTACGGGGCTTAATGGCGATATTCTTGTTTGGCATCCGGAGTTAAATGACGCGCTGGAGCTATCCTCTATGGGGATTCGTGTCGACCAACAAGCGTTAAAGAGACAGCTTGCCATTCGCGAACAAGAAGAAAAGCTGAAGTTGCCGTGGCACCAGTCACTGATGGCCGGCGAGTTGCCATTAACCATTGGTGGTGGAATAGGGCAGTCCCGTGTGGTGATGCAAATACTGCAAAGTGATCATATCGCCAAAATTCATTGCGGGGTCTGGCCTGAGCCAATTGCGGGGGCATTATAAGTAATACGTTAATGGCTTACCTTGAACTTTGTAGACGACTGGTCTAATATTGTTTGTATGATAAAGAATGACACGCGACAACACATCATCACCATTGGTGCCGACCTGATATCTATTCATGGTTTCGGCAGCACTGGGCTGAATAAAATTCTGAGCGAAGCGCAAGTACCGAAAGGATCGTTTTATCATTATTTTAAAAGTAAAAATGATTTCGGCCTTGCGGTTATTGAAACCTATGCAGAAGAGTATGAAGAGCGCATGAACGAAACGCTGGGGAACGAAACGTTGCGACCTGTCGAACGTTTGCGCTCTTATCTGCGCGGTTCTGTTGAAGATATGAAGTCGTGTGATTTTTCGAAAGGTTGTCTGATAGGCAACCTGGGTCAGGAGCTGGCTTCGCAGAGCCCCCTTTTTCGTGAGCGGTTAGACAGTATTTTTTCTAACTGGGAGCAACGTATTGCGCGTTGCCTGGATGCAGCACGAGAAGCACAGCAAATCGAGCAAGATATCGATACAGAGCAGATGGGAGCTTTTATTCTCTCTGGCTGGCAAGGGGCTTTACTGCGAGCCAAAGTGCAGCGTTCTATGCTGCCACTACTGCGCTTTGAAGAGATGATTTTAAAGCAGTTAGGGGCAGTCGACTAATAGCAGTAACCGGAGGTAAAGCTATGTCAGAAGTACAAGATAAAGTAGTGATTATTACAGGCGCAAGCAGTGGTTTAGGTGAAGAAACAGCGCGTATGCTTGCGGGTAAAGGGGCAAAACTGATGCTGGCGGCACGCCGTGAAGATCGGTTAAAAGAATTAACAGAGTCAATTAAAAAGGACGGTGGTCAGGCGGCGTATCGCGTCGTTGATGTGACCGATAGAGAAGCTGTTCAAAAGCTAGCTGACGATACTAAGGCTGAATTTGGCCGTATTGATGTGCTAATCAATAATGCCGGACTAATGCCACTGGCACCGCTGGATGCTTTAAAAGTGGACGAGTGGGATACCATGATCGATGTGAACATCAAGGGCGTGCTTTACGGTGTTGCCGCGGTGTTACCGGTTATGCGTGAACAAAAAGTGGGTCATATTATTAACTTATCCTCGGTTGCTGGTCAGAAAGTCTTTGGTGGCGGCACGGTTTATTGCGCAACGAAGTTCGCGGTGAAAGCTATTTCTGAAGGTATTCGTCAGGAGTCTAACGGTGAAATCCGTGCGACTAATATTTCACCTGGCGCTGTGGCAACTGAACTTACTGATCACATCAGTGACAAAGACGCTAAGGCTATGGCCGACGATTTATACTCAGATGCCATTGATTCTGCCGCTATTGCTCGTGCTATTACCTTTGCCATTGAGCAACCTCAACAAGTTGATGTGAATGAGATGATCATTCGCCCAACCAAGCAAGAGCTGTAATTGGCTATGAAATATTCGGTTCTTGATTTAGCGCCTATCACGGACGGTGGGTCAGTGGCTGAATCTCTGCATAATTCTGCAGATTTAGCCCAGCATGCAGAGCGGTGGGGTTACCACCGCTTCTGGATGGCAGAGCATCATAATATGACCGGTATTGCATCAGCAGCAACAGCCGTCGCTCTGGGTTATGTGGCGGGTAAAACGGATAAAATTCGAGTTGGCTCGGGCGGTGTCATGCTGCCTAATCATGCGCCTTTCGTTGTGGCTGAACAGTTCGGAACGCTGGATTCATTGTATCCGGGGCGTATTGATATCGGTTTAGGCCGAGCGCCGGGAACCGATGGCCGCACCTTACGAGCGCTACGCCGCAAGCCGGATGACGCAGAGCAATTTCCAAATGATGTGCAGGAGTTGTTAGGTTATTTGGAAGAAGCGCAGGAAAGTGATGCCATTAAAGCCGTGCCCGGATTTCAGCAAAAAATTCCGGTGTGGTTGTTGGGCTCCAGCACATTTGGTGCGCAATTAGCCGCTCATTTAGGGTTGCCTTATGCATTTGCCTCGCACTTTGCGCCAGATTATCTGCAACATGCACTAAAAGCTTACCGGGACAACTTCCGGCCCTCTCGTTATTTGAGCGAGCCTTATGCTGCCGCAGCAATGAATGTTTTTGCTGCTGACAGCGAGACTGAAGCCCGCAAGATGATGAGTTCTATGCAGCAACAGTTTATTGCGTTGCGTCGTGGTATGCCGGGCCCCTTAAAAGCCCCTGTTGATGATATAAGAGCCGTTGCGGCACCGCATGAACTTGCCGGTGCGAATCATGCGTTAACTTATACTGCGGTAGGCACAAAAGACTCAGTTCAGCGTCATCTTAACCAGTTTATAGATGACACCGGTGTCAATGAGGTTATTCTGACCTGCCATGCTTATGAGCACAAGGCTCGTTTGCGATCGTTTGAAATTGCAGCCGAGGCTTTGCAAGAAAAGTAAGCGGTGTTTGCTAAAAGACTGACGCACTGTTCTAAACAAGTTAGAATACTGGCATCTTAATCAGGTTGTTTGGTAGTGAATTTATGAGAGTTGTTATCCGTTACTTTTTCCGCACTTTGCGGCTTATTTTGACGCCTATTGTTTTACTCGTTGAAAAATTAACGACCCCAAAGGGGCAAGCACGTTCTGAGGAAGAACAGCAGAAAGTTGACGAAGCTTGCAAGTCGCTTGCTTTGTATCAGTTCGCTGCGTGTCCTTTTTGCGTCAAAGTCCGCAAAGAAATTGCGCGACTTAATTTGAACATTGAGTTACGAGATGCAAAAAATAACGAACAGCACAGACAAGAGCTACTGGATGGCGGCGGCCGAATTAAGGTACCGTGCTTACGAATAGAGCAGAGTAATGAAATAAAATGGATGTACGAGTCCGATGACATTAATCAGTATTTGCAGCAACGCTTCGCTTAATTTACTTAGGCCGATCGTTTCCCAGCCACTTATCTAAGCTACGCTGGAAATCCGGATCGGCTTGCAGCTGCTGAATTACTTTGTTGAGTTGGTCAACCGCATTGCGGCCCCACTCGTTATCAGTGCAGCCAACGGCACCCTCAATAACCACGCCGTCGTACTCTTTGATCGGCAAAAACACTAACCCGCTGTTTTTGTCTTTCGTTTCGTTGTAGTAAACCATGACCATTTTGTAATCCACCGTGTAGTCTATGCGGTCATTAACTAGCATGGTCAAGAGATTAACGTGGGCATTTTGCCCGCTAATGAAACTAAAGTTTTCTGAGTCGATAAGATGTTCTTCCAGCAATGGCTGGAGGCGTCCATAACGCCGCTCTGTAGGCTGAGCAAAACGCAAGTCTGCGTCTTTTACTAACTCTGAAAACCTGACAGGGTGACCGTATTTTTGAATGATTTTTTTCGCGTTATCGGCCGTCGTAATAATGCCGTGAGGCGGATACAAGTGTGTGGTATCGGTGTAATTAAATTCAGAGTTATAACTCGTTCTTTTGATTAAGCAGGGGAAACAGAGATTTTTATTCTTTTTCATTATCATCGTAATGCGTCGCGATGGTAACTTTCTTACTCGATGGGAAAGTTCGGGAAGCTGACGCTGGAAACCTGTCACTAAAGCGTCACAAAAGCCTTGACCCTCATAGACACCGCTAAAAACATGAAAAGGAGGCGAAGAACTGGTTCCCCAGATAATATCTTCCTCACTTGCAATGCTGCTTTGGCAAAATACTAATGCAAGGGACAGCAAAGCTAATTGTTTTTTGAACATCATAAATCTGCCCTCATTTTGGTTCTGGCTTATCGAGTTTAGGCCGATTAGCACCTAACCAGTAGTCGAGACTTTGCTTAAACTCATCATTAGCGCGAATTTTATGAACGGCTTGGTTAATGAGTTTTATCGCGTTTTCCCCCCAGGCGTTATTACTGCAACCGACCGCACCGCGAATAACTTTGCTTTTGTATTCTTCTATTGGAATAAACGTCAGACTTTCATTTGTTTCCTGACCTTCAGCGTTACGGCGATAGGATGGGATCATCATTTCGTAGTCAATGGTATAATCAACTCTATTGATAAGAATCATTGAAAGTAGATTGTATAAAGCCAATTCACCACTCACTTGTTTATGATATTTGGTACCAATTAAATAGTCGTCTAGTAAGTGCTGAATATCCCCGTAGCGGCGACCTACCGGTTGAGCGAAACGGAGTTCAGATTCATCCACTAACCGTTTCAATGACACAGGGTTACCATATTTTTCTATTATTTCCGGAGCTAACGAAGAGCGGGTAATAATGCCGTGGGGGGGATATAAATGGGTTGTTTCGCTGAAGTAATAATCAGGGTTGTAGGTTGTACGGTTTATCATACAAGGGAAACACATACTGCCTTCACGCTTCATGATAGTTCGAATACGTCCGTGAGGCATTTTACGAATGATCTGACGGGTGTCAGGCAATTCCGCCTGAATGGTTTTGACTAATACATCGCAGAAACCGTTATTGGCTTCATCGCCTTTTAGGATATGAAAGGGCGGTGATGCATTAACTCCGAAAATCAATGGGGCCACCGGAGCATCTTCCTGAGCTAGGACTGGCCTGCTTAAGAATAAAAAAAAGATGAACAGATTGATACTGGTCGTTTTTAACATCATGGTATGGGTTAACATTGTTACCTAATCGTTAACATTTGTATCCAATTTATCTAAGCAACCAACGATAGGCAATTGCTAAATGCAGGTTATTTTTAATCACGGCAAAGAGAGTGGCCCCTGGGGGACGAAGATCAGCGCATTCGCAGAAACGGCTGAAGCAGCAGGGATGCACGTTACTAGTCTCGACTACCGGGGAATGGATAACCCTGATACTCGAGTGAAAAAGCTGATGGAATATATTGGCTCCTTATCGGATCCCTTTGTGCTTGTGGGATCCAGCATGGGAGGTTACGTAGCGACGGCAGCGGGCGAAGCTTCTAATTGTAAAGGCTTGTTCCTGTTGGCTCCTGCTTTCTATTTAGGAGGGGAGGTGGACTTCGACAAGGTAACGCCACAATGCAAAATACACATTGTTCACGGCTGGAAGGATGATATCGTTCCTGTTGAAAACAGTTGGCGTTATGCGAAAAGAACCCATGCTCAGTTGCATATTGTTAATGATGATCACCGTTTAATTGACAGTTTGCCGCAAACTAACGCATTGTTTAGTGACTTTCTTCAAACAATTTTGACAACACAAGAGTAGGTTATGGAATTTAAATTAGCGACAGAATTAGCCCGCGACAGTTATCATTTAACGGACTGGCCATTATGTGAGGTCAGGGTAATGAATGACAGACAGTTTCCCTGGTTTTTGTTGATTCCAAAAATACCGGATGTTCGCGAGATAATCGATCTGACAGAAGAACAACAGCTGCAGCTGTTAAGGGAAAGTCGTTTCCTTAGCCAGTGGTTAAAAGCTGAATACCAGCCCGATAAATTGAATATTGCAGCCCTGGGTAACCAAGTTCCTCAGCTGCACGTGCATCATCTTGCGCGTTTTCAAACAGACGTTGCTTGGCCTGCTCCAGTTTGGGGAAAGCAGCCAATGCATCCTCTTGACGAAAATGAAGTTGCAAGGCTGCAGTCGCTGTTTGCGGAAATTACGTTTTAAATTGCTCAAGTTGGCTACGTAAACTGTCAGCAAGTGATGACATTTGCTCGCATTCGCTATGGCTGCTTTTAACCGCTGTTGAGACCTGAGTAGAGAAGTCAGCAATTGCCTGAACGTTTTTGGCTACATCCTGACTTACTGAAGCCTGTTCTTCCGTTGCTGTTGCAATCTGAGTGCTCATGTCAGCGGTATCCTGAATCAAACCGACCAAGTCATTGAGTTTTTGATTTGCGGTTAAAATGCGTTCGCTGGTGCTATCCGCTTGAGTGCGGTTTTTTTCCATTGCTGAAACTGCCGCTTTTGAACCTTGCTGTAGGCGTACAATTTTCTGGCGAATATCCTCTGTCGATTTACCGGTTCGTTGCGATAAGGTACGCACTTCATCGGCAACAACCGCAAAGCCTCTCCCGGCTTCACCGGCACGGGCCGACTCTATAGCCGCATTTAGGGCCAGTAAGTTGGTTTGCTCTGAGATACCTTCGATAGTGTCAATAACGGTTACGATACTGGCAACCTCTTCAGCGAGTTCCTGTACAGAGTTAGCGGCGCCTTGCATGGATTCAGAGAGTTCTTGCATGGTTGCGACTGCTTGTTGCAGTTGTTTCTGGTTTTCAGACGTTGTTCTTTGCGAGTCACTGGCATGATTCGCGGTCTGGTTGGCATTTTCAGCTATTTCTCTTACAGTGGTTTCCATTTCGCTCATTGCGACAGCTACTTGATCTGTCTTGTTTTCCTGCTCAGCAGACAAACTGTCAATTTGGAGCATTGATTTATCAATACTCTGCACTTTTTCATTCACTTCGTAAGCGGTGTCTCTGACGTGAGTAATGATGCTTCCAAGGTTTGCAACGAAGGCATTAAAACCTTTTGCTAAATCCCCGACTTCATCATTGCTATCGACATGCAAACGCTGAGTCAGATCGCCGCCTTCGTTTGACATCCTGTTCAGGTTATTGGCGACATACTTAATAGGGCGAACAATACGGCGCGCATAGAACCAACTGGCAATAACAAAACCTAAACCAATAATGAAGCTGATAATAACGATGGTGGTAACGGTTTGGTTTAGCCCTGCGTAGAGTTCCTCCTCCGGCAATTCTATAAGGATCCGCCAGTCACTGTTAGGCAAATAAGTACTGGCAACGATGAGGTCCTCACCACTTTGACTGGTGTAGTCTATTTCAACTTCATTGTCGCTGAGGAGCTTATCCGCAACCGTTTTCCCCACTTCTTTTGATAAGAGACGGAAGTCGTTGATGCGAGGGTGAATTTGAATTCGACCCTCTTCATCAACCAGATAAGCAATGCCGTTCTTTCCTACATTGAAATCAGCAATTGCATTTTGCAGTGCTTCGAGACTTTGCCCAATACCACCGACGCCAAGTGTACGACCGTTGTCACTAATACGAACATTAACAAAAACAGTGGGTATACCCGATTGCTCGTCAACGTCGAAATTCAGCGCCTGGCTGCTGTCCTCTTTTATGAAGTCGAAAAACCATTGGTCTCGTTCTTCGCTGGCCGACATCTTTTTAAATAAACCGTCTGCGGTGTAATAGTTATTACTTCCGGCGCTGACGGTAAAAGCGGCAACCGCGTTTCTCTGCCGATAAATACGATTAAGGTAACGTGTAATTTCAGTTTGCTCGGCTTCAGATTCAACGCCTTTCAGTGCATCAATTAGATACTGATTATTGGCCAGTTCCTGAGATACCAGTACAGGGGTTGCTATAAGCTGCCCAACCTTCCCCCTAATTTCACCGAGCGTAGCCGGGAGTTCTTGTTCTGTTACACGTTCCTCTATTAATGAACGCATCATGAACGTTGAGACGCCCATGGCAATAGCGAGCAATACGGTTAACGCAATAGCCATGCTCAGAGTTAATTTGTTTTGTAAGTTCATGACACCCTCAAATAGTTACCAGACCGTTTCTATATGCGTTAAGCTGATAACTGCTTTATCGACCAAAGATAACTAAATATTAGAACAGATTATGGAGAGTAGCCCTGTGGTTACTGATAAATAATGGCAGCACCAGATTATCTAATTACCAATCGATGCGTAAACCTCACGGCTCAAATCAGTACCGATTTTGGACGCTGGCTTGCACTATTAGAAACCGGTAGTAGCGATTTAGCGGACTTTAAAGTTCAGCAAATGCCGATAAAAGTGCTTGCGTCTATAGGGTTTGAAGAGCAGCCGCAGCAACTACAGAAAATTCGTTTAGAAGTGGCTTACGAACAGTTGGCAGACTGGGACTTTTGCGCAGAGAGTGATTTGAAAGAGGCCCATCGGCTGATATGTGCTGCTGTAACACCTAGCGCCGGAAGTTATCGTGCAACAGGAATGGGAGTCTATAGAAGTAACAAGCTTGTTCATATGACAGCACCTGCAGGGCAGGCGGGTAAGTCAGTTAAAACGTTACTCTCCTGGTTACAAAAAAGTGACGAACACCCATTATTGAAAGCGGCTAACTTTCTACAGCAGTTCGAATTTATCCAACCTTTTTCGGTTGCTAACGGCTGTATCGGACGACTCTGGTTCAGCCTTATTCTGGCAAAGTGGCATCCGGCCATTGCATGGTTAAGTTTTGAGGAAGTATTTAAAACCAATAAAGATGAGTACCTGGATTGCTTAAGACAGTCAATTAGTGAGAATGACAGAGTACCAATGATTGAGTTCATTCTTAACTGCGTACAGCAAAGCATTTCCGAAACGATACAAGTAGAAAAAAGCAGGGCGGCAGCTCGTGACGAGACAGTTCAGGCACCAATATTAACGAACGAAACTTTAGCAGGTTCGGTGAATGGTTCGTTGTTACGTTCGGTTAACGGTTCGGAAAAGCTGAAATTTTCTGGTGTTAGTACCCGAAATATGGTTCTCAGGTTGTTAAATGAACAAGCGGACTGGAGCGCTGCGAGAGTGGCGGAGGTTCTTAATATTTCGTCAAGAGCGGTAGAAAAACACATTTCTAAGCTTAAAGAACAGGGGCTTTTAGTGCGAAAAGGTTCTGCAAGAGGCGGTTACTGGAGGGTAACAACAGAAATTGCGGAACAACTCAGCTTGCCAACTGAATGGGATGGATGAGTGCTGAAAAGAATTGGTCGGCGTGAGAGGATTTGAACCTCAGAACCCTGACACCCTATGACTTTAGCCCTAACAGATACAGGAGATCCTGTAGCTCGAATGGGTGGGTCAATTTGTAAAAAAATCAATAGGGAAAAAGAAAATGAAGCTTCTACTATTAATTACGCTGATAGCAACGTTACTAGCTAGTACAGGAGTAAACTCACAAGAGTTACACTTTAATGAGAGGAACAGCTCCTACACCTACATTTTAAACTCACAATATATAGCTGTGATTGATGAGTCGGAAAAAAGTAAAGTAAACTTTTACACTAAGAACCAAGATTTGGTTAGGGCTGTTTCCCTCGATTGGGAAGTTAACCATGCCTGGACCCTTAACCATGGGCGTTTACTGGCGGCCTCCCTAAAGCGCGCGCCAGATCCTGACGCTTTTAATCAAATGGTATTGTTCAACAAAGATAAGGTGATTGAAAAATTTTATAATGTTGCAGATGTTGTAACTGTTCCTGGCGGAGATTACTTTGCTATTATTGGAGAGATGAATTCATCTAACCACACACCGGTAAGAATTTACGATAAAAAAGGTAAATTAGTTAAAAGCGGGATACTTCCAAGGGGCACATCATATCGCTCTATTTTTATTTCTCCTGATCTAAAACAGTTAGCTGTATCACCCTTTTCAACAGACTCAAGCTCCGTACGTGACATTGATGTGTATTACGGTAAAGAATTTTCCGAAAAAACAAATTACAGTTTCGGTGGTGCAGATATTTTCCAGACAATTCCGATTGCTGACGGAGTCGTTGTTATAAATGTAGACTACCGTTTGGTTGCGCTTAATAAAAATGAAAGCAAGTGGGTTATACCAAATAGAGAGTTCATGTTTACTGTACAGAAAGTCAAGCCTGGTACTGATTCAGAATACATTATCCTTCAAGAAAATATCGGTAGAGTTGCTGTTGTTAATACAGAAGGGGAAGTCGTTTTTGACTCAAATTCTGATTTAGAAGCTGCGGTGAGTGAGATCGTAGCGAATGGTGCTCGTATTGATGTCGTAAATGATAAGCTGGTGATTAATGATACTGAGAAGGGCGACTTACTTATGGTTCCCTTAAAAGGGCACAATAAAGAAAAGCGCATTCAAGCGGAAGGTCAGATAATTTCAGTTGATGTTGAAAGCGGTCTTTATGCGTTCAGAGCCAATGGAAAGTTAAAAATTAAGAAAATTAATTAGTAGCCACTTTGCTATGGAAGTCGGTATTAACCCTAACTTTCTCAGCCGGTGGCGGCGAGAGGCCGAGCCATCCTCTGACGAAGTCTTCAAGGGCTCAGGTAACCCCCGCTACGAAGAAATGGCGCGGCTTAAACGTGAGAATTCCCGACTTAAGAAGGAATGAGATTTTTTGCGACAAGCGGCAACGCTCTTCGCAAAAGAGTCGTCCTGACATATCAGCTGATAGAGCAATATTTCACTATAAGAGCAGAACTTCGTGATACATATAACCTAGGATGAAATGTCCTAAAGCAATGATATTGAAGAGATTTAGATAAGAAGAATTGGTCGGCGTGAGAGGATTTGAACCTCCGACCCCTGACACCCCATGACAATTCTCAAGTGAAAATTCATTAAATTTTTTCAATTGTCCCAGTTTAAAGAAGTTTGTCCTCTACAAGTAAAGTACTGATTCAGTTAGTGTTTTTACTCGCTTTGCAACGGTTTTTACGTTGTCTCTATTCTAAGGTAAATGTCCCTTAGAAAGGTTCAGCATTAACTGTTGCGACACAGGTGAAACATAACTTGAGGATTTAAAAATGGGTCTGCAACATAGAAGTTCCGAGAAGCAAATTACTCCGCCATTAGCGGCAACCGCAAAAAACACCACAATAACTAAGAAGCTGACTAAGCATCTTTTAAGTAAGGTTTCTGAAGAGATAACTCGAATAAACGATCCTGAAATCCCCGGATTTCATGTTCGACTGGGTCGGATGAATAAACACGGTGTTCGCTCCAAAGCCTTTTACCTTTATTACAGAACGAAAACTAAGCCAGTAAAGTCCGTTAACTATCGAATAGGTGGCATGCCTGAAGTCGATATCGAAACAGCTAAAAGCATGGCTAGAGAAAACCTGGAGAAAGTAAGGAATGGCATTGATATTCAGGTTGAACGAGAAAAGCTGTCGTCAGGAGATGGGAAGGATGGTTGGACAGTTGAAAGGCTTTACTCTGAGTTTTTCAAAAATAAGGTTTTGGGTCGAAAGCGTCCAGAGATTGTTGAAGCTAGCTTTAATAAGGACATATTGCCACGCATCGGTCATGTGTTTCTTACGAACATTACCCGACACCAGCTTCATGAAGACGTCTTTACCCCAATTTTAGAAAGGGGCGCGAAGAGTCAGGCTGGTAAGACACTTGCGCTACTTAAGCAGATGTTTAGTTACGGCCTGGCTATTGGTCGTATGGACTTCAATCCTCTTGAGGGTGCGTCTAAGTCAATCTACGCGAAATATACTCCACGCCGCAGAACACCGAGCGTAGATGAGCTTAGATCAGCCTTGGACGTTTTTTTGAGTGCCGGAATGTCAATTCAGAACTTCAATTGCTTTAAGGTTATTCTATTAAGTGGAGTGAGAAGCGGGGCGGCTATAACAGCCAAATGGAGTGATGTGGATTTTGAAAAGCGCGTTTGGTATGCCGTTAATGAAAAACACAGCACAAGAAATGAGGTGGTTTATCAGAAAGTCCCGATGTCAGATGAGCTATTGAAAGCTTTTCGAGATCAGGAAAGCCATAGTGCTTTACTCAAAAGCGAGTTTGTATTCCCTGCAAAGCGCGATTCGGTGTCAGCGGGTAAGAGTGTTAGCCATATGGATACTAAAACGCTCAATAGAAGTTTAAACCGCATTCGAAAGCAAGGAAAAGTGCAGATACCGGACTTTCAGCCCCACGATATAAGGCGTTCCATTCGTAGCCATTTAATATCAGTTAAAAGCGATAATTCGGCAGGTCGGTATAACGCTTTTAGTCCGGCTTGCGCAGAGAAAATACTGGGGCATTCTTTAAGTGGTATGGAGAGGGTGTACGATCAGCATGATTACTTTGATGAGATGAAAGAGGCTTTGTCGTATTGGGGATCTCTTTTTAGTGATTTGGTTTAATTGAGATCTTGACTAAAAGCTTTGCAGGTTCAACAAAAGATTTGGATTGTCTACTCAAAGTCGATGAGAAAGGCTCTGTTTAAGAGCCTTTTAATTCATTTCTATTTCTCATGCTTATGGGGCTTCAGGGGAGGGTGTTTAGGTTGGTTTTCTGGTGTTACACGACGTCTTTTATCTCGTGTCCCGTCCTCTTTCCGTGGTTTAGGTCCTGGTTTTATGCTCATTCGAATAAAATCCTTCTAGTAATGATTCTTCCAATAGAAGAGATGGCAGAATGCCATAAACTTATATAGGACAAGTTTGGGTTATACTCAATTTTATGTGGTGTTCTTGCGCTTTAATTAGTTCTGGCAGTCAGGTTTGTGCTGTGAGTTCAGTTGGTGAATGCAACGCTATCCCTATTTAAGGGAGGGTGTCCCTAACGATGCACGGCAAATTCATTTCGGCAATATTGCGCGCTTTGTTGTTGTGTTGTGTATTTAAGTCGTTTAATGTCAATTACATAACAAAAAATAAAGGTTGGATATTGTGCGCTCGCTAGAGTGTCACTAAGCATGCTCAAATTTCCTTTGCTAACTCGGAATCTTTTAAGTCAGGAATGCTCGCTTGATCAGTAAGTTAAGAACCGAAAACTATCAATTGGACGAGCTTCTAAATGCGCACGCACAATATACATATGTTAAATACCTATGAACACACGTCAAATAAAGCTTAAGCAAAAAATTGCTCGATCTCGCGGAGTTGCTGAGTCAGAAGCCTATTTCGGTTATCGGTTCCATGACCCGGCTCCGTTTGGCGAGAGCGCACAAGCGTTAATGCGTGAGGTGCCGCCTTCATTTGGTTCCTGTGTAATGCTGAGTTGTGCCTGGGCAAGCTACCTTAAAGATCATTTTTCCACCCCTGCCATAGTAGTGGCCGGCGACTTGAAAATCTCCGGCGCTCGAATTTTTAAGTACAAGGAGAAACTGCCTGAGCCAAGCGGTACAGGGAAAATTGTGCAGAAAAGTTGGGGTGGTCACTGTTGGATTGAGGTCAACGGTTACCTTGGTGATTTATCCATTTTTAGAACTGCATACTCCATAAGCGGTCGTAGCATCCTCAAAGACTATATTCTCGACCGTTTCGGGCCTGGTCGGGGCGCATTGTTGAGTCCGGTAGAAGATCTCCCTGACGGAATGCAATATATCCCTCAGTATGTTCTCAAAGATGCGCAGGTAGATATGTTCACTGCAAGCTTGGGTTATCAGCTTGAACACGGTATTTAACAAGGCGCAGCAGTTCGCGGCCGATGGTCGCCGGACGCCCTTTACGTGGCTCCTTCGTCGCCACTCCAAGGTCGCCGCTGTGCTTCGGCGTTAGGTTTCAGGGAGAATCAATTTAGATGAGTGAAAAACGAGATAGTCCGAGAATAGATGATCTATCTGATCGTCAACCGCTCACGAAAGTAATTAGTGATATTAACAAGAGATTTAATAACAAGTTAAATGAACGTCGCGAGAATGGCTTACTCATTCAGCACAACCTTGAATATGGATTGGGATCTGAAAATGCTCTTAGGGAATTACTTGCAGAGGTTCTTCCATTAAAATATGGGGTTGGAAAAGGGAAGATAGTCAGCTCTAATGGAAACCTCAGCAATCATCTGGATGTCATTATATTCGACAAACTAAATTATCCAACTTTCTATACAGATGAAAATAGAAATCTGATTGTCCCTATTGAATCAGTTTATTGTGTAATTGAGGTGAAGGTAAGAACGGATTCGGGAGTTTTGAAGAAGGCATTTGAGGGGCTTGAATCTGTCTCTAATATTGCGGGAGTTACGGTGAAATCAACTAATGAGCTAGTTGATTATAGGCCTCCTAAACTGGTTGTGTTCTCTTTCCAAGATGAAAGAAGTTTGGAAACAATAAAGGAAAACTTTTGCCGGTTGTCAGACGAATTTCAACGAGAGTGGAGTTTTTCTAGGTATTCTGAGAAATCACCAGGTCATGAAAGGGATAATGGTCACCAATACCTGGTTAGCAGTGTTTACATATTAGGGCTAGGGCAAGTCTATTCAATGCTTGACGGCTCTGTAGCTATAGGTCGTTGGGGTGAGCATACATTTAGTATGCTTATATCTTCGCTGCTTAGTGATCTTAATCATATTGATCTTGGAAAATATACATCAACATCCTATGTGCATTGGCTTGGTGCTGGTATTAGAGAAATTTATGAGCGATAAACCTAACAATACGTGCCAGTCGGACAGTTTGTTCCGTGGCTCTTTTTGTGCTGGTCGCTACGCTAGCACAAAACGCCACTCCACAAACTGCCGCTACACTCTGCGTTATATGCTAGTCTGGATTCAGAGAAAATATTAGTTAAGGAATTATATGTCAGCAAATATAGCAAGTAGACTTGAAACTGGGACGCCATTTCTAAAGGATCTGATTGCAGATATTAATTCTGGACAGATTAAAGTTCCTCAGTTTCAGCGGCAGTTTGTTTGGAAAGAAGAGCAAGCTCTGAAACTTCTCGATTCTATAGCGAACAATTACCCTGTGGGTAGTTTATTGCTTTGGCGTACAAAGAACTCATTGGCGGTAGAAAGAAATATAGGAGCATTTAAGCTTCCAGAGACTGACGATATGACACCGACAGACTATGTCTTGGATGGCCAGCAACGACTAACAGTAATTTATTCGGCATTAGGTGCTTTGGAGGGGCAGAACGGGTTTGATGCAGTTTATGACCTTGTTGATGAATGTTTTATGGAAGCCCCAGAAGAGTTTAACCAGACACAGTTTCCACTAAGAATAATTTACAATACCACCAAATTGCTTAATTTTAGGTCAGGTCTGGTGAGTTATCCGAATGCGGACGAGCTCCAAAAAAAATTAGACGGCCTAATAGACGTAATTACAAACTATAGAATTCCAGTCGTTACTTTGAAAGATCTAACAGTTGAAGAGGTGTGTCCAATATTCGAGAGGATCAACAGTTCAGGGACTAGGCTTTCAACATATGACTTAATGGTTGCTGCAACTTGGACAGAAAATTTTGATTTAAATGACGAGGCACAAAAAATAGCGGCTTCTTTGAAGCCGAAGGGTTTCGATGATATTGATGGCAATACAGTTCTAAAGTGTCTATCTGCAATAAAGCACAAAGGAATAAAGAAAGAACAGGTTTTGTCTCTTCGAAGTCTGGCGAAAGAAGAAATGGATGATCTAGTAGAAATTGCCAAATCAGCACTATTAAAGACTGTGGACCTCCTCAAAACAGAGTTCAAAATTTACAGCTGGGACTTTCTTCCTTACGAGGCAATTGCAATTGTCCTTTCCTACATTTATTCAAAAAGGAAAACATTAAGCCTAGAAGATGTAAGGCGTGTTAGAGAATGGTTTTGGCTTAGTGCATTTTCTGAGCGATATAGGGGGGCGTCAGAGTCTTTCGTTTCCCAAGATTTGGAGGCTATAGACTCATTTGTAGTAAATGGAGAAGATCCCAAAAAATCGTTCGGAAACATCCCTGCACTGGAGACGTTCAAAAAACTTGCATTTAGAAGTAATAACTCTAGGTCTAGGGCTCTAATAATATTGCTTGCCTTAAAAGGGCCTCGAAACATTACTAATGGAGCTCTTATTGATCCTGAGGTGGCGCTATCCAACTACAATAGCAAGCAGTTCCACCATATTTATCCCAAAGCTCATTTAAAACGGATTAAGGCGCCGGGAGAACATAATAGCCTTGCGAATTTTTGCATGTTAGCGGCCTCCGAAAATAATGCTATAAGTGATGATCATCCTAATGATTATTTGCCTAGATTAATTTCTGATTTGGGTGCAGAAGCAAAAAATGTATTTTGTTCGAACTACCTTCCTGATCCCTCTTTAGTAGATTATTCAACTCTTGAATATTCAGAGTTTCTAGACGCAAGAGCTAAATTGATGCTTCAGGATATTACTAAACTTGCACAAGGCGAAAGCATATAACAAGTAAAGGCAGCGGACGCATAAATGCGCCGCTGCTTTAGGCGTTAGGCATCAGGGAGGAGATTAGTGAAATCTCAAGTGCTTAGAAGATTTGAATCAAAGCTAGAAGATATGAACGATCAGCTTTGCTATTTCCTTTTTTCAGATATTGAAGTGAATAAGATACTCTCGAAGCTGGAGCACGATGTTTTAGATGCATATACAACGGATGTTTACAATAATAATGAGTTTTCTGAACGACTTCATGTGAAAATCGAAGCTTTACCAGAATTTCGCGCTAGAGCCTTCCACTCACTTGTGAGTATGGGTGTGATTGCGTCAGTCGAGTATTTATTAAGTTATATTGAAGAAATTGAGGAATTTCGTGCCTACGTAATGCCGTCAGATTATGATGACGTGACTGATAAAAAGCCTGAAGAGCAGTTAAGAGTAAAGTTGAGTAATTGGCTAGGTGAAGATCCAGAAAGCGCCGTTATCAAAACTATGGCATATTTGCGGTTACGAAGAAATCACATTGCCCATGTTCGAGAAGAAATGAGTGATGGTTATAGTTCACTTGTAAAGAATGACTCCAATTATCTGAATAATTATTGGTCAAAGCAGCCAACAGAACTAAATGGCTTTGATTTTTCCAAAATTTCTTTTTCTGAGTTTGAAGTAAATGAGATTTTTGCCTTGATAAACCTTTCAAGGGTTTGTATGCGAAAAGTTGATTCTTTGATCTTATCTACTATCTCTGAAGAGTCTATTGCAAATTATGAACTACCTGCCTTCCTTGCTAATAAAAAGCTAAATGGCTTAACATTCGATATTAAATCTCGAAAGTTCAATGCATTTTTACAGCATCAATACGGTAAAAATATGTCCTGTGCGGATGCCGTGCTTAGGGCTCACGTGGAAAATTCCTAACAAACCGTTCAAAAACGTTCGCTGTGCTCACTGGGACCTCGCTATGCTCGGCCCTTTAACGCGGCGTTAGCCATTCTCAGGGAAGTATTATGAGTATATTTGAATTTAATAACAAAGAAGCAGAAGTTCATGAGATTAAAATGGATGATTGCTCTACAGTTTACTTTGGCTCGCCGTTTTTCGGAGATCCTCAAGGGAAAAAAGTTGATGCATATTTTTTAATGGACACAAATATATTTAACAATATATGCAAGAACGATTACCCCGAAACAGTAAATAAATTCATGGAATTTGCTAAATCCACTGGATCTGAGTTAAACCCTGCATTTGCAATCTCCGAGTTATATAGAACTGATAAAAATCCGCGTGGATACGTGGATTACTACAAAAAGCATTTATCTGAGAGATTTGGTATTGATATTCTAGATGAAAATATAGATGAATTTTGCAAGTCTGCTGAAAACCTTGTTCCGATCATGAAAGGGAACATTGAGCTAATCGAGGAATACCTCGCAATAATAAAAGGGATATATAACAGCTCTCTTTCAGAAGAGCAGTCGGTAACAAAGTTTTTAGATCTTATTAAAGATGAGAATCTCCCTCAATTCACTTTTATTATATTGTCAGGTCTTATATTCATATTTGTTAAACATAACGTAAGTAATAACGAAAGTATTCGCCGAAAAGTAGACTCATTTCTATCTGTTGGTAAGGACTATGTTGAAGAAAAACGTAAGCTTCATAATGGAGCAACAGATATATCAATATTCCTAAACGCACAAGAAATAGCTTCAAGCAGCAAAGGCTTGGAGTGTACAGTCGCAAATATTGTAACTAGAGATGAGGTTGTGGCTTACCTTTTAAAGAATTTATGTATTTATTCAGTGGCACAAGCTGAAAACGGTAAAAACTCAGGAATGATTTCACCCCGAAATCCAACTGTCTGGATGCATAAATTTGAGCAATATAGAGGCCAAATTATGAATAAGCTTAATAGGATAAGTCCAAGTTCCGAAAAAGAAATTGAAACTAGGAAGCGTAATCTCAAAAATCAATGGTTTTTAAGTTTGCAGCAATATCTGAGTTTTTGAGATGGTTAACAAGGAGCTAAACTCGTTCCCTGCGGTCACTGGGACAAAAGCACTGTGCTATGCTTCGCATGGTATCGCACAGCATTTTTGCCCGTTAGCTAAGAGTTAGCTTTCCGAGTCGCATTTCAGCATGGATTGAAATTGAATGCCAAAAAGTAAGAATAAGAGAAAGAAGTCACGTAGCGGTAAAAATAGGACTTCTCTTCAAGATCACAAGAAAGTTGGGAAACAGCTACAGTCGGGCTTTGCTGCAGTAGCTGATAAGGTCACTTTTTCGTCTTGGTCCAATGAGAGACTTCCCGAAATGATTTGGGCTGCCATCATCCGAGTGATTGAAGACCAAGATTACGCTATTGCGGAATTCCGAAGAATACTTTCATTCATCGATGAGCATGATGAAAGAGATCAGTTTTCAGATATTTCATTAACTGGAATTTCAAAACTTCCTGAAGCGTTGAGAGAGCAATTCATTGCGTTTATCTTAGAAAATAGAACCACCGCATCAGCGCTAGTAGTTTTACTTCTATTTGATAACTTACCTGCAAGGGGAACATGGGTTAATTTATTACCTAAAGAAGAGCCCGATATATCGATTTTGATGGATGCAGTGGGTTTCAATCTGCCGCACCAGTCACAAGAAGCTACGGACTGTCGCTGGCTAAAATTGATGGCACAGGTGATTTCGGGAAAATTCCATGTGCCGCGGAAAATGGCAGAGGAATGGTTTGGTTATCCGTATGAGGGTGATCTAAGGAAAATACGACCATCCATTCGAGCTTCCGAAATGGCTGAAAATCCACTTGTAGAGAAAGACTTGACGTGGCCAAACGCTTTCTGGGACGAAGCGTGGAGAAACTCGCCTTGTTTGGCCCTTATGGAAGAAAAAGAATCAACAATTGCAGAAGCACCTTCTATCTCTCGAGCTGATATAACGTCGCTCCTTAATGAAATCGAGTCACACTGGGCTGATACACACTCTACAACCGCTATTGATGCGAGGCACGATGCTGTATTTGGAATAGCATTTTATGTAGTAAAAGTCCTCGACGAAATGCTAGGTATAGGCATTGGAACCGGCATTCTGGGAAGGCTTGGTCTCAGAACAATCCTAGAAGCTCATATTTCACTAAGATATTTATTGCATAAAGATGCTCCTGAATTATGGAAGAAATGGCGTGCTTATGGGGCGGGGCAAGCGAAATTAAATGCCTTGCGATTTGATGAGCTAATGGACCCGCCCAAGCACATTAACCAGAGCACCATTGAGGCGATAGCTGGCGAAGACCTTTGGGAAGAGTTTCTAAACATCGAACTAGGGAGCTGGAGTGGCTTGGATCTCAGGAAAATTAGTGAAAAAGCAGGCGTTAAAGATTCCTACGACGCGCACTATTCATGGACTTCTGGGTACTCACATGGAACATGGGGACCGGTTCGAGAATCCTGCTTCGAAACATGCGGAAACCCACTTCACAGGCTCCATCGCTATCCGAAGCAACAAAGTCTGCCCGATACAATTTTAGATGCTTGCCTATTAGTTAATTCTATATTGGATGACCTCGATAAATCTTATCCTGGATTTTCTCACAGAATTGCTGATTCAGGTGTTGAAAATGACTAAAAAGCTACCAAGTCAAAGCGCGCGGACGTCGCTACGCTCTGCCGGCGTTTGAGGCGTTATAACCAAAGGAGCTGACGATCAATGAATCAAGATTGGATTCTTCAAAAAAAGGAAACACGCCGGACTTTTTCAAAGTCTACTTGGGTACCTTTGAGAGCATCAATTAACGATGAAAAAGGAAACTGCAAATATGTAGGGCACGTTGGCGAATACTTTGGTTGTGGTTCTGTAGCATTTCCTCCAGAGCACAGAGAAATAGCAGAAAAAGCTAGCTGGAGTGACATTGGGATTGGTTGTACCCCTCAACCTTATGCCTATGAAGATGGCTATTACTCTACAATTGAACAGTACCAATGGAATGACAAAGAACCAATCGGAACCCACCTCATATTTGAGCACCCTCAACCTGTAGTTGGCGGAAGTTTATGGATATTGAATCCTGACTTAGTCGTAGCGCTTCGTCTTATAAAAGAGGGGTGTAACTGGGTAAGGCCAGAAGAAAGTTTTGTGGTAGTAGCTCGGGAGGTTCTCGATGACAAAGGAAACCAGCGCTTGATCGAAATAAAGAGAGAGTTTCTTCTGGACTATTTAGCAGCTAGAAATTTGTCTCTAAAGCTATCGTACTATCGGCAAAGAGTGGAAAACGTACCAACACTTGAAAATAGCGAATACGCTGGCCTTGACGATCACCAAGAAGAGAGGGATGACGGCCGATATGAACTGCTTATCCGCAATTTGAATGATGTATTTGGTGGTAGCTGGGCAATGTTTCGTGCTTGGCGTACAGATGTAGATGAAGAGGAAGATGCCCCTGTAATGGGGCCTGAAACAAACGAAAATACTGATTATGAACAGTCTGAAGGAAACAAGTCGGGTTATGATGGTGTACGGGTGGAAGGAGAATTTTGGCGGGATGAATGGATTGATCACCAAGGCATAAGCAAGCGCGTTAGAGGGGATGCTGACACAAACCTACCTCAATTCATAGTCGAAACAGATAGTACTCGCATCGCATCATCTGAGCTAAACAATGAAGACGTTGGAAGATGGCTGTGGTTTCGTTCAAGTATTGTAAATGAACTGTTGGGGCTTCGAGGATTTTCACTTGAATGGTATACAGCCGAAACAGGTTCTATTCACTCAACGTCTGGTTATCGAATTCACTTTGGAATCAACTCAGCGGATTTCATTACAGTATATGCTTATGACATCGCTCGTCTCCCTTCATGGGAACAGCACTTATGGGCGGCACATAATGCAGTCCCAGAGGGTAAGGTTTCCAGTGAGTTATTAGATTCTCAAGTGAAGGCTCAACCCGCATCCACACATGCTGTAGAGGAGTTGCTTTTCGAAGTAATGAGCATGCTAGAGAATGGATTTAAGCAAGAGTTTAATGTTTCTCTTTTCTCACATGATATCGACCGTACTGAAGCCTTAAAGAAAATATCTAGATTCGAAAGTAAAGATCGGGCGTCCTTGCTAAGGCTAGCAAAAGAAATTGTACGCGTTTTCTCTGACCGGCTTAATGTCAAAGAGTTGCGGGCGTTATCAGCGCATGCGAATAAGGACAAACTTCGCTCAAACAAACTACTGCAAGACATACTATCCCGGAAAGTTGGAGATGATACTGCTCGTAAAGTGTTTGGGCCAATTGTAGGTGCTTATGATATGAGAGTAGGTGATGCACACCCGACAAGTTCAAAGATCGGAGAAGCCTTAGAGCTTGCCGGAATTGACACTGAAAATTCGTTTTTAAGGCAAGGACAACAATTGATTTCCAATGTTGGGCAGTCAATTTGGTGGATTGGTAAGATGATGTTTGAAAAGCATAAATGATTAGGCACGCAAGATAGCATAACAAGGCGCTGCTGTCGGACAAATTTTCCGCTGCGCTCCGAATTTGCCGCAGAGCTCGGCGTTGTGCTTTTTGGGGAAATTGGAGGGGCAATGTTTGCTTTCTTAGATCGCTTGGTGGACAAAGGCTATGTGAAAGCTTGGTTTTCTTGGGTTGAATGGGTGACTTTAACTGCCGCTATTTGGGTTGGAGCTAAAGCGTGGGATTCTAGTTTACTTTATGTAATTGGAGGCATTTCTACAGTATTGGTTTGGTGGGCAGCATGCCGTGCTGTTGTATTGTGTTTAGGTGATTTTTTAGCAAATCTAAAGTGGAATAGTTTGCTCAAAAAAGCAATAGCAGGCATCTTAGGTGCAGCTACCCCAACTATAGTTTTCATTGGCTTGGCAAATCTTTTAACTGGAGTTTTGTTGTCATAGCGAGCACAAGCATAACAAAGCATTTAAGAGTGATTCGCAACGCTTGGCGTTTTTTATTCCATCGTTGGGTTTTGTGTTTTCGGTTGTATGGTTAGGTTTAGTGGTTGCGCTGCTCATACCTTAGTGCGGCGTTAGGTCTTCTTTGTGACCTTTCCTCTGAACTAACACCATCTCATCGATGTCATGGCCCTATTTTTGGGGGAGAGGTCATTGTGTATTTAAGTCGTTTACTGTCAATGACATAACAAAAAATAAAGGTTGGATCTTGTACGCTCGATAGAGTGTAATTGAGCATACTCAAATTGCATTTGCTAACTCGGAATCTTTCAAGTCAGGAATGCCCGCTTGATCAGTAAGTAAAAACCGAAAACTATCAACTGGACGAGTTTCTAAATGCGCACGCACAGTATAAAAATGTTAGCTTTCTTTTCGGTCTAAGCTGCTATCTTTATCAAATTATAGTAAACTAGCCTTAAAGGCGCATATATATGCAGGAAGGTATTCTCTATGAAATACGAACTTGAAGTTCTAGCAACTCTAGTACAATTTAAACATGCTAATACCAAGGTAATAGTTAATTCTACAGGCATTTCTGAAAGGAAAGTACAGTCAGCTCTTAAAGATTTGCACTCAAATTTAGGTATATGTATTAAAAAAAGAAAAGTAAAAAATTCTTTTTATTTCTTTATAGAATCTTGGGGCGCGTTCGAGACAGGTTCTTCAATTATTGAGCGTTTATATAAGTTGGACTTAGCAAAAGCTAAGGCTCGCAGGATCTCATCAAAAAACCAGCGAAAACGTAAATTATTTTCATTATCTGATAAGGTCGAATATTCAAACTCAGTTAAACTAAAAAACTATAATGAAAGTCTTCGTTTGGAGGGCATATCATCTAAAAAACCTGCTTTAAGTGCGAACAAGAAGCAGCTCCAAGATAGACGAGATGAATTATTAAAGTATTACGCGAAAAGAGCACAATTAGTCAATGCTTGATAAATATGGAATTGGGAATGATCCATATTGTTACCCGGGAACTAGCATACTTAAAAACAGGTTATCAATTCACGATGAAAATTTACTCTCTGAAGCGGAAATAGACTTATCCCGTGTTGCCGCTGCAGCAATTGAGTTCAAAGAGCCTCCTTATGATTTAACTTACCTTTGCAACATTCACCATGCTCTTTTTTCAGATTTATATGAGTGGTCAGGAAAGCTTAGAAAAGTTGACATTACGAAAGGGCATACTAGATTTTGTAATGTTTCATTTATCGAAAGTGAAGCATATAAGTTATTCAATCAGTTGTCACAAGATAACTATCTGGTGGGCTTAGAATACAGCGAGTTTATTGCAAAGTTATCTGAATACTATTGTGACCTAAATATGATTCACCCTTTTAGAGAGGGGAATGGTCGTGCTCAACGTGTTTTTTTTGAACATTTAGTTATTAATGCTGGATTTAAGATATCTTTCGATGCTGTAAGTGTTGATGATTGGATTGAGGCAAATATATTAGGCGTCCATTGTGATTTTTCAAAAATGAAAGCTGTTCTTAATATCTGTGTATCCTAGAAAGCTAACAAAGTCGTAAACGCGGACAAAAAACTATTGGCTGCTGCGCTTCATATGATAGCCAACAATTTTATGCCGGTTCCGGATGATGACGATTTGAAGAAAAAGCCTATTGAGGAGCTTTGTGAATACTACCTTAAAGAACTTGAAGAGATCGTAGACGAGGCACGGAAAGCTTTCTTGGGTGAGGATATAAAAGGGCCGGAGGGAAGAGGCTTCCTCCTTATTTGAGAGTAGTAAAATGACCTATAACGAGTGCAAGCACGACGACGCCCACTATATTGCGCCTTCCGCTCCACTTCATGCGCGCGCATGCTGCAAGCGCTAACGTCCGCTTCTGGCTGTGAGCTCAATCGTTCAAAACGACCCGGGGTTTGATAATGATTTAGCCTATTTTTCTATGTCGCGAGTATTAGAAGGGTTCAGCTACAAATTAGAATGGCCTAAAGTAATATTTGCAAACTGAACCTCAACTTAATACTAACTATCAGGAAAAATTAGATAGTGAAAGCTATAGTTGTGTTTAGGTCACTATGTCGAAATAGTTATCGAATCGACAAAATTTCTTATTAAATATCAGCGAAAAACTTGCACATTCTCCGTGCGTATTTTTACCGATAATAACCTCAGCAACATCCGACTCAGTTCCGCTAGGGTAATATATATCGTGACGATACAAAAATAAAATTAAGTCAGCATCTTGTTCGATAGCCCCAGAATCACGTAAATCTAATAAAGTCGGTCTTTTATCTGCTCGCTGCTCTAAATACCTGTTCAGTTGCGATACCACTATTACAGGGCAGTTAAGCTCTTTTGCTAAAGCTTTTAAATCGCGTGTTATATCAGCGATTTCAGCTGACAAAGTTTCTCTTTTTCTGTTAGGTCTTATAAGTTGGAGACTATCGATAACAATCATGGTTACTTCGCCATGCTTTTTTGATAATGCTTTAGAACGCTTCCTTATATCACTCGGAGTCAAGCAAGGATTATCATCTACATATAGATTTGCTTCCTTTGCAAGAAAATTTGCAGCGCTATATAGACGTGCTAAATCATCTTCATCAGTAATTTTTTTTAACACCTTTTCTAATTTTACCCTAGACATGGATGCAAGGACTTGCTCAGCAAAGTTGTTACTCAACTTTTCTAGAGTAAACATAATTGTTGGAGATGTGGTTTCAAAGGAGGAGTTTTCAGCGAAATTCTTTACAAGAGTGCTTTTACCCATACTTGGGCGTCCTGCTACTACTACTAAGTCTCCCGCTCTGAAACCCAGGGTGGCTTCGTCTAAATCGCCATAACCTGTGCTAATGCCAATGACTTTACTTCTGCGCCAATCGTTGGCTTGACGGTTTTCTAAGCGCTCTAGGGCTGTGAAAATTAGCTCATTTGCCAACTTAGGCTCTGAGTTCTTTGTGCTTTTTTCTGTACTCGTCATAATCTATCCTTTCGGCAGTTATTTTGATTTTCAATGTTTCTGTTAAATTTCAGTAATACATTACGTTATTTGCGAGAACTTCTTACGCCGGCGGGTTTGTGCAAGGAGCTATCAATTTTAAGAAACTGTCGACTTTTAGTTCTAAATCTTTTGAAACGTCTATATAACCCGTTTATTAAGATCCAATATACATAGCAGTAATCTGTATTCGCTCATGTCCTAGCTCTCTGCTTAATTGCCTGCGAAAGTTGTTATCGACTTCTTTCTCCTCTTTTGACATCTCTTTTCTGGATTTTCCACCTTGGTGGGGGCAACTGTAGCCGCTAATGCCTTTAAATCGATTTTGAGCGTAATGGTGTCGTAATCCATGATTTTTATTTAAACCTACACGACATGTTTCGTACTCATAAACTTTCATTTGCTCTTTAAAGTTACGGTTGTTAGCTATTAGCGACTTAGAGCCGAACTTTGCCTTAATTTCGTTGAGCAAATCTCGCTGCCCTTGAGTTTTTATAGGAATAGAACGGGCTTTGCCTCCTTTAGTCCATGTGCTCTTTAGATAAATGTGATCCTCTTTATCAGCGTATGCCGCATTAAAGTGGATGCATTCAGCTTTTCGAAGTCCAAAGTGTGATTGGAGCAGTAAGGAGTATCTTGTTGGTATATCCTGAATACTTTGAAGCCTGGACATGTCCAGGTTGTGCGCCTTATTCGTCCCAACAAAGACCCTACGACTTATTGAGTATGCGTCATTGGTGCGATGGACAATATTGGGTTTACCTATTTGTGCACTGAGCCAGCGAAGCTCAGCCATTCTGTTTTTTATAGTGGCTGCTGAAAGTTCATTTTGACGCCACTTAGTCACCAAGTACTCGATGTGCTTTGGTTTGAGCTGATCAGGGCTTTTGATCTTGTACCCTTTTTCAATAAGCTCTTTAGCTACTAAGTTTAGAATTCTCTTTGAAGCTGAACGAGTAGCGAACGATCCGCCTCGCTGCTTTTTTATTAGTTGATTCAGTGTATATCCAAGTTTGCTCATATGGGCTCCTAAATAAAAAAGAAAGAAAAGCCCGAATATTGAGTAATGTCAGTAGTAGGTGAGTTTTAAACCCCGCAGTAAAGGCGCACCTTTAAAGCTATCTAAGATAAACAGGGGTAATTACTCAAGCGGCTAGCTAGCCGAAATATCTTAACGATATTATTTGGAAGGTTCGGGCGTTTTTTAGTATTTGCTTCTCCTTTTGGTAATTGCGACAGCCCGAGCGTCTTTTGTGATTATGCTATTAACTTAGCTTATTGCTTTAGGAGCATCAACCTTTTTAATGCGGACATGTCCGCATGGCTAAAATATCAAGAAGAATATAGCCTTTTGTTAAATTGAAAGTTAGTTGCTGATTTTGGTAAGTTAGCCCCTGATTTTATTGGAAAGGATGCCTGATGTTTAAGAAAACAGTTTTAACCTCCGCTTTATTGCTCCCCTTAATAGCAAACGCTCAAGACGTTTTTGACCCAACTCCAGAAGAGCAGCCCGTGGTAATGGCTGCTGCGTCTAGTGATACTGTAACAATAGACCTTGTTGTTTTTTACCAGCCTATCTATAAGAGTCGTTTGGGTGGTTTTGAAGCTCTCTACGAGCGTGTTAACAGTTTGGTGTCAGACGTCAATGAGATATACAGTAACTCAAAGGCCGGAGTTCATTTTGAAGTTATAGAGCTTAGAGCGGTTACTGGCATACCGGATGATCAGCCTTATCAAGAAGAAACCGATGATGATGGTAATGTAGTTGTTAAGAGTTCAAATTCTATATTTAGTTCTCGTTTACTGAATCCCGATGGGTATTATGATGAAAATGGCAATTATCAGGATAATTACCCGGAATACTTGGCGTACACAGAATTCGGTGGAGATATTGGTCTGTATGTTACCGATTACCGTGACCCTACTCGTGAAGTTAAGTTAGGAGCGGCCTCGCAAGGGGGCGAGATATCTTCAATAGCGGATGAAATAATATTATCCCCCTCTACTGAAGTTGTTCCGGTAACTTTAGCTCATGAGCTGGGCCATAATCTTGAGGCTAATCATGAAGAAGGCGCTAATCGTTCTTCATCGCGTTTTGATTTTGCTCAAGCTTTTGAGTGTGATCAGAAAAAAACAGTTATGTGGTCACAAATAACCCTTGGTCTTTCAGACAAGCGTCTTAGTTTCTCATCGTCCAGCTCTAGCCAAGATGGATCTATATGTGGCGAAGGTGGCGTAGCAGATAACGTTCAGGCCATTTTGCAGACTAAGGTTTCAGCGAGCGAGCGCCGTGAACGCCCTGCGTCTCTTGGAGCCGTTTCTTTTAAAGAACCTTCCTACACGTTTGGGGAAAATCAGGAGGTTGCTGAAATAGTACTAACGAGAACTGGAGATTTAAGTGAAAGTTCGTCTGTTTTATTAGTTGCAGATAGTGATACTGCATCAACTGTTTATGACTTAAAAGAAGTACATAAACGAGTGTTATTTGAAGCGGGCAAGTCAGAGGCTACAGTTGATCTAGGACTTGTTAGCGACGCAAAAAATGAAGGTACTGAAAACTTAAGCTTGTCGCTTGTATATCCATATAAAGCCAATGTTTCAGGTGGTGATGCGTCATTATCTATTGATGATGATTACTCCGGCAATCCTGGTGAGTTCCAACTGTCAGAGAGCGTATCCGTTGTGGAAGGAGAGATTGCGACGGTTGCTATATCTCGAATTAATGGCAGTGACGGAGAGTTTGTTGTTAATGTGAGCTCTGATTATGCAGATAGTAACTCAGCGACTGCTTATGACTTTGAAAAGGTGAATCAGCGTTTGGTTTTGGAGATGGTGAAACAGAAAAATCATTAACAATTCAGACCCAAGATGATGAAGAGTTTACTGGAGAGAGAGCTTTCAAAATAACCGTTGAAGACGAAGAGCAAATCCTTGATCAAGCACAAGTAACAATCACTGACAATGAAACACCACAAGTTGAGTATTCGCTGTCATCCACGGAGGCAAATGCCGGAAGTACTGCAAGAGTGGCTATTAACCGCTCAGGCGACACAGAAGGAAGCACTTCAGTTACCGCTACGTCAGTAAATGGTTCGCTAGTAGCTGGAACTGACTTTGAAGAACTAAACCAGACCGTAAGTTTTGAAGCAGGCGAAACGAACAAACAAATAAGTATTAACCTGACTAGTGATAATACAGGAAGTTTCTCTGTTGAGCTTTCGACAGGAGAAAGTGCCACCGTGAATGTCGTTGTCGCGGAGTCGACAGGAGGCGACACGTCAGGCGGTAGTATGGGACTAATTAGCTTTTTGATTATATTGATAATACCGTTTATCAGATTGCTTGGCTTGAATAACGACACGGTTGCGAAGTAGGCTGAAAATATAAAAATATGCGGACATGTCCGCAAATGGGGAAGAAAAATGAAAATCGTATTAGACTTTTTGTTTGGTTTTTTATTTGATCTTTTTTTTGGTGATTCACCAGAAACTAAAGAGCCTGAAGAAGAAGTAACGCCAAATTATGTTTATCACATGTCTGATGACGGAGAAGTAGAGCTTCAACCATCAAGCACTGCTCACTCTCCAATAGAATAAAAAAAGAGAGCCCTATAAAGAGCCCTCCTTTTGCTTCTTTAATGAGAGTTTTTGAGTCAATTGTTGTTGACGACTCTCCGACTACTGATGCAGTTGAGGATGATGAAGTTGGACCAATATACGTTTATCACATGTCTGAGGACGGTGAGGTTGAACTTACATTGTCTGGAAATGCTCATTCGCCAATAGAATAAATAGAGCAGGGAGTATCGATGTGACAGTTGCTAATCCAGTTTTATTAGACTTTAGGTATTAGGGCTATCAGTTCTTCGGTAAGTTTAGTGGAAGTTTAGAATCAAGATTTTACGTTATGCGGACATGTCCGCATATTTTATAAATATTTAGGCTTCTTCCCAATTTTCATCATAATTTTATCGAGTTTTCCTTACTCGTAGCTTTAACCTATGACATCAAAAAAGTGTCACCAAGAACTATAAACCTCTCTGATCACTTGCTCATCCCCTTAATTACTTTTCGTGAAACCCGCTGTTGAAGCGGCTTTCACGAATATGCTACGCATCGTCCCTACCCAAAAAGTAGGGACGATGCTAACTAAAAAGTCCTTTTTGTTCCTCTAAAAAACTCCTCAAAAAAACCCACACCAAAAATTTCTCCGATTTTTGGAGGGCATAGATCTTCTGGATAAGATATATCCGTCCATTAAGGGAGAAAACTATGAAAGACATTACATTACTTAAAAAAACTCAGTTAGCTGAAATGTTTAGTACCTCGGTTTCATCAGTAGAGCGAATGATGAGGGATTACAACAGGCTATATCGCAGCGGGAATAAATCTGACGCCAAGAGATGTTGCCCATCACCGATCTATTTATACGGAGGAGGGACAGTAAGATTTAGCGTTCAAGATATTAATAACTTTTTAAATCATTTAGATGACGTTGAAATTCGATAGGAGACAGTTATGAGTAATACTAAAGCTTCAATGCAGTTAATAAGCGCAAAAGACGTGTGTGAGAAATACTTTAATATAAGCCGAAAAACTCTAAGACGTTGGCAAAAGACTAGGGAAATGCACTTAGAGGCTGGTCGTATTGAAGAAGCTGATAAGGTATTGCCCCCGGTTAAGAAAATACCTGGAAGTTCTAAGGTTTACTTCCTGCTTGATGACCTTAGAGATTTTGTAGCTAAGAACAAGCTGACATGAGAACTAACAGTGTTTTTTCAGAAGTAACACTGCCGGACTTTTTCGGCTCGGTGGTTGGTTTTGAGACCTCTGCTCATAGGGATGTGAGAAGTTTATATGCTGATAAATTAGAGAAGCATGTAGAGGAAGAGTTAAGCTTTAGAGTTAAAAATACCACCTTGTTTGGTTCGGTGAACTCGAAAAATATTAGGTCTTTGACTAAAAAATCATTCCGTGAAGCAGTTTATGGAAATCTATCTGAAGAAGATGATGATTTTTTAGGCGAAGAAGTTTTCTTTACACCTAATGGTTTTTGCAAAGCTCCTATTTCAAGGATTGCGAGGTTATCTGAGGTATGTTGCGTTTGGGTTGACCTCGATGTTCGAGACAAAGAGTTGGAAAAGAGACTCTCGTTAATTGAGACCGCTCGCATACACAACTCTCTCTATACTGCTTTAGGTGAAGATGAAAGCTTACCTGAGCCAGATTTGGTTGTGGAGTCTGGCTCTGGAGGATTACATTTTTACTGGCTTTTCAAAACAGAAGAGGCAACTTCCAAAAATGTAAAACTTTGGTTTATGTTAAAAGAGCGACTTAATAGTCTATTTACCGCTCTATGTATTGATAGAGAGCTGTTTGTCGATGAGAAAGCTAATAAAAGCCCCAGAGGAGTGATGCGTCTTCCTGGGACGATAAACATTAAATATCACACAGCATGCAAGGCATATCGTAATAGTAGAAGAAGAGAGAGAAGAACCCTTGGGAGCTTGATAGCGCAGTTAGGTATAAAAGATACGCAAAAGACCGTACCTAGAGCTTACAACAAGAACTTCAAACCTTCGCTAATTTCGTCTGAGGACTTCTGCCGAAACTATTTTCATGTTCCTGAGAGCTTAAGTAACCATCAGAAATGGTGCTTGAAATATGCGAACTTTGTGATTCCTATTCTTCTGAAAGGAACGAAAGTAAAAGTTGGTTTTCGAGATCTAGTTGCTTACTCGGTTGTTGTTTGCTTAAGACAGCTTACATGCCCACGTAACTTAATTAAGGAGGTTATTATTAAGATCAATAGAAGTTCAATTAAGCTACCACCGGGAACGCTTTTAAACTACATGTCTACGGTTATGATGAAGCGCTATCAGGCAAGCTCAGGGGAGTTCATTAAGAACTTCACTAAAGGTACAGGTGTACCTGCTGGGCACTTAGTAAAAAAGAGAAAACCAAGTAAAAGGAATAGAGCGGAACATGCTCGGTATGTATCAAAGAAAATCAGAAAAGAATCAATGCATAAGGTTGTTGAAGCTATATCTAGCATTCAAACGCAAGGTATTCCTGTTCATAAGGTACGATTAAAAAATGTTTCTGAGGCTTCTGGATTGACGAATCAAACATTAAGGAACCTAGGTCTAAAAAAGTCTAACATTTGGGTTTGGCATTTGATTTGTAACCCGTCAACAAAGGCTCATAAGGTTTGTGATATTGAGCTCATTGTGATGAAATCTGGTTACTATAGAATTAGACAAATATCTAATGTTAAAACTTAAAGTAGTTGTGTTTGAGAAGACGATGGGGTGTCGAGCAAATGCTTGGCCAGCCAACAGGGTTAACTTTTATCCGCTTCTTTTCTGTCAAGCTTTGCAGCGAGAAACCATAACAAGGTTAACCCGATACACAGAATACCAACAGCAATAAAGAAGGCACCGTAACCAATTTCAAACAAAGTAAAGTCAAGTTCCATAAAATCCTCTCAGTCTCTTAGACTAAAATACCTTACCTTAAAAATTCTAAAATATGTAGTTCTGAGAAAAAGCCAAATCCAGTTGCCTTATAGTGGGGGGAGGGGATTAATACCCAATAATACTTTCATAATTAGCAACGAATCAGTCTATAACCCTTTCAATTTAAGAGCTAGTAGAGAATCTTAGTGACAATACAGGGGAAGCACATCCAAGTAACTTTATACACGATAAATTCTAATCTGAAGTAACTTTTAAAACGCGACACGAGAGCAACATTTCACTCTGAGAGACAATATTAGTGAAACATGGAACTTTAAAAGAGAGTTTGTAAGGTTTTGATATAAAAGAGATTAAACTAAGAAGAATTGGTCGGCGTGAGAGGATTTGAACCTCCGACCCCTGACACCCCATGACAGTGCGCTACCAGGCTGCGCTACACGCCGACCGAGGATTGCTATGTTACTGGATTACCTTAAATTAGCAAGCCTCAACACCATTTAAGGCATTCAACTGCTGCTATTTTCGACAATTACCTATTTTCACCGGTTTTACTGAAACGTTTTAAATCTTTCAATGCATCGATAAGCACCGGAACAGGTGGTTCGGCTTGCTTTTTAAGCTCGAAATCATTGCTGTTATACACGCTAAATTGGCCGCTGTTGTCCAAGATGGTAATTTCTTTCTCGTCGTAGATCACAATGTACGGGCTGTAGGTTTCAACCAAAGGCCAGCGCCGATTAGGGGTCTGTAAACTTTCGCCATTGGTATAATTTTTATGGGATCCGGCACATGAAATACGGCTTTCCAGTATGGTCGGCATAATATCCATAAGGCCTGCAATAGGCTGATTCGCCAGTTCATAGTTTCGCTCCCAAAGAGGCACTTGCATATTTTTAAGAGCAAACTGTTTATTGCCTAGCAGTTCGTCATTTCGTTCGGGTGATAAGGAGGTTATTAACAGCTGGTGCCCTCTGGTGTGTTTAAGCACGTCATCTAAAGCAGGAAGGTCACCTTCTGCTATTAAAACAACATTAATCTGGTTCTGCTTAAGTGCGTTGAAGTTCTCCAGCTCCTGACTGCTCCAGTTACTGTCAAATTGAGACAGCCTTAATGCATCGTTCCAGCCCCTGCTGTGATACCAGTTCACATCAAAATTGAAATCATTAAGTGGTTTGAGGTACGCAGGTTTCAGTTGTTGTCGTTCAATAGATTCCTGATAAAAGTCCGGAAGACCATACAGCACTTGAAACAAGCCACCCTCGCGACTCGGGTGAGCCAGTAGTTGAATATTAGCCCGTTCCAGCTGACTTTCTGCGGTCAATTGCTCTAACTTGTTCTGAATTTCTGCGCTGGCACGTTCAAATAGAATGAGCGTTGTTGATTGTTGAAAGTCGGTTTTCGAGCACAGCAGAGGTTGCTGAGGGTAGTTAAGTTTTATTTGATCCGTCGCCATTAACATCTGCTGTCTGGCTTGATAGCTTTCAACGTCGATAACCCCATGTTTAGCCATTAGGGTCTTGGCTGTTGCAGGGTATGACAAAGGAAACATATCGTCCTGCTGAGTAATAGGATCATAGAGGACGGCATCGGCCCAAACGTGAACACTATGACTTATAAAAAAGCACAAGACGAAAAGAGCGGTTACAGGGGCCCCGATTTTCCGGCGCTGCAGCTCATCAAGTCGTTTCCAGGCCAGGTTTGCTAATAGAAGCTGAATACCGACAATCAGTAAAAATCCAAAAAGAATGGCGGAAATAATAACAAAACTAGCGCCGGTGAAGACTGCTTCAGCGTCACGTGTCATTTGAGCCAAAGAGTAAGTATTCAGGTGGTATCCGTACTGGCGGAAGAAAATGGCATCTGCAATCAATGCGATAAGGCCAAAGGAGGTCACCAAGGCGGCAAAACCGCGAAGTATCTTGGAATAAGGGACCACTAGACAAAACGGAAATATTAAAATAATAAAAAACACGAAAGGCAGAAATGCGAAGTGACCAATCCAGCTAACCAGCATATAAAGATTGCCGATAGCTGTTGGTGATTTCGGGGCCGCTTCAATATATAAAAGGCCAATAAACAAGCAGAGAATAATATTGGCAAAGGTAAACCAATGTCCCCAGCTTATTAGTCGGGCTATTTTATCCCTACGTTGGTACTTTCCCATCGTCTGTCTGTCCCGTGTTACAATGCCGATATAGTAACACAGCAAAACAGCAAGGATAGTCCCCGTTATGCAATTGCGGATAGAAGAAAGTATCATTCATCAGTTTTATCAAAATGATGGGCAAGTTGGTTTGCGGCTAGCGCCGTCTGAGTTAGCTGAGGATGACCAGCTGCATGATTTATTGGTTGAACTCACAGATGTCTACACCAGTAAGCCCGCTAAAGGTTATGCGAGTTTTCTAAAGGAAGGCGAGGACGGTGAGCCTGGTCCTTTTCCAGAGCATTTGTCAGCTTGGTACGATAAGCAGTTAGATTTTGTCGAATTCAGCCAACAGTCAGCGAAATTGCTGCTAGAGCAACTACAGAACTATAATCTGCTCGAAGCCGGTTTTTTACTGGTGACGCGCTATCAGCATATAAGTACTGAGTATTTGTTAGTGTGCTTTTTGCCGGTAAAGGAAGGGGTCACCATTAACCCCGATTTAGCGGTTGATCGGTCGTCTCAATTGGACATTACTAAAGTACAGCTGGCGGCTCGTATCGATTTAACTGAATGGAAAACATCACCCGAAAGTGAGCGCTATATTTCCTTTATAAAAGGACGAGCGGGACGCAAAGTGTCCGATTTTTTCCTCGACTTTTTAGGATGCACAGAGCGTCTGAACTCCAAGGCTAATACGCAGCAGTTGGTTGATTCAGTGCAGGAGTATGCTAAACACTCGGAGTTGGAGACAGAGCAGCGGCAGGCTCTGAGTAAAGCGGCTTATGAATACTGTGATGACCAGTGGAAGCAGGGCGACACAGTAAAAATAAAAGATCTTTCGGAACAGTTTGCAGAGCAATACCCTACCGAAAAGAGTTTTGAGAGCTTCTCTAAAGATTTTGCTGAACAGAATTCACGTGAATTGGTGGATGACTTTCCGGCGGATAAGTCGACATTACGGAAATTGGTAAAGTTTCAGGGGCAGGGAGGCGGTGTCAGTGTTGGTTTTGACCACACAGCCTTAGGTGAAAGAGTACATTACGATGCAGCCACCGATACCTTGACAATAAATGGGACGCCACCGAATTTACGTGATCAATTACGACGTTATTTTGGTATAGATAGCTAGAAGATGCAGTAAGGATAATTAAAACGCCGGATGACCCGGCGTTTTAAAAGTACTTAAATTGTTTGGTGAAGCCGGTATTATTTATCGGCAGGACCGGGAACAATGTTGTTGGCGTGCAAACCTTTGGGCCCTTCTTCGAGTTCAAACTCTACAGGTTGACCCGCTTTAAGTGTGCGATAGCCTTCCATTTCAATGGTTGAATAGTGAGCGAAAATATCACCTTCGCGGTCCTCGCTTTCGATAAAGCCGAAGCCTTTCGAATTATTGAACCATTTGACTTTTCCGGTAGCCATACTTCTACATCCTTCTTCTGCAACAGATAGTTTATTATTATTAGGTGCGTGGCTTGAAAAATCGCCGATTTAGCACCATGTTTAACTCTAGGTGACGTGCGTGATTAGTCAAGCCCTAAAGTTTAAAAAATAATCTAGATTGTTAATATTTTGGTTGTTTTTTTGTGTTTTCGGGTAAATTTAAAACTATTATTTTGACAGGTTGTTAATAAATGAGTCAGTTTGACCACCAGCACCTTAGTGATACAGAGGAAAAGCAGGAGCTCAAGCCACCATCCATGTATAAAGTAATTATCAATAATGATGATTACACCCCCATGGATTTTGTGATTGAAGTATTGATGAGATTTTTTAAGATGGATCAGGAGCGCGCCACGGACACCATGTTACAGGTGCATTATAAAGGGAAGGCCGTTTGCGGTGTCTATTCTGCGGAAATCGCCGAAACAAAAGTCGTACAGGTAAACCAATACGCTCGGGAAAATCAGCATCCATTATTGTGTACTATGGAACAAGATTAAGCCGGGTTGTCTGGTAAGGAGTGGTCTATGTTGAATAAAGCCCTTGAATTAACGCTAAACGATGCGTTTCGGCTAGCGCGCGAACGTAATCATGAACTGATGACAGTTGAGCACTTGTTGGTTGCACTTCTGGATAACCCAGATGCATCAGAAGCGCTTCGTGCCTGCGGGGCAAACTTTCAACAGTTAAAAGAAGAGCTGCTCAGTTATATTGACCGCAGTACGCCGTTATTTGGTCCCGATGAGGAAAGCCCTGATACTCAACCAACCTTGGGTTTTCAACGCGTATTACAGCGTGCGGTATTTCATGTGCAGTCATCAGGTAATGCTGAGGTAACCGGTGCTAATGTTCTTGTCGCTATTTTTAGTGAACAGGAATCGCAAGCGGTTTATTTGTTGAGTAAGAATGATATTACTCGGCTGGACATCGTTAACTTCATTTCGCATGGCATTTCCCGCATTGATGATGAGCCGATTGACGAAGAAATGGCAGAGGAAGAGCATGTTAAATCCAATGAAGAGCAGCAAAGTTACTTGCAGCGCTTCTGTGCGAACCTTAATGTGCAGGCGAAAGAGGGTAAAATTGACCCCTTGATAGGTCGTGATTATGAGCTCGAGCGCTGTGCTCAGATTCTTTGTCGTCGTCGAAAAAACAACCCATTGCTAGTGGGTGAAGCCGGCGTTGGTAAGACAGCCATCGCTGAAGGCTTAGCGTATCGAATTGTTAAAGGTGAAGTTCCTGAGATTTTGGCGGATGCCACTATTTACTCTCTCGATATGGGCGATCTTCTGGCTGGTACAAAGTATCGGGGTGACTTTGAGAAACGCTTTAAAATGCTGTTGAAAGAGTTACAGGAAAAAGACCACGCTATTCTCTTTATTGATGAAATTCATACGATTATCGGTGCTGGTGCAGCCAGTGGCGGTGTTTTAGATGCGTCTAATTTGATCAAACCTTTGCTTTCAAGCGGTCAGTTAAAATGCATTGGCTCAACCACTTACAATGAATTTAAAAATGTCTTTGAGAAAGACCGGGCACTGGTTCGTCGTTTCCAGAAAGTGGACGTGGTTGAGCCTTCTGTTGAAGACACGACTAAGATATTGATGGGGCTAAAGGAACGTTACGAGAGCCACCATGGTATTCGTTATACGCAGCCTGCAATTAAAGCAGCTGCGGAGTTATCGGCTAAATACATTAACGAACGTCATTTGCCGGACAAAGCCATTGATGTGATGGATGAAGCCGGAGCTTCGCAACGTTTATTACCGCCTTCTAAGCGTCGTAAGACGGTGGGAGTATCGGATATTGAAACCATTATTGCGAAAATAGCCCGGATACCGGAACAGTCGGTTTCACGAACCGACCAGGACCTACTGAAACAGCTTGACCGTAACCTGAAAATGGTAGTGTTTGGCCAGGATGAGGCTATTGATAAACTGACAGCTGCTATTCGCCTGTCACGTTCCGGTCTGGCTAATGAAAATCAACCAATCGGTTCTTTCATTTTTGCTGGCCCAACCGGTGTGGGTAAAACTGAAGTAACGCAGCAGCTGGCTAAAGCCATGGGTATTGAGCTGGTACGCTTTGATATGTCGGAGTACATGGAGCGCCATGCGGTCAGCCGTTTAATAGGTGCACCTCCGGGTTACGTTGGCTATGAGCAGGGGGGCCTATTAACCGATGCGGTTATTAAACAACCTCATTGTGTGTTGTTGCTGGATGAACTTGAAAAAGCGCATAGCGATGTTTTCAATATTCTGTTGCAGGTTATGGATAACGGTACCTTAACCGATAATAATGGACGTAAGGCCGATTTCCGAAACGTGATTATAGTGATGACAACCAATGCTGGCGTACGTGAAACGGTACGAAAATCGATTGGCTTTAAACAGCAGGACCACAGCTTCGATGCAATGGCTGAAATCAATAACATTTTCACGCCCGAGTTTCGTAATCGCTTAGACGGAATTGTCTGGTTTAATCATCTGACACCAGAAGTGCTTGAGCAGGTCGTTGATAAGTTTGTTTGCGAGCTGCAGGCTCAGCTAGATAAGAAGGGGGTCTCGCTTGAAGTCGACCCATCAGCCCATGCCTGGATTGCCCAAAAAGGGTATGACAAGGAAATGGGAGCTCGTCCAATGAGTCGGGTCATTCAGGAACACCTGAAGAAAACCTTAGCGAATGAAATTCTATTCGGAAAATTAGCCCGTGGAGGCAGCGTCAAAGTGAGCGCTGATGATAACGATGGATTGCAATTCGAGTACGATAGTAAGAATGAAACCGTCGAAGGCTAAATAGGTAGTCTCCAAAAATGAAAAAACCGGCCATTGCGAAATGAGCCGGTTTTTTTAATCCTCAGTGCGGATTAACGTGCGCGGAAGACGATGCGGCCTTTTGTCAGGTCGTAAGGAGTTAACTGCACAGTCACGGTATCGCCAGTCAGGATGCGAATATAGTGCTTACGCATTTTGCCTGAAATATGGGCAGTAACCACGTGGCCATTTTCCAATTCTACTCGGAACATAGTGTTAGGAAGGGTGTCGAGAACCGTTCCCTGCATCTCAATACTGTCTTCTTTCGCCATTAAAATCCTCTAATATTTGTTTTGAGCTTTAAGTGTGTGCGATTTTAGCTCTTTTTTCCAATGATTGCCAACCAGTCGTTCATATGGCGCAAATCGAACCTTATAATTCATCTTTTTACAGTCATCAATTTGATAACCTAAGTAGAGTCGCGAAACCTGCCGCTGTTGGGCTAGCCTGATCATTTCAAGTATAGCGTAGGTGCCGGGTGAACGCTTTTCCTGTTGAGGATGAAAGAAAGTATAAACGGCTGACATAGCGTCTGCAGTGCGATCCACAACTGACACCATGATTAATTCATTGTTGGCATCGCGCCATTCCAGTAGCTCTGGTTTTAACCAGTCACATGATACCCAGCTCCAGAACTTGTCCGGATCAGGAGGGTACATTTCACCATCCGGGTGCCTTTCCTCAATAAACTTCGAAAACAGCTCACTGTATTCAACTTCTGGTGCTTCTTTAATTTTTAGCTCTAAGTCATTGTTCTTTTTTATTATTCTTTTCTGATTTTTGCTAAAACGAAACTCAGGTACAACAACACGCAATGACTGGCAGGCGCTGCAAATTCTGCAATGGGGACGGTAGACATCGTTGTGACTGCGACGGAAACCGTATTGCATTAATTGCTGGTAGGCACTCGGGTTGAGGCATTCGAGTTCATTCGGCAGGGCGACAACCAGTCGTTCATCTTGAGCGGTTAAATAATGACACGGACTTTCTTTCGTCACTCCAAATTGCACTACAATTCTCCAGAACTAATAATCTCGTGGGGCTGCCAAAAAGTATCGGGCATTGGTTGTTGCTGCGCAATATTGAGCTTCATTAAAAAGCGTTCCCGCTGGAGATTTATAGCTCCGAGTGAAAACAAATGTGGGTTACCCACCTGGCAATCAATTAATTGCCCACCATTTAGCTCAAAGTGTTTGGCAAAACGCAGTAAGGCAACTTTGGATGCATCCGTCTTTTGGTGAAACATGCTTTCACCACAAAACGCCCGACCAACAGAAACCCCATATAAACCGCCAACTAGTTTGTTATCGAACCAAACCTCGACCGAGTGCGCATGACCTAGCTTATGGAGCTTGCAGTACGCCTCAATCATCTCCTCCGTAATCCAGGTACCTTCGTTATCAACACGTTGGTTGGCGCAGGCGTGAACGACTTCAGCAAAGTGATTGTTTATGGTGACCTGCCAATTCGGCTTTTTGTTTGTTTTAGCCAAAGAACGACTGATATGTAGTTTATCGGGAAAGAATACGGCTCGGGGATTTGGAGACCACCATAAAATAGGATCTTCTTCTGAAAACCAGGGAAATATGCCTTGCTGGTATGCGTGTATCAGTCGACCCGGCGATAAATCCCCCCCAACAGCGAGTAAGCCGTTTGGCTCATGTAATGCGGTTGCTGTTGGTGGAAAACTTATCGATGTCGAGTCGAGCTGAACAATCACAGTTCGCGAAACTACGACTTAGTCAAAGCGTCTAAGTAACGCTCGGCGTCTAGCGCAGCCATACAACCTGTTCCTGCTGACGTAACGGCCTGGCGATAGACATGATCCATTACATCACCCGCAGCGAATACACCTGGGACGCTGGTTGCTGTCGCATTGCCCTGCAGCCCACTTTGGACTTGAATGTAGCCGTCCTGCATGTCGAGTTTGCCGTCAAAAATGCCGGTGTTAGGCTGATGACCGATAGCAATAAAGCAGCCAGCCACTTCTAGCTCTTCGGTGCTGCCGTTTTTTGTGTCTTTGATACGAACACCTGTAACGCCAGAGTCATCACCAAGAACCTCATCTAAGGTTTTGTTCAGGTGAAAGGTAATATTGCCGTTCTGTTCTTTTTCATTCAGGCGATCAACCAGGATCTTCTCGGCACGGAAAGTGTCGCGACGATGAATAACGTGGACTTCGCTGGCAATATTAGAAAGATAAAGCGCTTCTTCAACCGCGGTGTTACCACCGCCAACAACGCAGACTTTTTGTTTCTTATAGAAAAAGCCGTCACAAGTTGCACAAGCTGAAACGCCTTTGCCCATGAAGGCTTCTTCGGAGTCTAAGCCTAGGTATTTAGCAGATGCGCCAGTACTGATAATGACAGAGTCAGCAGTGTACTCACCAACGTCACCTTTGAACTGGAAAGGGCGCTTAGAGAAGTCCACGCTGCTGATATGATCAAACACAATTTCAGTGTCAAAACGTTCCGCGTGCTTTTGCATACGTACCATAAGATCCGGGCCAGTTAAGCCTTCTGCATCTCCAGGCCAGTTTTCGACATCTGTGGTAGTTGTTAACTGACCACCTTGTTGCATACCGGTGACCATAACCGGGTCTAAATTAGCGCGTGCGGCATAAACTGCAGCAGTATAGCCAGCGGGGCCTGAACCCAGAATAAGTAATTTGCAGTGCTTGGCTTCAGCCATTAGGAAAACTCCGTTAATTCGATTTTTGATTGTTTGTTCTTTAGCTATGGGGATTGATTGTAGGGTTTACAAGCTTGAGCGACAAGAACTGAAATAAAAAAAGCCCGCAAACTTTTGTTCACGGGCCCGTAACCCATTTCCTATTTTCGATTCTCTATTACAGGCTTTCATCCAAAAATTTCTGTATTGTACTAAAAGCCTTAAGCCGGCTTGGCTCACGATCTAAAAAGTGAGAACCATAATCGAGAGTTATGAACTCGACTGGTTTTCCGGCCTTTTTAAGTGCATCGTAGAGATCCTCTGATTGTGCAATATTAACCCGTGTATCGATATTTCCGTGAATCAATAATATAGGACGTTTAACGTTTTGCACATGATGAATAATCGAGTTTTCACGCATGCGTTTCGCGTCAGCAGGATTATTATAGTTTCCGATCATTCTAGAGCGTAGGGCGCTAAGAATATCAAAAGGACTATCGTTCTCTACCAAACTGTTTAAATCACTAACGCCAGCGATACTAACAAAGCAACGAAAGCGTTCGGGCGTTTTAAAGGCTGCAGTAAGTGCAACGTAACCACCGTAGCTTGCACCAACAGCGCACATTTTATTACCATCGATACCTGGTTGAGCAACAGCCCAATCGACTGCAGCCATAACATCGTCCTGCATTTTTAGGCCCCACTGGCCATACCCTGAGGCTTCAAAAGCCGTACCATAACCGGATGAACCCCGAAAGTTAGGTTGCAATACCGCATAGCCTTGGCTCGCAAAAAACTGCACCGCGTAATCAAAATATTTATAGTCTCGACTACTTGGGCCGCCATGAGGAAAAACAATCAACGGAACCTTACCGCTGCTATTTAGAGGTCTCGTGAGGTAGCCATGAATGGTTAAGCCATCTTCAGTTTGAATGCTAAAATTCTCCTTTTTAGCCAGCCCTTTACCTTCTAAATAAGGATACTCGCTATACCACGGAGTGGCTTTACCCTTCTCAAGATCAATTAAAAAATACCGTCCGGGGATATTATCTTTTACTCCATAAACAAGTAGTTTCTGTTTGCTTTTACTGCGTGAAACGATATAGGTTTCTAGTTGTTTAAATGTATTACTGATCAACTGGCTTTGTTTATTATCAACTTCATCGAAATAATGCTTTTTTAAATAATCGTCGAAGTAAGTAACGCCAATAATTTCGTCATCTTTTTCAATTATGGAATTTACATCATACTTAGGATTCGTGTAGATGAGATCGACGTACTTGCCAGTTTTTATATTAAAGGTATAAAGCGACACTCTGCCGATTTTGTGGGCAGACAAGACGTAAGCCAGTTGCCGTTCAGAATCAAATCCTACAGGATTGAAGTAAGCTTCTTTGGTTACTTCGAAAGATTTAAGCTTCTTCCACTCACTAGAATTCTTCTCTAAATACCAAAAGGTTCGTAACAGTGGGTTTCTGTCGTCATAGGCTAACCCCAATACAACTTGACCTTTACTGTCAGTATACCAGGACGACACTTCGTAACGGTTAACTAGTAGCTTTTCGAATGTATTATCGTAAACATTAACCTTGTAGGGAACGGGGTAGCTTTCCCGTTGGTTATAACCTTGTAAGATAATGTGACGAGGATCATCATCCAGATAACTCAATACATTATCGTTATCGCGAAAACGAGCCAGAGAATCATCCTTCTGCGCCCGACGCTTTATTTCGATGAAATTGCTGCCATCGCGGTTTACCGCGTATAAGCGACCAATTTTAAAATTTTTCCCCGCAATATTTTCAACGAAACTAGATGAAATTAGCAGTCGTTCGTTGTTGATCCACTCAATCCATTCGATTCGAGCTTCACCTTCTTTGAGAGTGGCCACTGTGATTAAATCTTGTTTACCGAAAGGCGTTACAGCGACATCATAAGTGTCGCCGTTGCTTACCATTACGGCAATATGTTTGCCGTCAGGAGAGACACTAGGCTGTTGAACCATTGGTAAATGCGCGAATTGCTTTACATCAGTCGTGTTATCGACTGCGGAGCTTGTTGACGTAAAGCCTGAAAAGAGAAGAGAAATAGCGACAATCTTTATTATTATTTTTATCATAGTCATAAGGTATCGTTAAAAAGAAGTAACAGCTTACAGAGTGGGAGGCTTTTTTTCAATAATTCACCTTGCTCAATACCAATAGCCATCGTCCTATAGTGCAATAAAAAAAGCCCGCAAACTTTTGTTCACGGGCTTTAAAGTAGGGGGGCGTTTTACTCTAGCTTTGCAGCGCTTCGCGCGGCTCTTGATAATCCAGACCCAGTTGTTGGCCTAAGTCATCATGAATTGCTTTATAAGTAATTTTGCCTTTGTGCATGTTCAGACCACGCAGCAGGTGTTCGTTTTCTAACATGGCTTTTACGCCCTTATTTGCTAACGCAATACCGTATGGCAAGGTCGCATTATTCAGCGCGATAGTCGAGGTGCGTGCAACGCCGCCCGGCATGTTGGCAACGCAGTAATGAACAACATCGTCAATGATGTAAACAGGGTCCTGATGTGTTGTTGCTTTTGATGTTTCGAAGCAACCGCCCTGATCAATAGCAACGTCGACCAGGACCGAACCTGGTTTCATGTTGCCGATGTTGTCGCGCGTCAGCAGTTTGGGGGCAGCAGCACCCGGAATAAGAACCGCACCAACCACTAAGTCTGCTTCGCGAGAATATTTATCGATAGCATCAACGGTAGAATAAACGGTTTGTACACGACCAGCGAAAATATCATCCAGTTCACGCAAACGAGGCAGAGAGCGATCCAGAATAGTGACTTCTGCGCCCAGACCAATCGCCATTTTAGCTGCGTTAGTACCAACAACACCGCCGCCAATGATCAGTACTTTGCCCGGCGCTACACCCGGAACACCACCTAGCAAAGTACCGCTACCGCCGTGTGCTTTCTCGAGGTAATGCGCACCGGCCTGAATAGACATACGGCCGGCAACTTCGCTCATAGGAGCCAACAGGGGCAAACCGTTACGGTTATCGGTGACAGTTTCGTAAGCAATAGCAGTACAGCCAGCTTTACCCAATAGCTCAGTCTGAGTTGGGTCAGGCGCTAAATGAAGAAAAGTATAAAGAATTTGACCTTCACGAAGCATTTTGCACTCGTTCGGTTGAGGTTCTTTCACCTTTACTATCATGTCGGCACGCTGGAAAATCTCTTCTGGTGTATCAATAATGGTTGCGCCAGCTTCCATGTACTGTTCATTAGTAAAGCCTATTGCCGCACCACCGTTATTCTCAATGATGACATCGTGGCCATTTTCCACGTATTCACGCACAGCCGCTGGAGTTAAGCCGATACGGTATTCGTGGTTTTTAATCTCTTTTGGTACACCAATTAGCATTGTCTGCCTCTTACAATTTTCGTGTTTAATGGAAATTATTTGGCGCAAATTATAGACGCAAACTATAGTGCATGACTTACTTTTTTTAAGTTATTTTTTGGTGTGATATACTGTTTAAAGTTAACTATTTAGAGATTTATTATGTTTAATGCGGAGCAACCAGCAGAAGTCACTATTGATAAGACGGACAGAAAGATCCTGCGTCTTTTGCAGGATGATGGGCGCATGTCAAATGTGGAGTTGGCAAGGCGTGTAGGCCTTAGTCAGACAGCTTGTCTGGAACGGGTGCGCAAGTTGGAGCGAGAGCAGGTCATTGAAAGTTACCACGCAAGGATTAATCCTGCTAAATTAGGCGCTAACTTGATGGTTTTTGTGGAAATTACGCTAACGAGAACCTCCGCCGATGCCTTTGCTGAATTTAGCGATGCTGCGCGTAAAACGGATGAAATCCTCGAATGCCATTTAGTTGCGGGTGATTTTGATTTTTTGATAAAAGCTCGCGTTCCGGATATGCGGGCTTATCGTAAACTATTAGGCGAAACCCTGTTAATGATGCCCGGCGTTGATGAATCTCGAACGTATGTCGTGATGGAAGAAGTAAAACAAGAAAATAAAGTATTGGTAAAGGGGTAACATTAGGGCTGACATTCGATACAATCATGCGGATACTGATGCACTGATATATTTTCAACGAATTACATAACGAAGGCGCTGCAATAAGATAATGACAGGTGTACAGAGAGTTTTAGAAGCAGGGTTGCTAATAAGTGGTGCGCTAGCCATTTTCATTTTTTTGTCCTTGGTGAGTTTTAACCCTGCTGATCCCAGTTGGTCACAGACCGGTTATGAAGGAAGCATACATAATGCAGGCGGCGCTGTAGGCGCTTGGGTGTCTGATGTTCTCTTGTTTTCCCTTGGTTTTGTTGCCTACCTTATCCCTTTTGGCTTTGTTGGCCTTGGTTATCTGCTGTTCCGTAAAACGTATCACCTGTTAGAAATGGATTATTTGGCGGTCAGCCTGAGGATGATAGGCGCGATGCTTGCGCTCATTGGTGCTTCCGCACTGTCGTCTATGAACTTTGATGATATTTTTTATTTTTCCGCCGGCGGTGTTATCGGAGATGTTATAGCAACGTCGTTGTTACCCTATTTAAACTTCGTCGGCACCACCTTACTTTTACTGACCTTCTTTTTCACCGGGGTTACCTTAGTGACAGGCATAAGCTGGTTGCAGGTTGCAGACAAGCTGGGCGAATGGGTAATAGAAGGTGTTCTTTGGTTGGTGGAGAAAATTAAAATTCTTTGGCAAAGCCGTGGAAGTTCGGAGACTGAAAACAATGAGGCAGACGAACCACCGTTTGAAGACGATTCAGACGACAGACTCAGTGAAAAAGAACCTGCCAGCTTAACCAGCGATTTATTTGGTAGCAGCAAACAAGAACCTGTATTGAGCTTGCCATCAATGAACGCTGTTGATGCTGATAACGATGACGAGAATGATGTCTCCAGATTTAGTAAACCTGCTGCTAAGAAGAAAGAAGCGGTAAAGGAATCTGCGACTTCAAGCTCAGCCGGTGAGTCAGCTCAAGCAGAAGAAATAAAAGAAGAAAGCACAAGTGAAGGCGAGTTACTTCCGCCACTGCCTTCGATAGAACTTCTGGACCGCCCAAACAAAAAAGAAAACCCAATAACGCAGGAAGAACTTGATCAGGTATCCCGTACGGTCGAAACCGTGCTTAAGGACTTTGGGGTTGATGTGCGTGTGGCGCATGTTCAGCCGGGGCCAGTCATTACGCGTTTTGAGCTTGATTTAGCACCGGGCGTTAAGGTATCTAAAATTTCCAATCTGGCAAAAGATATTGCCCGTACCTTATCTGCGGTGGCTGTTCGTGTGGTTGAGGTTATTCCGGGGAAATCATACGTTGGTCTGGAGTTACCGAATAAACATCGTGAAATTGTTCAGCTTAGTGAGGTTATTAATAGTGATCAATTCACTAATAGCGGTTCTCCACTAACAATGATTCTGGGTAAAAACATTGCCGGCACACCGGTCGTCGTCGATCTAGCGAAAATGCCTCATCTGTTGGTTGCCGGTACGACGGGTTCCGGAAAGTCTGTTGGCGTTAACGTCATGATTCTGAGCTTGCTTTATAAGAGTACACCAGAAGACGTTCGCCTTATAATGATCGACCCTAAGATGCTTGAGTTGTCAGTCTACGAAGGTATTCCACACTTATTGACAGAAGTGGTAACCGACATGAAAGATGCAGCCAATGCGCTGCGTTGGTGTGTTGGTGAAATGGAGCGCCGATATAAACTGATGTCGGCTCTGGGCGTACGAAACCTGAAAGGCTATAACGCGAAAGTTAAGGCTGCGCAGGAAGCCGGAGAGCCGCTTCGCGATCCTATCTGGAAACCTGGTGACTCTATGGATGAGTTACCCCCTCTGCTTGAAAAACTGCCTAACATCGTTGTGGTGATTGATGAGTTTGCCGACATGATGATGATTGTCGGAAAGAAAGTGGAAGAGCTTATTGCCCGGATTGCCCAGAAAGCGCGAGCGGCTGGTATTCATTTAATTTTGGCTACCCAGCGTCCGTCAGTGGATGTCATTACGGGCTTAATAAAAGCAAACATCCCCACCCGAATTGCTTTTCAAGTGTCGTCTAAAGTGGACTCCCGAACAATTCTTGACCAACCGGGCGCTGACCAGCTATTAGGGCAGGGCGATATGCTGTATTTGCCTCCCGGCAGTGGCTCTCCAGTTCGTGTACATGGTGCCTTTGTTGATGATCATGAAGTGCACGCGGTGGTGAAAGACTGGAAGAAGCGGGGACGACCCAATTACTTAGAAGAAATCTTATCGGGTGATCAGGGCGAAGAAGCGCTTTTACCGGGGGAGCAACAGGAGTCAGATGATGCTGAATCTGACCCGCTGTACGACGAAGCGGTGGCTTTTGTCACAGAAACCCAGAGAGTTTCAGTGTCCAGTGTCCAACGTAAGTTTCGTATTGGTTATAACCGAGCGGCTCGTATTGTCGAACAAATGCAAATGAGCGGTGTCGTAAGTAGTGCTGGTAATAATGGTCAGCGCGATGTACTGGCCCCAAGAGCACCAAGGGATTAATTCATGAAAACAGTTGTATTTGCCATTGTTATGGCCATTTCTTTTAATGTGTTCGCTGTTGGCAGTGAGTCCGATAAGCAGGAACTCCAACGACTACTAAAACAAACCCAAAGCTTATCTGCTGAATTTGAACAAAAGGTAAAAGATGAGCAAGGGGCAGTTTTACAAACGTTAAGCGGCACGTTAAAGCTTAAGCGTCCAGCTAACCTTTATTGGCACACCAGGCAGCCTGATGAGAGCGTCATGGTCGCTAACGGCAATAAGGTTTGGTACTACAATCCTTTTGTTGAACAGGTGACCGTCTACGCGCAGCAAGATATGGTTGACGATAGCCCACTGCTGCTGGTTTTGGATAGCAATGGGAAACAGTGGGAAAACTACACTGTTCGTGCAGAAGGCACTCGCTATTTTGTTGAACATGCTACCAATGGCAGTCAACTTGAGCTTGCCTTTAACGATGAAAAGTTAACAGAGATAACGATGATTCAGGCGCAGGGCGAACGAACTGAATTGATGTTGAGAAATGTGACGTTGAATAAGGCGATTAGCGACGAGCAGTTTGTTTTTGACGTGCCTGCCGGCGTTGATGTTGACGACCAAAGTTAAGCGTTGTGGCAAGCCTGGATCTCGATTTTCAGCCTGACTTTCAACCGCTAGCTGCAAGAATGCGGCCTAGAAGTGTTGAAGAGTATGTGGGACAGCAACATTTACTCGCTCCCGGAAAACCGCTGCGAGTAGCGGTAGAGCAAGGGCATTTGCACTCAATGATTTTATGGGGGCCTCCGGGAACCGGTAAAACCACGTTAGCCGAGATAATCGCCACACAGGCAGAGGCCACGGTCAGCCGAATAAGTGCGGTGACCTCGGGTGTAAAAGACATTAGAAAAGCGATAGAAGAAGCGAAACTGCTGGCTCAACAGCAAGGCCGCCGCACTATTTTGTTCGTGGACGAGGTGCACCGCTTTAACAAAAGCCAACAGGATGCATTTTTACCCCACATTGAGGATGGCACCATTGTTTTCATTGGCGCTACCACAGAAAATCCCGGGTTTGAATTAAACAACGCACTGTTGTCTCGTGCACGAGTCTATCGCCTACAAACGCTCTCAAAGAATGATCTTGAAGTGGCTTTAGAACGCGCTTTAACAGATTCGGAACGCGGTCTGGGTCAGCGTCAGTTGCAGCTTGAAGGCGAAGCCAGAGCCAAATTACTGGATTTATCCGGTGGCGATGCGCGACGGCTATTAAATTACCTTGAGGTGGTTGCTGATTTTGTCGAAAGCAGCAGCCAGCCTATTACACCAGAATTAATTACCGCCGCCATTGGTGAAAAAGCCACGGCGTTTGATCATCAGGGTGACCATTATTACGATATTTTATCCGCCTTTCATAAATCGGTCAGGGGCTCATCTCCGGATGGCGCTTTGTATTGGTATGCACGTTTGCTAACCGGTGGAGGGGATGCATTAGTCATTGCCCGCCGTTTATTGGCGATAGCGTCTGAAGACATTGGTAATGCTGATCCTCGCGCGCTGCAGTTGGCGTTAAATGCCTGGGACACCTATCATAGAGTGGGCCCGGCAGAAGGTGAGCGAGCCATTGCTCAGGCGACTATCTACTGCGCCTGCGCAGCGAAAAGTAACGCAGTATATAACGCTTTTAAGAGCGCACTGAGAACGGCAAAAGAACATAGCGACGCGCCGGTGCCGGAACATTTACGAAACGCGCCAACAAAGATCCACAAAGAGCAGGGTTACGGGGCGGATTATCAGTACGCGCATAACTACCCAAATGCTTATGTACCGGGCGAACGCTATTTACCGTCAAAACTGGACGGTACTCAGTTTTATCTTCCGGAACCACGGGGTTTAGAGGTTAAACTACAAGAAAAACTCCGTTGGCTTCAGGACATGGACTCAAAGTCTGATTGGCAGAGGGAGCCTGATGAATAACTTGCTTGTTCATTTCTTTTGCGTTGCCGCCGGCGGAGCAGTAGGCGCTTCAGGTCGGTTTGCTATTGGCCTTGCGATGCAATCATTTGGGTTGCGGGCATTCCCTTTTGCTACGCTGACCGTTAACATATTAGGCTCATTTTTTCTGGGGTTGCTACTGGCTTATGCTCAGCAGCAACCACTTTCTGAATCCACTCGCTTGTTTTTAGGAGTTGGTTTACTGGGCGCTTTTACAACCTTCTCAACGTTTTCTGTTGAGGTTGTCGCCCTGGCCAGTCAGGGCGAGCTATTTAAAGCCGCTTTGCACGTAGGTTTAAACGTAATTATTTGTATTGCTGCGGTGGTTGCAGCAATGATGTTGTACTCAACAACGGTTAAATAGGACACTCATGCTAGACGCAAAATACTTCCGTGAGGAATTAGACGAAACCGCAAAGAAGCTAGCCAAAAGAGGCTTTGACTTAGACGTTGCCAAATTACAAAAACTGGAAGAGCAGCGTAAGGAAGTTCAGGTACGTACTGAACAGTTGCAGGCTGAGCGTAATAGTCGCTCTAAAGCCATAGGCAAAGCCAAAGCTTCGGGTGAGGACATACAGCCTTTGCTGGACGCGGTAAGCGATTTAGGTGAGCAGCTGGACAATGCCAAAGATGAGTTAAAATCAATTCAGCAGGAGCTCAACGATATTATTATGGGGGTTCCTAACTTACCGGCAGACGAAGTTCCCGAAGGTAAGGACGAGAGTGAAAACCTGGAAGTTCTGACCTGGGGCAGACCTAAGGCTTTCGATTTTGAAGTGAAAGACCATGTTGATTTAGGTGAAGCGTTAGCAAAAGGTATGGACTTTGAGGCCGCCGCTAAATTAACCGGTGCGCGTTTCGTTGTGATGCGTGGTGGTATCGCGCGGCTGCATCGTGCACTGACTCAATTTATGCTGGATTTGCACAGCGAAGAGCATGGTTACATTGAGACTTACGTGCCTTACATGGTGAACCAGGACTCTCTGTACGGTACTGGGCAATTACCTAAATTCGGTAAGGATCTATTCCATATCGAGGGTGAATCGCAAGACCAAATTCCCATGTCGCTAATTCCGACCGCAGAAGTGCCTCTAACCAATTTGTATCGCGATGAAATTGCCGATGAAGAGGAATTGCCGCTTAAGTTTACAGCACATACACCGTGTTTTCGTAGTGAAGCGGGCTCTCACGGGCGTGATACTCGCGGGCTTATTCGCCAACATCAGTTCGACAAAGTTGAACTGGTTTGGCTGGTTAAACCAGAACAATCAACAGATGCGCTGGAGCAACTAACGAATCACGCTGAAACGGTACTACAAAAGCTTGAACTCCCTTATCGTAAAGTATTGCTTTGCACCGGTGATATGGGCTTTGGCGCAACCAAAACCTACGATTTGGAAGTTTGGTTGCCGGCACAGAACGCATACCGTGAAATCAGTTCTTGTTCAAATATGCAGGACTTTCAGGCGCGTCGTATGCAGGCACGTTTTCGCCGCAAAGGCACAAAGAAACCAGAGCTTATGCACACGTTAAATGGTTCGGGTCTGGCGGTTGGCCGTGCTTTGGTAGCGGTATTGGAAAACTATCAGCAGGAAGATGGCTCAATTGTTGTGCCGGAAGTGTTACGCCCTTACATGCGTGGACTTGACGTGCTGAAAGCTTAAATGCATTTCGCCGGTTTGGGCAGGCCTGCAATTCGGGTGGCCTGCTTTGCCGGACCTTTAGGAAATAACTTATAGAGATAACGGCTGTTTCCTTTGTCTTCCCCCAGCTGCTTTTTCATTGCTTTAACCAGAACACGCATAGCCGGACTGGTATCAAACTCCCGGTAAAAGTCTTGTACGAAAGTAACAACTTCCCAATGTGCCGGGGTCATCTCAATGTTTTCAAGCTCTGCAAAATAAAGGGCTAAATCCTCGCTCCAGTCATCCAAATTGGCCAGATATTCGTGCTTGTCGGTTTCGTAAGTTTTGCCGTTAAATTCAATCATGCCGCGTTATTACCAGGTAATTTGTTGTGGAAAGCTGAGAACCAGCTCAACCCATTCGCTGTCGGATTTTAACATGACATAATCGGGCACAGTAGTATTCAGTATTTCAACCTCCCGCTCGCGTGCAAAAATAGGCTGCTGAATAGAATGCTTGGTAACGGATAGCTCTTTTAAAGCTTCGCCCGAAAGTAAGAGTGCGTCATCATCACCGAGTAGGTGACTGTGTTGCTGTAACCAGGGCAATAAAGAGCTATTTCTTAACCAATGTAAAGTTGCTGTCATGAGAACTGCAGTACCTCGTCAAATTGGCTCAGGTGTTGTTTGAGTTGCTCTGGTGGAATAATAACGGTTTCAATTGTTGTGGGCAGAGTGTTTGTGTCAATTCGGCTCTGTGAAGCAATTGCTATCGGTTCTGCATCAAGTAGGTCGAGCATAGCGTAACGCTTAGAGGGGTTGTTCAGCAAACAGTTGGTACCCTCGCCGGATAATATAAGTTGGACAGGGTAGTCAAAGCTGGCTAACGCCAGGGCTATGTCTAGTGCTTCCGTTGCTGCGTTAAGCGTTGAGCTGCATTGTAAGATGGCGATTTTTTTCATAGCTATTTAAAACTGCAGAGTTCGGTCGCTGCTGGCAACGGCGGTAGCTAAAGCCGTTAAGCCAGAGGCTTCGAAAGAAGGGTGGAACGCTTCGATTCCTTCTCGCTCAGCGACCGTATGGCACACAATTAAAGGCACTTGATACTGAGAGCTAAAGTTTTCCCACTGCGTGACCAGGGCTTTATCTTCTAATGGAGTAGGAAATAGCGCGTGGTTTACTGATTCTCGATAGAAAAAGACACAGGTAACTTCATGCCCGTTTTCGATTGACGCATGTGCGAACGCCAAAGCATCCAGAGATTTAGCATGCTCTTTAACTGAACTTTGAAGAATGAGAGTTAATTTAGCCATGAATTATAAGCTCCATACAAAAACGCCCCGCAATGCGGGGCGCCTATTGCAATTTTAGCAGGAGCGATTACTCGTCGCCACCAAATGCCATTAATAACATGAGCAAATTAACGAACAAGTTATAAATTGAAACATACAAAGTGACGGTTGCCATAATATAGTTGCGCTCGCCGCCTTTAATAATTTCGCTGGTCTGCCACATAATCAACATTGCCATAAGCGGAATCATTATCGCTGAAATAGCGAGTTGCAGAGCCGGCAATTGGAAAAACAGGTTAGCAAGCATTGCTACAAAGACCATGATAATACCGGCAGTAACCAGACCGCCGAGCTTAGACATGTCTTTTTTCGTGGTTAAGACATAAGCCGAGGTTGCAAAGAAGGTGAGAGCCGTACCGCCTAACGCAGTAGCTACCATTTCGCCACCACCAGGCATTGATAATGCCATATTAATGATGGGACCAAGGGTGTAACCTAAAAAGCCGGTTAAAGCAAAGGTGAGTACAATACCCATGCCGCTGTCTTTGGTTTTGTGAATACCAAAGAGCAGACCAAAGTAGGCAACTAACGTAATGATCAAGCCAGGATAAGGCAAATTCATCATAGTGCTGATAGAGGCAACTACTGCGCTGAACGCCAGTGTCATTGCCAACAATGTGTAAGTGTTACGTAATACCTTGTTAACGGCCAGCGTCGATTCATTCTGACCGACATAAGTCTGACTGCGATTGTTCATAGTCGTCTCCGTGTTGAACGTCTATTTGTTAAGACGGTTTTTTATCTAAAAAGTTTCCTCAATACTACAGCATTAATTGGGGGCATGCGCAGTCATTTTCAATAAATTCTGTGCAGTTTGCCTAATAAACGTTCAAACGGGCACTTTGTTCGAATTTTTACTTTACAAGCGTAATTTAGGTCTTTAATATTCGCTTCGTTCTCAACGACGCAGTTGAAGAGAACAACAATACGGAGAGGTGGCAGAGCTCGGTTTAATGCACCTGACTTGAAATCAGGCGTGGGTTCATTCCCACCGGGGGTTCGAATCCCTCCCTCTCCGCCATATTTAGGAAAAGCCCCACTCAATCGAGTGGGGCTTTTTTGTTTTAGTCCACAGTACCGCGGTACGATAAGTACAACGCTCGTTAGACAAATTAAAATTTACTGATATATTCAGCAAAAAGAGATTTGTCATGACAGCCTCAAACTCAACCCCAGACACAAACCTTTGCAAAAACTGCCAGGCAGAACTGCAGGGTGAATATTGCCATCGTTGTGGGCAGCAAGATAAACAGTACATACGTAGCATCTTTGCTGTTGTCGGAGACTTATTTGGTGAGATAGGTCACTGGGATTCACGCTTTTATCGCACACTACGAGGTTTATTTCTTAATCCGGGCTTTCTTTCGTTAGAATTTGTGCAGGGTCGCCATGCATCCTACGTACCACCATTGCGACTCTATTTCTTTATATCGCTAATCTCTTTTATGGTCTTTACCTCCCTTATTGAGTTTGAAATAAAGTCGAGCACCGAAGTAAAGCCCTATGTTGATGCCGAAAAACGTGCGACAGGGCCTCTTGACCTGTCACCTGAGGAAACCGACATACCCTTTATGACGCCAGAAGAAGAGTTGCGACTTGAAGAGAAGTTAAAGTATTTAGCAGAAAACCCTGCACAGTTTTCACAAAAATTAGTTTCAATGACACCGCAAATGATGCTGCTTATGCTTCCATTTTGGGCGCTATTTCTGAAAATAATCTACCTATTCGGTCAGCGTTACTATCTAGAGCATCTAACCGTCGCGTTGCATACCCATGCCTTTATTTTGCTAACGCTGATGATCATAACCATTATTGCTGAACTGACCGAGCCAATGCGTCAATTTTCGACGTGGTCTTGGCTGGCAATAGTGGGGGACTGGGCAACGAACATCCTATTGATTTGGCTATTTGGCTACTTAATACTGACTCAAAAACGATTTTATCAGCAGCGTTGGTCACTAACTGTCCTGAAGTTTATGGTGTCGGGTGCGGTTTATGTTGCGCTACTTACCACATCGTTTGTCATTATGGTGATAATTGGTATTCTTAACAGCTAATTTAAACGGGTGTTTAAGAGGAAAGGGTTATGCAGTTTCATCAAACCTTAGCGTTAATCGAAAGCGACAAAAACAACCAAGTGGTGGAGTTACCTTCTGGCTGGGCGCAGGGAAGAGCGTTCTTTGGTGGCTTTAGCGCAGCTATGGCGGCACAGTTTTTATTACAACAATTTCCAGCCGACTACCATCTTCGAAGCTTAGCAATTTCCTTTGTTGCCCCAGCCAGCCCTGGAAAAGCGACGTTGAGCTATCGAGTACTGCGTCAGGGATCGTCGGTTCTGCAAGTCGCGGTGGAGCTGATTCAAAATGATGAGGTGATGTTGACTGGCTTAGCGAGTCTGGGTAAAGGTCGCCAGTCGACAGTATCGGTAAGCGGAGAAACCGCCCCAGATTTAAAAACCATTAATGACGGGCCGGGGTTACCGGAAGCGGATATCGTTCCTGAATTTGCGAAGAACTTTGACTATCGCATTACTTCTGGCGGAATGCCATTCAGTGGTCAGCCGGGACGAACGTTTGGCGGCTGGATACGGTTTCGTAAAGAGCAGGAGAAACTGACAACAGCGGCAATTTTTGCATTAGTTGATGCCTGGCCTCCAGCGGTGTTACCGCATTTAGACAGTCCAGCACCCGCGTCGTCTCTAACATGGACAATTGAGTTTCCGGATACCCCTTTGCAAGAATTTAATACGCACGACTGGTTTCAGTATGAAGCGTTTATTGAGCATGCTGAAAACGGCTATGGCCATAGTCGGGCCGGGTTATGGAGTGCAGAGGGTGAGTTACTGGCTATCAGCCGACAGACATTCACCGTATTTGCGTAAAATAATATGAAAACGACTCCGGAATTAGTCAGACAACACCTCATTGATACGCAACCGGGTATCGACTTGTTGTTATTGCAGTTACCCGAGCGGGATCTTCTGGTGCCGTCCGACACTCCGGTTATAGAGGCTCTGCCGCGCATCATTATTCGACAAATGCTGTCGCTGAAAGCTTCAGCTACTATTATTGGTCGAGTAGAGCAAAAGGCAAAGGATCTGGAGGCTGGTCCTATTGCATATCTTCCGGTTGAAGCACTAACCCTCTGTGGTGTGAGCCGTTCAAAGGCTGCAGCAATCAATAGCGTAGCTCATTGTCACCGGACACAACCAGACAGAATAGCAGCGTGGTCGCAAATGGCATCGGCAGAACTTATCAAAGACGTCACCAGACTAAAGGGTGTTGGTCCCTGGACGGCATCCATTTTGGCGATGTTCCATTTTGCTCACGAAGATCTTTTCCCTATCCAGGACAGTTCACTACGTAAAGCAATGAGCCTTTTAAAAGATCAGGATATTCTTATTATTCCCGAACGGGCCCAGCCTTACCGAAGTTATTTGGCGTGTTACTTATGGGATATGCTGGATCAGGCGCGTTTGTGAACAACAAATAAAACGCCCGCTAAACCCTCGCTAGAACTGTTGTTTTCACACCGTAGGCTTCGTTTTTCAGAGTTATTGTAAAGTTCTGTAAAAGACGCTTGTTATTGTCTTTGAAAGCTCAGAATATGCGATGCGAATTCGGGCAGGGCGGTACGGATTTAACCTAATCAGGAAGAAAACACAGGTATAAAAATAAGGAACTTTTGAATGAACCGTATTATTTTAGGGATCCCAAATCCCATCATTAGCGCTGGCATGGCATCCGTTCTGCAACACCACTTTAGCGATCAAATACTGACTGTCAGCGGTATTGCTGATTTACGCCGTGCTTGCTATGAACATGAAGATGCCGTTGTTGTACTATGCAGTCAGTTAGGCGGGGCCGCTACCGTTGAACATTGGCGACGACTTAAACGACGATACTGCGATCTGAAACTTATTGTCTGGGGTAGTAACCAGCAGGATATACTGGACTTCCAGTGCGGCATTAGCGTCGTCGACGGCTACCTGCTTGATTCGTGTGACAGCTCTGACTTAGTACAGGCGATTCGTTCCTTAAAGCGAGGCAACGTTTATGTGGCAGCTTCTGTTGCCGCTTACCTTGCTCAAAACCCGCGTTCTCAACAGCAAAAAACAATGGTCGATATGTTGAGTGAACGCGAGCTACAGGTGGCGCAAATGTTGAGCCGCGGTATTCGCGTAAGAGAAATTGCCCGGCATTTATGTATTAGCAGTAAAACCATAAATACCTTTCGTTACCGGATTTTTTCTAAACTCGGCATCGATGGTGATGTACAATTGTCTCATCTTGCAATTCAGTCGGGTCTCGTTGACCTTATTCAGTTTGAAGGTAGATGACGGAAGGTAATCAACAAAAACATTTTGACAGCGAAAGCTTTCTTCGTCACCTGACTCATCAGCCCGGGGTTTACCGGATGTATGATGATTCGGGTGACGTGATTTATGTTGGCAAAGCAAAAGACTTAAAGAATCGTGTATCCAGCTACTTTCGCGAGAAAGTTGACCGGATGAAGACACAGGTGCTGGTCAAACAGATAGCTTCTATGGATGTCACCGTTACGAATACGGAAGCGGAAGCTTTAATATTAGAAAACTCTTTTATCAAAAGGTATCGACCGCGCTATAACGTATTATTGCGTGACGACAAGTCGTACCCCTATATTATTCTAACGTCGCACCAGCACCCCCGGTTAGGCTTTCATCGTGGCGCTCGTCGTACCAAGGGTGACTATTTCGGGCCTTTCCCAAACGGGTCGGCAGTGCGCGAAAGTTTAAATCTATTGCAAAAGCTGTTTCCTATCCGTCAGTGTGACGATACCTATTATCGGGCGCGTACCCGCCCTTGTTTACAGCATCAGTTGAAACGTTGCCTGGCGCCCTGCGTCAATGTTTGCACCGACGAGGAATACGACGAACAGGTGGTTTTGGCACGACAATTTTTACAGGGGAAAAATCAGCAGGTTATTGATGAGCTGATGAAAAAAATGGAACAAGCGAGTGAGAATCTCGACTTTGAAAAAGCGGCACGGTTTCGTGATCAAATTGGGGCGTTAAGAAAAACTCAGGAACGAAATTCGGTTACGGGCAGCCAGCAAGAGCTGGATGTAATTGGTTTAGCGCGTGGCAACGGCATGACCACAGTACAAATGCTGTTTATCAGAGATAATCATTTGCAGGGCAGCCGAAGCTACTTTCCTAAAGTACCAACAGACACACCCGACGATGAAGTGCTCAGAGCCTTTTTGCTGCAGTTTTATCTGTCAGATACCGCCGGCCGGAAAATTCCTAAAGAAGTTGTTTTACCAATAGGTATTAAGCCAGACAATGTGTTGGCTGAGGTGATGAGTGATGCACTTTCACAACCGGTTAAGTTACAGAGTGCGGTAAGGGGAGATAAGCGTCAGTACCAGTCTCTGGCACAGAAAAATGCTGTGAACGCATTGGAGAGCCGGTTAAATCAGCAAAGTACGATGAATCGACGAACTCAGGCATTACAGCAAGTGCTGGATTTTGGTGTCCCCATACAGCGAATGGAATGTTTTGATATTAGTCATACTATGGGCCAGCAAACCGTAGCTTCTTGCGTGGTATTTGATCAAAACGGACCCAAAAAGTCGGACTATCGACGTTATAATATCAGCGGGATAATACCGGGCGATGATTACGCAGCAATGTCTAAGGCGCTGGCTAAGCGTTACGACAACGCGAAAGAGCGCGGCAATATACCGGATATTTTATTTATTGATGGTGGCAAAGGTCAGTTGTCTCAGGCTGAAAACTATTTTAGTGACTGGGGAAAAGAAGCGCCAGTGCTTATTGGTGTGGCCAAGGGCGAATCTCGTAAGCCGGGCTTAGAAACCTTAATTATGGCCGGAAACTATGAAACGATACCTCTGAGCAAAGATGCGAGCGCACTTCATTTGATTCAACATATACGTGATGAGTCACACCGTTTTGCAATAACAGGGCATCGACAAAAACGAGCAAAAGTTAAAAAAACCTCAACCCTGGAGCGGATTGAAGGGGTAGGCGCTAAGCGCAGACAGACAATATTAAAAAATCTAGGTGGATTACAAGAGGTAAAAAACGCTAGTATTGAGAAATTGGCTAGCGTACCTGGAATTAGTCAGGCATTGGCAGAGAAAATCTATTACTCATTCCGTGATGAGTAAAAACCACAAGGAATCAGCGGATAATGAAGTGGAATATCCCTAATATTTTGACCAGCTTCCGGATAGTACTTATACCGGTGTTTCTGGTGATTTTCTATTTACCAATGGATGATGCGCGCTTTTGGGCTGCTTTTATCTTTTGGTTGGCAGCAATAACTGACGCGCTTGATGGGTATATTGCCCGCCGTTTTAATCAGTTCACAAAATTTGGTGAATTTCTTGACCCGGTTGCAGATAAGGCGATGGTCGTCGCTGCTTTGGTGGTCATTGTTGAAGATTACAATTCGGCATTTATTACCATTCCGGCACTAACCATGATTTGTCGCGAACTGATTGTCAGTGCTCTGCGAGAGTGGATGGCTCAAAGCGGCCACAGAGCAAAGGTTGCAGTTTCCAGCTTAGGTAAATGGAAAACTGTTGCGCAAATGCTGGCGTTAATTGGGCTACTGTGGAACATGAATGCCTATATTTATTGGTTGTCCATGTTTTTGTTCTATGCAGCTTTTGTTTTAACGTTGTGGTCAATGTGGGAATACCTGCGTGGGGCCAAGAACGAATTGACTAGAAATTAACAGCTTTGCCGTAAATTTGTGCAAACAGTCATAAAATTGATAAAAAGTCATTGACTGAAAACGATTAGACAGTAGAATGCCACGGCAGATGACGGTGCGGGAATAGCTCAGTGGTAGAGCACAACCTTGCCAAGGTTGGGGTCGCGAGTTCGAATCTCGTTTCCCGCTCCAAAGTCTGGCGGGTTGGCAGAATGGCTATGCAGCGGATTGCAAATCCGTGGATCTCGGTTCGACTCCGGGACCCGCCTCCATTATTCGATAACACTTCTATGTAGTGCCCGGGTGGTGGAATTGGTAGACACAAGGGATTTAAAATCCCTCGAAGGTAACTTCGTGCCGGTTCAAGTCCGGCCCCGGGCACCAATTCCTTAGCTTGCGTCTTGACGCAAGAACTAATCTCTATAAAGACTGGTAATATCAAGTCATCATCTGTAGCGTAATTGTCTATCTAGTACACAAATTATTGATTAGACAAGGATGTATCACATGACTAAGTCTTTTGTTTCCTGTTTAGCCTACATTCTGAGCCTCGCGTTGTTATTAACGCTAAGTGCTAACGCCTACACCCAAGAGACCAGTGACAATAAAAGCCTGTTTCCAGAGTCAACGACCGACGAGTGGATGTCGGCATCTTATTATGAAACCTATCGTAAAGATTCTGAGCCTCATAATCTCACTGACTATCTCACCGCATTCGGCAGCGATGAAGACGCTATTCGCAATCAGTTGGGTGAGCCACTCAACCGCTATGTCGAAGAAGTCCCCAACCGCCATAATGAAGATGAAACTAACACCGAGGTGACCTTAGAGTACGATGGTTTGGTTATTCGACTAATGAGTTGGAGCCACAAGACTTTCATTACCGACATTTACATCGATAATTGCCAGCTCAATTCACCGTTTCAAAGCTACCTATGCCAACCGGTAACGACAATCAAAAAGCGCCTCGGGAAACCCACGGTAACCACCGGCAACGAACTTATTTACACCACCCAATACGGTGATATGGGCACCGCCCCATTGCGGCTCGGCATAAAAAACAACAAAATTCGCTGGATCTACGTCAGAAATTATATCGACTAGCAGCTTGCGCCTTGGCGCAAGGGACCTTGATTTTAATAGCTTTTGATGAGATATAGAACGTGATTATGCCTACTGATAATATTTATAAATTTATGGCACTTTCGAGTCTGCTCATTTTAATTCTTTCGTTTTCTGCCCCCAAAATTTTTTAAGTACAAATTGAAAGTTGACGAGCACCTGTTTCGATTGTTAGCTGAGTTTAAGCTTGGAGCCAGACATTTACTGAGTAGCTATATCACCAAGTGATAAGGCAATTAATTCTGCCATTTTGAATATGCAACGCTAATAGATTTCGCTAATTAACATATAAAAATGTTATGATTTATTCGAGTGATTGTGAACTCTTGCAACGTATACGGTCAATAGTAGGCATTCAGAAACAAAATAGGAACATATAATGAAAATGTTAATCAAAGCATTTAGCTGCTCTTTATTATTAACAGCGTCCATGAGTGCAAATGCTGGCTGGTCCGTATCTGGTGGCTTTTCCAGCTTTGAAGGTGATATTGATTCGTCTGAGAGTATCAGTCTAGGTGCGGTTTACGGTGGCCTGGGTTATACGTTTGATCGCGGTGATTTTACATTTATGCCAGAAGTGCGCTTAGGCTTTGGAGTGGGAGACGACTCTGCCAATGGTGTTAATATTGAAGTCGATAACCTTGTCGTGGCGAGTGTGCGTGGTCAATATAACGTTAATGAATCTTTTGGTATTTTTGTGCAACCTTCATATGGACGTATCGAGGCGACAGCAAGTTTCGTGGGTGAATCGATATCTGATAATGGATGGGAAACTGGCATTGGTACTGGTGCATCATACAAGCTGAGTAAGAATGCTTCGATCGAAGCGATGTATGAGCAGTTCGATAGTGCTGATATTACCTCTTTCAGCTTCCGCTACACCTTTTAAGCTTTTACACACAACCAAAAAGACAGCCCCCACAATGTGGGCTGTTTTGCTCTATTCCTGCCCGCTTAGGAAAAAAGGACGGTAAAGTTTCCTGGGTTTATCTGCGTAACCTTATCGACTGAACGGTTTTGGAAACAACTAAACAGAAGAAGCCAATTAAGGCTTCTTCTTCCATTGTCCATCAACCTTGATGTAGTGACCTGAGTCAGTACGCTCAATCGCTCGTTTCCCGGCCAGTAGTTCAACATCGGCTACAGCAATATCGTTGGTATCTGCAATGCGGACATACTCTTTACGGCGCGCTTCGTTAATTTGTTCGGCTATTTGCTCTGCGCGCGCGGATGACGCAACAGTACCTAAATATCCGTTAGGCTGCTCACCGACTAAGCCATTATCCTTTGCCTCTTGCAGCTGTTCTTTCGCTTCCTGAAGCGTCAGCTCTTGGGCAAAAGCTGCCGTAGAATGTGTCATACCAGCTGTTGCGAGTAGGGCGATAAAGATACCTGATGCTATAAGTCTCATGTCATAATCCTTTAAAATTAAAATAAGCCGCTTGATTCTGAGATCACGTCGTCGAGCGCTTTGTCGACTTTGACGTAAATTTCGTGCTCAATTTTTACATTCAAATTGATGGTAATGGGTTCTTTGGGTGCTGCCACCTGAACAGTCGGTGTACAGCCTAAAAGTATCAGCTCGAAGGCCGTTATTAATAATCCGTATTTCATAGCTTCCTCTGATCAGTTAACTCGTTTTTGGATGCGCTGACGGATAATGTCACTGACACTGCTGCTAAGTTGTAAGCCTTTTATTAGCGCCGGTAAATCTTCGTCAATGGTGATGTTTAAATTAATCGTACGACCATTCTGAAAGTCTGGATTATATCCCTGTAATTGCAATTTAAGCATCAGCTCACCATTTTCATCATAGTCGATAACGCTTGAAAGCTCCTGATAGTAAAAATTCTCTAAAACCCCGGCCAGTATTTTCAGACTGGGGTTGTTGCCCATAGCGGAAGACAATGCTGAGGCGTCCACCTGTAAGTGTCCACCGGGCGCAACGGCACTCAAATAGCCATTATTAACGGTTAACTCTTGAGAGTCCCAATACAGTGGAATGGTTCCTGAAACGGCACCATCGATGGCTATATTATTCGTTGGGTATTGACGCAGAAGCTCGCCCAATTTTATTTGCTCAAACACAATAGGTATTTGAATGCTCTGGTTCAGGCTATAGCGTTGTTCAGGTAACGTAACGCTGCCGTCAAACGCATTGATCTTATGTTCACCAAGGTAAAAACTGCTGTCTGCCAGATGATTAAGGGGAACGTCAGCCGTAAATTGCGCCCTGAGCGGTCCAATGCTAAATCCCTGTTGGATACTGGCAATACTCAAATTTCCGTTGGTGACACTCAGTTGTGTTTCGTCTACCTGCAAATCGGCTTTCAGAATGGCATCGGTAACGACCAGAGTGTCGTAAATAAAGTCGGCCTTGTTAAGGGTTAAATGACTATTATAAACTTGCCAGGCGCCAGTATTTAAATCCACTTCCAGATCCGCTGATAGGTCTCCGCTGGCTTCGTTAATTACGAGCAGGGGCGCTAGTTGCTGTAAGAGTTGATTGAGCTCTTTTTTCGGTATGGATGACTGGGCCGATTCGCTGAATTGTTCTAAATCCAACTTAAGGGAAGATGAAAGCCGCAACTGAGGTGTTATAGTTGTCTCATGTTGAGCACTTAGGTTTTGAGTAAGTTCAATATGGCCTGTTGCTGAAATTGCGCCGGAATGGTAAGCCAGTTGAGTGCTCATTTTCGGATCTATACCCTTTATCGACACTGGCAGTTCGCTAAAGTTATCAAGTTTCAATAATGCCGATGCGTCTGCGTTTTGAGGAGCATTCATCGGCAAACGGGCTGACGCCTGTTGCATTGTCAGGTCGAACTTGGCGTATGGTGTTGTTAACAACGCGGACGATTTACCGGTAGATTCAATCAGCATTTCTTTACTGTCGATGGCTAAGTTTCCGGAGAAATTAAATGATTCAGCCGTTATTTTTTGTAACGGATTATCCGGCATTTCGAGCCTAAGTCTCTCTGCACTCAGTGCTAGCCGGGGTAGACGCAGTTGTTTAAACGCACCGCTGTTTAGTATTAACGCGCCATTACCTTTAATCACTAAGTCTTTCGCTGCCGCGCCGTTTACCTTTGCCGTGAGCTCTAGCGGCCAGCGGGATTTGCTTACTATTTGCTGATAATCCATTGCTTTAATGGTCAGCTGCTCCTGACTTCTAAGCTGCCACGCGATGGTATCTAACGGAAGTGGTAACTCCGGCCAGTGAAGTAAATCGCCATGTACCAATAAACGATAACTTTGAATAATCCCGTTGTTTAACTGTAGCTCGATATCACCGCCAAGCTCTGTTGCCAATGTCTCGCTCATTAATTTGCTGCCATCGGGTAGATTGGCTGCAACGTGACCAGAAAAACCTTCTACAACTTCATTAAGGTCGCTTACTGCCACCTTGGGCGAGAGGGACCCTTTTACCGAAATATCAACGGTATCGGTCTCTACAGTAAGGGGAGTTGGTGGCGTTTCTACCGTTAGTCGTGGTAAGTCAATGTGCGCGGCTACAATTAACTGGCCGTTTGAGAGTTGATAGTCGAGCGACGCCGTACCCAGCGCGTGGGTTGCGCTAACCATGATACTGGCATCAGCGCGGGTGACCACAAGTTCAAGCGACTCGGGTGTTTGCAGTTGTATATCGAGCTTTTGCGGCTCTGTTATTAGCGTCAATTGCGCTTTAACAGGCGAGTAGGGGACTAGTGCACGACCCCGAATGATCAGCTCGTTAATTGTGATCTTTTCAGGTAACCAAGTCGGTAAAGGTGTTCTTAACAAGCTGGCTAGGGTTACTGGCGACGGCTCTTCCTTATCCGCTTCTGGTTCAGCCTCAGGCGGTCTTCTGAGCGTTAATGAAATCTGCTCAAATACAATCTGCCTTGAGGATACACTGGCAATCTCTACCGACCATTCTGTCTCGCCGAATTTAGCTAACTGCTGGTCGACAATGAGCTTGCCAATCAGCAGACCCACCCCAGCCAACAGTGACAGCGACAGCACCAGGCTGCCAACTGTCAAAAGGAGACGCCATAACCATCGACGCCAGCGTCTCACGCGCTAATCCCAGTCAGGCGCGAAACTTGGGTCGATCATTCGTTCACCTTGATCTATAGCCTCAATATCCGCCATGTCCTGATCGGTTAATTGCAATTTCTGTGCGGCAAAATTCGATCGCAGATGCGAGACTTTGGTGGTGGAAGGGATGGATACATAACCTTTATGTAATTCCCATGCGATGGCCACTTGTGCCGCTGTCGCGTTATGTTCATGAGCAATTTTCTGTAACGTGCTGTTGCTCATGACTTCACCTTTGGCCAATGGTAAATAGGCTGTCACTTTAACGCCTTTTTGCTGGCAGGATTCGGTAACCTTTCGGTTTTGCATAAAGGGATGTACTTCAACTTGGTTGGTCATGATATTTTCTGAACCAACGTGTTGAGTCGCTCGCTCTAAGAGGTCTATGGTAAAGTTAGAAACACCAAAATGTTTAATCAGCCCGCGTTCTTTCGCTTCTGTTAACGCGTCGAGCGTCTCTTCCAGCGGAACTTCATCATTTGGCGAAGGCCAGTGGATCAACGCGAGATCGATACAGTCACGCTGTAGCTTATCGGAACTCGTTTTTAAGCTGTCCAGCACGTGCTGGTGTTTAAGATTTTCATGCCAGACCTTAGTCGTCACGAAGACATCATCGGATTGCGTTTGAGCGAGTGCTTTACCAACGTCCGCCTCGTTTTCATAGGCCTGGGCAGTATCGATTTGCTGATAACCCATTTGAACGGCCTCAGTAATCAGTTCGGTTAAAGTGGGTCCTTTTAGACGAAAGGTTCCCATTCCAAAATTCGGTATCATAATGCCTCCTTATTAGCTTAATAAAGCGCTTATTCTTCAAATACTAATGAGTCAGGGCTAGCGCCGAGCGCCTTAAGCGTGTCCATGATGCTGTCGTTAAATGGTTCGGGACCGCACACATAAAAGGCCTGAGTAAAGTCTTCAATATGCGATTTCAAAAACTCCTTATCGATAACGCCATCTAAGAAAATATGATTGTCTGATGGCTTTTCCTGGGTAATAACATTAATAAACTGGTCGCCCAGAATCGCTTCGAATTCTTCTTTCAGGATAATATCCTGATCGGTTTTATTGGAAAAAATTAACTGATTCTTTCCTATCTTTCCTTTGTTGTGCAAGTCTCGCAAAATGGCGATAAAAGGTGTCACTCCAGCACCTCCAGCCAGAAATGTTCCTTCGCCTTTATATTCTATTGTGCCCCAGGGATCGCCGATGATTAACGCATCCCCCTTAGCGAGCTGCCCGATCTGCTCGGTTACGCCCTCATGGTCAGGATAAATCTTAATCACAAATTCTAACCATGGGTCACTGCTGAGGGAGGTAAAGGTGAATGGGCGTTTTTCATCCCTCCAGCCATCGCGGTCAACGGCGACTTCGGTTGCCTGTCCCGGTGTGAACTCATACCCTTCGGGTTTAGTCAGCCGGATCCTTCTGACGTTATGAGTAATCTCGTCAATGTCCTGAATGTCTAATTTATGGCTCATGCTTCACCTCATATCCTTTCCATTTACACTCATACTCGGCTCATTACAGTTACTTTTTTATAGCCTTTTGGAATGTCCTGTTTTCGTTAACCTGTTCTTTTGTACACGAACTAAATCTAGGAAAAGATCAAAAGAATATCCAAACTAGCCTAGTTTCGTCAGTTGATTCTTTATGTCTTTCCACGAATATAAACTACTATTTAGCTCATAATTAAAAAATTTTGCTAACTGTAGGGGCCTCGTTAGTTGTCTTGGCTTCTGGTCAAAAATTGTTAGTAAAGGTTAAAGTTCTGTAAAGGCGCTTTTATAGGGGACGTGGCAAAGATAGTCTTAAACCTGTCTATTAATTAACCTGTAATGGCCTTTAATAACCTGTGACAGGAGCTAGCTGTGAGCACAATAACCAATACCTCAGTCAATGTGACACCGGAGACTCCCACGTTTCTGGGGCACAGTAATCCGCTGGAAAATGATGCTCAGTACAGCTATTTTTTCAACGGCTGTTTTATCTATTCCTACAACCATACGACGGGTCACTGCACTTGTTTAACCGAACTGGATGTGGCGACTGCTGCTGTTAAGCCTTATGGATTAGCCGATAAACATTATGTGGTTATCGGAGACAAGGTATACCGCTCTTTAGAACAAGCCGAAAAGGCCAGAAATACTGTGGTTGTTAATGAAGCTGCAAATGACAACAATTTGGGTAAGGGTATGCAGTTGCCCGCAGTTGAAGACTTTTCAACTTTAAAATCATTAGAGTTGATAGAGAAATGGTTTAGCAAAAATTTTGATGAGAAGTGGGAAACGTACAGAGAAACTTCGGAGTTTTACAACCTGATACAATATTATCTGGCTCTTTGCTGCGATGCGTATAAGCGTCAGCCTGATCCATCGTTTCTTGATGCAGGAATTCAGCTTTATCTCAGTATGGCGCATTACAGTTGGATAAACCCGTCTATTTTGCATAATGCCGCCTGTGTTTACTGGCTAGCCGATGAGGAAGAGAGTGCGCTAGATTGCATAGAATTAGCTTTGAATTTTCGCTATTCGGGTATGGCAAGCTTATTCAATGATGAAGATTTAAAGCCGCTTAGAGAAAGTCCACGGTTTCAACGTTTGCTCGTTCAGTATGAAACGCTGAAACCTAAATTCAATTACATCACACTTGAGCTGTTCGAAGTGTTTGAAAACTTTTCTGTTCAGCAGCCTGAGTCATTTATCCGATTCATGCGCAGTCATTTATTAAAGAACTTTAGATTCTATGATATTTCGGAACTGAGTGCGCGTCTGGATACCTGCGAAGATGATGAGGAAAGGGAATACTGGCAGCGACTTGCGGCCCTTAATAATCGATACCTCTATAATTATATGCTTGTCGACGAGCCTATGGAACTTTTGACTGAGGAAGGTAAAGCGAATTATCAGCGCTTTCAGCAATATCGTCATTACCGTGTTCTTAACCCACTTGTTTTTGCCAAAGTGTCTGAGCAACTCTTCCACCATGCGCATTATTGGGCAAGTAAGCATAAGGGGAATTTTAATCAACGTGACAGCGCTTTGTTGTCGCAAAGCTTTCAGCTGTTTGAAGAGTTTAATGTCTCTACTGAAAGTCTGTGTTTCGAGAAGAAAAGGGAACTGATGGAGAAGGCAAAAGAATACGATATCTTTGATTACATGGAACAACTTGCCAAGTATTAGTTAGCAAGCCTGGCGTATTGTTAAGTTGACCCTGCAGCGGCCTGTGACTGGATGAGTGGCCTCTTTGAGCTGTTGAACGCCATGATACCGAAGTCTGTCTTCACCACCCCATACAAGGGCGTCAGCATGTTGAAGGCTAAATTTCTGGTATTTATCTGAACGTTTAAACCCTCCCCACATAAACGTTACAGGTAACCCGAATGAAAATGACACAATGGGTTGGGTGAAATCGGCTTCGTCCCTATCCTGATGCAACCCCATTTTAGCGCCTGGCATATACACATTAATAAGGCAGGCATCAGGCTCGAAGTTTTTGAACCCTGCTAGCTCAGCCACTTCCACTGCTTTCATTTTGATAATAGATGGCATTTGAGGCCATAATTCACCGGTGACAGGGTCGCTTTTTTGATAGCGATAGCCGTTTTCGTCGCTTACCCACCCATAAACTCCGCAATTGCTGCTTTTAACTGACATTTTATGTCCAGAGGGCGTTTTTAAGTGACGTAGAGGAGAGAGTTTTACTACGTTGCGGATCTCGTTCAAAATCATTTGATCATTCTGAAATAGAAACTGATGAAACAGGGTGGCTTGCTCTCCGATTTCTGTATTTAACGGTGTTGAGGAGTCATTGATAAATAAATCGAGGGATGACATTGTCATTCTTTATCGAGTAAAAGCGTCATCAACAGACGGTGTTCTCCGGGTCCCAAATAATCATCCACACTTTCAGTCGTATTAAAGCCCGAGTTTTCATATAAATAAATTGCCGAATGATTAACCGGTGAAACGCTTAATTCCACACGTTGATAGTTCAGTTTACTTGCGACCCTAATTGATTCGTATAGGAGCCCCTTGCCTAAGCCTTGCCCCTGAAATGCTTCGCTAACCAATAAGGACATAAGTGATAAGGTTGTACCGGAAGTTGGTACCATAAGGCTGTAGCCTACAATTTTATTATCGAGCTTCAGCGATAAAAACGTGTCTGGCCACTGCCTTAAAGCCTGATAAAAAAGAAGAGGAGGGTACGCCTGTTTAGCGTAAGCCTGTTTTTCTAAGAAAGCTATTTGAGGGATATCCGATGAAACCGCATTTTTTACTAAAGCCTGATTAGGCCCTTCGTGGTTTGTAGTGAGAGAGCCAATACATAGGCGGCAGTCGCTCTCATCAGGAGCGGATGCTTCAATGTAACGCAGCTTATGAGAGGGGTTTTCACGGTTACTTGAAACCTGAAATATTCGGTCTCTTTGTTTTTCGTTATCAGTCATCTTATTTTATTCGACGTTTACCACTAATCATGGGCTTAATAAGCTCTACTCTACCGAAGTAGGCGGTAAAAATCACCGCTATGATGTGAAGAATGGAAAAGAAGAAAATAGTATTTGCTGAAATCGAATGAATAGAGGTTAAAACACTATTTCCGTATAAAGCGGTAATTTCTTCTCGGAGAAACCCCGTCACGGCTTGTAATAAAAAGAGTACTAATATTACAAATACCATTAGCCCACCAAGGGGATTATGCCCCTGCTCTTGTTTAACTTTTCTTTGTTTAAGCTCACACAGGTGCTTTTTAATACCTGGAACTGAAGGTGTGAAACTACTAAATCGAGCATTGTAAGGGCCTATAACCCCCCAGACTATTCGCATAACGACTAATACCGCGGCGGTATACCCGACTGCCTGATGGAAATTGCTTCCGTGTTCAAGAAAAAAATAATTGAGGCAAAAACACAGCACCAATAACCAGTGAAACGATCGAACAAATTTATCCCAAATGATCATTGGTACTGCCTTTTATAACGGTTATTCGACTTCTTTTTTTACAACGCTGCCATCGACAGGGTTAAAGTATATTTCAACTTTTTGCTGACTTTGGTTAACGCCATAAATTTCGTAACAGTTACCTTCGGTTACTTTGAACTCACTTATTTTATAGCCTTGATCCTTTAGCGATTGCTGAAACTGACCTTGATCCAACCAGTTTTCCTGAGGCTCCATTGTACATTGTGTCGTTCCTGACTCAGGACTACCACAGGCAGAAAGAACTAAAGCGCTAGCTGCGACGGCAGACAATTTAAGAAGTTGGCGTTTCATAAAGCCTCCTGTTGAGTTAAAACCTAAACGTAAATGTAGCAAGTTCAACTGGATAACGCTAATGAATAAGGGACTAAATTGGTACCGCCCAGCTTAGCCAGAAAAAATCCAGCCCATCATTAGGGAGTTTTATGTCAGCATTAGAATAATGGGTATAGCCCAGACTGATATGAGCTGGGGTGCTCTTGTCATATTGCCAGGATAAAGACATTCTGTCCTCAAATTGGAACTGCGTTGACAGACGCCTGTTACCGATACGAGTTTTATCAAAATAGCTGCCGCCGATACCGGCTTCAAAATACAATGGCCGTTGCGTCCCTGCTATTTTCCAGGAAAGGATGGGGCTGATAGAAAACGCCGTAATGTTATCAGCCGTATTGTTAGAATCCTGCCAGTGATTCAAAGCCGCTTCTACATGAACAGTCGGAGACCCAATCCATTCAGGGAGCTCAATAGGCAAATCAGTTACTCTGTAACCCGCCCTGATACCACGCAATTGGTCTGTCGAATACGCCCCGGTTAAATGAACTTCGTCTGCAAACGAAGAAAAACTTGATATTATCAGTACTACCAGTGATGTTTTTAACCACATCTCACTCTCCAATAATTAGGGAGCGGGCATTTTACATACATTCACGCTTGTATGTAAATGGTCGTCTGGTTCCAAGAATAAAGGTTCTGAATAACATTCAGGAAATTATTAATTGTAGCCATTTTATAAAAGCGACCAAGGCAACCGGCTGACGCTGACGCTTTCGGTAAAATATACTTAGTGAATACTGACAGGGTCGAGCGTAATCATTATAAACCTTTAAATTCGACAAACCGGCAGTAATGAGGCTGCTGTCGATGAGCGCGATGGCTTGCTCGGCCGCTGACAAATCCAGTGACATTTGAGCATCGTTGCAGTGGATCATGTGCGTTGATTTTAGTTGTTGGCTATAGGCTTTTAGCATTGCCTGATGGTCAGGGTTTTCCGGATTTATCAACCAGGGCAATTGAAAAGGGGATTCGTTTGTTTGAATGGCTGAAACCGGAACCAACTGATTTTTTTGCAAAGCAATGGATTGGATATTTTTGTCGGTTGTTTTTCCGTAACCAATGGCCAAATCCCAGCTTTGATGCTGGATTGCAGAAGCCATTTCTGCGGCGCTTTCATTAACAAAATGTTCGTTGCAACGGCTAAAGCTTAACTGGATGTGGGGATACAGCGAATGAAAATCGGGTAACTTTGCTGCTAACCAAAAACGCAGTCGCTCAGAACTGATGGCGACGGTTAACTGCGTTGTTGTATTGTCACTAAGGTTTCGGGTACGTTCTATAGTGCGCTCTAACTGCTCAAATATCTGTTCAATTTGAGGAGCGAGTTCAAGACCAACCGGCGTTAAAGAATGAACCCTGTTGTCACGCTGAAACAACCGAACTTCAAGTTGTTCTTCCAGCGTTTGTATTTGTCGAGTGACGGCTGACTGAGTAACGCCTAGCTCTTGAGATGCTTGTTTAAAGGAGCCGCTGCGGGCGGCAACATCGAACACTCTTAGTGCATTTAACGACGGAAGTTTAGTGTTTTTCATATTGATTAATAGTAATCTGTAATTAACAAAAAGTAACTTTGATTCTGGCATCTAAAGTGCAGTTGCGCAATAAGGAGTTTGTGTTGTCCTATTGGAGTGAATTTTTAACCATCGCCTTAATCCATCTGTTTGCAGTGGCAAGCCCGGGCCCAGACTTTGCTGTAGTGTCGCGCTATAGCCTTAGTTTTGGTCGAAAAGCCGGGTATTGGGTCAGTCTGGGGATCGCTGCTGGCATCATTATTCATGTGACTTACTCTCTCATCGGCGTAGCACTTATTATTCACCAAACCGATTGGCTGTATCAGACGCTGCTCTGTGCAGGCGCCTTGTATTTAGGCTTCATAGGAACACAGGCCATTAGAGCTAAACCGCGAAAAGACATGTCGGATGGAGAGTTAGCTGCAACCCAACCCCGCAAACGTAAAGCGTTTATCGTTGGATTTATTACCAATGGCTTAAACGTAAAAGCGACCATTTTCTTTTTAACTCTGTTTACCACAATTATTTCCCCGGAAACGCCATTTAGCGTTAAGTTTGGTTATGGTATTTATCTGATTATTGCGACTGGTCTGTGGTTTTTGTTTTTAACCTGGCTATTAACTCACCCTCGGATATTCAAAACACTCTGGCAATACAGCCACTGGGTGGATAGGGCAATGGGTGCCGCGTTAATCTTACTTTCTCTAAAATTATTGTGGGAATGGGCCAACCTGATTGAGCTTATCTGATAAGGCATTTCAGGTTATACTGGGGGCCGTTATTGAAGAAGGGATGAGAAAAGCCTCACTATGCAGTTATTTGTGAATGATTTGACCGTTATTGATTGCTCTTACCTTTGCCCTAAACGGGGCATTGTGGGGGAGAGCTGGGTTGTCGATATTGTATTGGACGGCGCTTTAAATGAGCAGTCTATGGTATTGGACTTCGGGCGAGTCAAAAAACAAGTGAAAGCCATCATTGATGACTCGGTTGATCATAAGCTGCTTGTGCCGGCAGAGCACCAATGCACGCGGGTCACTCATAATTCTGATGACAGTGCCAACTGGGTCGATTTTTTACGTCCCAACAAGCATTCTATTCACTTATTCTGTCCTGCTGACGCCTTTGCTTTTATTGATTCTAATGTGGTTTCTGTTGAGACAGTTACTGATTATCTAAAAGCGGTCATTAAACGTGAGCTGCCTCTTAATGTCGAAGGCTTGCAGTTATTCCTTCGTCCCGAAAACATTGATGGCTTTTACTATCACTATACTCACGGGTTGAAAAAACATGACGGTAATTGCCAGAGAATTGCCCATGGTCACCGGTCTAAAATTCAGATTCGACTCGATAATATCCGCCAACCGGTATTGGAAAAAGAATGGTCTGATAAATGGCAGGATATCTATTTAGGAACACAGGAAGACGTCCGCTCTCATAGCTGTCTGAAACTCTCGAAAGCGGCACAGGACGAAACGTCTGACTCTACTCATACCTGTTACAGTTATACGGCTGATCAGGGGTTGTTTGAGTTAATTGTTCCTAACACGGAAAACTTCGTTATTGAAAAAGATTCGACTGTCGAATGCATAGCTGACTATCTGGCCTCAGAGATAAAGGCCGAAAACCCTGGCAAAAAAGTAGAAGTTCGAGCTTTCGAAGGCGTTGGAAAGGGAGCTATAGCTTATGCGTAAATTCATTAGCGTCGTTACTTTGTTATTGAGTTCGGCAAGTGTTGCTGTTGCTGAACAACCTCTGCCCCTGGAAATCAAAGGCACGTTGACGCAAGGTGCTTTAATTTTGGCTAAATCTGAGCCTGGCGTTACCGCTACGCTAAACGGTGAGCCTCTGGAGGTTACATCGCAGGGATATATTGTTTTCGGCTTTCCTCGAAAGTCGCCGCTGGAAAATACCCTCGTGGTTACGAAAAACGGCAACAAAGTCACACGGAAACTGACTTTAGAGTCCCGTGATTATAAAATTGACCGGGTCAATGGCGTCCCACAAAAGACAGTCACACCAGACCCGGCACAGATAAAAAGAGCACGAAAAGAGGCGGAGAAAGTTTGGCTGGCAAGACAAACAAAAACGACTCGAACCGATTTCTTAACACCAGTGGTCAAGCCTGCAGAAGGTCGTATCAGTGGCGTTTATGGTAGTCAGCGTATTTTTAACGGTGAACCTCGTAACCCTCATTATGGTGAAGATATTGCGGGGCCAACGGGCACGCCTGTTAAAGCACCGTGGCCTGGCAACGTTGTGTTAGCAGAACCGGACTTATTTTACTCTGGTGGCACAATTATCATCGAGCATGGTTATAAAATAACGACCACCTATTTACATCTTAGTGAGCTCCATGTCGAAGTGGGCGATAAAGTGCAGCAGGGCGATTCTATCGGCGAAATCGGCGCAACAGGCCGGGCAACAGGTCCACACCTTGACTGGCGCGTGAACTGGGGAAATGAACGTCTGGATCCAGCCTTACTTCCCCAGCTTTATCAGAATTAATCCGAGGGCGTTAGCCAGCCTTTAAGTTTATCGGGCTGCTCAATGCTCAGCAAGTAACTGCTTTTTGCTGGCTCAAGCCAGGTTAGCGTCAGGGTCATTAATTCATCTCGGCGAAACGCATGAAGCGTTACGGTGTCGCCGGGAACATATCTATCGAGAATGGTTTTTATCGATTGTTCAGTGACCTGCAAATGGTCGATAGCAATGATCCTGTCGCCAGCCGCTAAACCAGCGTGATGAGCAGTTTCATCATGGTAAACGCTGACTACTTCGAGCCCTTGGGGTGATGACTTATACTTGGCACCAAAATTAACTCTTGCAGGCTTTTCAGCTATTTTGCCACCGCTGCTGTTGTCGTCCGTGGGCACCTGTCTTTCAACACAGACGCCGAAATTCTGTAATAACTCGATAAGTGAAAGTGACTCTTTGTTATACAGAGCCTCTTTTAAAAAATCGGCGACATCGATGCCAGGATACTGGTTCAGCCAACTCAAAACGGTATCGTCAGCAGTACCAATTGCCGTTTTACCAAACTCGTGCCAAAGGTCTTTCATTACCTTTGCTAACGTTAGCTTATGCTCGGACTGCAACCGTAGCATCAGGTCAAGGCTAAGGGCGATTAATGCACCTTTAGCGTAGTAACTGACAATGCTGTTGGGCGCATTTTCATTCTGCTGATAAAACTTGGTCCATGCCAGAAAACTGGATTCAGTAACACTTTGTTGATATTGGCCTGGACCCCTTTCTACGCGTGACAGGGTATCACCAAGCAATTTTAAATAACGTTTCTCATTAATAATGCCGCTGGTGTGCAGAAGATAATCATCAAAGTAAGAGGTCATTCCTTCATAAAACCAGAGCTGCTCAGTGTAAGACTCTTGCTCAAGTTGATACGGAAGAAATGATCTGGGTTTTAGGGTTTTTATATTCCAGCTGTGAAAGTACTCATGGCAGCATAGGCTGAGAAACGTCTGATAATTGTCATTCATCTCATACTGATGAGCGCTGATTAAGTCTTTTCTACTGCACAACAGCGCTGTCGAGTTTCTGTGTTCGAGCCCACCAAAACCGTTACCGACAACCATTGTAAGAAATGTATATGACTGAAATGGCGCTTCATCAAATAGAGTGAGTTGTGTCTCGCAAATACGAGCCAAATCGGCTGTTATTCTAGCGGTATCTGCGAAATGACGACCACTTAAAACAAACGAATGTTTAATGCCATGAGCAATAAACTCTTCAATAGTTAAATCACCCATAAGGAAAGGATAATCGATTAACGCATCATAATTATCAGCGTAAAACGTGCCCCATGAATGCGCGTTACCCGTCTTTCGGGGCATACCGGTGGCCACTTTCCATTCAGGGCTTTGTGGTGGCGCGTGCAGATGGACTTGACAGGGTAGATCAGTCTGGCCGTCAACAGCCAGACATAAGCTGGTGTTGTTAAAGAAGCCATGAAATTGGTCAAGATAAGCTGATCGAACCGATAAATCCCAGGCATAAACTTGATAATGCACAGTCACAGGGTGTTTGTAAGGCTCTAGCTTCCAGCGATTTTTAGCTATCTGTTTAACTCCCAGCGGCTGCCCGTTAGTTTCAGCGTGCAAACCAATGATGTTTTTACTGAAGTCTCGTATTAGATAGCTTCCAGGAATCCAGTTTGGTAGCCATAATTCCTGCTCATCATTAGGTTGCTCTATGGTGAGAGAGAGACTAAATAAATGCCCATGTAAATCGACGGGTGTTATATCGTAAGCGATCAAGGGACGCTCCTTTGCTTGACACAGCCTGACAACTAGCGATCATAGTAACATATCGTTTCACCTCAAAGAGACCCCTATGTCCAGCAAAATTTCAGAGCTTGCCACCGGTCAGAAAATTGAAGTTCAGTTATCCAGTTCGAATGTACCTGCCAGATTTTATTCAGAGTTTATTGGTGCAGTTAAAGATCGCTGGGTTATCGTGAACATGCCAGATGTCCGAAAATACAAGGATGTGCGTGATCTTTTACAAGAAAAAACACCGGTTATTGTGCGTTTTGTATTAGAAAATGAAAGTGGAGAAATTTGCGCCTTCCGTAGTGAGGTCAGTTACGTTATCTCTCATCCGACCAAAATGCTGTTTATTTTATGGCCGAGCCAAGTTGAACACCGGGTTATTAGAAAAGGGCGTCGTTTCGATGCGTTCCTGTCAGCCTCAGTTTCAGGGCTTTCAGTAAACGGTGAAGAACAAACGTTTAATGGGCATGTTTTGGATGTTTCTGAAAGTGGCTGTCGTCTAAAACACGAGAATCCGGAAGGGAAGTTAGACGAGACATGGGAAAATGGCAGTAAAATTGCACTTAAGATAGAACAGAAAAATAACGGCGAGCTAACGCTAAACGCCATTGTCCGGCAAATAAAGCAGGTTGATGATCAAGTTGAGCTCGGTGTTCAGTTTATGGGGAATCAAAAAGACGAGGTGAACTCACTCTTCTCCGGAAGTTTGGTTGATATTGACGAGCTATCAAGATTAGAGTCATCAAGATAACTATGAAGAAACCGATTAAAACGCAATGGCAATTGCTGATGGATAACCGAAATCGGTTCTTTTGGCTGCTACAGGCCGGTGGGTGGATTGGGTATGCATTAGTGAACTACATTGGTTCACTAATGCACGAAATGCGTGACATATACACGCTGATTATTATCTTGGGTGCCTATGCTGGCTTTCTAATTACAATACCTCTTAGGTACCTTTATCGCAGAATATGGGAGATGCCACCGGCACTTATGGTGCTAATTGCTGTTGGCGTTTCATATATTACCGCAGTTGCCTGGGCCATTGTCGATAATGCAACTTATTGGGAGATTTACAAATTCGGTTTTCGCCCCGATAGCCCATTCTTTTACCTAAAGAACAGTTTGGCCAAGTTTTATATCGTTTTAAGTTGGAGTGGCTTGTACTTCGGCATTAAGTATTATCAGATGCTGCAAGAAGAAAAGCAGAAAGCTTTGTTGGCGTCATCTATGGCTCATCAAGCTCAGCTAAAAATGCTCAGGTATCAGCTTAACCCCCACTTTCTCTTTAATACACTTAACGCGATATCCACGCTTATTTTATTAAAAGACAACCAAAAAGCTAATTTAATGGTCAATAAGCTCAGCCATTTTTTACGGTTTTCGTTAGATAATGAACCGATAAAAAAAGTAACTCTGGAAAAAGAGGTTGATGCGCTTCTTCTGTATCTTGATATAGAGAAAGTGCGCTTTGATGAGCAGCTTGAAATTGATATTCATCTATCTTCTGATACAAAGAACACATTAGTTCCAAGCTTGATATGCCAACCGCTCATTGAAAACTCGATAAAGTACGCAATTTCGAATGTTGAAGGGGTAGGGCAGATTAGAGTCCGGTCCTGGTCAGATAATGGGAACTTAGTTTTAGAAATATGCGACAACGGTCCTAAAATTCAAACGGACGCCGAAAAGCTCTTCCGGAAAGATGGTGTTGGACTTAATAACACACGCCAAAGGCTCAAATCTTTGTATGGTAAGAATTACAAATTTGAGATGATAAAAGGGCAGGACAGTGGCCTTTGTGTTCGCATTACGATCCCGATTGAAACATTGGAGAACCAATAATGAAGCAGTTGAGAACGTTGGTCGTTGACGATGAATCCCTTGCCAGAAAGGGATTGGCTATTCGCCTGGAAGCATTTGAACAACTGCAGTTGCTGCCCGAGTGCAAAACCAGTCGGGAAGCGGTCGATGTCATCGCAGATCAAAAGCCTGACTTGGTGTTTTTAGATATTCAAATGCCCGGGTTGAATGGCTTTGAAGTATTACAGGCGGTTCAGGAACGACAGGGTAAACTTCCACTTGTTGTTTTTGTCACAGCTTATGACTCTTACGCTATTAAGGCTTTTGAGGTAAGAGCGCTGGATTATTTATTAAAACCGGTTGATGACGATCGTTTAGCTGAATGCATTAAGCGTGTAATAAGTGAGCATCAAAATGTTAATGATGAGCAGCAGGATAAGCTGATAAATCTGGTCGCTGAGGTTACCGGTCAGGATGCTGATACTTTGCTTGAGAGACTCGCAGCAGGAGAAGCTATTGCTGCCGATGAGTACCCAGATTATATTGCAATAAAAGACAGTGGAGAAATAACTCGAGTAGCGGTTAAAGACATTAAATGGGTCGATGCGGCAGGCGATTACATGTGTATTCACGCAGGAGAGGACACCCATATTCTGCGCCGTACGATGAAAGAACTTGAACAAGATTTAAATCCTAAGTTGTTTCAGCGTGTGCACCGATCGGCCATCGTCAACATAAAACAGGTCGAAAAACTCTGTAATCAGCAAAATGGGGAATACCATTTACAACTCAAGAATGGTCAAAAACTGAAAGTTAGCCGTAGTTATAAAGACCGTATAAAACAACTTATTCTGAGCTGATCATGTATCGACTATTGGGTGTACTAACGGTTCTTGCCATTATCGCGGGTTGCACTGCCAATATAGGCTACCAATTTGCCGATACTTTGGTGGAGTGGAAAGTAAAAGATTATGTCGATTTAAACGACCAGCAGGAGAAGGTGCTTGCTCAAAAAATAGATGCAATGCATCAATGGCACGCTCAAACGCAACTCCCATTGTACCGCAGTGAACTGAAGGCCCTACGAGATAAAGTTAAGACTCGGTCTTTAACCCTGAGAGACATAGAAGCTTTCGAGAATACTCTCTGGGTCTTTTGGCGAAATGTGCTTGAGCAACTCGAAGCGGAATCAGACCTGATTAGCACGCTCAGTGTCAAACAACGTCAGCAACTGATTGCTCGCTTGGAAGAAGCTCAGGAAGAACGCTACCAGCGTTGGCAGGAAGACAAACAAGACAATCCTATATTGCAAAGGCTTGACCGCGTCACCGAGGTAGAAGAAGACTTAGAAGATATTATTGGTGATTTAACGGAAGAGCAGGATAAGTTACTGCGTCGTTGGGTCAATGACTCCCCTGGACTACAGGGAGAATGGTTAAGTTATCGCTCCCGCTGGTTGACTGAATTTGAAAAAGTGTTATTGAACCAACCACTGGATAAAGACCGGCTGGCATCTTTAATTGTTAACCCTCAACAGCTGAGAAGTAAAAGTTTTCAAAAACAACGAGAACAAAGTAGTGAGCGTCGGAGACAGTTTTTGTGGGAGATGTACCAAAGTCTGACTAATGAGCAGCGGGAGAAAGTAATCAATAAGGCCGATGAGTACATCAACCTTATTGATTCGTTAATCAGCGATTTTAGCGATTAACGGACTTCGATCATTTTGCAGGTATTGCTTGAACCGACCGTTTCCATTACGTCGCCGTGAGTGAGTATCACTAAATCTCCGGTTTTAATATGCCCACTTTTCTTAACGACTTGTATCGCTTCGTCTATTGGGTTACTCACACTGGTTGAGTCAAAGTTAATTGGGTATACACCGCGGTAGAGCGCTGATTTATCACGACTGTGTGAATGACGAGATAGCGAAAATATCGGCAAGTGAGATGTTATTCTGGACATCAATTTGGCGGTAAACCCTGACTCAGTTAACGCGATAATAGCTGTAACGCCGTTTAAATGGGTTGCTGCGTACATGGCTGACATAGCAGTGGCTTCAGTAATGCTGGAGAACATTTCTTCAAGGTCCTGATGGCGCAGTTGAGCTGATGGATGCGTCTCTGCACCCAAACAAATTTCAGCCATAGCTTTTACCGTAGCAACCGGGTGCTTACCCGCAGCAGTTTCGGCAGATAACATCACGGCATCCGTCCCATCCAGCACTGCGTTGGCAACGTCCATTACCTCAGCACGAGTGGGCATTGGGTTTTCAATCATGGACTCCATCATTTGGGTGGCAGTAATCACTACCCGGTTTAACTGGCGAGCCCGGGAAATGATTTGTTTTTGCTTACCAACCAGTTGAGCATCGCCAATTTCGACGCCTAAGTCACCCCGGGCAACCATAACGGCATCGGATGCTCTGATAATATCGTCCAGTGCATGTTCGCTGGCTACGGCTTCTGCGCGCTCTATCTTGGCGCACAACACGCCTTGCCCGCCAGCCTCACGTAATAAGTGACGAGCCCGGTTTATGTCATCGCCACAACGAGGGAAAGAAACCGCAAGATAGTCGACACCAATTTCCGCAGCCAGTTTAATGTCTACCAGATCTTTCTCGGTTAGCGCGGCAGCGGATAAGCCACCGCCTTGCCGGTTAATGCCTTTATTATTAGAAAGCAGGCCACCAATGGTCACTTTGGTTTTCACCTGGCTACCGTTTATTTTTTCGACTTTTAACTGAATACGGCCATCGTCGAGCAATAAAATATCGCCAGGATTAACATCATTAGGTAGGTCTTTATAATCCAGTCCAACTCGGTTCTGGTCACCGCTGTCTTTTTCAAGTTCAGCGTCTAAAATGAAGGTATCACCAGCCGATAATGTAATGTGCTTTTGCTGAAAGCGTGCAATACGAATTTTAGGGCCTTGTAAGTCACCTAAAATAGCGACGTGTGCATCCAGTTCACGGGCTATTTTTCTTACCATAGCCGCGCGTTGCTTGTGATCATCACCATTACCATGAGAGAAGTTTAAACGAACAACATTGGCACCAGCTTTAATAAGCTCTCTTAGAGTCTCTTCAGAGTCAGTAGCTGGCCCGAGAGTAGTTACAATTTTGGTACGACGAAGCATGCAAAACCTCAGCAAAAATTAGCCATGAATGTAGGGTTAAGTTTAGCACAATCACTGTTACAGTAGTACGAGATTTAACAGGAATATAGAGGAGCTAGCCGTATATGAGTGAAGACGACTGGAAAAATAAAACCGAACAGGAGTGGCGTGAACAACTGGGAAGTGAAGCCTACTCCGTATTGAGGGAAAAGGGTACTGAGAGACCGTTTTCAGGTAAGTATTTAAGCTGTGACAAAGACGGCGTTTATCGCTGTGCGGGTTGTGGGCAAAAGCTTTTTGAGGCAACCCATCAATTTGACGCACACTGCGGTTGGCCCAGCTTTGATAAAGCGATTTCGGGAGCCGTTAACTATGTTGAAGACTCAACACATGGCATGGTACGCACCGAAATAATTTGCAGTCGCTGCGGCGGACACCTGGGCCATGTATTTGACGATGGCCCGACTGAAACTGGACAGCGTTATTGTGTTAACTCATTATCAATGCGTCATGAAGATGATGAGTAATAGCCACGAAAGTTGCCGTCCCTGAGTTTTTCGACAATGGCTTGGGCTTGTTCGTCCCACTGTTCGTATTGGGCATCGCTGGCGTTGACAATATTTTTCATACTGTTTTTATCCAGGTTGTCCTGACCTAACTCCCAGGCTACCTGGGACCAGATATAAGCTTTCGCTGGTTTTTCCTCTTTTAAGTACATGGAAACGAGCGTCGAAGGAATCTCTGGGTTGATACGGTCGCCCGGACGATACAACCTCATTGCATTGTAGAGAAGCTTAAAGGTTTTCTTTGAATCATGTTTGGCGTAGTAGGTCGCCAAGGCCAGTTTAAGCTCTGGCTTCTCAAGTTTCGGTGTTCCTTCTAAGGCCAACAGTTTCTGTAAAGCCTCTTCATTACCGCGGTTTGACCAGTGCCAATAGAGCCAGAGAGGGTGCTCGGAATCTGCCGTTCGCTCAGCAAGTTGTTTTATGTTTTTTTGAGAATTTATAAAAGCTTCTATGCGGCTTGATTGCTTACTTTTTAACTTTTTATGCTCTATAGTCGATGCCAACTCAATACATTGAGCGTAAGTTTGCAGGTCCCTCATTAAAAAATACTGATTTTCACTGGTTTCTTTTTGGTGAAGCTTATATCGACTAAAAATAAGTTGCCTACGTTCTGAGTTGCACCAGTTGTCATCGTTTAAGTCACTGCACAAAGCGGGACTTGCCTGGCAGATCTCTCGCACTGTCGGTTTACTTTCAACACAACCGGTTAGCGCAATAACTACGCTTGTCATGACAATTCTTTTCATCATATGCTTCAACATTTTTTTAGTGAAATTCGATTGTTTCTTAAAATTGGCTTCATGCCAAGCTTTTCAGTACAATATCGCGGTTTTTAAGCGTAGCACTTTATTAGCTCACTGACATCAGCATAGAGGACAGGGCTCACTATGAACTCTAACCAGCAAGATCCAACCTTATCGAGTTGGCAGGAACGCCAGGAATTCGCGGAGCAAATGCAACCATTGCTTGGCAAGCTTTACCGTAATTTCGGTGTCGAAATTTTGGTTTATGGTCGTTCACTTTTGAATGTATCCACCATCAACATCATTAAAGCGCACCGTCTTATCCTTCGCCACGAAGGGCAAAAGGTCCGTTTACGCGAGAGTTTTCCTTTCTTGCAGGCTATGGCTGATCTTAAATTGTCTCCGGCACGCGTTGACTTAGGTAAACTAGCCTATGGTTATCTGTTCGGTGGCAAAGCCGGTGATTTGTCAGTAATGGACTACGTTAAACGCGAGTTGGCTGACATTATTGATTCTGAAGATAATATTGAACCGCGCGATGTGGTCTTATACGGCTTTGGCCGAATTGGACGCTTACTGGCTCGTCTACTTATTGAGCGTAATGGGGCGAACAATAAAATGCGCTTGCGGGCCATTGTTGTGCGTGGCGGTCGCGAAGGTGACTTAGAAAAACGCGCCAGTTTACTGCGCCGTGACTCAATTCATGGGCTATTCAATGGCTCAATTACGGTTGATCACGAAAATCAGAGCATAAAAGCCAATGGCACGAACATTAAAGTCATCTATTCTGATGGGCCAGATCAAGTGGACTATACCAAGTACGGCATTGATAACGCGATTGTTATAGATAACACCGGCATTTGGAAAGACGAAGCTGGCTTAGGCCTGCACCTGAAATCAAAAGGTGTCAATAAGGTGTTATTGACTGCGCCGTCAAAAGGCGACATCAAAAACATCGTCTTCGGAGTCAATGACAATATGATAGAAGACAGTGATCATATTGTTTCAGCGGCAAGCTGTACAACCAATGCGATTACACCGGTATTGAAAGCGTTAAGCGATGAGTACGGTATACGTAATGGTCACGTTGAAACAGTACACTCTTATACAAATGACCAAAATCTAATTGATAACTATCATAAAGCGGACCGCCGCGGTCGTTCAGCACCTTTGAATATGGTTATTACCTCGACAGGAGCAGCTAAAGCCGTTGCTAAGGCGTTACCAGAAATGGAAGGTAAACTAACCGGTAATGCTATCCGTGTACCGACGCCGAATGTGTCAATGGCGATTATGAATCTGAACTTGGCAAAATCGACGACTCGCGACGAGTTAAACGATTTCTTGCGTCAGACTGCATTGCACTCAGCGTTGGTAAATCAAATTGATTACACCGCTTCAACTGAAATTGTTTCTTCAGATTTAGTTGGTTCGCGCCATGCGGGTGTTGTTGATTCTCAGGCGACTATCGTAGAAGACGACAGGGCTGTTCTTTACGTTTGGTATGATAACGAATTTGGTTACAGTTGCCAGGTCGTTCGCGTAGCAGAAGCGATGGCAGGGCTTAAGGTGCCTAACTTACCGAAATAAAGGAAAGCGCCTGCAGGGCGCTTTTTTTCTATTATTTTTTTTAGAGACAACTTAAAAGGTGAAGTATGCATATTACTGCAAACTTTGACAGTGGCAATATCGAGGTTATCAGCGCAAACAATGCAGATGATATCCGCTTAGCGATTAGAAAGGATCATCAATCCGACTTCTATCAATGGTTTCACTTTAAGCTGTTCGCAGAAGCAGGCGAAGAGCACGTAATGACCATAGAAAATGCATCAGGATCAGCGTATCCAGACGGTTGGAAAGGCTATCAGGCATTGGCATCTTATGATCGTGAAACCTGGTTCCGTGTACCAACCGAATATGACGGCAAAGAATTAATCATTCGACACACGCCAGAACAAGAAAGTGTTTTCTACGCCTATTTCATTCCTTACTCTTATGAGCGTCACCAGGATCTTATTCAGTCGGCTCAGCAATCAATTGATTGTTACCACGAGTTATTGGGTGAGACGATTGATGGTCGCGAGTTGAATTTATTGGTTATCGGCGAGCCGGCTGAACATAAAAATACCATTTGGGTTACCGCCAGACAGCACCCTGGTGAGTCTATGGCTGAATGGTTTATGGAAGGCTTTATCACACGATTACTGGACGATGAAGACGGTGTTGCCCGGAAATTATTAGACGAAAATGTATTTTATGTTGTCCCTAATATGAACCCTGACGGCAGCGTCCGCGGGCACTTAAGGACGAACGCGGTAGGTACCAACTTAAACCGCGAATGGGCAGAACCGAGCCTCGAAAAAAGCCCGGAAGTTTTTTACGTATTGAAACGTATGCAGGAAACCGGCGTCGATATGTTTCTTGATGTTCACGGAGATGAAGATCTGCCGTACAACTTTGTTGCAGGATGCGAAGGCATACCATCTTATGACAAGCGACATAAAGAGTTAGAAGAAACCTTTAAAAAGGCATTCTTAGCGGCAACGCCTGAATTCCAGGTTCAATATGGCTATGAACTGGAAGCACCGGGTAAAGCAAACATGACCGTTGCTAACTCGGCCGTTGGCGAGCGCTTTAAATGTTTATCTTATACGCTTGAAATGCCGTTTAAAGACAACGCCGATCTACCTGACGAAGACTTCGGCTGGTCAGTAGCACGTTGTCAGCGTTTAGGCGAAGACGTATTAACAGCAATATTGGCAGTCTCACCAAAATTGCGTTAAAACTAGTGTTGTATCACAAAATAATAACAACAAAGGGGGTCTTCCTTGGAAGTGCTCAACAATTTTTTACTTTGGATTGACGGATTTTTAGGCTCAGCCGCCTATTTCCCGTTTATTTTGCTCGGTGTGGGCTTATTTTTCACTTTGTATTTAGGCTTTCCACAAGTGCGCTATTTTCGCCACGCCTGGAGAGTATTAGCAGGTAAGTTTGATCGTAAAGATTCGCAAGGTGATACCAGCCACTTCCAGGCGTTATCGACTGCGTTATCAGGTACCGTAGGTACGGGTAACATTGGTGGCGTTGCACTGGCTATTTTCTTAGGTGGTCCGGCAGCAATATTCTGGATGTGGATGACGGCATTTTTGGGTATGACCACCAAGTTTGTCGAGGTGACACTGTCGCACAAATACAGGGTTAAAACGGAAGACGGCACCATGGCCGGTGGTCCTATGTATTACATGGATCGGCGTCTTAATATGAAATGGCTGGCGGTTCTCTTCGCTATTGCAACGATAATTAGTTCGTTTGGCACAGGAAACATGCCACAGATTAATAATATCGCACAGTCCATGGAACAAACGTTTGCTATCGACCCAATCTGGACTGGTGCCATTCTGTCGATATTGCTGGCGATGGTCATTATTGGTGGCATTAAACGTATTGCAGCAGTGACATCAAAGATAGTCCCAATTATGGGTATTCTTTACGTTATTGGCTCCTTAAGTGTCATTTTATTTAATATAGAAACTATTGATGACTCTTTTGTCGCCATATTCCGTGATGCATTCACTGGTTCTGCGGCAGCGGGCGGCTTTTTGGGTGCTAGTTTTGCGTATGCCTTTAACCGTGGTGTAAACCGAGGACTGTTTTCTAACGAAGCGGGGCAGGGTTCTGCACCTATTGCACACGCCTCCGCTAAAGCAAAGGATCCTGTAGCAGAAGGTTTAGTGTCAATTCTTGAGCCTTTCCTTGATACCATTTTAATTTGTACCTTAACGGGTCTGGTTATATTGTCTTCGGGGGTTTGGACGCAGAAGTTTGAAAATAACTTTGCCCGAAGCGATCTCGACTTCATTGTTGGCGAATATAACGATGTAGAAAGTTCGGATCGTAAGGATCTGTACGCCTATTTAAACGAGACAGGTGACTCCAAAATAGAGAGGTACACCGGAACAGTGAGGGTTGTCGAAGGTAAAGCACAGACGAATGGTGAGTTTACTATTTTACATGCACGCTCAGTTGCCGAAGACGTCCGGTTTGTTATTGCCGGAGAGGAGGCTTACACAGGCTCAGTCAAAGTTAAAAATGGCGACTTAATTAAAGAAGATATTGAGGTTATCGGCAAGTCTCTTGTTCATTCTGCCGCTTTGACCTCATTGGCGTTTGCTAACGGCTATTTTGGTGATTATGGCCAATACATCATTCCAATAACATTGTTGATGTTTGCATTTTCAACAGCAATAGCCTGGTCGTATTATGGTGACAGGGCAGTGGTTTACCTTGTTGGTCAGAAAGGAGTCATGCCTTATCGAATACTTTATGTAGCTGGCTTCTTCTGGGCATCATTCGCCGATACTACTTTAGTTTGGACCGCTTCGGCTGTTGCTATCGTGTTAATGACTTTACCTAACTTGCTGGGTATGATTTTGCTTCATAAAGAAATGAAATCAACGGTTAAGTCATATTGGAAAGATTTCGGTGACTCCGATAAGAAAAAGTAATTTATTTAATAAAAGCTAAAGCTAAACGGTCAATGAAAAGTTGGCCGTTTAGCTTTTATTCTTTGGCAATGCTTGAAATTGAGAGCAAAAGCCTTATATTGCAGGGACTGCATAAGAGATAGGTTGTCTATGGCGTTAACACAATGTCCTTCGTGTAATAAGCGAATTTCAAGCAAAGTGAAAGAATGTCCTCATTGTCAGTTTGTTCTAGCGGGCCAGTCTAAAGAAGATGTCGAGCGCGAATGGCACAGGCTACGGCAAGAGAAGTCTGATAAGCTCCTGTCACGCTCTATGCTCGCATTACTTATTGCGATAGCTGCATTTACTTATCTATTCCTTCAGCAGCCAATGCCCGGTACTTGGCAATATGGTGTGTCGGTGGGAGCAATGATAGTCGGTTTAATTTGGTTTACTATTAACCGAGTTCAACTTCTCTTTTTGAGAAAGAAGAAGCGATAAGCCGATGAAATTTGATGACTTAATTAAAAACATGAATCAGGAAATCTATGAGCGCCTGGTTCAGGCCGTTGAAACAGGAAAATGGCCCGATGGTAATCGCTTATCTGATGAACAAAAAGAAAATTCCATTCAGTTGATTATGGCGTATCAGGCTCGATACGCTAGCACGGAAGAGGTGTTTACAATTGGTGCAAATGGGGAAATGATCACAAAGACTAAGCGTGAACTAAAAGAACAATTTAAAGCCGGTTCTGAAGAACCAATCGCTCGATTTAAACTGGATTAATAATAAGGCGAACTATGAGCTCTCAGCTGTATTCTGATCTATTAGCTCAAACTAAAGCGTTAACGGAGGGCGAACCTGATTTAACCGCAAATCTTGCGAATATTTCAGCGCTGCTTTATGAGCATATTGAGAACATTAACTGGTTGGGCTTTTATTTAGCCCGATCTGAAAAGGAACTGGTGCTAGGACCTTTTCAGGGACGTGTAGCTTGCGTTCGTATCCCTTTTGGCAAAGGAGTTTGTGGCGTCGCAGCTGAATTACGAGAAACTCAACTAGTTGAAGATGTTCACCAATTTGCCGGACACATCGCGTGTGACTCAGCTTCTAACAGTGAAGTGGTTTCCCCTATCGTAGTCAACGGTAAGACGGTGGCGGTATTAGATGTCGATAGCCCATCCAAAGGACGTTTTTCCGAGGAAGATGCAAGCGGTATTCAGGCTATTGCTGAATATTGTCAGGCCTTGGACTGGTCGGAGCTTCAGAGCTGATATGTTTGCTGAATTCGATATTCATAGCTATTTAGTAACAAAAGACGATGTTGTGTTTTTTGAGGCGCATGAAGAAGAGGCAGCTGACAAAATCAATGAAATGCTGCATCTCATTAATGCATTACGAGAGGATGACGATACAACAGAGCAGCTTGAGGAAATGGTGCGTCGTACGCTTTACGACTGGATTGAAGAGCCTGCATTATTAGATTTGTCATTTGATGAAATGGACGACTACGTTCGAAACTTAATGAAAGTTGTCCGCGAACAGGAAGAAGAATGGAATGAGTGAACCTGAAAAGCTGACGAAAAGTAAAGATGTTATTGCCTATTTGGCCGAACAGTTTCCTGACTGCTTTAGTTTAAAAGGCGATGCGAAGCCTTTAAAAATAGGGATTTTTGAAGATCTAGCAAAACGTCTTGAGAATGATGAGAAGGTTAGTAAGACCCGTTTGCGGACAGCTCTGCGTCATTACACGAATAGTTGGCGTTATCTTTATAGCGTGAAAGTAGGTAGTCAGCGCGTAGATCTTGATGGTAATGAAGTTGAGGCGGTTACTGAAGAACATCAACAACACGCGCAAGAGACTCTAAAAGAGTCTAAAGCTAAAGTGGCAGAGAAGAATAAAGCTGCAGCAAAAGCCACAGCGAAAAAAGCACAGGCAAAAGACAAGCCTAAAAGTACTGCTACGTCTAAGCCTAAACCCACAAAAAAACCAAGCAAACCCAAAGTTAAATTGGCTGATGTGGAACTCAATAAGCTTTCCGTAGGTCAACAGGTACAGGTAAAAGCGGGGAATACCCCAATGTCTGCAACAATTGTGGAACTGGATAAAGATGATGTTCAGGTTCAACTGCAGAATGGTCTAACGATGAAAGTTAAAGCAGATAAAATTTTTCTGCGTGCGTAGGAGTTGTTAATGAGTCACTCGGCTGTAAGAAAATGTGCATTGGCACTGATGTTTGTTGTTCCGGTCGCGGTTGCGATACCGCCGGAGCATGAAATCAGTGAGTTACCAGAACTGGAGCAAGAAGCCCAACATGATACAGCCAGTGAGCGTATTACCTCTTATTTCACTCGTTATCACTTTAAAAGTCTATCACTGAACAACGAGCTATCTGAAAAGATCCACAAGCGTTATTTCAAACTGCTTGATTACGGCAAAATGTTTTTGTTGAAAGAAGACATTGAGGCTGCGGAAGAATATCAGCATTTATTTGATGATATGCTTAAGCAAGGCGAGTTGGATGTCGCTTTCGATATATATCAGAAAAGCCTTGAACGCCGGTTTCAGCGTTATGAGTATGCTCTGTCGTTACTCGACGAAGAAAAGCCCATGGACTTTTCTGTTGAAGACGATAAGTATTACTACGATCGGGAAGAATCAGAGTGGGCGAGTTCTGTCGAGGAACTGAATGAGCTCTGGGAAAACCGGGTGAAATACGATGCTCTTAACTTAAAACTGGCTGGTAAAGAGTGGCCTGAAATAGTAGAAACCTTGGGCAAACGCTACAATAGCGCTTTGAATCGGTTAACGAACTCTAAAAGCGAAGATGTATTTCAGACCTTAATGAACGCATTCGCTCGTTCTGTTGAAGCGCATACAAGCTATCTTTCACCGTCTAATTCCGAGCGTTTTCGTCAAAACATGAACCTCGAATTAGAGGGTATTGGTGCGGTTCTTCAATCGGAATACGATTACACAATAATCAGAAGCTTAGTACCGGGTGGACCGGCGGATAAAACTGGTGAACTCTCTCCGGAAGATAAAATCATTGCCGTCGGACAAGGTGTTGGTGAAGGCAAAGAAGATTTTGTTGATGTCATTGGTATGCGCCTGGACGACGTTGTCGACCTAATTAAAGGTCCTAAAGGCACGACGGTTAGACTGCAAGTTTTAAAAGCCAGCCAAGGAGCCGGCGGAACACCGAGTGTTGTGAAGATTGTGCGCGATACCGTTAAGTTGGAAGATCGCGCTGCGAAAGCGGAGGTTAAGGAGTTTGAAGAAGGCCCTTACAAAGGACGCCGACTTGGTGTCATAGAAGTACCCGGCTTTTATAACAACTTAACAGCTGACGTTAAAAAACTGATAAAAGATTTAAAAGAAAAAGATATCGAAGGCATTGTCATCGACTTGCGTGGTAACGGTGGCGGTTCTTTAAGTGAAGCAATTACCTTAACCGGCCTGTTTATCGATGAAGGACCTGTCGTCCAGGTTAGTGATGGACGAGGCCGAGTTGAGGTCAGTAAAGATCGCGATGGGAAAACTTACTATGAGGGACCTCTATTCGTTATGGTCGACCGTTATAGTGCGTCGGCATCCGAAATTTTTGCTGCAGCAATGCAGGATTACGAACGAGCTTTGATTATTGGTGAAAACACTTTTGGTAAAGGAACCGTCCAGCAACACCGCGGGTTGGCCAGACGCTTTGATTTTTACGACAATCCTTTAGGAAGTGTGCAGTACACTATTGCTAAATTTTATCGAATTGATGGTGGTAGTACGCAATTAAAAGGTGTTCAGCCTGATGTTGTTTTCCCTTCATTTGTTGAGCCTTCAGAGTGGGGTGAAAGTGAAGAAGATAACGCTTTACCATGGGATAAAATTGATAAAGCCTCTTACAGTGAAGTTGGCCAAATTACTGAAGCTGAGGTGGAAGAGCTCCAACGGGAGCTTAACCAAAGAATTTCAGAGAACCCAGAATTTGCTTATATTCTTGAAGAAATAGAGCGATATAGGAAAGAAAAAAATAAGACTTGGGTTAGTTTGGTTTTAGCTGAGCGTGAGCAAAAGCAAGAGAAAGAAAAAGCAATACAGTTGGAACGTATCAATGATCGCTTAAAGCGAGCTGGTAAAGAGCCGGTTGAAAAAGTAGAAGATGCGCCGGAAGAGTTGATGGAAATAGACCCATACCTTAACCAGGCTGCCTTTGTCGCTTTCGATTTTATTGATAAAAAGCAACTTGCTTCAAATTAAAACGGTTCTTATTAAAGTACCGCCTTTACGGCGGTATTTTTTTGTGAACTTGTCATTGACCCACGTTTTGTGGTCATATAGCGCGTTAATAAACACAACCGATTAATAATAATGACAACAAATAATCAGGCAATATCCAGCCGGTGGTCTAGCCGGTTAAGTTTTATCTTAGCTTCCTCTGCAGCAGCTGTTGGCTTAGGTAACATTTGGAAGTTTCCTTATGTTATGGGAGAAAACGGTGGCGGTGCTTTTGTCCTTGTTTATCTGCTATGCATTTTAGCCATAGGCATCCCTATTATGATGGCAGAGGTCATTATCGGCCGGCGCGGAAGGCATTCTCCGGGGTATGCCGCCAAATCGGTAGCCGTTGAATCCGGCAAAAACTCAGCGTGGCAAACCGCGGGTTGGCTTGGAATGTTGACGGGTTACCTTGTGTTAAGTTTCTATACCGTTATCGCCGGCTGGGCCTTGGCTTACGTATTCAAAGCAGGACAAGGCGTATTTCAACAAGCATCTGCTGCCGATATAGGCAAAACGTTCGAAGGGCTTTTAGCGTCTCCCGGAGAGCTTATGTTGTGGCATAGCCTGGTTATTATTGCCACAGTTTTGGTCGTTGGTAATGGTATAAAAAATGGCCTGGAAAGATCGGTTCGCTTCCTTCTGCCTTGTATGATTGTACTGTTGGTTATTATATGCGTTTATTCGGGGAGTATAGGAGACTTTGGCGCCGCAATTGAATTTATGTTTGCGCCCGATTTCAGCAAATTAAGTGTTAACGGTGTGATGATTGCGTTAGGCCACTCGTTCTTTACTCTGGGCTTGGCATCGGGTGTGGTTATTATGTATGGAGCTTACCTTCCACGAGAGACCTCAATTGTACAAACCAGCATCTGGATTGCCGTTATCGATACTTTTGTCGCGCTGTTGGCAGGCTTGGCAATATTCCCATTGGTGTTTGGTTATGGTTTAACCCCAAGTGAAGGGCCTGGCTTAATTTTTACAACTCTGCCTTTAGCCTTTAGTGAGATGCCTGCCGGTAGTTTTGTCGGAACGGTGTTTTTCATTATGCTGGTTATAGCGGCCTTTACTTCCGCTATTGCCATGATCGAATCTTCAGTGGCTTTTGTTGCCGAGCGGTTTTCTTTGAAAAGATGGCCCGCGACGCTAATTTCCGCTGGCGTACTTTGGTTGTTAGGCCAGTTAACGATCCATTCATTTGCTGGTTCCGGGTGGGCACAATTAGACGGAGAATGGTTTGGTAAACCTATTAGCTCACTTTTCGATATTATCGACGTTCTGACGTCGAGTATATTATTACCTTTGGGCGGACTTCTGTTAGCCGTTTTGGCGGGGTGGGTGATGCGCTCAGAGTTTTCCAAGGATGAACTGGATACGAAAAAAGGCATTTATGATGTCTGGTTATTGTGCGTCAAATACATCTCCCCAGTCGCTATCATTATTATTTTTTTACAGCTAATCGGCTTTATAAAACTTTAGGTTGAATAATTAATGAGTCATAAAACAAAAGCACCGAGTTTATTACAAGCGCTAATCCCTTTATTTGCGCTCATCCTTATGTTGTCTTCGTCTGTCTATTTGTTTGGCGAGGACTCTTCATATGGCCCCAACCAAATAGCGTTGCTTGTGGCGGCTGGTATTGCGGTCATAATTGGTTTTAAAAATGGCTTTAGCTGGCAGCAAATTGAAGAAGGAATAACCGAAGGTATCTCCGTAGCCCTTGGTGCTATGCTGATTATTCTGGCGGTTGGTTCACTCATTGGCACTTGGCTATTGTCGGGTACCGTACCGACCTTAATTTACTTCGGACTAGAGCTGCTTAATCCCAGCTTATTCTACGCGGCAAGCTGCGTAATTTGTGGTGTTGTAGCACTTTCAATTGGCAGTTCCTGGACTACAGCAGCCACCATTGGTGTGGCGTTGATGGGTGTTGCATCTGGTATGGGATTAGAACCAGCCATTGCCGCAGGCGCGATCGTATCCGGAGCTTACTTTGGTGATAAAATGTCACCGTTGTCTGATACCACAAACTTAGCTCCGGCAGTTTCAGGCAGTGAACTATTCTCTCACATCCGTTATATGGGCTATACCGCAGGTCCTGCGTTTGGCATCTCAGTTGTCCTTTTCTTAATCTTAGGACTCAATGCCGATACTAACGTTAGTCTGGAGCGTTTGGAGCTTATGCAACAGCAGTTAGAGTCTACTTTTAACATAGGCTGGCCAATGTTGGTTCCTCTCGCAGTGTTGCTGTATTTAGCTGCAACTCGCAAGCCTGCGTTACCAACGGTATTTTTTGGTGCTTTATTAGGCGGCGCCTGGGCTCTAATTTTTCAACCAGAGATGATCACTCAAATTGCAGGGGAAGAAGGTTGGGTTCCTGCATTGAAGGTTGTCTGGCTTGCATTATCAGACGGTACTAGAGTGAGTACCGGAAGCGCTAACCTTGATTCGTTGCTGAGCGGTGGCGGAATGGTGTCAATGCTTAATACCGTCTGGCTTATTTTAAGTGCCATGACCTTTGGCGCTATTATGGAAAAAGTCGGCTTACTGGAACGGTTTATCCGCGGTATGTTGAAGTCTGCTAAGAGCGTAGGCTCATTGATAACCGGGACTATTTTTACTTGTTTCGGTGCCAACGTGCTTACAGCTGATCAGTACATGGCTATTGTTTTGCCGGGACGTATGTTCAAAGAAGAGTACGAACGTCGTAACTTGGATCCCCGAGTCCTGTCTCGCACGCTGGAAGACAGCGGTACCATCACCTCCGCGCTTATCCCATGGAATACTTGTGGTGCCTATATGTTCTCAGTACTTGCAGTAAGTCCGTTTGAATATGGTATGTATGCGTTCTTTAATTACCTGACACCGCTTATTGCTATCGTATTTGCTTATACTGGCTGGACAATACTGTACTTAAATCCTAAAGACGAACCCGCTAAAGCATAATTCATGCTGGGGAAATACAGAAGGAAGCTATGACACAATTACCTAAGGCTAAATATCGTAAAGACTATCAAGCACCTGAATTTACAATTACGGATGTTGATTTAACCTTTGATCTTCATCCGCATGAAACGCGGGTAAAAAGCGTCTTAAAAGTTGTAAGACAAGGCGAACACAAAAAGCCTTTGGTACTTGATGGCGAACAGTTAACGCTGCTGAGTATAAAAATTGACGGAGAGGCGGTTGCTAAAGAATTATATCGGGTCGACGAACATAGCCTGACATTAAAAACCTCTCTCAAGTCGTTTACTTTAGAAATTGAGAACAGTGTTAACCCCACGGCTAATGAAGCGTTAGAAGGTCTCTACCTGGCTGAAAACACTTACTGTACCCAATGTGAAGCGGAAGGTTTTCGGCGTATTACTTATTATCTGGATCGTCCAGATGTTTTGGCTAAATTCACAACAACCGTTATTGCGGACAAAGCTGAATTTCCTTACTTATTATCAAACGGCAACCGAGTTGAGCACAAAACCTTTGAAAACGGTAAGCATCTGGCAACCTGGCAGGATCCTTTCCCCAAGCCTTGCTACCTTTTCGCACTTGTTGCGGGAAACTTTGATGTATTACGCGATGAGTTTATTACGCGGGAAGGGCGCACGGTTGATTTAGAGCTTTTTGTCGATAAAGGCAATTTAAATCGTGCTGATCACGCCATGTTATCGCTTAAAAATGCCATGAAGTGGGACGAAGAACGCTTTGACCTGGTTTATGACCTTGATATTTACATGGTCGTAGCCGTCGACTTCTTCAATATGGGGGCTATGGAAAACAAGGGCCTGAATGTTTTTAATGCCAAGTACGTTTTAGCTAATCCGAAAACTGCGACGGACCAAGATTTTCTCAATGTAGAATCTGTTATTGGTCATGAGTATTTTCACAACTGGACTGGCAATAGGGTGACTTGCCGGGACTGGTTTCAATTAAGCCTGAAGGAAGGACTAACGGTTTTTCGTGATCAGGAGTTCAGTTCCGATTTAGGTTCCCGTGCAGTAAACCGTATTCAAGATGTTCGGGTTATTCGCAGTCACCAGTTTGCAGAGGACGCGGGTCCTATGGCGCACCCAATTAGACCTGACAAAGTGGTTCAAATGAACAACTTTTATACTGTTACAGTCTATAATAAAGGGGCCGAAGTTATTCGTATGATCCATACCTTGCTTGGCGAAGAAGGCTTTCAAAAAGGTATGAAACTTTATTTTGAGCGTCATGACGGTAAAGCGGTAACCTGTGAAGACTTCGTTGAAGCAATGGAAGATGCTAATGACCAGGACTTTGGCGTTTTTCGTAACTGGTACTCTCAGGCGGGTACTCCGGTTGTTACTGTTGAAGAGTCATACGACGAAAAACAACAAAAACTTACGTTAGTTTTAAAGCAGTCGACAGCGTCGACACCTGGGCAAGCCCAAAAAGCACCGTTTCACATTCCGGTTAAATGGTCAGCCTATAATGGCCAGGGCAAGCCGCTGAAATTGAGCGATGACAGTGTTTTACATTTGAAAGACAGCGAAGCAACGTTTATTTTCGATAATGTTGCAGAAAAGCCAATATTATCTTTGTTCGATAACTTCTCGGCCCCAGTAAGAGTTAAACGTTCCCTGACCGAAGACGAACTGAGAGTATTGCTTGCTCATAGTGAAGATGATTTCAGCCGCTGGGATGCCGCTCAATCGTTATTTATTCGCATTATAGAAGAGGCTATTAGCAACAGTAAGAACGCTGAATTATCAGAGCAAACGATAAAGGCCTGTCAGAACTTGCTTCGGGCAAATACCGACCCAGCTTTAAAAGCTCTTGCGCTGACGCTACCAACCGCAGCAACCATTGCCGACCGTTATGATACGATTCCGGTCGAGGCAATTAATATTCAATTGAAATCCCTAAAGGCACAACTGGCAGTGGCATTAGAGAGTGATTTTAATCAGCTTCTGAGTGACTGTATCTCGCAAGAGGCCTATAAGCTCACCGGTAACGAAATCGCCAAGCGACAGTTAAAGCAGGTTTGCCTTGGATATTTGGCCGAGTTAGGGGATGTCGTATCGGATAAATTGCTGCAGCAGTTTAAACAAACGGATAATTTAACCGATCAGTTGGGCGCGTTGCAGGCCAGTGTGTGGGCTAATCACCCAATTTCGGAGTCGTTGCTAAACCAATTTGAAGAGCAATGGAGGGGCGAAAAGTTAGTCATGGATAAGTGGTTTAGTACCCAGTCCCTGGCGAATCACGACAAAACCGTTGAGCGAGTGAAAGATCTAATGACTCATCCGGATTTTTCGTTAAAAAACCCCAACCGTATCTATTCCTTGCTTGCAGCATTTACTCAAAACCAAGCACAGTTCCACAGAGCCGATGGCGCAGGGTATAAGTTAATTGGTAACGTTATTCAACAACTTAATACCAGCAACCCTCAAGTTGCGTCCCGACTACTCTCGGCTTTCGTTAGCTGGCGTCGATACGATGAAAATAGACAACAGCAAATGAAAACTGAGCTTGAGTCTTTACGTGAGTTGCCTAATTTAGCCAGCGATTTATTTGAGAAGATAGAAAGTTGTCTAAGTGAATAATTATTTAAAGGTATAAAGCAACGGTGATCATTGAGTATGTTTTTGGCTTGAGTATGAGCTATCAAGAATTTTGTGATGTGTATTACTCAAAAGGTTATCATCAAGTCGTTGTGACAACGGATAACGGTACGCGGGTGGCCTTACCCGCGGGCCGTTTAATTCCTTTTATTGATAGTCAGGGGATACATGGACGCTTCCTTTTACAAGTTGATGAACAACAAAAGTTCCTTGGTTTAAAAAGGCTGACATAGGGTCCATTCAGTTAAACTAAATAGTTATATTACTTTCCTTACCCTATCTGGTCTAAACTCCTGTTTTTAGCGCGAATAAGCGTTGAAACCCCAGCTTAAATGTTCGACAATAACATCAATCATAGATTCTCTGGCCGTGGGCCGCATTTGGGCTTGCCTGCGACGTTTCACCAACAACCTCAAGGACTCTGCAATTATGTCGTTGGTCGATAGTCAATCTCCGGTTTTACTGGAAAAAGTCGTTGAATTGATAAAAAAGAAAGTTCCTTCCTCTCAAGCGCATTTAGTAGCAGATTTTGCCAAGCGCTTATATCGTAATATTGCCAGTGATGATCTGACGAACCGCCATGACAGCGATATGTATGGAGCGGTTTTGGGCTTATGGCACAGTTTTAATGAGTATAAGCCCGGCGATAAAGCATTAATCAAGGTCTATAACCCAGAAGTTCCGACAGACGGTTGGGAATCGCCACATACTATTATTGAGATCATACAAAGCGATATGCCATTTATGGTGGACTCGGTGCGTATGGCACTGGCTCGACTTGGAATCACTTCGCATCTACTTCTTCACATGCCATTAAGCCACAAGCGCGATAAAAGTGGTCAGGTTACTGAATTGCAGAAACCCGGCACTCGCAGTGATGATAATTATGTCGATACCGTTTTTCTTATCGAAATTGATCGTCAAACCACGAAACAAGAGATTAAAACGTTAAAAAGTGAGTTGGTTTCGGTGATGGAAGAAATCAGTCTTGCAGTACAAGACTGGCAACCGATGCGTAAGCGATTGCAGACGGTGTCGGAGCATCTGAATAATGACTATTACCCAGGGTCAAAGAAAGAAAAGAAAGAGATTCAACAGTTCTTGCAATGGCTTGCCAATGATAACTTCACTATAACCGGATACCGCTCTTATGAGTTGACCCCGGTTAAAGGCGACTATGAACTTAAACAAGTAAAAGGTTCAAGCTTAGGGTTAATGAAAAACTCTGTTAGCGATAAAGGCCGTTTGGTTTCGAGCTTACCGGAAGATGCTCGTGAAATTACGCATAATAGCCGTTTGTTACTGTTAACAAAAACTAACTCTAAGTCCCGTGTTCATCGTCCGGCGTACTCAGACTATATTGGCGTAAAACGCTTTAATGAAGACGGCGAAGTCGTAGGCGAAGACCGTTTTATTGGTTTGTACTCAGCCAACTTTTACAATAACAGTGCTCGTGACATTCCTTTAGTGAGTGAAAAAATTTCCCGTGTATTAGAAATGTCAGGTTTCGCGCCGCAGTCTCATGCATCGAAAGCCTTACTAAATATTCTGGAGACTTACCCACGAGATGAGATTGTTCAGGCTGAGGAAGACGATTTATTGAATGTTGGTCTCGGGGTTTTGCAAATGCAAGAACGAGACATGACCCGGGCCTTCCTTCGTCGGGATATTTTTGGACGTTTCATGTCCTGTATGGTCTATGTACCAAAAGAGCGTTACAACACCTTGTTAAGGGAAAGAACTCAAAGTGTTCTTGCACGCACCCTAAAAACAGAATATGACGTTGATTTTACTACTTATTTCTCAGAGTCCTCGCTAGCACGTACACACTACACCGTGCGTTTGAGCGAAGACCATCAGGATGTGAACGTGAAAGAACTAGAGCAAAACTTAATTGAAGCCGCCCGCACATGGGAAGACAACTTTGAACGCATTTTGCAATCAACGTTTGGTGAAGCAAATGCTACACGTTTAAATAAACGTTACTCTGCGGCTTTCCCTCGGGCTTATAAAGAAGACGTACTGCCCTCAGTGGCTATTTCCGACATTAAGCAGCTGGAATCTCTGAATGATGAGCATAAGCTGGGTATGGTGTTGTACCGTGCCCAGGAAGAAAAGGACGACAGCAAGCATCTGCACCTCAAGCTATTTCATAAAGATGAGCCTATTCATCTTTCTGATGTTTTACCTATGCTGGAAAACTTTGGCTTACGTGTCATTGGAGAAAGTCCTTACCAGATAAAAACAGGCGACGGCGCTGTTTATTGGGTTTTAGACTTCCATATGCTCCACACGGCAGGCTCACTTGATTTGGAAGAAAGTCGCGAGACCTTCCAGGAAGCGTTTGCGTTGGTCTGGAATGGCAAATTAGAAGACGACGGATTTAACCGTTTGGTACTTGGTGCCGGCATGAATGGTCGGCAGGCAACTATTTTGCGTATGTTTGCTAAATATATGCGTCAAATTGGTACCACTTTCAGCCAGAGTTACATCGAAAGTACATTCAGTAAGTATCCCTTATTGGCCAAGCTGCTCGTCAAGATGTTCTTCAGCAAGTTTGAACCGGGCACCAAAGGCGTCGAGAAAAAAGTTGAAGCACTTCACACTCGCATTAACACCGAGCTGGATAATGTGGCGAATCTAGACGATGACCGTATTATTCGTCGTTACGTTGAACTGATTGATGCCGCCTTACGCACCAACTTCTTCCAACCTGACGAGCAGGGCAACGATAAGCCTTATATTTCGGTGAAGTTCCTACCTGAACTGGTACCGGAAATGCCCTTGCCGCTGCCTAAATTTGAAATTTTTGTTTACTCTCCCCGGGTCGAAGGTGTTCACCTTCGAGGTGGTAAAGTTGCTCGTGGCGGTTTGCGTTGGTCCGATCGTCGTGAAGATTTCCGTACCGAAGTACTGGGCCTGGTAAAAGCACAGCAAGTGAAGAACACCGTTATTGTACCTGTTGGTGCTAAAGGTGGCTTTATCTGCAAGGCGTTACCGGAAGACAGAGAAGGCATGATGGCTGAAGGTAAAGAGTGCTATAAAACCTTCATTCGGGCATTGCTGGATATCACCGATAACATTATCGAAGGCGAAATTGTTCCTCCGAAAAGCGTTGTGCGTCGTGACGAAGATGACCCTTACCTGGTTGTAGCTGCTGATAAAGGCACGGCAACATTCTCAGATATTGCCAATGGTATATCTGCGGAATACGACTTCTGGTTAGGTGATGCTTTCGCTTCAGGTGGTTCCGTTGGTTACGACCATAAGAAAATGGGAATTACCGCACGTGGCGCATGGGAATCCGTTAAACGGCACTTCCGTGAAATGGGTATCAATTGTCAAACGACCGACTTTACCTGTGTTGCCATTGGGGATATGGGCGGAGATGTATTTGGTAATGGCATGCTGCTTTCTAAACATACTCGTTTACAAGCTGCGTTTAACCATTTGCATATTTTTATTGACCCTGAGCCAAACGCTGCGAAATCTTGGGAAGAACGTGAACGGCTGTTTAACATGCCGCGCTCTAGCTGGGACGACTATAACCGCGACCTGATTTCTAAAGGTGGCGGCATATTTTCAAGAACAGCTAAAGCCATTGAATTAACCCCTGAAATTAAAAAGATGCTGGGCAGCCAGAAGAAGTCGATGACGCCGAACGAGCTCATCAAAGCCTGCTTAACGATGGACGTCGATCTGATATGGAACGGCGGTATTGGCACTTATGTAAAAGGTAAAGCAGAGACAGACAGTGATGTTGGCGACCGCACGAATGACGCATTACGCGTTAATGGAGGCGATCTAAACGCTAAGATTATTGGTGAAGGCGGTAACTTAGGCTTTACTCAACTAGGCCGAATTGAATTTGCGCAGAAGGGCGGACGCGTCAATACTGATTTTGTCGATAACGTTGGTGGCGTAGACTGCTCAGATAACGAAGTGAATATTAAAATCTTGCTTAATGGCTTGGTTAACAGTGGCGACTTGACCAAAAAACAACGAGACAAGCTGCTTTATGACATGACCGACGATGTCGCAAAAATTGTGGTCGACGACTGTAACCGCCAGACGCAGTCAATTTCTGTCACTGCGCTTCGCGGCTCAGATCAAATTAAAGAGTACCAGCGCTTTATTCACCATCTTGAGCGCGAACATGCTCTGAATCGTCAGCTTGAATTCTTGCCGGATGATGATGAACTCGTTGAACGTCAAGCGGTAAACCAGGGGTTAACTCGTCCGGAACTTTCGACCATTACGGCCTATGGCAAAATGGTGCTTAAAGAGCAATTGATCACGGATGAGATCACTGAAGACCCTTATCACATGCGCGAGCTGTTTGACTCTTTCCCTGAAGCACTACGTGAGCGTTTCTCAGACAGTATGACCTCACATCCGCTGAAAGGGCAGATTATTGCCACGAAACTGGCCAATAATATCGTTAACGATATGGGTCCAAATTTCGTTTTCCGCAAGCAAGAAGCTACCGGCGCAAGTGTGGCCGAAGTGGCATCTGCTTATGTTGTCGCGCGCGAGTGTTTTAAAGTTGAGGAACTTTGGGCACAAATTGAAGCGTTAAATAATAAGGTACCAGCAGAAGTTCAAAACGATGTTTTATTTCAGCTTCGTCGCATGGTACGTCGGGCAACTCGTTGGTTACTACGTCACCGTAATCCTGCCCTTAATGGTATTCAGGAACACTTAGACTTTTACATGGGTGCGTTTAATGACTTACGCAAGAACAGCCTCAACTACATGATAGAAGAGGAAGCAAAAGTCATTGAAGAAACCATTGAGAAATACAAGGAGCATGGATTCCCGGCGAAGCTGGCTAAACAAGTAGCAAGCTTAAGTACGGTATTCTCAGCATTAGATCTTGCTGAGGTAGCAAACGAAACCGGGCAGTCTTTCAAAACGGTAGGTACATTGTATTTCCGTTTAGGTGCCGAAATGAACCTGCACTGGTTCCTGACACAGATTAATAATCAGCCTGTAGCTAATCATTGGCAAGCGCTTGCTCGAGCGGCGTTCCGTGAGGAGCTAGACTGGCAACAGCGTTCGTTAACTCAGGTTGTGTTGCGTTCAACTCCTGATATAAGCGAACCTGAGAAAATGATCAGCGAGTGGATAGAGCAAAACGAGATACTGCTTTATCGTTGGCAGCAGATGCTTTCAGATTTCCGTACAACGAAGAGTCATGAGTTCGCTAAGTTCTCGGTGGCTTTGCGGGAATTGATGCTGCTAAGTCATAATTGCGCACCGAAAGTTATCAGTTAATGTATAACGTTATTCGCCCATGGCTGTTTCGGCAGGATCCCGAGAAAACGCACGAATTAACTCTCGGGCTCTTGCATAAATGGCAGCACACGCCGCTGTCATTTTTATGGAAGCAGAAGTTAGACAGTAAACCGGTGCGGGTTATGGGAATCGATTTCCCTAACCCGCTGGGTTTAGCAGCAGGCCTTGATAAGAATGCAGAATGTATCGATGCTTTTGCGCAGATGGGCTTTGGCTTTATCGAAGTGGGTACAGTGACACCGCTTGCGCAACCTGGTAACGATAAGCCTCGTTTGTTTCGGCTGGTTGAGGACGAAGCTATCATCAATCGAATGGGCTTTAATAACCATGGTGTTGATGAGCTAATAAAAAATGTCAAAAACGCCTCATACAAAGGTGTGTTAGGTATTAATATTGGCAAAAACAAGAATACGCCAGAAGATAAGGCTATTGACGACTATCTGACTTGTCTGAGAAAGGTTTACCCTTTAGCCGATTATGTAACGATTAACATTTCGTCCCCTAATACGCCAGGCCTGAGGGATTTACAACATGGTTCTAGTTTGGACAATTTACTGTCGAGTCTTAAAGAGGCGCAAGTAAAATTGGCGGACCAACATAATCGATATGTTCCGTTAGTTGTTAAAATTGCACCGGATCTTGAGGATTCTGAAGTCGATATTATGGCGCAGTCATTATTAAAAAATAAAATGGATGGTGTTATTGCAACGAATACGACACTGTCGCGCGAAGGATTAAAAGACAAGCAAGCGACTGAAGCAGGGGGCTTAAGTGGCAAACCGTTACAGCAAAGCAGCACCCGAATTATTGAGCTTTTGTGTAAAACTTTGAAAAGACAAATACCCGTAATAGGTGTTGGCGGCATCGATTCTGCAGAATCAGCTCAGGCTAAACTCAACGCTGGTGCCAGCTTAGTGCAAATTTATACTGGCTTTATTTATCAAGGACCAGCATTGATACGTTCAATTGTTAATCACTTGTAATGGTTGAGTGACTTTAGTATCTTATCGCAGAGCTTAAATTTTCTAATTATAAAGGCTAATAAAGTGGAATCGGAATCCCATTGGTTATGGTTATTCAATACAGAGAAAGGCAAGCTTTGCGTTAAGCTGAATGAAGCCGATGTATTTGAAACACCTTATAAACCGAGTCAGTTAGTTAATATCCATTTTAGCGAGCAACTCATGGATATTGAAGACGCGACGACATTCCAAAAAGTTAGTGAAGTCTTAGAATCTTGCCCTGCAGATAAAATACCTTGCGAACCTGCTGAGGCTGCTCTTAATGCGGCAGCGTGGGAGCGCTTTGGTAAGCCCCAAATGCCGCAGAGTTGGCATTTCCAGAAGTCTGATATCACTGAATGGCCCGCAGAGCGCAGCTTGTGCGAACTCAACTCAGGGTTTGACCAAGGCTTATTTCTCATTCTTGAAGCGGACGATGAGTTTGCAACCTGCTTACTGTTAAATAAAGGTATGCAGCTTTCTGCCATTAAGTCTTTGCGTCAATACCATGTCATTAAGGTCACGCTAAATAGACTCTTACCGGCAACAGTGGATTTGGCCATGTCAGCCCAATCAAACTGGGGACAGCAGTTGGCTTAATTTTTCGGTATAAATTTGGTCTTTGATATAAAGATTGTGCTTTGAATCTATTCTTAGGAAGGTTACTGCTGAAATTTCTTATGAGGACATTGGTTGCGGGGGCAGGATTTGAACCTACGACCTTCGGGTTATGAGCCCGACGAGCTACCAGACTGCTCCACCCCGCGTCCGAATGAGAGCGCATAGTATAGTCATAACTTATGCCGCGCAAGCTTTATTTCAACCAAGTGAATAGTATTTATACAAACACGGTTCAACTGCTGCTTTATTAATCACTTCCTCGGTAATTCTCTTATTTCAGCTTGAATTACAGACAGTCAGTAAGCTCTCCGTTATAATTGTGCCCTTAATTTTTTAGGCGAAGTTTCTATGTATCGTTTTTTTATTGCGTGCTCCAAAGGTCTTGAAGGACTTTTGTTCGATGAGTTGCAAGAGTTTAACTTAAGTCACCTTAAGCAAACGCTGGCTGGTTGCTATATTGAGGCTGATTTGCAGCAAGCTTATACGGTGGCTATGTGGTCAAGGTTAGCAAGCCGCATGCTATTGCAGCTGGGCGAGAAAGAAGTCACCAGTCTGAATGACATCAAGCAGTCACTGACTCAGTTTTCATGGAGTAAGGTGTTTGATGCCAATAAAACGTTTGTTGTCGACTTCTCAGGCGGTAACGACGACATTCGACATACTCAGTTCGGTGCGCAACTCGTTAAAGACTGCATAGTTGATAACTTCCGCGATAGCGGGTTCGAACGTCCCAGTATCGATAAGCAAGACCCAGATATTCGCATAGCGGTGCGCGTGCATAAAGATAAGTTAACCTGGTCTTTAGATTTTAGCGGCGAAGGCATGCATAGAAGGGGATATCGCTTGCAACAAGGCGAAGCGCCGTTGCGTGAAACCCTGGCAGCGGCCATATTGCTTCGTGCCGGCATAAAAAGTGAGCTCGAAAAAAGTGAACCAGTGATCTTTGATCCATTTTGCGGTTCCGGTACTTTGGTGATAGAGGCCGCCATGATGGCAATGGACCACGCTCCGGGCCTGAACCGTGCACATTGGGGATTCTTGTTTTGGCACGACCACTCCCCGCAACTATGGCATGACGTGTTAGAGCAGGCAGAAGAACGTTTCAAAATGGGTAAAAGGGCGTTTAAAGGACAGCTAAAAGGATCAGACAACAATCCTCATCTAGTGGCTAAAGCAAGAGACAACTCCAAACGTCTGTTGTTGCATGAGTCTATAGAATGGGAAGTTGACGATGCCACAAGTTGTGAAGCCCCGGCGGGAGCTGGCTTATTAGTTTGTAATCCACCATACGGGGAACGTCTGGGGGAGGCGGTAGAAACTCTACTCCTATATCGCCGTTTTGGCCGACAGTTAAAAGATGCTTTTCAAAATTGGCATATCGCGGTATTGGCTGGTGATGAACAACTGCTAAAACGATTAAAACTGCGCAGTCATAAGAAATATCCATTACTTAATGGCGCAATCCCGGTTAACCTGGCGCTTTACGACTTAACTAAAGAGCAACCTGACTTCGCTGAAAATCAAGCTGATGACCTGGTTAACAGGGTTAAAAAGAATTTCGTAAAGTTAAGCAAGTGGGCTAACAAAGAAGGGCTGGATTCTTGGCGTGTCTACGATGCCGATATTCCTGAGTACAACGCCGCTATCGATATCTATCAGGATTACGTTGTAGTGCAGGAATATGCAGCGCCAAAAGACATTCCTGAAGGGGTTGCTAATGATCGCTTGTGGTTCATGCTGGAATCCTTAAGTTCAGCTCTGCCAGTATCAGAAGATAAAATTATTTTAAAACGCCGCCAGCGCCAAAGCGGTAAGCAGCAATATGAGAAGCAATCGCAGGACAGCACGGTATTAACGGTTAATGAGTACGGCGCCAAATTTGAAGTGAATTTAACCGATTACCTTGATACTGGCTTGTTTATGGACCACAGATTGGTGCGCAAAGAGTTATTGGATAAATGCGAAGAGCTGGATGTGCTAAACCTCTTCGCTTACACCTGCACCGCTTCAGTTCAGGCTGCAAGGGCAGGTGCAGCCCGTGTGGTTTCCGTTGATATGTCGAAAACCTATCTGAAGTGGGGGGAGCGTAATTTTGCCCTGAACCGCTTAAAAGGCGACTACGAATTCATCCAGGCTGACTGTTTTAGCTGGATGAGAGAGCAACGCGGCAAGCAACTGTTTGACGTGATATTTCTCGACCCGCCTACTTTTAGTAACTCAAAACGGATGAGCGGAACACTGGACATACAGCGTGATCACGTCGGTTTAATAAAAACTGCTACAGGGATGCTTAAAGAAGATGGCGTTATTTTGTTTTCTAACAATCGAAAAAAATTCAAAATTGATATTGAAGGGTTAGATAAAGCTGGCCTTGAGGTGAATGATCAGACTCAGGCCTCGATACCAGAAGACTTTAAACGTCATAAAGGAATTCATCACTATTTTATTATTTCTCGAGCGTAAGTAATGTCAGATTTCTATTTGTTGGTAAAATCGAATTGTCCGCTCTGTACTCAGGCTATTCAGTTACTGCATTCGCTATCATTGGATGAGCCCGTTGAGCTTGGGGTGGTCGACATTGCCGAACAGCAAGAACTGCAAGATGAGTACGGCTGGTTAGTGCCAGTCTTTATTCGAGGAAAGGACGACGCCGAGCTGCGTTGGCCTTTCGACGCTAATCAATTGCTGGAGTTTGTAGAGCAATGAGTTTATTACGTGTACAAGATGCACACCTTGCCTTTGGCGCAGATGCCATTTTAGATGGTGTTGATTTTACTATTGAAGCCGGTGAGCGAGTCTGTTTAGTGGGCCGCAATGGTGCCGGAAAATCGACTTTTCTGAAAGCAATAGATAGCGAGGTCACTTTAGATTCGGGTCAAATACAATGGGTTGGTGATACCAAAGTCACCCGTTTACCCCAGGACCCACCGAAACAATCTGAACAGCGTGTGTTTGACTATGTTGCCGAGGCGCTTGCGGAGTCGGGAAAGGCGCTGGCTCGTTATCACGAGCTATCGGCGAGCCTTACAGACTCTCCCAGCAGTGCCACTCTTGATGAAATGGATAAGTTGCAAAACCAACTGGATGCTATCAATGGCTGGCAGGTTAACACGCGCATAGAGCAGGTTTTGACTCAGCTACAATTACCGGCTGATGAAACTATGGCCGCTCTTTCGGGTGGTTGGTTGCGACGTGTCGCTTTAGCCCGGGCTCTGGTCGTCGATCCGGATATCCTGCTGCTAGATGAGCCGACGAACCACTTAGATATTGAAATGGTGCGTTGGTTAGAGGAGCAAATTGTCAACTTCTCAGGAGCTGTGTTATTTATTAGTCACGATAGGGCCTTTATTCGTCGCTTGGCCACACGCATTATTGATTTAGACAGGGGCCACTTAACGAGCTATCCGGGCAGCTACGATACGTACTTACAGAAAAAGCAGGAAGCGCTGGAAGTTGAAGCAAGCCATAACGCCGAGTTTGATAAAAAGTTGGCGGCTGAAGAAACCTGGATCCGCCAAGGCGTTAAAGCTCGCCGCACTCGTAACGAAGGTCGGGTTCGTGCACTTCAGGACTTACGGAAGCAAAGACAACAAAGACGTGAGCTTCAGGGTAAGGCCAACTTATCAGTGAACGAGTCTTCTCGCTCTGGTAAGAAGGTATTTGAAGGCGAAAATATGGCGCTGCGCTTTGGTGAAAAGCCTATTATTAATGACCTTGATTTGTTGTTAATGCGTGGCGATAAAGTTGCTTTTGTAGGACCTAACGGTTGCGGTAAGAGCACGCTGATTAAAGTCATTCTTGGTATGCAGGAGGTGGACAGCGGTAGGGTTCAACTTGGCACCAATCTGGAAGTTGCTTACTTTGATCAGCATCGATCGCAACTTGATCCTGAGCAAACCGTTATGGATAACGTTGGTGATGGCAAACAGGATATCGAGTTTCAGGGGCGTAGCCGCCATATTCTGAGCTACTTGCAGGACTTTTTGTTTACACCTAAACAGTCGAGAACTCCTGTTCGAGCGCTATCTGGTGGAGAACGAAATAGGGCACTTCTGGCGAAAATATTACTAAAGCCGAGCAATATACTGGTACTTGATGAGCCGACAAACGACCTTGATATAGAAACTTTAGAATTACTTGAGCAGATTGTTGCCAATTATCAAGGCACAGTTCTGCTCGTTAGCCACGACAGGGAATTTGTAGATAACACGGCAACCAGCGTGCTGTACTTCGAAGGTGAAGGCGTTATCACGGAAATAATTGGCGGCTTTACAGAATTAAACCACTATTTAGCAGCCAAGCCGGCAAATTCATTTGCAAATAGCGGAACCAAAGCATCAGCAGATGGGTCAGACAGCAACAAAAGTTCGCAAAACAAGCAGAAAACTGCAGACAAAGGTTCAGACAAGCCCAGGAAGAAGTTATCCTATAAGCTGCAACGCGAACTGGAACAGTTACCAAAAGTTATTGCTGAGAAAGAAGCGAAACTTGAAGAATTACAAAAGTTAATGAATGAACCGGGGTTCTTTGAACAGCCATTAGAAAAAACAGAACCAGTAATGAATCAAATTGCCGATATAGAAGGGCAGTTGATGCAGGATCTGGAGCGCTGGGAAGAACTGGAAAATTTATCAGAACAGAGTAGTTAGTTAATAATGAAAAAATCATTTACATTAAAAACACTTACCGCAGCGATAGTTTCTACAATGTCTTTTGCTGCCGTAGCTGACACTTATCAAGTTGAGCCGATTGAGACGTTAAGCAATTATCGAAGCAGTGTACCGCAAGGCATCAATGCCAGCGGTCAAATTGTTGGCGTTGCACGTTTTCCCGAAAATATTGAAATAGATTTTAATTACGTGCCTGATCAACTTTTGTCACAAATTGGCTATGACCCGGAAGGTACTGAGCCATTAACTGACGAACAATATCAGGTCATAGTGGATAACCTCTCAAATTTATCTAACAATAGCCTTCAATATCAGCGAATTGGATTAGATCAGGCCGTCATTTATAACGGCACCAGCAATCCAGTCGATGCCGCACCGGTAAGCGAATCTGAGTTTGCTAGTAGCGTTGATAGCTATTTCTATTCGATTAATAATGCAAACACAGCAGTCGGTGTCACGACGGGCCCATTCGAAATTACTCAGCACACCTATACAAACTCAGAGGATGAGCAAGTTACCGACGAGTATTTCAAAGCGGATTTCCTTTCACGTGGCGTATGGTTCAATAATGGCGTATCAGCCTTGGTCACGCCTCAGGCGACCGATTATCTAGGCGGTGAGAGCGCTGTATTTGATATTAATGATAATGGACTTGCTGTAGGCTACGAAAGTGTGGCATTGAGCCCGGCAGCAACAACGCAAATTCAGGAAAACTGTGAAGATCCTGAAAATGCCAGCGCAGCACAGCCATTATATGTTTGTGTATGGAGTCTTTGGAGAAACCTGCAAACTGCTGATGCGTCTAATATAGCCGCAACGACAAGTTACAGTGGCCCTTATAACTACAATCGAGCACGTTCCGGCTATAACGCAGGACGTTCCATTTATGATATTCGCGGGCAGTTATGGCAGTTTGATGCGAGCGGCGAAGTTATTTCCCAAACGGAACTTCCCACGTTAGTCGAAAGGCAAAGTGACGACGAGCGCGATTTCTCCAGTTACGGATACGCAGTGAATAATAATAGGGTGGCAGTAGGCCAGAGCTGGACTTATCACCCCAGTCGCGGTGCAATCCGCATGCCGGCAATATTCCTGAATGGTGAGGCTTTACCGGTAACGGAGAACCCTGAGTATTTGTGGGGAGCTGCAACGGATATCAATAATAATGGAATAGCTGTTGGCTATTTGACCCAAAGACCTGCTGGAACTCTGCGTAGCTACGGATTTTATTACGATGTAGAAGCCCGCGAACTCACAGAGTTGAGTAGCTTCTTTAATGGGTCATCAACCGTTATTCGTAGCATCAACGACAATGGTGAAATGGTCGGGACGGCAGAAGTTGATCCAACCTTATCTCAGGTGCGGGCCCGCGCAGGCTTCTACTACAACATGAACGCTGAAACCCCTCAGTTCATTGATTTAAATAATACAATAAGCTGTGACAGTCCTTATAACATTGTTGACGCTAATGACATTACCGATAACGGTGAAATCATCGCAACGGCCCTCAAGTCACAGGAATATACAGATTCTGACGGTGAAATCCAGACCAGAGAGATTTTGGTAACGGTTAAGCTGGACCCTGTTTCTGGTGAGCTTAATAACTGTACTAATAATGAAGAGCCAATTGAGCGACAAGGTGCTGCTATAGGGCTTTGGTCGATATTAGGATTTAGCACCTTAGGTTTACTTATTACCGGAATAAGAAGAAGAGCTTTTCTTAAGACCAAAAAATCATAAAAGTAATCCAACTAAAAAGTAGCACAGTTTCAACTTGTTAATAAAAGTCAATGGACACTGTGCTGCTTTTACAATTGAACTCTCCTCAAATAAGTCTATCAATAGTAATGAGGCAACAAAAAGTGTCTCAACTCTCTAAATAATAATCTGTGAATAACAGGCGAGGGATAGATTTATGAAAAGACAAAAGCGTGATCGCTTTGAAAGAGCACATACTCAAGGCTTTAAAGCCGGTTTGCATGGCCGCTCAAAAGACAACTGTCCTTATCAAACCCAAGATGATTTTCGTTCCCACTGGTTGGGAGGTTGGCGAGACGCAATGGAGGCCAGGAGTACCGGTTTATTCCGCTAATTGTCAGGTTTAATGATTAGAATTGATCAACTAAAACGCCGATAGCCATTTCGTATCGGCGTTTTTTTCTTTCTAAGAGAGTTAGAAAGTAGACGTATCGGTAAACAAGCCCACTTTTAAATCTTTGGCAGTGTAAATTTCACGACCGTCGACTTCTACACGACCATTACCAACGCCCATGAATAACTTGCGTTTAATGACTCGCGTCATATCAATGAAGTAACTGACTTTTTTGTGCTCTGGTAATATTTGGCCCGTGAACTTCACTTCACCAACCCCCAAAGCACGCCCGCGTCCTGGACCACCTGACCATGCCAGATGAAAGCCAAGTAGCTGCCACATTGCATCAAGCCCTAAGCAGCCGGGCATTACCGGATCACCTTTAAAATGACAATCAAAAAACCAAAGGTCAGGATGGATATCAAGCTCAGCATGAATAAAGCCTTTCCCGGCCGAGCCACCGTCTTCATTAATCTCTATGATACGATCCATCATTAACATATTTGGCGCTGGCAACTTGCTGTTACCTGGGCCAAACATTTCCCCACGACTGCAGGCTAAAAGTTCTTCGCGAGTAAAGCTCGACTGATTCATAAATACCCTAATAATTATTCTGAAAAAACTAGGGCGCAGTTTAGCGTACAACTGTACGCTAAACAAATCCGACAAGTTATTTTCTAACCAAAAATTCGGCGCCAAAAGCTAAGAGGAACGTCACTACCGGAACTATCCAGACTTCGGTCGCGAACATTTTGGAAAAGCGCCTTAATAGGGGTATCGGTTAATAACTCCAAGGCTTCTTTTACATGCTCCACGGTATAAACGTGAAACTGACCGTTCTTAACCGCTTCGACAATTTCATCGTTAAGGTTTAACTGGTGTTTATTAGACTGGGGAATAATAACGCCTTGTTCGCCATTTAGACCACGATGAGCGCAGAGGGCGTAATAGCCTTCGATTTTCTCATTAACCGCACCGATGGATTGAACATTACCAAACTGATCAATGGCTCCTGTAATGGCAAGGGACTGTTTTACCGGCTGTTCTGCTAACGCTGAAACTAAGCAGCAAAGTTCACCAAGCGATGCACTGTCGCCATCAACTTCATAGTAAGACTGCTCAAACACTACGGTTGCTGAAACCGATAACGGCTCATGCCGCGCGAACTGATTGGCAAGGTAAGCGCTCAAAATCATGACGCCTTTGGTATGGATATTCCCGGAGAGATCCGACTTTCGTTCAATATCAATAATGTCCCCGTCACCATAATGGATAGTTGCAGTGATTCTCGACGGCTCGCCAAATTCACTGCCACCCATAGTCACTACAGTAAGCCCGTTTAACTGACCAACAGCGGTGCCGTGCGTATCAATGCGAACCTGTTGCTCAAGAATACTGCGGCGACTTAGCTCTGCAAGATTCCCTTCGCGATCTCGCTGCTGCTGAAGCGCCAAATCTATCGCGGCTTTATCAATATTGGCGTGTTGGTTCTGTAACGCACAATCGTTGGCTTCACGAAGTAGCTGCAATAGTTGTATTGTATTTAATGTCAGTTCCTGCTGGTAATCGGTGTATCGCGCACAAACGCGGAGTAGCGCAGAGTAACCATCAGTAGTTAATGGCAAAACATCCGCCATTTGCCAAACGTACTGTAAATAGTTGAAGTAGGGCGCAACAGGCTCATTTTGGGTGGCATAATGCCCATGAAAATCCGCCAAAAATGGAAAGAAATTATCGAAGTCCTCATCGTATTCGCGCAGTTGCGCATACTCATTACGAGAACCCAGTAAAATAATTTTGATGTTGATGGGTACCGATTCAGGGCGATAGAAAAAAGCGGCTCCTGAATCGGGAGACTGACGTGGCCATTCAAACTCACCGCCTTCAATCACATCTTTCAAGCGTTTCCAAAGCTTTATATTCTCAAGTAGCTGAACCACCTCTATGGCCAGAACACCGCCATTTGCCTTATGCAAAAGACCTGATTCAATCAAATGCAGCTCTGAACTGACCGTTCCCTCAACAGACTGTACGCCAATGTGACCAAACAACCGTTCTTCAGTCACTCTGTCACAGTAATAATAAGGGGCAGGGTGCTCGTGTCCTACCAGAACAGACGCCAGGCTTTCGCCTTGAATATCCTCTGCCTTTTTATCTCTAATTTGCTGCATATAGTCACGCAGCTTATGCGTATCAAATTTCTCGATAATGCTTTTATATGCCTCATCGCGTTGATCCAACGGTCGCTGCAAAAAGCTCCAAATAGCCTTGATGGCAGTTTCCGCGGTGCCCGACGGTAGATTAACGCATAGCGGACGTAACGGATCAGATGGATTCGCCAGGTAGAGCCAGTCGTACCAACAGGTAAACTCCCAATGGTTATCGTTAAAATAGGCATCGAGAATGTCTCGCTTTAGTAACCCAGGCGGAAATAAAGCATAGATGTTTGAGTAGGTGCCATGCTGGCGTAGCGCGTTATCGAGTGCATTTACGGCTCGTTTCTGTCCAACCAGCGCATTTTCAGTCAGTTCAGCAGGTAGCTCTTTAAGCCATTCCTTGGTTTGTGGCTGCAATGCCAAATAGTCTAGCTTCATTGAATTGTTCTTCTCTTAACTTGCAATAACGACATGATAACAGAAATGGCTAAATGAGAGAGTTTTGCTATGGTAATTAAAAAATGGAGCAAAACATGCGTTCAGCCAAACTTAGTTCTGTCTTTCTTTTAAGCCTAGTGGTTTTCGGCTGTAAAAGCTTTCCCGACGGTTCATTATTTCCTGAAAGTTATAAAGCTTCTTATGTAAGGCAGCTGGATGACTATCAATTAAGTGGAACTGGCGCCGAGGCGCTAGGAATTACTTCAGCCTCTGATTGCCAGTCCGAAAGTGATAACCAACCGGCAAGCCGACAACAGGCTTTCGAGCGACTGAAAGCCAAAGTTTACAACTTAGGCGGCAACATTGTCGTTTTGTCATCCTGTCACGATACCGTCAATAACCAATGCCAGAGTTCCGTTTCCTGCATTGGCGGAGCTTATTTCATCCCTTGGCAAAACCAACCAGGAAACAATCGAAGAGCGTTTTAAAGACCTAAGGAAAACGAGCCGAACTCAGTAGCTATTCGCTTAAATACTTAATTGCGTATAATGTATATTATGTTAAATCATATCAATATCAGTATAATAGCCATACGAAGTACTTACTTTTGTAGTTCGCACGTGTCATTGTCATTTTTCGCACACCCTGTCATTAGCTCTATATAGTCAGCAACTTTAGCTGACTATATTAGGCCTATTACTGAGAATTTTGTTTTCGCCAATGGTCGTCTGCGTTGGTTAACCGCATTGAAATAAAATTGCTGCACTGACTTATGAGAGTTTTGTTTACTTCAGAGGGCGTTGACTAATAACTACGAGCCCTACTCCATACTTCCTTGGCAATTCTTTCCAAAATAGAAATGGATATATCATCAACCGCAGCTGCGCTATTTCGCTAATGCATAATTAGCTGTAACGAGGGGTAAGTGCATAGTACTAATTTGTCAGATACTGCTAATTTGTCCTACACTGCTCCTATATTGCTGAAAATCTAGCGAACACGTGGATATTACACATGAACGATAGCGGCAAGAAAAAAATCTTCGTCGTCGGTGCCGACGACTACAATCTCTCCCTGATCGAGAAAATCCCAAGCTCAGAGAACTGGGAACTGATCCGCACACTTGAATATTCCGACGTCCAGCCGACCAATGGCAGCATCGATTTCGACGAGCTTTACGAGCGTGCCAAATCCATCATCGACGAGCATGGCGGCAAGCCGGACGCGATCATCGGCTATCTCGATTTTCCCGTGACCTCGCTCGTTTCGTTGCTGCGGCGCGACTACGGCATGCCGGGTGCGAGTCCCGAGGCGGTCGCGAAATGTGAGCACAAGTACTGGGCACTCCTGAAGCAGAAAGAGACCTTTCTCGATCGCACACGCGAGTTTCGTGCCATCAATCCCTTCGAGCCGGAAAACGCGAAAAAAGACGCGCCAGACTATCCGTTTTGGCTCAAACCGGTCAAAGGCCATTCCTCTGTGCTCGGGTTTCTGGTCGAGGACGAGGGAGGATTCGATGAGGCGTTGCAAGCCTGCCGCCAGAAAATTCACCTGATCGGTGAGCCTTTCAACGCTTTCCTGGACAAGCTAGAGGACCACAGTGAGCTCGACGGGATCGACGGTAATTTCGCCGTAGCCGAACAACTCATTTCGGCCAAACGCCAGTTCACGCTGGAAGGCTATGTCTGGCAAGGCGAGACCAGGATCTACGGCGTGGTGGAATCCCTGCGCGAGGGTGAGCACGCGTCCAGCTTCTCGCGCTATCAGTATCCCGCCGATCTGCCCGAAGAAGTTATCGAGCGCTCCACCGACATCACCGGCAAGATGATGTCGGCGATCGGCTATGACGGCTCGCCGTTCAATGTTGAATTCTTCTACGATCCCGAAAACGGCGACCTGCACCTGCTCGAGATCAACGCCCGAATCTCCAAATCCCACTCTCCCCTATTCCATATGGTCGATGGCGCGGCGCACCAGAAGGTGGCGATCGAGCTGTCGATGGGGCTCGAGCCGGACATGCCTCACCGCGAAGGAAAAGACACCATCGCCGGCAAGTTCATGCTGAGAAGCTTCGAGGCCGACGGCATCGTCAAGCGCGTGCCCAGTGCCGAAGAGATCGCGGAGTTGAAACGCATTCTGCCGGATATCGACGCCAACGTTCTTGTCGTGAAGGATCAGCGCCTCTCTGACATGTTTTTCCAGGACAGTTATTCGTACGAGCTTGCCGACATTTTCCTCGGCGGCCACGACGAGGACATGCTGGAGGATGCGTATCAGCGGGTCCTGGATTCGCTTCCCATCTACATCAAACCGCTCCCGGAGGACGTATGAAAACAGTATCCGACTTTCCCCGCGAGATCATTGAAGAGGAGAATGTCTGGATCCCGGTCGGTGACGGCCTGAAGCTGGCCGCGCGCATCTGGCGCCCGAAGGATTCAGGCGACGATCCGGTACCGGTGATCCTGGAATACATCCCCTATCGGAAGCGCTTCGGCTCGACTGAGCGCGACGAGATCACGCACAAATACCTCGCCGGGCACGGCTATGCCTGCGTCCGTCTGGACATCCGCGGTAGCGGGGAGTCCGAGGGCGTGCTGACCGACGAGTACCTGCAGAGCGAGCTGGATGACGGTGTGGCTGCCATCCACTGGCTGGCCGAGCAGGACTGGTGCGACGGCAATGTCGGCATGATGGGTATCAGCTGGGGCGGGTTCAACGGCCTGATGATCGCGGCCATGCAGCCCGAACCGCTCAAGGCTATCGTTACGGTCTGCTCCAGCGACGACCGCTATGCCGACGACATCCACCACATGGGTGGCACGCTGCTGGGCGACAATCTGTCCTGGGCCGGCGTCATGTTCTCCTACAACACCATGCCGCCCGACCCGGCGCTCGTCGGTGACCGCTGGAAGGACATGTGGATGGAGCGGCTGGAGGGCAGCGGGCTGTGGCTGAAGACCTGGCTGCAGCATCAGCGCCGCGACAGCTACTGGCGCCACGGCTCGGTTGCCGAGCATTACGGCGACATCAAGATCCCGGTCTTCGCGGTATCAGGGTGGGCCGACGGCTATACCAATACCGTTTTCCACCTCATGGAAAATCTTAACGTGCCGCGCAAGGGCCTCGTCGGACCCTGGGGTCACACCTATCCGCATATCGGAAGCCCCGGGCCGGCGATCGACTTTCTCGGCGAACTTCTCGACTGGTGGGATCACTGGCTGAAGGGCAAAGACCGCGGTATGGAGGACGAGAATATGCTGTGCGCCTACATGCAGGACTCCGCCCCGCCCAATCCGCAGTACGAATACCGCAAGGGCCGCTGGGTGGTCGAGGCCGACTGGCCGAGCCCGGATATCGAACCTCGCGCCTACAGCTTCGGGACCGGACGCCGCCTCATCGAAGAAGGTAGCCAGGAGGAGACCGAGGAGGTGGGCATGAAGATCCAGTCCCCGGTCACGCTGGGACTGTTCGCCGGCAAATGGTGTTCCTACGCCAACGGGCCGGATCTCGCCGGTGACCAGCGCTCCGAGGACGGCGGCGGACTGATCTTCCAGACCCACGAGCTGGAAGAGGATGTGGAAATTCTCGGTCAGCCGGTCGTCGAACTTGAGCTGGAGAGCGACAAGCCGCTCGCCATGGTTGCGGTGCGTCTGTCGGACTTCCAGCCCGATCACCAGATTACGCGAGTGACCTATGGACTGCTCAACCTCACCCATCGCGACACCCGTGAGCACCCCGAATTGCTAGAACCGGGCAAGCGATACAAGGTCAAGGTGCCCTTGAATCATATCGCTCAGCGCTTCGAGAAGGGCCATCGGATTCGGGTTTCCGTCTCCACCGTCTACTGGCCGATGGCTTGGACCCCGCCGGAGTCCACCAAGCTCACAGTCTATTCGGCCAATAGCCGACTCCTGCTGCCCTGCCGCACGAAGAATATCGGCGGCGAGGCGGAGGCCAGCTTCGATCCTCCGGTCTGCGCGCAGCCGCCCTCGACCACGGTGTACAAATCAGGCGAGCATCGCTGGCTGGTCCATCACGATCTTGCCGAGCAACGCTCCGAACTGGAGGTCCTCGACGATCGCGGCCTGTTCCGGTTCGACGATATCGACCTGACGGTCGGCACCCATGCCGTGGAGAAATATTCAGCCGTCACGGGCGATTTCACCAGTGTGAGGGGAACGACCGAGTGGACCCGGACGCTCCAGCGCGACGACTGGGAGATCAAGACCTGGACCTATACCTGCCTGACGTCGGACGAGGACAATTTCTATATCCGCGCCGAACTCGATGCCTATGAGGGCGAGACGCGGGTGTGCTGCATGAGCTGGAACGAGACGATTCCACGCGACCATATCTGAGGGCGGCTAGCTGCGGCGGGTTTGCTCCAGGGTGAGCACGCCGGCGGGCTCCTTTAAAATTGCTGTTGGGCTAAATCAGGAAGGTTCTCGGCAAGGAAATCGATAAATACACGTACGGCGGGCAATATCCCCCGTCGGTGTGAGTACGTCATGTGCATAATCCCAATTGGCAAATGCCAGTCGGTTAACACCGGAACTAACTCTCCGTTAGCGACGGCATCGTTACAGAGGTAATTGGGTAACGACGCAATTCCTAATTTCTTAATTGCGGCTTCTCTTAACACAATCATGTCATCGGTAATGAGGCGTGGTTTTATCTTTAAAGATTTTTGTTTCCCGGAGCTATGGATCAGTTCGTAACCGTAACGTCCATTTGTATAGTGCAAGCTCAGATGCTCAAACTTAAGCAGATCTTCCGGTTCCAGAATACTTTCGTTCCTGATTAAATCGGGTGCAATATAAAGTGTTTGCGGCGCCTGACTAATTGGCCTGGCAATTAAGCTTGAATCCTCTATAGTTGGGCGCACACGCAAGGCAACATCAATGCCCTCTTCTACCAGGTTTACAGGGCGGTTCGTCACAATCAGCTGAATTTCCACTTCCGGATACAGACTCATAAATTCAGGCAGTACCTGAACGAGTAAACTTTGACTAATAGCATAAGGTGCACTGATTTCAACTTTCCCCCTGGGTTTTTCTAGCAACCGCTGTGTCACTTGTTGCGCTGACTCTGCTGCACTAACAAGCCGCTCGCAATGTATTAAGAACTCTCTGCCAACATCCGTGAGCTTCAGTCCACTTCGACTTCTGTGAAAAAGTCGTGTCCCCTGCTCTTGTTCTAGCTGAGCCATTTTACGACTAATGGTGGATTTGGGCAGACTGAGTTCACGAGAAGCTGCACTGATACTGCCAGAAGCGATAACCTGGGCGAATAAATAGTAGTTTGTGACATCAGGAAAAGACATTAACACCTCAATAGGTTCCATAAATGGAACGTAAGGTTCCATTTTAACTTCTTATTAAACTATTTGGAACGAATTATACTGAGTCCATACTAAAAGAAAGCAATAAGGTGTTTTTATGAAAGTCTTACATATAGATTCCGGTATTTTCTTAGAACAATCTGTTAGCCGCCAATTAAGTCAGGAAATCGTTGATAAACTCAAAGGAAATAAAGAGGTTACAACGGTATACCGAGACTTGATCACGAACCCTGTTGACCACTTGACTGCGGAAGAGTTGTTAGCTGAAGAAAAGTCTGTGATTGATGAGCTCGTACAGGAGCTGTTAGCTGCTGACACGCTTGTTATAGGCGCTCCGATGTATAACTTCACCATTCCGACTCAATTAAAAGCCTGGATTGATCGTGTATTACAGGCCGGAGTTACGTTTAAATACACTGAGCAGGGTCCGCAAGGCCTGGTCAATGGTAAAAAAGTTTATATCGCATCAGGTCGCGGTGGCATTTACTCTGAGGGTGATGCGCAAGCTTTAGATCATCAGGAAAGCTATTTAAAACAGGTTCTTAATTTTATCGGTATCACTGATGTCACTATAATTCGCGCTGAAGGCGTGAATATGGGCGATGAGCCTAGACAACAAGGGCTAAAAAAAGCTTCAAAGGAAATTGAAGCCTTAGCCTTATAAAGAAGCTTTCGATCTAAAAATTTACGCGCACCCTATTCATCGTCACGGTGCGCTTTTATCTGCACTTCATCCCCTATTTGTAACACTTCTATCTCGATTGGCTGACAGCAGACCTGGCAATCAACAATCTGCTGTTGCCCAATATCATTAAGCCAATCGATCTCAATATCATTAATCGCCATGCAGTAAGGACACTCGAATGTCTTTGGGTCTGTCAGGCTCATAGTAACCCCTTATATTAAAGCTGTAGTCTACAATAGTAATCGAATCTTCCGCGTTTTGCGTAACTTATAAGATGTTCATTTTATTAATACGGGCTGAATAATAATGATGGCACTCTGGTTCAAACGAGCGATAGCTTTTACCGCTTTACTAGTCACGAGCGTCGCGGTTGTTGCGCAGACACCGGTAGAATATGTTGAATCTAAACAAAGGTCTGTTGTTAATAAAATCAGCGTACCGACAACCCTTGCGGCTTTGAATCAGTCACAACTGAATTTCGCGGTTGAGGGAAAGTTACGCAAGCTCAAAAAAGATATCGGCGAGACTGTGCATAAAGGTGATGTACTCGCTGAACTAGACTCCCGTCAGATCAACTCCACAATAGAGTCGCTAAAAGCGCAGGTAGACAGTGCTAAAGCTAACCTGGAAGATGAAAAGCAGCAACTGAGTGAACTTGAAGTTCTTGGCAAAACTGATTTTGTACCCGCCAGTGAATTGCGCCGCTCTCGCACCCGGGTTCAGGTTGCAAAAGCTCAGTTAGCAGAGGCTAAGGCTATATTAAATGAAATGAAGGTTAGTCAGAGTTACCATCAACTGACGGCCCCTTTCGATGGTGTCATAACGGATCGTACTGCCGATCTCGGCGAGTGGCTCAGTGCTGGACAGAGTGTTTTTCAATTGGTGGGCAGTAACAACCGGTATGCCGACGCTTTCCTTTCTGAATTTCTGTACTTATCGCTTCGTTCTGAAACCAAGACAACCCTTAGTTATCAAGGGACGGATATTAACGCCAATATTGAAAATATAGTTCCGTTTGTAGATGGAAATGATCGGTCTTTTCGTGTTCGTTTAACCGGTGAGTATCCTGATAACTGGGTTGTTGGTATCCCCTTAAAGGCCTCCTTTGAAATTGACAGCGGCCGCCACCAAGTTTCGGTACCTCAGGATGCTGTTGTCCGCTACAGCGACGGCCGGACATCGGTATGGGTAGCCCAACAAAACAATGGTAATTGGCAGGCACTTGAACGTCCTGTGGAGCTTGGCTTGCGGTTTAATGGCTATGTCGAAATTAAAAGCGGACTGAGCCCTGACGAACGTGTCATTGTGCGCGGTAACGAGGCACTGACTGATGGACAAGCTCTGGAGCTGACGGAGTCCGCTGACTATGATTGAAGCGGTTATCCGGCATAAACACGTTACTATCGTCGCCATTCTAATTCTTTGTTTGATGGGTATTACTGCGGCCCTTCGTATTCCAGTGCAAATGATACCGGATCTGGAAGTAAGAACCATTTCTGTACAAACTCAATGGCCTGGTGCGACGCCTCAGGATATTGAGAAAGAGATTCTTATAGAACAGGAAGAGTTTCTACGCACCGTCCCTAATCTACAGCGCATGGAAAGTACCGCCAGTAATGGCGAAGCAAGCATAGAACTGGACTTTCCTTTCGGTGTTGATGTTACGAAAACATTAATCCTGGTTAACAATGCGTTAAGTCAGGTACCGAATTACCCAGAGAACGTCGACGAGCCAAGAATTTTCTCTGCTTCCTTTTCAAGTAACGCCTTTATGTATTTTCGGGTTGCTCCAGTCACAGGAAATCCGAAAGACATTAACATGATCATGATGCGGGATTACATTGAAGACAATGTTCGGCCCCGAATGTCGTCCGTAGCCGGCGTCTCGCAGGTGAATGTCAGCGGCGGAGCTCAGCGCCAGGTTCGTATTTTGATGGATAAAGATGCCTTGGTTCAATACAACGTATCGGTTAATGATGTTCGACGGACGATAAGCAGTCGCAATCGTGATACATCAGCAGGTGAACTTGAACAAGGAAAGCGCCGTTTTTTACTGCGTACCGTTGGCCGATTTGATTCTCTTGATGAAATAGAAAACACCATTATTAGAAGAACCGGCGACAGTCTGGTTAGACTCAAAGATGTTGCTGACATAGATTTCAACCACTTTGAACTTAACAGCGAATCCTGGTTTAAAGGTCAGCAAGTTCTGAGTTTGCAGGTTAAAAGAGAGCTTGGCTCTAATGTGATTGATATAAAGTACGCTATGCTGGATGAAGTTGAACGTATTAATGAAGAGTTACTACGTCCAGCAGGCATGGAAATTACATTAAATTCCTCCGACGTCCGTTATGTCGAGAGCTCCATTCAAAATGTTCTCTTTAATTTATTATTGGGTGCCCTGTTTGCGACCCTCGTTATGTATGGGCTGATGCGCTCAGGCCGGGCGACGCTAATTGCTGTCGTCGGCATTCCTATTTGTGTCCTGGCCGGCTTTTTAGGACTGCTGCTGCTTGACCGAACGATAAACGTGATTTCGTTAGCTGGTATTGCTTTTGCGATTGGTATGACGCTGGATAACACCATTGTCGTTTTAGAAAGTATTGAGCTTGAACGACGTAAAGGCTTAAGCCCGAAAGATGCTGCTGTTGAGGGAGTTAAGCGAGTCTGGACCGCGGTATTGACCTCCACATTGACAACCGTAATGGTTTTCCTGCCTATACTCTTTATCGTTCAGGAAGCCGGACAATTGTACTCTGACATTGCTATTGCTATTTCTGCATCCATTATTGCATCAATGTTCGTATCGGTCACTTTAGTGCCTTTATTGTCGGCCTACTTTCCGGCCGAAGCGAAAACTAAGGTGACTGATAAACTCATCAATCGTGTCGACTGCATAAACCAAAAATTATTGCAATCAAAGCACTCTAAGTTGAGTACTGTCGGGGTTACTTTTGCCATAGTCATCGGTATTTGGTGGTTTTTAATGCCACCGGCGGAATACCTGCCTGAAGGTGAGGAAGCCAAAACTTTTGCGACAATGAGCGCACCTCCAGGTTATAACTTGCAGACAATGTCTTCTATAGGGGACGAAATTCGTAACATTTTTGCTCCTGCTTTAACCACAGAAAAGAGCGAAATTACACGTTCGGGGGTCACTATCCCTGCCCTTAAAACCATCAGCTTTAGCGTCGCCGCGTCAAACATTCGTATTATTGCGGAGACCCGGGATAAAAACCGAATTGAAGAGTTAATGACCGTTATCACTAAGGTTTACGAGCGCTATCCGGGTATGAGGGCTTTTGCGACCAAAGGTTCTATTATAAGCGGCAACGATGGTGGCACCCGCAGTATTAATGTGGATATTGGTGGACAAGATTTAAGTGAAGTTTATGCCGCTTCCCGGGCTATATACGAACGTTCGCAAGCCGTGTTCGACGATCCGCGAATACAGTCCACCCCAAACTCACTTACTCTGGCGCAGCCATTATTAGAAATACGGCCCGACTGGGAGCGTATGAGTGAGTTGGATTTAGACGCTGACAGCTTCGGCTATGCGGTTGCAGCGCTGACTGACGGCGCTTTTGTCGGGGAGTACTTTCAAGGCGATGATAAAATTGATATGTATCTTTACAGCAAGCAAGGTACGGAAGTCACGCCTGAAATGCTGGACGACTTACCCATTTTAAACGTCAACGGCCGCTCTGTTGCATTGAATGCAATCAGCGACGTTCAGCACACCGTCGATACCAGCACCGTGCGCCGCGTCGACAGCCAAAGGACTGTAACGTTAAATATTATTCCGCCGGAGTCTGTAGCGTTAGAATCGGGTGTCGGAGTAGTCAAAACTCAGGTTCTCCAGCATTTAAGAGAACAAGGTGTCATTCCGGCTAATATTTCTACTCAGCTATCAGGGGCTGCGGATAAACTGGCAGAAACTCAAGCCGCGTTAAGTGAAAAATATGTGATTTCTATTGCCATCATTTATTTGCTAATGGTCGCCATTTTCGCCCACTGGGGATATCCCCTGCTCATTATGGCAACCATTCCGATGGGGATCAGTGCAGGCATTGCCGGATTAGCGCTTATGAATGGTATTGGTCAGTTACTGCCTATGGTTGGTCTACAGCCATTAAACCAACCGTTCGATATGATCACAATGCTTGGCTTTCTGATCCTTATGGGGACGGTTATCAACAACCCTATTTTGGTAGTTGAACGGGCTATTTACCTTCGCGACAAAGAAGGTTATCCCATTAAAAAGGCTGTTCGGGAAGGATTACTGTCACGTGTGCGCCCTATTACCATCACTACATTAACCACCTTATGTGGTATTGCTCCTTTGGTATTCATACCGGGCGCAGGAACCGAGCTTTATCGTGGGGTCGGCGCTATTGTTATGTTTGGGCTAATTGGTGCTGCATTGGTCACAACTTTCACGCTGCCAGCTTTATCGGCGTTGGTCCTAAAAGGAGGAAAGAGCAATTCTTAACTAAAAGAATTAAATTATGAATGACTTTTCTGCTATAAAGATTTTCTAAACTGCCGATAACTGAGTGTAAAAAGTTTCACTTATTCAGTTAAGGAACAATAATGAAAATCGTACAGCAGTTAAGTATCACGCAAAGACTAGTATCGTTATTAGGCATCGCAGCGTTAGGTACCGCCCTTATGGTTGCGTTTATGATGTTTATCCTAAATAACCTGCTGGTTGATGAAGAAAAACGCAAACTGAACGCGGTACTCGACACGGCTCACACGATAGTCAGTCACTATTATGACGAATACCAGAACGGAAACCTCAGCGAGGCCGAAGCTCGATCTCAAGCTTACGCGAGGCTCGACGATATTCGGTATGAAGGCAGTGAGTACATTTTTACTCTGAGCCGTGACGGCGTTCTGGTGCAGCACCCTTTCTCGAAACAACTCGTCGGAAAAGACGTCACCAGTTATGAAGATCCAGAAGGAACACAACTGTTTCAGCAAATGGTCGAAAAAGCGCGCTCGGCTGAACGTGCGACTGTTGAGTACATTTGGCAAAAAGGCAGTGATACAAGCAACCTTGTTCCGAAAATTAGCAGAATACGGGTATTTGAACCTTGGGATCTTATCTTGGGAACCGGGCAATATACGGATAATATTACCGCAATATTATGGCAGGAGTTTTTCAAATTGGTGGGATTAGCCCTGCTTTTAGCTGTGCCGCTACTTCTTTTGTTTGTTTTGATCATACGCAGTATTACTCGCCCATTAAAAACCATTAATAGTGCCATGTTTGATATTGCTGAAGGTGAAGGTGACTTAACCCGCCGACTGGATGACTCAGGCTCAGATGAATTATCCAAACTGGCAACCTCATTCAACGTCTTTGTACACAAAATTCAACAATTGGTGCAAAGTGTTCAGGAAAGTGCGCAAAATGAGAGTGAAGCTGCAAGCCAGCTTATTGACTTATCTGCTACCAGTAGTCGCCAGAGTGACGAGTTGAGCTCACAAACAAGCTCTATAGCGACAGCTATCACCGAACTCTCGTCCTCCGCTTCCGAAGTCGCTGATCACGCTCGTCAAGCAGCCGATTCAGCCAATACAGCAGATGAAGAAGCTGGACGCTCTGCGGTTATCGTGCGTGAATCAGTCAATAATATCGAAGCACTAACCTCTGAACTCGGTAAAGCAGGCGAAAAAGCTCGGCTTTTGCAAGATGGTTCAGACAAGATCGGAAATATTTTGGGCGTCATTGTCGCCATTGCGGAACAAACCAACTTACTGGCACTCAATGCGGCAATTGAAGCCGCGCGCGCAGGCGATGCCGGCCGCGGATTTGCTGTTGTCGCTGACGAAGTAAGAACCCTGGCGACCAGAACCCAACATTCGACGGATGAGATTTCCTCTATTGTAGAAAGCATTCAGGGCGCGATTAAAGACGTTGGACAAATTATTAGTGATGTAGAACAGCGTTCAACATCAACCAACGAAGAAGCGTTGAGAGCGGAACGAGCTATTAGTCAAATTCAGGAAGCGGTAGCCAATATTTCGAGTATGAACGTCCAAATAGCGTCTGCTACTGATGAACAAAGCCGCGTAACCCGAGATTTAAATGAAAACATCACCGGCATCTCCGACCTTTCTCAGGCCAATCAGGACGCCAATACGAAGGTCGCAAAAGTCAGTGAAGATCTGAGTAAAAACAGCATTGATCTAAGTCAACTTGTCAGTCGATTTAAAACGAAATAACCTTAATATTAAGGGGGATATTAAGAATCTCCCCTGTACCTTTTTACTCATAAGACGTAAAATAAACGCACTTTTACATGGATTGTGTCTGGTAAAAGTCACCTTTTTCCTGATCTTAATCACTGCGGATTTAAAAGATGAGTCAAACAATTCCACAACAACCGATCGAATATAATATGAAGGTCGTTCGGCAGTTTACTGTCATGACCATTATTTGGGGTATCGTCGGTATGGCGTTGGGTGTATTGATAGCTGCCCAGCTAGTCTGGCCAGAACTAAACTTCAATACTCCTTGGTTAACCTACTCCCGTCTTCGTCCACTGCATACTAACGCGGTTATCTTCGCGTTTGGTACCAGTGCGCTTTTTGCCACTTCGTACTATGTGGTGCAAAAGACCTGTAAAGTCAGTTTGTTTTCAGACAAATTGGCTGCATTTACCTTCTGGGGGTGGCAGGCTGTCATAGTCGCGGCAGTTATTACTCTGCCACTGGGTCTGACGAGCACAAAAGAGTACGCCGAACTTGAATGGCCAATCGATATACTGATTGCCGTCGTTTGGGTTGCCTATTTAATTGTCTTCTTCGGAACCTTAGCAATTCGTAAAACATCCCATATATACGTGGCTAACTGGTTTTACGGTGGCTTTATCGTTGTCATCGCTATGCTGCATATTGTGAACAGCTTTGCGATTCCAGTATCTTTTACCAAGTCATACTCAATCTATTCAGGCGCAGTCGATGCCATGGTTCAATGGTGGTACGGACACAATGCCGTAGGTTTCCTTTTGACGGCTGGCTTCCTGGGTATGATGTATTACTTCGTACCTAAGCAAGCAGAACGCCCTGTTTACTCATACCGCTTATCGGTTGTTCACTTCTGGGCGCTTATTTCTCTTTATATCTGGGCTGGCCCCCACCACTTGCATTATACAGCGTTGCCAGACTGGACTCAGTCCGTGGGTATGGTCATGTCCGTTATTTTATTCGTTCCTTCATGGGGCGGCATGATTAACGGTATTATGACGTTATCGGGTGCATGGCATAAGTTACGCACCGATCCTATCTTGCGTTTCCTGATTGTTTCATTGTCTTTCTACGGTATGTCAACGTTCGAAGGTCCAATGATGGCTATCAAGTCGGTCAATGCCCTATCTCACTATACGGACTGGACAGTTGGTCACGTGCATTCGGGTGCTTTAGGCTGGGTTGCTATGATCACCATCGGCTCTATGTACTACTTAGTCCCGCGGTTATTTAACCAAAAAGAAATTCACAGTACTAAGTTAGTGAATGTGCATTTCTGGTTACATACCATTGGTGTGGTCTTCTACATCGTTTCTATGTGGATTTCAGGTGTTATGCAAGGTCTTATGTGGCGTGCAACGAACTCAGATGGAACCTTAACATACAGTTTCGTAGAGAGTGTTCAAGCATCCTATCCGTTCTGGACGGGCCGCTTTATTGGTGGTGTCTTCATCGTCATTGGTATGCTGCTTATGGCTTATAACTGTTATCAGACAATTCGTGCCGGCCGTCGTGAGACAGCTGCAGGCAACGTCGTACAAACTGCCTGAGGGAGAGAAGAATGAGTCGCTTTAAACACGAATTTGTTGAAAAGAACCTTGGCTGGTTGTCGATTTTAATGATCATTGCTGTTTCTATTGGTGGTCTTGCTGAGATAACACCACTGATATTCCAGAAACAAGTTAATGAGCCCATAAAAGGCTTAGAGCCTTACACAGCTCTTGAACTTGAGGGTCGTGATATCTACATGCGCGAAGGATGCAATAACTGTCATAGTCAGATGATTCGTCCTTTTCGGGCTGAAACAGAACGTTACGGCCATTACTCATTGGCGGGTGAACACGTTTGGGAATTTCCTCACCTGTGGGGCTCTAAGCGCACCGGTCCGGACTTGGCACGTGTGGGTGGACGATACAGCGATGAATGGCATCATGTTCATTTAATGAACCCTCGCAATGTGGTTCCTGAATCGAATATGCCAGCTTTTCCCTGGCTTGCAGAAAACAAGCTGACGGGCGAATACACCGCCAAGAAAATGAAAGTAATGCGATCACTGGGGGTTCCTTATACTGAAGAAGATATCTCCGGTGCTAAAGAAGCCGTTCAGGGTAAAACTGAAATGGAAGCACTGATTGCTTACTTACAGTCTCTTGGCACAGCGTTACAGCAGGCAGACAAGTAATGGATTATGGAACATGGCGCGGCGTATTCAGCCTGATCATATTGGCGATATTTATCGCCATTGTGCTCTGGGCCTTCAACCGCCGTACGAAAAAGCAATTTGATGAAGCGGCTAATTCCATATTTGAGGACGAATCATCAATAGATAAAAGCGACAAACCGGAGTCGAAGAAAGATGAGTAGCTTCTGGAGTGCATGGATAATTGTTTTAACGCTTGGAACCTTAGTGGCATTGATTTGGTTATTGCGTTGGAACATGAAAAATTATGTTCCCATCGAAGAAGGCCAGGAACTGGACCACGAATTCGATGGAATTGTTGAGTTGAATAACCCTCTTCCTAAGTGGTGGACCTATTTATTCTGGGCTTGCTTCGTGTGGGGATTCTTATACTTAGCTCTTTACCCAGGGTTGGGTAACTTCAACGGGTTGCTTGACTGGAAAAGCTCAAACCAGGATGTGCAATCGTTAGAAGAATCTCGCCAGGCAATGAAAGAAGCGCACGATAAAGGCATGATAGTTGAGTATGACCGTGCCGTTCGTGCTGCACAGGAAAAGTATGGCCCAATTTTCGAAGCCTTTGCAGAGCAGCCTATTAAAGAATTAGCCAAGAACGAAGATGCGTTAGATGTTGGTCAACGCCTATTCCTTCAAAACTGTTCACAATGTCATGGCTCTAACGCGATGGGCGGACAAGGTTTCCCTAATCTAACCGATGATGCCTGGTTATATGGTGGTGAACCCAGTGACATAAAAACAACCTTGCTGCAGGGCCGTCAGGGTAATATGCCTGCATTTGGTGCACAGTTTAGCGACAAACAAATCACTCAACTTGCTAACTATGTTGCCAGCCTTAGTGGTCGTGAACGAGATGCTGACTTGGTTGCAGCCGGTAAAGCAAACTTTGCTGTTTGTAGTGCTTGTCATGGTGCAGATGGTAAAGGTAATCAGCAGCTTGGGGCACCAAACTTAACGGACAACGTTTGGCTTTATGGGGGTTCAATTAATAAAATTGAAGAAACTTTAAAGCACGGGCGTAACGGTGTTATGCCGGCATGGAAAGACATTTTAGGAGAAAACAAAATTCACGTTATCTCTGCCTATGTCTACAGCTTGTCTAACGACGAATAAAGCGCATTGAATAGCCCCGCTTCGGCGGGGTTTTTTGTAAGAGGTCCTATTATGAATCAACCTTGGTATAAGCAGTTTTGGCCATGGTTTCTTATTTCCCTTCCCGTTACAGTCATGATTGTTTGCGGCGTTATCATTTATCTGTCTATTTCCCAGGGCAGCTTTTCCATGGTTGTTGATGACTACTACAAGCGTGGCAAAACAATTAACGCGATTATTGAACATGTAGAGGAAGCGCAACGTCGTAACATTTCCTTTGAATTTACTGCTGCTAACGGCCGGTTCACCCTAAAATACGCGTCTGGAGAACCTGAGGAGCTGTCCGCATTGAGAGTCTCATTTGTCCACGCGACTCTGGCAGGAAAAGATTTTTCTCGTTTATTGACCGTAGCGGCAGATGGCACCTACCGAGCCGATATCCCGGAAAACATTGATGGCAAGTGGACTGTCACTGTAGAGCCTTTCAACAAGGTATGGAAAGTCAGTCAGAAATATCAGCTGCCAAAAGCTGAATTAACAAAACTTCGTCCATTATTATACGGCGTTTAGTTCAATGGAATGCTTCCACTGCCTGCAACCGGTTCCGAAAGGAATTAACCTCACAATTCAGTATAAAGGCTCTGAAAAGCCAGTGTGCTGTGCCGGCTGCCAGGCTGTCGCGCAAACAATTATCGACCACAATTTACACGCCTATTATGAACATCGGGATACCGCACAACTGCAACAGCCCCCTGCTCTGCCTAACGAGCTAAAAGAACTCGCTTTGTACGATCACCCCGATTTACAGAAAGAATTTGTAAGACATGAGGGCGACGACACCGAGGTTGCCACGCTAACAGTAGAAAATATTACGTGTGGCGCTTGTGGCTGGCTTATTGAGCGCGAGTTGATGCGCTTAAAGGGCATGCAAAAAGGGGTTGTCAATGTCACCAGTCGACGTTTACAGGTCACTTGGTCTTCCAGCCAGTTAAAATTGAGCGATATCTTAAAAGCCTTGGCCGGAATTGGCTACAAAGCCCTGCCTTTTCAGCCGAATGAAGCTGAACAGCAATATACACGACAGAGGAAAAACTATATTCGCCGGTTAGGTGTCGCTGGTATAGCAACCATGCAGGTTATGATGATTGCTTTCGGCTTGTACTTTGGTGTGGTTAGCGATTTATCACCCGAGTTACAGCGTTTTTTATGGGGAATTAGTCTGGTATTCGCAACGCCTGTCATTCTTTATAGCGCCCAACCCTTTTATGTCGGTGCATTAAGAGCATTGCAGGCCTCAAGATTAAATATGGACGTGCCGGTCAGCATTGCGTTGCTTGGTGCCTATAGCGCGAGCGTCTACGCAACAATAACGAACACCGGTGAAGTCTACTTTGAATCCATTTCCATGTTTACGTTTTTCCTGCTTACCGGGCGTTTTCTTGAGCTACTGGCAAAAGAGCGCGCACTTAAATTTGCGACAAATCGTCTAACTTTATTACCCCGGCTCGCAACCCGAGAAACACTAGATGGTGCCGAGTCTATTGCCATAAAGCAGTTAAATGTCGGTGATATTATCCGTGTGAAAGCAGGTGAAACTATTCCGGCAGATGGATATTTACTCAGCAGTCAGGCGCAAGTCGATGAAAGTCTACTCACCGGTGAAAGCAAACCAAGAGCAAAGAAAGTTGGCGATTCTATTATTGCCGGTAGTATTAATCAGCACTCACCGATAAGAATTGAAGTCACAGCAACAGCACAACAAACCGTGTTAGCCGGTATTGTTGCAATGCAAGACTCCGCATTAGCTATTAAGCCAAAAGCCCAACAAGTAATTGATAAAGTTGCTGGCTATTTTATTGCGGCAATTCTGACCATCGCCATTATCACTTACTTTACCTGGTGGTGGATACAGCCCGACCATGCGCTCTGGGTGACCCTGGCAGTATTAGTTGCGACCTGCCCCTGCGCTCTGTCTCTCGCTGCGCCGACAGCATTAAGCGGCATCGTTCACCGCCTTAACCAGAAGGGTATCCTATTAAAGGGAACCGATGTACTCGAATCAGTAAAACAGTTAGACAAGGTGTTTCTGGATAAAACGGGCACTCTTACTGAAGGTAAATTCAGGCTCACAGACAGAAGTGACAGCATAGATCCTGAAACGGTGAATAAACTGGTAAGTGGACTGGAGCTATTCTCCGAGCATCCACTTTCCGTGCCACTGAGCCAACTGTCTGCCAGCCCTGCCCCGTTTCAAAACGTGAACAATGAAATGGGGCTTGGTTTACAGGGTGACTTACATGGGAAACAATACCGGGTAGGCAGTGAAAGCTATATAAAACAATGGCATCCAGAGTTTAAAGGATTGAGTCAACATCAGGTGATTCTTGCGGACAGAGAGCGTGTTTTGGCCCAGTTCAGAGTTGAAGATCAGCTGCGAGAAGGTACTTTAGCTACTATCAGCTGGTTAAGAGCTCAAGGTTATCAACCCATTATTTTGAGCGGTGACAGTCAATCCAGAGTAAAGTCCCTAGCTGACGAGCTAGGCATTGCCGACTATCACAGCGCTCTTAAACCGGAAGAAAAACTGACAATAGTGACCGAGCAACAAGCAGCCGGCCATACAGTTTGGATGGTCGGTGATGGTATTAATGACAGTCCAGTGCTTGCTAAAGCAGACCTTTCAATGACCTTCTCCCAAGCGTCTGACTTAGCCCAAACCGCGGCAGATGTCGTTTTAATGTCGACCTCACTGGATCAAGTTAAGACTGTTATAGAAAGTGCATTAAAAACACGTAAAATTATGAAACAAAACTTTACCTGGGCATTAGTTTACAATGTTTCTATCTTACCTGTTGCTGCTATGGGTCTGATTGCTCCATGGGCCGCAGCGCTTGGTATGTCACTTAGTTCGCTGCTGGTAATAGGAAACTCCTTAAGGTTGTATCAAAAATGAGTGTTATCTACGCGTTAATCCCCGTTGCTATTATCTTCGTGATCATTGCTATTGTTGTGTTTTTTTGGGCGGTTCGCTCCGATCAATTTGAGGATATTGAACGTCAGGGGCTTAACATCCTGATGGATGATGACGACAACAACGACGATAAAAAAGCTGATGATGAATCCGATAAACCAAAGCGCTGATCTTATTACCGCACTACTGATGGGACTTGCAGGCGCAGGCCACTGTTTGGTGATGTGCGGCGGTATTGCCAGCGCTATGGGCGTTAACACCCGTGCTTATCACGTCTGGCTCTATAACTTGGGGCGCGTGAGCTCTTACATGGTTATTGGTGCATTGGTTGGTGGTGCCATTGGGCTTTTCGCTCCAGAAGGCGGTTATACAACCATGGTCTTACGTTGGTTAGCCGTTTCCTTTTTGCTGTTGCTTGGACTCTATTTTACGGGATGGTTCTCCGGGTTGGTGTATCTGGAAAAAGCCGGCCGGCCAATCTGGCGAAAGGTACAGCCTTTAGCTATTAAGCTAAGGAACAAGCCGAATGCTCTTGCAACCTTCCTAGCCGGTGCGTTTTGGGGTTGGCTGCCCTGCGGTATGGTTTACAGTGCACTAAGCTGGGCTGCCTTAAGTGGCTCCGCCTCCGGTGGAGCTTTGACCATGGCGGCTTTTGGTTTAGGCACCTTACCGGCTATGATCGCAGCCGGGCATTTCAGTCAGTTCTTGCATCGTTTTTTACAAGCGCAAGGCGTCCGAACGGCCATGGGCGTTCTCCTCATTGTTTATGCACTATGGAGCCTTTTGACCTTAATCAAACCTTTTTTTTAATAAAGCCTGCAAAGCCCACTGCTTTCGTCTAATCTAAAGAATGAACACAGGATTAATTACGAGGTGAGTATGGATGCGTTCCGTCATGTTTTGGTTGTTATAGACGCTGCTGACGAGCAACACAAAGCATTAAAAAGAGCTTTACATATGGCTCGTCTGAGCGGTGCCAGACTAACGCTATTTTTATCTATTTATGACTTTTCTTACGAAATGACGACGATGCTATCCAGCGAGGAGCGAGATATCATGCGCTCCAACCTTATTGCTGACAGAAAAGCCTGGCTAACCGACGTTCTGAGCGAACTCGACACCGATTCGATTCGCATCGATATTGACGTGGTCTGGCACAACAGGCCTTTTGAAGCCATTATAAAAGAAGCGATCAAGCACGAGCATGACCTTATTATTAAAGGGACTCAGGTCAGTGCGAGCTTTCAGAATTTAATTTTCACCCCTACAGACTGGCACTTACTAAGAAAAGCGCCCTGTCCGGTTTTACTGGTGAAAGAACATGAATGGCCAACTCATGGACAAATTATTGCCGCCGTCCATACCGGTTCTGAAGAAGAACACCATCAAAAATTGAATAATCGCATTATTGAACACGCGCAGTCTATGAGCAAAATTCTGGACGCCAGTATCCATTTGGTTAATGCCTACCCAAGCGCGCCCGTCAATGTGGCGGTAGAAATTCCTGAGTTTGATATCAGTGAATACACTGATGCCCTTGAGCAGCACCATATTAGTCGTATGGCCGCATTGGGCCGCGAGTATGGTATATCAAATCACTACCAGCACTTGTCGCAAGGGTTGCCTGAGCAGGTCATCCCCGAGGCTGCCAAGCAGTTAGATGCTGAACTGGTGGTTTTGGGCACTATCGGGCGTACCGGCTTAAGTGCTGCACTTTTGGGGAACACCGCTGAACATGTGTTGGATCAGCTAAACTGCGATGTATTAGCCATTAAACCAGAAGACTTTGTCAGCCCCCTCGCTTGAGATTAATGCCTAAGGTATAATCCGGCTCCTGAGAACGTCCAGATAAAACAGGTTGTAGGAGCCGTTATGGCCAGTGAAAATCAATACCGTTTCAATAAATTGCAAAAGCGGATTCGCCGCGACACCGGAAAAGCCATTCAGGATTTCGGCATGATTGAAGACGGTGATCATATTATGGTTTGTCTGTCAGGTGGAAAAGATAGCTATACCCTGCTGGATACCCTGCTCTACTTGCAAAAAGTTGCACCTATTCAATTTTCTCTGGTGGCCGTTAATTTAGACCAAAAGCAACCAGGCTTCCCAGAACATATATTGCCTGCTTATTTGGATAAACTGGGCGTTGAGTACCGTATTGTGGAAGAAGATACTTACAGCATAGTAAAAGATAAAATCCCCGAGGGTAAAACAACCTGCTCTCTCTGCTCACGCCTTAGGCGGGGCATTTTGTACCGTACCGCAAAGGAACTTAAGGCAACTAAAATTGCATTAGGTCATCACCGGGACGACATGATAGAAACTCTTTTTCTGAATATGTTTCATGGCGGTAAACTAAAGTCCATGCCGCCCAAATTGGTAAGTGATAACGGCGAACACGTTGTTATTCGGCCATTGGCTTATGCGCGGGAAAAAGACATAGAGCAATATTCAGAAGCGATGGCGTTCCCTATCATTCCCTGTAACTTATGTGGCTCTCAGGAAAACTTACAAAGAAAACATATTAAGCAAATGCTGAATCAGTGGGACAAACAGTTTCCCGGCAGAATTGAGAGTCTATTCACTGCGATGCAAAATGTTGTGCCATCTCATTTAGCCGATAGTACCCTATTTGACTTTAAATCGGTTGCGGCTGACGGCATTGCCGACGAAAATGGAGACAAAGCATTTGATAGTGACAGTTTCAGCCCTGACACTTCTGGCACTGAACCGACTTTGTTAAACAATATTCCAATAAAACAGCTGGCATAGTACTTAGCTAAAGAGTCCTTAGCTAAAGAATAACTGCGAATCGCCAATAAAAAAGGGCTCTAATAAAGAGCCCTTAATTCAAAAGAAATAACCTAATTTAGTTTTTCTTTGTTGTTTCTGGCGTATTCAGGTCTTCATTGACTTGCTCAATAATAGGCCGATTAATTCGAATCATGGCACGCAATTCGTCAATATACTCTTGACCACGTTCAGAATAACTGGAAAGGCCTGTAATAAGATCTCTCGCTCGTATATCCGCGTTATCTAATCGTTTTTGTTCGCGTAATAAGCGCAAATCGAGGTAAGCTCCGTGCGTATTAATGTTACGTATATAGCTTTTTACCGACGCATTAACAGAATCAAACTGAGCGACTTCGTGACGGCCATCTTCGTCACGGCCTTTTGGTACCAGACCACACCCTTTTGAATAGCACCACTGACCAAACAGGTTCAACCCCTGGCGTGAAAACCTTGATGTTCCCCAACCAGACTCGTTTGCTGCCTGAACTAAAACCATCGTTTCAGGAATAATATCAATACGACGTTTTAAAAGACCAAAGAGATTTTCATCAATAGCAATGTCTTCTTCAAGACGGTAATAATCTATCCAATCTTCAAGTCGCTGCTTATCGGTTTCTGTCAGTTTGTCGTTTTTAAAACGCTGATGTATCGCCTTAAGATGAGCTCGATCATGAAGTATTCGAATATTCTCTGCTTCAACCATTGGCAATAGAAAACGAAAGAACTCTTCCTTTTTTTCGGTTACGTCCGTCATTGACATAAAGTCAGGCAAATCTCGCTCAACCGGAACCTCCGGAATTTCAGGCAAATGAGCAGTAACAGATGGGTTTGGGGCTTCCATGCCTGACTTATCAATAAGCCAGGGTACGAATAAAGCCGCAATACTCAATACAATAAATAATAAAACCGTTAATAGTCGCATGCAGTCCTCAAGCCGAAATATTTTCAGACGAATGATCTTTTTTTGAACTCTCAATAACCGTTACGCCAATAATGTCCCGATAGACCACTCCGATGAGATTATAAATCATCGGTAACATCCAGATAAGGCCTAAGCCAAAGGGCAGAATAGCTAAAAACAATAACCCCAGAAGAATGAGAAATAGCAGAATAAACTTAGGTAATTTGAAATGGACTATCTTTATTGAATAATAGACCGCATTTAGCGGACTGGTTCCCCGTTCAACAACCAACGGCATCGCCAGAGCCAGTATGACAGTGATATACAGCGACGCCAGTATTCCAAGATTGGGATGCAACAAGCCAAGAATAACACTGGCTATCACGCTCAATAGAGTACTTATAACAGCCACCGTAATTAAAGGCATCATTACATTAAAACCATTAAAAACGTCTGCTGTTTTGGTCTGAATTCCGACGCTGTGTTTAATTCCCATTAGCATAAGCCCCCCTAAAAGCGGAGCACTAATAACCGTTTGCAAGATACTGGAAAAGAACTGTATCTTCATTGAAGCTTGTATTGCTTCCACCGAAAATACATTCATCAACACCACGACCATAAGCACATTAATGCCGAGCAGAATCAAAAAGCCGCCAATAAGCGGCAGTAAATTTGACTTAGTCACGTTAAACGACTGTTCTAAGACTTGTCGCAACGACAGTTGATAATTTCCTTTTAGCGCTTCAACTAAAGAACCACCAATTACTACTTTGTTATCATCCACAGAAATTCCCACACTTTTTTAATGAGTAAGATAAACTAGCGCCCGATATACTAGAGTATCCACTACCGCGATCCAATTTAAATCGATACAAGAATTTGAGGCAGGCATGAAATCTCAGAGTAAACGACCCGCCAACCCTAAGTTGGTTTTACTGAACAAGCCATACGGTGTTTTATCTCAGTTCACCGGAGAAGAAGGCGACCAGACATTAAAATCGTTTATTCCTCACAACGATGTCTACCCTGCCGGTCGACTGGATAAAGACAGTGAAGGGCTTCTGCTACTAACCAATGATGGGGTCTATCAGGCACGCCTTGCCAATCCGAAATACAAAGTATGGAAAACCTACTGGGTACAGGTTGAAGGGGAACCCAGCGAAGAGCAATTGGAACAGTTAAGGAACGGAGTTGAGTTAAACGACGGTATGACGCGCCCTGCTGAAGCTTTTATGATGCCGGAACCGATGAATCTATGGCCCCGGAATCCACCCGTTCGCGAGCGTAAAACTATTCCCGACAGTTGGCTTTGCCTTAAAATTAGAGAAGGAAAAAACCGTCAGGTAAGGCGGATGACAGCGCATGTAGGCCTCCCTACCCTACGTTTGATTCGAGCCGCTGTTGGGCCTTTTCAATTAAAAACCTTGCAGCCTGGCGAGTGGCGTTCGGAACCTCCTGTTTGGTAGCTTCCCGAGCTACCCTAGCGTGGCCTAAAATGATAGAATGCGCAGCCAATTCGAGAGTTACAGTCGGTTAGAGTCAATCTATGTCAAATGCCAGTAAAAAAGTCATTGTCGGAATGTCCGGAGGAGTCGATTCTTCCGTTTCAGCTTATCTTCTGCAGCAACAAGGCTACCAGGTAGAAGGCCTGTTTATGAAGAACTGGGAAGAAGACGACACTGATGAATACTGTGCTGCGTCCGATGATTTAGCTGATGCAGAAAAGGTCTGCGAGACGCTCGGAATAGAGCTGCATACCATTAATTTTGCAGCAGAATACTGGGACAACGTGTTTGAGTATTTTCTGGAAGAATACAAAGCTGGGCGCACACCGAATCCAGACATCATGTGCAACAAAGAAATAAAATTTAAAGCCTTTCTTGAGTTCGCTGCAGAAGCCTTAGAAGCCGACTATATTGCTACCGGTCATTATGTCCGCCGCCGCCAACAGGATGGCAAGTGGCAGATGCTGCGTGGCTTAGACAGCAACAAAGACCAAAGCTATTTCCTTTATACTTTGAGTCATGAACATATCTCACAGACCTTATTCCCTGTTGGCGAACTAGAGAAGCCCGACGTTCGCAGAATTGCGGAAGAACAAGGCCTGATAACTGCTGATAAAAAAGACTCGACCGGCATTTGTTTTATTGGCGAACGTAAATTCAAAGACTTTTTGCAGCAATATCTCCCGGCTAAGCCAGGACCAATCGAATCGGTCGAGGGAGAACAATTGGGTGAGCATGAAGGTCTGATGTATCACACATTGGGGCAGCGCAAAGGTTTGCATATAGGCGGCATGGCCGACACCTCAGGCGAACCCTGGTATGTTGTTGATAAGGACGTTGAACGTAATGTCCTGGTTGTCGCGCAGGGAAAAAATCATCCGCGGTTGTATTCTCAGGGCCTTATTGCCGGACAACTGCACTGGGTCAATCGCAACGCTCCCACCGAAGCTTTTGATTGCACTGTGAAAACACGCTACCGCCAGGAGGATATTCCCTGTCGGGTCACTCCACTTGCCAACGGCGACTTTCAAGTGCAGTTCAAAGAGCCTGTGGCCGCTGTCACTCCCGGCCAGTCCGCCGTATTTTATAGTGCTGATGTCTGTTTAGGCGGGGGCATTATTGAACAACGTATTACCGACTTTGAGGTTAAGTTATGAATGAATGGCAACAACGAGTTATTGCACTAGCCGGCATGTCGTTAAGTGCCGTTGCCGTTCAAAAGTTGGCGCGTAGTGGCGAGCTTTACCCTGAGTCTATCTCCAACACGTTGATACACAGTCTTTTGCAACAAAACCCGAACAACATCGAAGATGTTTATGGCGGACTCGATAATATTCAGCCCGGTATCCAGGCCTTCATCCGCCAGGCGGGTAACAGTAAGCATAAAGATATTGAAGTGACTCGCTACCTAGTGGGCCTGATTCACCTTTCAAGACGCCTATTAAATCAGCCGAAAGCGCTAGGTTTGCTCGGTGAGCAAATTACGCAAGTAAAACGTCAGAAAGAAGAGTTTGAGTTTGAGAACTACCGCGTTCAGGAAAGTTTAGCCGGAATTTATCGCGAATTGATAAGCCCATTGGGCCAGCCAATTCGAATTAATGGAAACCCGGAGTTTTTGAAGCGAGATTCCAATCAGCACCATATTAGAACCTTATTGCTGGCCGGCATTCGCAGTGCTGTGCTTTGGCAACAGGTGGGCGGCAAGCGCCGTCACTTTGTTTTTTCAAGAAAGAAAATGTTAGATACAGCGCAGCAGTTGCTGCATGTCGCATAACAACTAATGAATTAATTAACTCTCGGAGAGCCAGTTTATGTTGCCCTTTTCCTCACTGACTGCGGTATCACCTGTTGATGGACGATACGCTTCAAAAGCAGAAATGTTACGCCCTATTTTTAGTGAATACGGACTGATTAAATTTCGAGTAACTGTTGAGGTTCGCTGGTTGCAGTTACTATCCGAAGTTGATGGCATAAAAGAAGTACCAGCGCTGAGTAAAGAAGCGACACAAATACTGAACGCTATTGTTGAAAACTTCTCAGTAGAAGACGCGGAGCGCATAAAAACAATTGAACGCACCACCAATCATGATGTGAAAGCGGTTGAGTACTTTTTAAAAGAAAAAGTAGCAAACAACGAAGAACTTAATAAAGTATCTGAATTCATCCATTTTGCCTGCACCTCAGAAGACATTAACAATCTTTCTCATGGATTAATGCTCAACACCGCTCGCGATGAAGTGTTATTACCTATGATGCAGGAGTTGATTAACCGCGTTAAAGAGCTGGCAAAAGAACACAGAGCCGTTCCTATGATGGCTCGTACTCATGGACAGCCGGCGACTCCTACCACAATGGGTAAAGAATTCGCGAACGTTGCGGTCCGTTTACAACGCCAGCTGGCGCAGCTTAAAGCGGTAGATGTTATGGGGAAAATAAATGGTGCCGTAGGTAACTACAATGCGCACCTAGCCGCCTACCCTAACGTTGACTGGCACCAGATTTCCGAAAATTTTGTAACGTCATTAGGCTTGAGCTGGAGTGCGTACACCACTCAAATTGAGCCGCACGATTACGTTGCTGAATACTTTGATGCTTTAGCCCGCTTTAATACCGTATTAATCGACTTTGATCGTGACTTATGGGGCTATATTGCTCTTAATCACTTTAAACAGCGTACAGTAGAAGGTGAAGTGGGTTCATCAACCATGCCGCATAAAGTGAATCCTATCGACTTTGAAAACTCTGAAGGTAACCTGGGTATTGCTAACGCGGTGATGCAGCATTTAGCTCAAAAACTACCAATTTCCCGCTGGCAGCGTGATTTAACCGACTCTACCGTCTTACGTAATTTGGGCGTTGGTGTAGCGCACACTGTTATTGCGTTTCAGGCAACCCTAAAAGGTTTAAATAAACTGGAAGTGAATGAAGCGCGGTTAGCAGCAGAGCTTGATGAAAACTGGGAACTTATGGCTGAACCCGTGCAAACCGTTATGCGTCGCTATGGCGTTGAAAAACCATACGAAAAGCTAAAAACATTGACTCGTGGCAAGCGTATTACCAGTAGCGATCTCGCTAATTTCATTGACTCTTTAGACGTACCAAACGCAGCAAAAGATGAAATGAAGGCGTTAACACCGGCAAATTATATTGGCCGCGCCACCCAGTTTGTTGATGATCTCGTATGAAATTAGCGTTTGATAAGCACGACTTTCTCGCGAACTACTGGCAAAAGAAGCCTTGTCTTATTCGACAAGGCTTTACCAATTTTACCGATCCCGTCAGTCCTGAAATTTTAGCAGGATTGGCCATGGAAGAAGGCGCTGACTCGCGTGTGATTCAATCAAATACAGGCACAGACTCTGGCTGGCTGGTCACTCATGGACCTTTTGAGGATTACGAAAAATTCGGAGAAAGCGACTGGACATTGCTAGTGCAGTCTGTGAATGAATGGCTACCGGATGTAGGTGACCTGATAACGCCTTTCCGCTTTCTCCCCGACTGGCGTATAGACGACGTAATGGTCAGTTTCTCATGTGAAAATGGCGGTGTGGGTCCCCACCTCGATCAGTACGATGTCTTTATCATACAAGGGGCTGGTTCACGCCACTGGCGTGTCGGTGAACGTCAGTCTATGCAGGAATATCAACCGGCAAGCGACCTGTGTCAGGTAAAAGGTGAGTTCAAAGCCATTATTGATGAGAACCTGAGCGCCGGCGATGTCTTATACATTCCAGCAGGCTGTCCTCACGAAGGTATAGCCTTAGAACCATCGCTTAACTATTCTGTTGGCTTTCGGGCACCGTCAAAAGCAGAGCTGCTACTGCAGTTAGGTGATATCGCTATGCAACAAGAGTCCCTGCAGAAGCGCTACCAAGATCCCGGAATCAGCGCCGAAGACACCTCGTGGGAGATTCAGAAGAAACAATTAGTCGCATTGAAAAGCTTTTTAAAAGAAGCTCTTTCGAGTGACGAAACAGATGCCTTATTAGCAAGAATTGTATCGCAGTCAAAACGTCCGCTTCCTGAGCCGGAACTGCCTACCACAGCACAGCAAATTCCAGATTTACTGTCACAGCCTAATGCATTTATTGAAAAAGCATCCGGAGCGCGCTTCCTTAAACTGAGTGACACCGAGTTTTATGGTAATGGCGAGGCCTTTTCTATATCAGCAGACGCCTTAAGCACGGCGCAATGGCTAGCTCAACTGCAAGGCTCAGAGCCAGCATCGGCATTAGCCGAACTCGCTCATTCTGAGTCACAGTCAGAGCTCATTGCCGAAATGATAAACCAGGGAATTATCTACTTATACATTGATGAATCGTAACCGATTCTGTGTAAACAAGAGTTGATAAACGCCCGTTTGAATAACCTAATTTATTCACTCAATAAAGTAGCGCGAGCCTTATCTAAATGGTAATGTTCGCGCAATTTTTGAAGCAATGAGGAATTGAAATTCATGTCTCTATACGAGCATCCCGAATTCGATCATCACGAACAAGTTGTCTTTTGTCATGATCAAGAATCTGGCCTTAAAGCCATTATTGCAATTCATAATACGACTTTGGGTCCAAGCCTTGGCGGTACCCGTTTGTGGAACTACGCTTCATCAGCAGAAGCTTTGACTGATGTTCTGCGTTTGTCTCGTGGCATGACCTATAAAAGCGCGATGGCCGGCCTGCCTCTGGGTGGCGGTAAAGCGGTTATTATCGGCGACGCCAAAAAGATAAAAAGTGAAGAGCTTTTCCGTGCATATGGTCGCTTTATTGAGTCCTTAAGTGGTCGTTATATTACCGCTGAAGACGTTAATATTCGCACCGAAGACATCGATATGGTTGCTAAGGAAACTAAACATGTTGCCGGAACGGCTGATAAAGCAGGTGATCCTTCGCCACATACGGCACTGGGTACTTATCTGGGTCTTAAAGCCGCTGCTAAGCACAAGTTAGGCAGTGACGATCTTAAAGGTGTCAAAATCGCGATTCAGGGTCTTGGCTCTGTGGGTTATGACTTTGCTAAATATTGCGCGGAAGACGGTGCAGAGCTTATTGTTACCGACATTAATGAAGATGCGGTTACTAAAGCGGTTAAAGAGCTTGGCGCCAAAGCGGTTGGCCTGGATGAAATTTACGGCGTTGAAGCCGACGTCTACGCGCCATGCGCGTTAGGTGCAACTATTAATGACGAAACCTTAAAACAACTGAAAGTAAAAATCATTGCAGGCAGCGCGAATAACCAGTTAGCAAATCCAAAGCATGATCAAGCAGTAAAAGATATGGGTATTCTTTACGCGCCTGATTACGTCATTAATGCTGGTGGTGTTATTCACGTTTGTTCGGAAGCCGCTAATATGAGTCTGGACGAAACCGATAAACGTGTTCGTGGTATTTACGATACGCTGGATCAACTTTTTGCTCGCGCACAAGATGAGAACCGCCCTACTGGCGAAGTTGCTGATCAAATGGCACGCGAAATTATTGCAAAAGGCAAGCAATAAAACTAAAAGCCTGAGTTAACTCAGGCTTTTTAATATTATCTCAAGCGGGTGTCTTACCCGCTTGTTTTCTATCCGCTTTATCTGCGATCGACACGAAAATCCAGTAGCAAGTACCCCACTGCTACCGTATTGCTGCACAGCCTGCTGCCACCCCATTTCATAAAGACCAAGGCTATCGTTCTGGTGTTGCCTTTCATGCCCAAAAGTACCAGCCATACCGCAGCAGCCCACGTTAACGATATCCAGTTTTAACCCCAACTTATCGAACACAAATTGCCACTGTTGTGCAGACTCAGGCACGAAGCTTTGTTCTGTACAGTGCAACAAAAGGCCATAATGGCTGGTGCTGGCTGAGCGAACCTCATCAAAATTCAATCTACTAAGCCATTCAATAACGGTAATTACATTAATTTCAGGCAATTGACCTTCATTCGATTTTCGATATTCGTCTCTGAAAATTAACGCCGTAGAGCTGTCAGGTCCAATTAACGGAATACCAGCATCTGATAGTGGTTTGAGTTGTTCGGTGACTTTGGCCGCTGTTTCATCAAAGTCACTAATAAAGCCTTTTACATGCTGCGCCTTACCATGCCCGATAAAGGGCAATAAAATAGGTGTATAACCCAGCTTTTTAATAAGTAAGCCCAGCTTTAAGACAAAGTCAGCCTCGTAAAAAGTGGTAAACGGATCTTGAGCAATAACGACGGTCTGTTGCCGTTCTGATTCGGTTAAACTCAGAGTTTGTTCTGTGGTTAATTCAGTAAAACCATTACGTCTCCACGCCGTTCTCAAATTGGGGACAGAGAACAAGGGTGTATCGACATAACCGATAATGTACTTCAGTACAGACCGACTTATCGGGTTATTGATCAGTAAATTGCTCAATATAGGGGTTCGACTCGCAATAGGCGCGGTCTTTTCAATACCTTTAACCAAGTAGTCTTTTAATGGGCGAGCGTACTTACTGTAATAGTGATCATAAAAACGAGCACGAAAGGTTGGCACATCGACATTAACCGGGCATTGATTAGTGCACGCCTTGCACGCAAGGCACTTGTCCATAGATTGTTTTACTTCGTGACTGAAATCGTTCTTTGCCGTAAATCGATTCAATTGACGCTTAATAAACCCCGCAGACTCAGGCCGTTGAGTGGCATCGTAGCCTGCGTTATGAGTCAAGCGTAACCATTCACGTAAGAGCCCCGCTCTGCCCTTAGGGGAATAGCGGCGATCCCTTGTGACCTTATAAGAGGGACACATAGCCGACTTAGGATCGTAGTTAAAACACAAGCCGTTACCGTTGCAATCCATAGCATTTCGGTAGCTGTCCCGAGTTGCTACCGGAATTTGTCGATCAAAAAAGCCACGCTTCACTGCATCAACAGAAATTAGCTGCGCGTCAGTATTGAAAGGTGTACAAATTTTTCCGGGATTTAACTGGTTACAAGCATCAAAGCTCGCTTTAATTTTTTGCAGTTCAGTATAAAGGTGGTCGCCAAAAAAAGCGGGAACATATTCTGACCGGTACCCTTTACCATGCTCTCCCCACATAAGCCCACCGTATTTCTGGGTCAGCTCTGCTACTTGGTCACTAATCTCTCTTAATAAAACCTCATCATCAGGCTCACACATATCCAATGCTGGCCGAACATGCAGGACACCTGCATCGGCGTGCCCAAACATACCGTAATGGAGACCTTTAGCATCGAGTAACGCTCTAAATTCATTAATAAAGTCAGCGAGCTTTTCTGGGGGAACTGCGGTGTCCTCAGCAAAGGCAACAGGTTTACGGCGACCTTTCGTCGCACCTAATAAACCCACTGACTTTTTACGCATAGCATAGATAAGCTGTATGCTCGGAAGATCATCGCAAATTTGGTACCCAATAACGCCTTTGTTATCTTTGCTTTTGATTAATTTATCCAGACGTTGAGTCAAAGACCCTACTTTGCCGTCAATTTCCTGCTGATCCAGACCGGTAAACTCAACCATATTGATGCCGTCCATGCGCTGACCTTCCACATCAGCTAACAGCGGCTCCACCGACTTCCAGATTATATCTTCACGAGCAAGGTTCAAAACCTTACTGTCGACCGTTTCGACTGATGTTGCTTTAGCATCAACAAGGAAAGGCGAGTTTTCTAAAGCAGCCTGAAAGTTTGAATACTTAATGTTAACCAAAACCCGGTGTTTGGGAATAGGCGTAATATTGAGTTTGGCTTCACTAACAAAGCCTAAAGTCCCTTCAGAACCAGCGATGATTCGTGAAACATCGATAGTTTGCTGTTCAGCGTCATAAGCATGTTTCAAGTCGTAGCCAGTTAAGAAGCGGTTCAGGGGTGGAAATTTCTCACGGATTTGCTCCGCTTCTCCTACACAGGTATCAACAATCTGCCGATAAATCCGACCTATCCTATTATCCTGACGAGCGATATCTTCAGCCTGCTCTAATGAAACGGGCCCGCTATCCAGCACGGAGCCGTCAAGCAACACGGTTTTTAAACCCAGAATGTGATCGCTGGTTTTTCCGTAAACGAGCGAGCCCTGACCAGAAGCGTCGGTATTGATCATTCCACCAAGCGTGGCACGATTACTGGTTGATAAATCGGGTGAGAAAAAGTATCCGTGGGGGCGTAAAATATCGTTAAGCTGATCTTTTACCACACCGGCCTGAACTCTTACCCAACCTTCCTTCGGGTTAACTTCAAGCACTTTGTTCATGTGACGACTTAAATCAACCACGATGCCCGAGGTTAAAGATTGTCCGTTCGTGCCGGTGCCACCACCTCGTGGAGAGAACTGTACACTGCTATTGTTCTGTTTACCCGCCAATTTCATCAAGAGAACGAGGTCAGCGTGATGCAATGGATACAAGACGGCCTGAGGCAAGTTTTGATAGACACTGTTATCCGTAGCCGCAATTAAACGGCCTGAATAACTCACATCGATTTCGCCAGAGAACCCCGACTCTTTTACCTGATCGATAAAGCGCCGATAATCCTCTGGCAGAGCATTTTCTGCAGCAACCTTAGGTAAGACAGTCATGTCTACAGGTGGTCCGCCAAATACATCCAAGTCTCAATGACCGTATCAGGGTTGAGCGATACCGAGTCGATTCCCTGATCTACCAACCAGGCTGCAAAATCAGGGTGATCTGATGGTCCCTGACCACAAATGCCAACATACTTACCGCGCTTTTTCGCGGTTTGAATGGCCATGGCTAATAGCTTCTTCACTGCTTCATTGCGTTCATCAAATAAATGCGCAATAACGCCGGAATCACGATCCAGACCTAGGGTTAACTGAGTTAAATCGTTGGAGCCAATAGAAAAACCATCAAAGATATCGAGGAACTCGTCAGCTAACAGTGCGTTAGAAGGCAGTTCGCACATCATAATAACGCGTAAGCCATTCTCGCCCTGAACCAACCCTTGTTCGGCCAGTAGCTCAATCACTTTGCGGCCCTCTTCGAGCGTTCTGACAAATGGGATCATAATTTCGATATTGGTCAGACCCATGTCATTACGCACGCGTTTAATGGCTTCGCACTCTAGTGCAAAACAATCTCGAAATTCTTCAGAGATATAACGCGACGCGCCACGGAAACCAAGCATCGGATTCTCTTCACCCGGTTCATACTGCTTTCCACCAATAAGGTTGGCGTATTCATTCGATTTAAAATCAGACATACGAACAATAACGCGTTCCGGCGAGAATGCGGCACCTAAGGTAGAGATACCTTCAGCCAAACGAGCCACATAGTATTCACGAGGGCTACTGTAGCCTGCCTTCATAGTGTCGATGGTTTTCTTCAGCTCATCACTTTGCTGGTCATAATTTAACAAGGCCTTCGGGTGAACGCCTATCATACGGTTAATAATAAACTCCAGTCGGGCAAGGCCAATACCAGCATGAGGTAAACTGGCAAAATCAAAAGCCCTATCCGGATTCCCCACATTCATCATAATTTTTAGTGGCAGATCTGGCATCGCATCAATTTGCGATTCCGTAATATCAAAATCCAGCTCTCCCTGGTAGATATAACCGGTGTCGCCTTCGGCACAGGAAACCGTAACAGCCTGACCGTTACTGATATGGTCAGTTGCATCACCACAGCCCACAACCGCCGGAATACCCAATTCGCGGGCAATAATTGCCGCATGGCAGGTACGTCCGCCGCGGTTCGTGACAATGGCTGCGGCACGCTTCATGATAGGTTCCCAGTCAGGATCCGTCATGTCGGTAACAAGTACATCGCCTGGCTGTACTTTATCCATTTCACTAATGTCATTCAGCACCCGCGCAACACCACGACCAATTCGCTGACCGATAGCGCGACCGGTACAGACAACATCACTTTTCGCTTTTAACGCAAAGCGCTCTATTGCCTGACCTTTTTTGTTTGACTGGACCGTTTCCGGCCGAGCCTGAACAATGTAAAGCTTGCCGTCGATACCGTCTTTTGCCCATTCAATATCCATTGGACGGCCGTAATGCTCTTCAATTATCAACGCTTGTTTAGCTAAGGTCTCAACTTCTTCATCAGTCACCGAAAAGGTTAAACTTTTAGCGGAGTCGATATCTTCAATTAGGGTCTGCTTTCCATGCTCTCTGTCATCAGAGAAAATCATTTGGATTTTTTTACTGCCTAAGGTTCTGCGAAGAACCGATGGACGCCCCGCTTTCAGCGTTGGTTTATGCACGTAAAACTCGTCCGGGTTAACAGCGCCCTGAACGACCATTTCACCTAAGCCATATGATGAGGTAACGAAAACGACATCATCAAAGCCCGACTCAGTATCGATACTGAACATAACGCCTGACGAGGCAATATCACTGCGCACCATGCGCTGCACTCCGGCTGATAAAGCAACGCCGCGGTGGTCGTAGCCCTGGTGAACGCGATAAGAAATAGCGCGATCATTAAACAGTGACGCGAATACGTGCTTGATGGCCTCCATAACGCTGCCTAAGCCGCGTACGTTAAGGAAGGTTTCTTGCTGTCCGGCAAAAGAAGCGTCCGGCATGTCTTCTGCCGTTGCTGAGCTACGTACCGCAAAACTGAACTCATCATTATTTTCACTGAGCTCAGCAAAAGCCTCTTTAATGGCAGCTTCAAATTCTGGCTGGAACGGGGTATCAATAATCCACTGACGAATCTCTTTACCCGCTTTCGCTAGAGCTTGAACATCATCAACGTCAAGCGTGTCGAGCAAATCGTGAATACGATCGTTTAAGCCGCTTTGCTCCAGAAACTGGTTATAAGCATCGGCTGTCGTTGCAAAGCCACCTGGGACTTCAACCCCTGCTCCGGATAAGTTACTGATCATTTCACCCAGTGAGGCATTTTTACCGCCAACTCGGTTAACATCCTGCATTCCCAGATCTTGGTACCAAACTACGTATTCTTGCACGTCACAGTCCTTAATTGATTTTTTCGGCATGGAAGTGGCTTCTATTTTACACCCTGCGGCCCAACAAGTTAATATCGAACCTACAATCGCTTAAAAAGAGATCCGCTTGTGCGTTACGCATTTTACATTTCCGATGGTACTGCATTAACCGCTGAAGCCTTTGGCCACGCGCTTTTATCGATGTTCCCCGTCACTTTTGAACACAAAACATTGCCCTTTATCGATAACTCAGAAAAAGCGGAAGAGGTCTGCAAAACGATAAAAAAGGCGGTTTCTGACAGTGGCGAGCCGCCATTGATCTTCCACACTTTCGTCAATGAGAAGTTAAAAGCCAAAATTACCAACTGTGGTGGTATCTGCTATGACTTTTTGGACCACTTTGTTGCGCCGGTAGCTAAAGAGCTTGGCGTTAAAGCCGAACCCAAAACACATCGTACTCATGGCGTGCATAAAAATTACAATTTTAGAATAGATGCCATTAACTATGCATTGGATAACGATGACGGAAAGCGCTTAAATCAACTCGATAAAGCCGATTTGATCTTAATTGGCGTGTCACGCACGGGAAAAACTCCAACCAGCTTATACCTGGCCATGCAATATGGCATTAAGGTCGCTAATTACCCACTGACCGACGACGACGACTTTGAGCGACTGCAATTACCGAAAGAATTGAAAATGTATCGACATAAACTTTTTGGTTTAACGCTTTCTTCGCAACGTTTGCATGAAATAAGAAGCCAAAGGCGGGAAGGCAGTCAATACGCCTCAATGGCTCAATGTCGATTTGAACTCGCGGAAGTTGAGAAACTCTACCGCCGGGAAGCGGTTCCTTTCATTAACTCAACCCATTACTCAGTGGAAGAAATTGCTGCAAAAATTCTGGCAAAAACAAATTTAGAACGGCACCGCTATTAGTGCCGTTCTTCAATCTAAGCAAACTAAAGCTTATTTTGCGTTGGTGCTTTCAAAGATTTTGTCCGCCGACGCTGCGACAAAACCCGTATAAAGTTTGCCGCTTTCTATTTCATAGCGTTTAGCAAATTCATAGAAGCAGCTTGGAATGTTCACGGTTTTGTCAGAAAACTCGACCGGATGCTGGTCAGCCATGGTCGATGATTGCTCCAGATAAACGTCTGGAGAACCTTTAATTTCGCCGCCTGACGCATTCAGTTTGAAGCCATTGTCTTTCAGCTTCTGATTGACTTGCTCGAGTGACTTGTAACCGGGTAACTGGTTTACACTGACGGTAAAGTGGTTAGCGCAATAGCCAAATGCTGCCATCCAGGCGGCATATTCGCTCTCTTCCAGCAATGACTGGTAGTCAGCATAACTTACTTTCCAGTGTGTCCCAGAGTACAGAAAATCTGATTTCTTAGTGTCTTCAACCGACACTTGAGCAACCATTTCTTTCACTTTACTTTGCAACTCTTCAGAGAACTCGGCTGTCATTAACTCGCTAATGAAGACTTTTGGAAGTTCAGGATCCTCGTGCTCAAAGTGCTTTGCTCGCAACTTTTTCGCTTCAAAGTGGTAGTCACCGCCTTCTTTATAGCCCAAATCTAAAAAGTGCTGCGCTAAAACTTCTAAACCAACGGGGCTTATATCAAATGTACGAAAAGCAACGTGATCGTTAACGATAGGATCCCCTTCGCCTAAAATTTGATGAACCTTTTTAGCTGAAGGTGTGCGTGATAAATAATCTTGCCACAAGTTTTCAAATAACACTTCTACCTGTTGCGACATACAACAATATACCTCTCAAATACCCGGTTAAAAAAGATTATCAGCCTTCGCCATTTCGGGCTGCCTTCAATGACTCGGCGACTAAAAACGCCAATTCTAACACTTGATCAGCGTTCAGTCTCGGATCACACTGTGTTCGGTAACGGCTGGACAAATCCGCTTCACTAATACGATAAGCCCCGCCAGTACATTCGGTAACATCTTCGCCGGTCATTTCTAAATGGATACCGCCCGGATAAGTGCCCTCTGCTTGATGTATCGCAAAGAAATGTCTTAGTTCCTGATGTATCGCATCAAAGTTGCGAGTTTTTAGGCCGTTGTCCGCTTTAATGGTATTGCCATGCATGGGGTCACTTGACCAGACGACATTACGACCCTCCTGTTTAACTCGACGCACAAGTTCCGGCAGTTTATTTGCTAAATTATCAGCCCCCATGCGAGTAATAAGAGTTAAACGACCCGGCTCGTTCTCAGGGTTCAGTGTATCGAGTAACTGAATTAGCTCATCCCCAGGCATAGTAGGACCAACTTTCACCCCGATAGGATTGTGAATGCCACGCATAAACTCAACATGAGCGTGGTCTAACTGACGAGTTCTCTCCCCAATCCAAACCATGTGCGCAGAGCAATCGTACGGGAGGCCTGTCAATGTATCAGTGCGTGTCAGAGCCTGTTCGTAAGGCAGCAACAATGCTTCATGCGACGTAAATAAAGACGTTTCATGAATCGTGGCATTGTTTTCTGCGTTAATTCCCAAGACTTCCATAAAACGCAGTGCCGATTGTATTTCTTCTGCAATTTGCTGGTAGCGCTCTTTTAACGGATTCGATGCGAGAAAACTCAGGTTCCACTTGTGTACTTTGTGTAAGTTCGCTAGTCCGCCCTGGGCAAAGGCTCTAAGTAGATTCAAGGTTGCAGCAGAGTGATGATAGGCTTTAATCATCCGCTCCGGGTTTGGTTCGCGCGCTGCTTCGGAAAAGTCCGAACCATTAATAATGTCACCGCGATAGCTAGGAAAACTTTGGTCACCAATGGTTTCAAAGTCACTTGAACGCGGCTTAGCATATTGCCCTGCCATACGCGCTACTTTCGTCACCGGACAGGAACCGGCAAAGGTCATCACGATGGCCATCTGCAGAATGACTTTAAAGGTGTCACGTATTTTGGGCGCATTAAAATCATTAAACGATTCAGCGCAATCGCCACCTTGTAGCAAAAAGCCTTCACCTTCACACACGTTCTTTAACTGGTTTCGCAGCGCTCGTATTTCCTCAGCAAACACTAATGGTGGAAACTGACTTAACTGTTGCTCCACAGCCTGCAACTGAGACGGATCGGAATACTTCGGTTGTTGTTCAATTGGCTTATCGCGCCAACTGCGCGCACTCCATTGGGCCATAACAAAAATTTATCCGTTTTATGGGTGAGTAAGAGTTAAGAATGTACCGCTGTATCCCTTGAAAAGCAACGACTAACGCCGTTGCTCAAGGGCATGGATACGCTCATCTAAAGGTGGATGACTCATAAACAATTTGGATATTGTTGAGCGTTTGCCGTTAATACCAAACGCCAACATCGTTCCGTCGAGTTGCGACTCTTTCCCCTGTTGCAGGCGGCGCAAGGCAGCAATCATTTTTTGCTTACCGACTAAATCAGCCGAACCTGCATCAGCTCTAAATTCGCGCTGACGAGAGAACCACATAACGATGGTGCTGGCTAGAACACCAAAAACAACCTCAAGCAGCATCACAACACCATAATAGGCAAAACCACCGCCTCTCTGGTTATCACCGCCTCGCATTAATGCGCTGGCAATAATCCGTGCGAAAAACATCACGAACGTGTTTATTACCCCCTGAATTAATGTCAGCGTGACCATATCGCCGTTGGCAATATGACTCACTTCGTGTGCCAGGACTGCTTCAACTTCGTCTGCATCCATGTTTTGCAATAATCCAGTACTGACTGCCACTAAGGAGGCATTTTTACTGCGACCGGTTGCAAAAGCGTTCGGTTCCGGCGATTGATATACCGAAACCTGAGGCATAGGCAACCCAGCTTTTTGCGCCTGTTGCTGAACCGTTCTAAGTAACCATTCTTCCGATTGATTCTGCGGCTTTTCTATAATCCGGGCACCAGTTGAACGTAACGCCATCCAGCGGGATATCCAAAGAGAGACAAAAGCACCGCCAAAACCAAACAAAGCACAAAAAACCAACAGCCCAATAGATCCTTGAGCATCAATACCCGTGACTGCAACAACAATATTAAAAACGACACTGACAACCAGTAAAATAGCCAGGTTAGTCGCTAAAAACAGTAAAATACGCTTCATTGCTCGTGCTCCAGAGGACGTTTATCTGATAACTTATGTGGGGTTACTTACTGTAATTTCAATCTCGTTACTGGAAATAAAGGCTCATATCTTTTTCTGACCACTCTGGTACATACGGTATGTTAGCAAGTTCCTGAGTGCCGAGCAGTTCCCTTAACGAAGCTAGATTCTCTTCTTGTCGTGGCATCGGTTCTAATTCGGTTTGAATGGCTATCCAGCCTACCATCTCACAGCCTTCCTGCTGTATTGACTGGAGACTCAGCAAGGCATGATTGAGACAGCCCAGCTTTAAGCCGACCACTAGGATCACCTTTGCGTCGATAGCTTTTACAACCCGCGGCATACGCAGACCCGGCGCCAGCGGTAATTGCCAGCCCCCCGCACCTTCAATAATCAGACTGTCTGTCTGTTGAGTATTAAACCACTCAACGGCAGCCACTAATTTTTCTTGTTCAATTACAACGGCGTTATCTGCAGCGGCTATATGTGGTGCGATAGCGGCTTCAAACGTATAGGGGTTAACCCTGTCGTAATCTAAATTCATATTGCTACAGCGCATTAAATTCAATGCATCATCGTTCACGAGTTGTTCTTTCAGCCAGTAGCAGCCAGAGGCAACCGGCTTCATAACGGCGACATTTTGCGGAGACTTAACCAAGTGCTGAACAAAAGCACAGGCGGCAACCGTTTTTCCTGCATCCGTATCTGTTCCGGTAATAAAATAAGTATCCATATAAACTTAAACTCAATCTTACTTAACTAATTTAATATTAAGAACGGACCACTCAAGTGGCAGTCCCTGTATTGTTCGGTAGTTTTCAAATGCGTTTTCTAGCTGTTGAAAGCGACTTCGGGTCATCAAGCCGGCATTATCAGGTCGCCTCACGTAGTTCGCCCCAACCCCTTTAATGCTACCCATAAGGTCAAAAACATTGGCAAAATACTGAGTGTGGTTTTCCAGTATGAAATCGGTGGAATGCCAGTTAAGCAAGCCCACTTCATGTTGGGCGCTTGCAGCCGTATGGAAGGCCTGTGTGTGTTGCAAACTGTCTAGCGCATTCCAGCTTTTAATAAACGAGCTGAAGGTGCCTTCAACAACCGTATTAACAGTAACGACACCTCCTGGCCTTACAACGCGATATGCTTCGGCCACTGCGCGTTTTAAATCATCTACCCATTGCATAGACAAATTTGCAAAAAGCCAGTCAATCGAGTTTTCGGCAATGGGAAGAGCTTCCCACTCGGCGTTAAGCCACGTTAACTTTGGGAAATCGGCTGCGGCTGTCGATAGCATCGCCGGGGCAATATCAACTCCAATATAGCGTTGTGACCGGGGTAACAAACGGGTCGTCGTCGATGCTGGACCACAGCCAACGTCGAGTACATGAGCTGCTTTGCCCGGCCCCAGATCCAACAGCGTGTTCGCAGTAACACGCTGAATGTCAGCGTGCTGATGGTAGTTCTTTGCGGCCTTATTAAATTGACGCGCGACGGCTTGCTTAAAATTCATTGGTTTCATACGTTTTCGCGCACCCTGTCTACAACTTGCCAAAACGTTTCAAGCGCTCCCAACGACATTTCTGAAGTCAAACTAAAGCGAATACGGGAGCTTCCTAAAGGTACCGTTGGGGGACGGATAACACTGCACAAATAACCATTATCCCGCAATTCCTTTGACATATTCAGTGCTTTGTCATCAGAATCAAATAACCAAGTTTGTATTGCAGTATTGGACTCTATCGTTTTTAAACGACGTCTCTTCATCTGGTCACGGAAATACTGAATAACGCCGTGAAGCCTATCCCGACGCTCATCGCCCTCCGCGCCTCGTACAATTTCTATTGACGCTTTTATCGCCGCAGCCTGAGCGGGTGGCATCGAGGTTGAATAAATATAGTCGCGACAAAATTGTATCAAGCTTTCTATCTCGTCATTGTCGGCGCAGACAAACGCGCCACCGACACCTAAAGCTTTACCAAAGGTTCCGGTAATAACGTCAGCAACCTCTGCGTCATCCGTTAACGACCCCCTTCCTTCAGAGCCGTACGCACCCAAGCCGTGCGCATCATCTAGCATAATATTGATACCATGCTGCTGCTTTAAAGAAGCCAGTTGCTTTAAGTCAGAGGCGTCACCGTCCATACTAAAAACACCCTCGGTTACCAGCCAGTCGCCGGCTTCAGCATTACTCACAATTGGTAAAGGTTGATTGTGCGGATAGCGCTTAAACCGCCCTTTGCCATGCTGCATGCCATCAATAATCGAGGCATGAACTAACTTATCTGCAAAGAGCTTCTGTTCTTCATCGATTAAGGTAGTTAACACACCGTGGTTTGCAGCAAATCCTGAGTTAAAAAGCAAAGCACGAGGTTTGCCTAACCAGCTTGCCAGTAATTCTTCCAGCTCCTGATGAAGGGCGCTGTAGCCACTTAACAACGGAGAGCCAGTGCTACCAACCCCCCAGCTATCTATAGCCTGTTTAAATGCCTGGCTTACACTTCGATGCTGACTTAAGCCAAGATAATCGTTGGTGCTAAAATTGAGCTGCCATTGACTATCTGACCAACGTACTTTTCGCGTGCGAAAAAGCGAAGAGCTTCTACGCTCTTTCAGTCGACGTTCAGACCCCGACACCATCTTTTCCACTACGAAGCGTCGTAATATCGTACAGGATTCTGTTGTTCCTTAATGGCGTCCTCTATCACTGCAGAGTGTACTTCGTCATCATAGCCGTCACGCTGTTCCGGTGTGATGCCAAGCCGTTCAAACAGTCGTAAATCAGCATCGGCTTCAGGATTTGCTGTAGTCAGTAATTTCTCGCCATAGAAAATTGAATTTGCTCCGGCTAAAAAGCATAGCGCCTGCATCTCATCATTCATATCTTCACGGCCCGCAGACAAGCGCACATGTGAAGCAGGCATAAGAATACGGGCTACCGCTACCGTCCGTACAAACTCAAAATTGTCTAAATCTTCTAACTTAGCAAAAGGCGTACCTTCCACTTTTACCAGCATATTGATCGGCACACTTTCCGGGTGCTTCGGCAGGTTAGCTAATTGCACTAACAAAGAGGCACGATCAGTCACACTTTCACCCATGCCAACAATACCGCCCGCGCAGACTTTCATTCCGGCGTCACGCACATTACTCAATGTATTTAGACGGTCCTGATAAGTTCGGGTGGTAATAATGTCACCGTAGAATTCCGGAGAAGTGTCGAGGTTATGGTTGTAATAATCAAGCCCGGCCTGTTGCAGCATTTTGGCCTGTTCATTACTTAGCATGCCAAGTGTCATACAGCTTTCTAAACCTAAGGCTTTCACACCTTTAATCATTTCAATAACGTAAGGCATATCGCGATCTTTTGGATTACGCCATGCAGCGCCCATGCAAAAACGACTAGCCCCTTTTTCTTTTGCTGCCTGAGCTTCTGCCAGTACACTTTCTACCGCCATTAATCGCTCGCGATCCAATCCGGTATGGTAATGCGCACTTTGCGGGCAGTATTTACAGTCTTCTGGACAGGCCCCTGTCTTTATCGAAAGCAACGTACTGACCTGGACTTCATTGGGATTAAAGTGCTGGCGATGAACCGTTTGCGCTTGAAAAACTAAATCATTCAATGGCTTCTGTAACAGATCCTGAACCTCTTCTATGGTCCAGTCATTGCGAACTTGTGACATGGTAAATCTCATCGGTTTGGCAAATTATGGTCGACTAGAATAATTCAGCTCGATACACTGTCAATATACTTTGCATTCTATACTTTACAATAGATTACTTTATGACCACAAGCGATATTGAATTTGATCGCCAGCATATTTGGCACCCTTATACGTCTATGCTGACTCCTTTACCCGCTTATAAAGTGGAGTCTGCAAAAGATTGCACGTTAAATCTTGAAGGCGGCTCTCAGCTCGTCGATGGCATGTCTTCCTGGTGGGCCGTCATTCACGGCTACCGTAACCCCCGTCTAGATGCAGTAGCGCACAATCAAATTGATAAAATGAGTCATGTCATGTTTGGAGGGATCACGCACCAACCCGCCATTGATCTCGCTAAACGCCTTATTGATTTGACTCCCGCTGCACTAGAACGCGTGTTTATTGCAGATTCAGGCTCCGTCAGCGTTGAAGTGGCCATCAAAATGGCATTACAGTTCTGGCTTGCTCAGGAGCGTACTGAAAAGCACCGCTTGCTAACAATAAAAGGCGGATACCACGGTGACACCTTTAAAGCGATGTCGGTTTGCGATCCGGTTAATGGCATGCACCATTTATTTAGTAAGGCAATTAATTCGCAACTTTTCGCTGATGCGCCAACATTAACGCCTGATGACGAATGGACAGAGGACGCTGGAGATCAGCTCAAACGTTGGTTTGAACAGTTTCACAGTGAACTTGCTGCTGTCATCCTTGAGCCTATAGTTCAGGGAGCCGGAGGAATGCGGTTTTATCATCCGGCGTATCTGAAGCTAATACGTAACCTCTGTAATGACTACGACGTGTTACTTATCGCAGATGAAATCGCCACAGGCTTTGGCCGCACCGGCAAGCTATTCGCTTGTGAACACGCCGACATTACTCCAGATATCCTTTGTGTGGGAAAAGCACTTACTGGTGGCTACATGACTTTAGCTGCCACACTAACCACTAAAAACGTTGCGGAAACTATTGGCCAGGGACCGGGTGGTGGCGCATTGATGCATGGCCCGACGTTTATGGGCAACCCTCTGGCTTGCGCTGTGGCGGCGGAGTCGCTGGCCATTATTGCTGAAGGTCATTGGCAGCAACAGGTACACAATATAGAAAAACAGTTAAGGAAAGAGCTGCTGCCTTTAGCCCAATACGAGTCAGTGAAAGAGGCGCGTGTTTTTGGTGCTATTGGCGTGCTGGAAATGCATGAGCCCATTAAAGTGGCCGAGGCACAGAAGCGATTTATTGAACTAGGAGTCTGGATCCGCCCTTTCGGACGTTTACTCTATATTATGCCGCCTTACGTCATTACCGCAGAAGAGCTGCGCCAACTCACTTATGCAATGAAAGACTATGCGGAGAATTAAAAAAGAAATAACGACTAATAACCGAAGAAATAAAGCGACAGACCACCTAAACAGCTCATAATCAATACCATGATGTTAATCCATAGATGCTGTTTGTGTTGGCGAAACAAAATAAAGTTAAGCATGAAACTGCACAGGCTTATCAATAGGCCGACAACGAGTAAGATAACAAATAAGTCACCGAGCGTGATATGCCAGTAATTTCGGACTGAAATGCCAAAAATCTCAGTTAAAATGGTGTTTCTTTCCGGTTTTGCGTAATTAAACACCGCAGCCGCAATAATAAAGACCAACCAACCAAAAATAGATAGCCACCCAAGAACACGAGACCAAAAAGGAACTCTTTTTAACTCTGCCAGCGATCCCCTCTTCATATAATTTTTCTCTCTGTTATCGGGGTTATACTTGAGTCTGCGCCAAACCGAGGTAACATAGCAACCTTTCTATATTAAAATAGTGTAAATTTCGGAGAAAACCAACTCATGTCGTATGCTTCTGTAGTGGATGTTCTGGCAGGAAAAGTCGCTGTCGATGAAACGGTCACAGTCCGGGGCTGGGTGCGCACTCGCCGTGACTCAAAAGCCGGTATTTCCTTTATTAACCTGCACGATGGCTCATGCTTTGATGCTATTCAGGCTGTTGTTCCGGCTGAACTTCCCAATTACAGTAATGAAGTTCAGAAGCTGACGACAGGATGTTCTGTTGCGATTACCGGGGTCGTTGTACCTTCTCAGGGTAAAGGCCAGTCATTTGAACTGCAGGCAACCAAAGTTCATGTTTACGGTTGGGTTGAAGACCCTGACACTTACCCAATGTCGCCTAAGCGACACAGTATGGAGTATTTGCGCGAGTACGCTCATCTGCGTCCGAGAACCAACATTACCGGCGCCGTCATGCGTGTTCGTAATGCCTTATCTCAGGCTGTCCATCGCTTTTTCCACGAACAGGGTTACCTCTGGGTCAGCACACCTATCATTACCACCTCAGATTGCGAAGGTGCAGGTGAGATGTTCCGCGTATCCACGCTGGATATGCTGAACATTCCAAAAACCGATAAAGGTGACGTTGATTATTCTGAAGACTTTTTTGGTAAAGAAGCTTTTCTAACGGTTTCCGGTCAATTGAATGTGGAATCCTATGCCTGTTCACTATCCAAGGTCTACACCTTTGGCCCGACGTTCCGTGCGGAAAATTCTAACACTAGCCGCCATCTGTCAGAGTTCTGGATGGTTGAACCAGAGCTGGCTTTTGCAAGCCTGGATGATATTGCCGGCTTAGCCGAAGCAATGCTGAAATACGTCTTTAAAGCGATACTTGAAGAACGACCTGACGACATGGCTTTCTTTGAGCAGCGCATTAACTCAGAAGCAATTACTCGACTAGAAGCGATTGTAAACAATGATTTCGTGCACATGGATTATACCGATGCTATCGAAATTCTGAAAAGCTGCGATAAGAAATTTGAATACCCGGTTGAATGGGGTGTGGATTTACAATCAGAACACGAACGTTATTTAGCCGAAGAGCATGTCGGCGCGCCGATTATTTTGAAAAACTACCCGCGCGATATAAAAGCTTTTTATATGCGTCAGAACGAAGACGGTAAAACCGTTGCGGCTATGGACGTTCTGGCTCCGGGCATTGGCGAAATTATTGGTGGTTCGGCACGAGAGGAACGCCTTGATGTACTTGACCAACGCATTGAAGAAATGAACCTGCCAAAAGAAGAGTATGGCTTCTACCGTGACTTACGTCGCTACGGTACCGTTCCTCACGCAGGTTTTGGTTTAGGTTTTGAGCGCTTGGTCGCTTATGTGACCGGTGTACAGAATATTCGAGATGTTATTCCGTTTCCACGAGCACCGAAAAGTGCTGAATTTTAATCCAGCACCAGATCATTACCGTTCATAAAAAACGGAGAGGGATCTTTTTTTGGTTTTATCGGCGTAGGGACAGCAGGAGTCCCTACGTATAAGAAGCCAACAATCGCATCGTCTACAGACAATCCTAACTGCTCCTTAATGAAGTCATCTTCGGCCATCCAACCCGTGCGCCAAATAGCCCCTATTCCTTGCGCAAACGCCGCTTGCTGCATCCCGTGAGTTGCACAAGCAACCGTGCAGAGTTGCTCTTCTCTGGGGACTTTTGGATGTTCTTGAAAACGTAAGCATGAAATTATCACTAAAGGAGCGCGAAACGGCAATTGCCCCGCCTGCTCTATTACAGGTTCAGAAAAATCGTTGAGCCTGGCCGCTTGCTGATAAATGTCAGCTAAAGCTTGCCTCTCTTTTCCCTGAAATTGAATAAACTGGTAAGGGGCCAGCCCCATATGATCAGGAGCTCTCACTGCAGCCGCCTGAATTAAACTAAGTTGTTCCAATGTGGGACCCGGCTCATTTAAACGAGGCATCGATGAGCGTGTGGTTAAAAGTTCTTCGGCATTCATACAGCAACCTTCTATCAATGTGTAACGCTTAGTTACATTCTCTGACTGGTCTGTGGCTTCGACATCCGATATGCTAAAGGCCATTTAGAAAAGCTATGAGAATTTTACTATGCGATCAGTCGGATCAATCTTCAGATATTTGTGGCAAATAATCAACGGTACACGCAAGTTCGTTTTAAACCTTGTGTTCTTTATTATACTTGCTTTCATCGTTGCAAGTATGTTCCAGGGAGAAGACCCTATTGAAGTCCCCGACAACGGTATTCTGGTTCTGAACCTAAATGGCATGTTGGTTGAAGAAAAAACGTGGGTTGATCCATTTAACAAATTTTTTAATGAAGCACTCGGAAGCGAAGATGAAATTCCGGAAGTGCTGTTATCCGACGTTATTGATGCAATAGAAAAGGCAAAAACAGACGAACGCATCGGTGCACTTCTTCTTGATCTCGAGAGCCTTTACCCAAGCGGACTGAATAAACTTCAAGCCGTTGCTGAAGCCTTGAATGATTTCCGCACGTCCGGCAAGCCTATCATCAGCAGTGCAGACTACTACTTACAGCACCAGTATTATTTGGCTGCACATGCCGATCAGCTTTACTTAAACCCAATGGGATCCGTGGCTTTTGAAGGGCTTGACTACACCCAGGTATACTTTAAAGAACTATTGGACAAACTGAAGGTTCAGCCTCATGTGTTTAAAGTGGGTAAATTTAAAGCTGCAGTAGAACCCTTCATTCGAAATAGCATGTCGCAGGAAGCACGTGAAGCCAATAAGTTCCTTTACTCAGCCTTATGGGAAAACTTCCACCGGGATGTAACCACTGCCCGTGATATCGATCCATTAGTCACCAGCGGTAAGATAGATGATTACATGTCCGCGTTTAACAAAGCGAATGGCGACATGGCTCAGATGGCATTAGAAACCAATTTAGTGGATGCCTTGAAAACTCGTACAGAAGTGCGTAATGAGCTCATCAATCTAGCGGGACACGATAAAGAGGACGATACTTTCCGGCACGTTACCTTTGAAAACTATTTAGCTTCTGACGCGCCGGCACCTGGTAGCATAGCGCCAAGTAAAAACGACCAAATCGCAGTGGTGGTTGCCAAAGGACAAATTGTTAACGGCACACAAAAACCGGGAATGATTGGTGGCGACAGCACAGCTAAGCTCATTCGTGAAGCAAGAACCGATGATAAAACTAAAGCGATAGTTTTGCGTATTGATAGCCCGGGCGGTAGTGCTTTTGCTTCAGAAATTATCCGCCAGGAAATCCTCCAGGCCAAAGAAGCTGGCATTCCGGTTGTCGCTTCAATGAGTACAGTTGCAGCATCCGGGGGGTACTGGATAGCCGCTGATGCCGATAAGATTGTGGCTGCACCAACCACTATTACAGGTTCTATCGGTGTTTTTGGTCTTCTGATGACACTTCAGGATAGCTTTGCCGCAATTGGCATTCATAGCGATACTGTTAGCACAACGGAGATATCAGGTTTAAATCCTCTGGAAGAAATGACAGATTATCAAAAAACCTTAATACAGAACTCCGTTGAGTCGACCTATGATAAGTTCCTCAACATTGTGAGCAACGCTCGTAACATGACCCGCGAAGACGTTCATGAGGTTGCACAGGGAAGGATTTGGACCGGTAAACAGGCAATGAAACGTGGCTTGGTCGACCAAATGGGTGATTTTGACGAGTCGATTAAAGTAGCGGCAGAACTGGCTGTTCTTGAAAAATACGACGTTAAAATTATTCAGCAAGAGCTGTCATCTAAAGAAAAGTTTATTGCCAACTTATTTAATAGTTCATCTGAATATTTACCGACACCGTCTGTCGATGCTCAACATTGGTTAATGGGTACAATAAACAAAGTAAAAGCAGAGACAGCCGTTTTGCAAAACTTTGATGACCCTAAAAATGTTTACTCTTATTGTGCACTCTGCCCTCAGCCGCGATAGAATTATCGCGGTTATTTCGCAGCGTACAGGAGTATATTTTGCCTCGTAAAAAAATTTATGTTGCTTATACAGGTGGCACCATAGGCATGAAGAAGTCGGCTCAGGGTTATGTCCCGGTATCGGGACACCTGAGCCAGTGCGTAGAAAGCATGCCCGAGTTCTTCCGCGAGGAAATGCCTGAGTTTACCATTAATGAGTACTCTCCATTAATGGACTCATCTAATATGACCCCCTCTGACTGGGTTAGTATTGCTTGTGACATCTCAAAAAATTACGACGACTACGACGGGTTTGTTATTCTGCATGGAACGGACACTATGGCTTATACCGCTTCAGCGCTGTCGTTCATGCTACAAAACTTGAGTAAGCCGGTTATCGTTACAGGCTCCCAAATTCCTTTATCTGCCCTTCGCTCAGACGGCCAGACTAACTTACTCAACTCTCTGTATGTCGCGGCGAACTATCCAATACCTGAAGTCGGTTTGTTTTTTAACAACACGCTGTACCGCGGAAACCGTTCAACCAAAGCCGATGCAAACGGGTTTAATGCGTTTGCATCGCCAAACTATCCTTCTCTGCTCGAAGCCGGAATACAAATAAAATTGAACGCAGGGGAAATTTCGGAACCTTCTTCTCATTCATTAACCGTTATTGAAATGACACCACAACCAATCGGTGTCGTTATGTTATACCCCGGCATTTCTTCAGAAATCATCCAAAACCAGCTAAAACAACCGGTCAGAGCAATGATTTTACAAAGTTACGGGGTTGGTAATGCACCTCAGGATGACGCGCTGCTGGCTAGTTTGGAGAAAGGCATAGAGCAAGGAATAACCATTCTGAATTGTACTCAGTGCTTCCGGGGACGGGTCAATATGGACGGCTACGCAACCGGTAATGCGCTGGCTGAGTTAGGTATTGTGTCAGGCTCCGATATGACAATTGAAGCGGCTCTAACCAAACTGCATTATCTACTGTCTCAAAATTTGAGTCAGAGCAAAATGCAAAAGTTATTACAGAAGAATTTACGCGGCGAGTTAACTCCGCCATAATTTGATACTAATCAAATAATAATAAGAAAAATATGAAAAATTCATCACCTGCTTTCGCAAGCCGTATGGGCTTCATACTAGCTGCAGCCGGTTCCGCCGTTGGCGTTGGTAACATTTGGGGATTTCCGACACAAGCTGCCAGTAATGGTGGGGGCGCATTCCTGCTGGTTTACTTAATTATGGTTGTGTTACTGGCTTACCCTATGCTGGTAGCGGAAATAACGATAGGCCGGATACGCCGCCAAAACCCTATAGAAGCGCTGCGCAATTTATCCGATAGACCATTTTTTAGAGGCTCGGGTGCCGTCACCGGCGTTATAGGGCTTATCGTATTAAGCTTGATACTAAGCTTCTATGCCATCGTGTCCGGCTGGCTTTTATCTTATATGCTTGCGCCACTGCTGGTTCTGCTTGGCCAGCCTGAAACCGCCGCCTGGTTTACTGAGTTTTCTGTTACCAGAAATATGGTCACCATGATATTTTTTATGTTGTTGACTGTTTATGTGGTGCGCTCTGGTGTAAACAACGGTATAGAGCGCTGGTCCCGTCGGCTCATGCCATTATTGTTTATATTACTCATCGGTATGTCCGCATACATTCTGACTCAGGACGGTGCCATTGAAGGCCTTAAAATGTACCTGGTACCGGACTTCTCGACAATAACGGATCCGAACTTAATTATTCGGGCTATGGGACAGGCTTTCTTTTCATTGTCGCTGGGTGTTTGTGTGATGATGACTTACGGTGCTTACCTGTCCAACTCAGAAAACATTCCGAAAACAGCCGCCTGGGTTGCCGGTATCGATACCAGTGTAGCCTTTTTAGCCGGGCTGCTTATCTTACCCGCAATGTTCGTGGCTCAGTCTAACGGGGTTACTATCTACGCGGATGACGGTTCTCTTTTGTCTGCAGATACTTTAGTTTTCGTTGTATTGCCTGCCATGTTTGATGCACTTGGCTATGCGGGTTTGTTTGTATCCTTTGGCTTTTTCCTGCTGATGGTTATTGCCGCTATTACCTCGTCAATTTCGATGCTGGAAGCCCCAGTTAATGCTCTGCGTGAAGAAGTAAACTGCGAACGTAACCAAGGTGTATGGGTAATTGCTCTTATCGTAAGCGTCATATCAACCGTTATAATTTATAATTTTGAGGTTTTATTTGGCGCTGTTATAACGTTCAGTACCGTTTATATGCAACCGATAATGGCTCTTGTCTTTGGTATTATGCTCACTTGGGTTCTCCGCCAAAACCACTTATTAAAAGCTCTACAACAGGGGTCACCTGATATTGATAAAAGTCTCTTTTGGAAGATATGGCCCTGGTACGTTAAATTTATTTGCCCTGTCTTAATTTTATTAGTCATCTGGCGTGGCTAAAATTAAAAAAGCCCTTCACAACCTGAAGGGCTTTTACTTTTCTCTTTCGTTATTCATTTCGCAACGACTAAATAACCAACTTTTCCATGAACTCATTAACGGGTATATCTTCAAAAGACTTCTGTTGACTGCAAAGGTTAAAAATTGAATTAACACGTTGTTCAGGAAAACGGGTTGCCAAATTTGCTTTAAACTTACTTTCAAGCACCGGTATCCCTTCCTCTCTGCGCCTTCTGTGCCCTATCGGATATTCCACTGCTACTTTTTCTGTACAGGTACCGTCTTTAAAGAATACTTGCAGTGCATTCGCGATAGAGCGCTTGTTCGGATCGTGATAGTCCTTACTGTACTGCTTGTCCTCAACGACTTCGATTTTATTACGGATGGTATCTATAACCGGGTGATTCTCATGAAAGCTATTTTCATAGTGATCGGCATTTAACTCACCAAAGATGAGGGGGACCGCCGTCATATATTGCAAGCAGTGGTCCCTATCTGCCGGATTTGCAAGCTTGCCTTGCTTTGAAATGATGCGAATCGCTGATTCATGGGTTGTAATCTCAACTTTCTCTATCTCGTCAATTCTGTCTTTAACTTCCGGATGCAATGTGACCGCAGCTTCACACGCAGTCTGTGAGTGGAATTCCGCTGGAAACGACAGTTTAAATAGAATATTTTCCATCACGTAGCTGCCATAGTCGCGTTGAAATTTAAACTCCCAGTCGGACTCAGGTTTTAGCTGCTGATCTTTATTCGTTTTATTAAATGAGACATCATAAAATCCCCACTGAGGTGCTGTCAGTGCACCGGGAATCCCCATTTCGCCACGCATTGTTATATCGGCTAAGCGCACCGCTCGTGATGTAGCATCACCTGCGGCCCAGGATTTACGAGACCCTGCATTTGGAGCATGGCGATACGTTCGCAGTGACTGGCCGTCCACCCAGGCTTGTGAAATAGCTGCCATGAGTTGTTCGCGCGAGCCACCCATTAACCAAGTTACCACCGCAGTGGAAGCTACTTTAACTAAGACGACATGATCCAGACCGACTCGGTTAAAACTGTTTTCTATCGCTAAATTACCCTGAATTTCGTGGGCCTTTATCATCGCTTCTAAAACCGTTTTCATCGTTAATGGCTTCTCGCCTCTCGACAGTCGGTTTTGTGAAATAAAGTCAGCGGTCGCCAGAATCCCACCTAAGTTATCCGATGGGTGCCCCCATTCAGCTGCTAACCAAGTATCATTAAAGTCCAGCCAGCGGATAATACACCCAATATCCCAGGCAGCTTTGACTGGATCCATACGAAACTGGGTTCCCGGAACCCTGGCGCCATTTGGAACGACAGTGCCTTCCGCTAAAGGGCCTAAATGTTTGCTGCACTCTGGAAAGCGTAACGCAAGTAAACCGCAACCCAACGTATCCATCAGGCAGTTGCGGGCTGTATCCCAGGCTTCATCGCTGTCTATTTCATAATCCAACACATAGTCTGCGATAGTCTGAATGACTTCGTCATAATCTGGACGTTCATTAGTTTCAACCGTTGCACTCATCGCTGACTCCTTTATTAGAATTAATACTCAGATTCATTAGTACCGTACTAATTTATACCAAGAAAATAATATTTTTGATCGCTAAAGTTTTCACTCTGGCCAGTGAAAAGGATAAAAAAAACCCGGAACCAATCCAGATTGTTCCGGGTCTAGGGGAATGGCTCAAGGGTTGAGCCGTGCGCTAACTCGTAATAATTACATTCAAAAAAATCCGCTCGAAATTTGTTCGTATTTTTCAGTGTAGACAATATTAAAGGGATGTCTAATATTTTTATGCAAATTTTTATCTTGCTGTTTTCATTAGCTTTCAGTGAAAAGCCCACACGTTATTCACAGCCAATTAACAGTTACTGAACAGCTTGTAATAGTTCGCAGTTGTCGTCTTAGCTACCTCTTCAAGGGTTATCCCTTTCACGTCAGCTACGCATTTCGCCACGTCGACGACGTAGGCCGGCTGGTTTTCTTTACCTCTGTGAGGAACAGGCGCAAGCCAGGGACTATCGGTTTCAATGAGAAGTTTATCCAGCGGCAACGCTTTGATCGTGTCACGCAATTCCTGCGCATTCCGAAAAGATGCGATACCTGAAATTGAAATATAAAAATCAAGATCATCAATTGCCTTTTTTGCCATTTCAAGCGACTCAGTAAAACAGTGCAAAACACCACCCGGCTGTTCCGCATGCCCATTTCTGAGTAAGGATAAGGTGTCATCCTGAGCGTCTCTTGTATGGATAATCAACGGCTTATTTACGTCATTGGCTATTTCAATATGCTGTTCAAAGTTTTCACGTTGTAGAGTCTTCGAATCGGGATCATAAAAGTAATCCAGACCGGTCTCCCCTACCGCCACTACTCTTTCCATCGAGACCAGTTTGCGTAACTCAGCAGCAAGTTCAGCTATTGGCGTTTGGCTATCTTTAACGTATAACGGGTGTACCCCACAAGAGATTGAAACATCATTAAACTCAGCAACAGCGGACTGCATTGCCGGAAAGTCTTCAAGTGTCACGCAAACACAAAGCATATGCTCAACTTTATTAGCACGTGCTGTTTCAATAATCGTCTTTAAATCAGCGCCCGCTTTTTCAGGATTAATTTTATCCAGATGACAGTGCGAGTCGACAAACATAGAAAGCCCCACTTAACATTAATGTGAATAATAAACGTCGTTAACGAGTTGGCCGAAGAGTTTACCATATTCATTCGTATGGTGACGGCAAAGGTAGCGGACACGGTGAATTAAGGCCTGATTTTCTGCAGGGATAGTGACGGCGACCCATTCTTTTAACTCGCTGCCTTCAAAACGAAAAACAATAGTTGCTTCCAACGTTTCAGTCTTGCCTTCAGCGTCGGGCCAGTTAACGTTTACTATAACCGAGCTGTTAATGGCGAGTTCGTTCTGGCAGTCTAAATCACTGCGTATGAGTAAAGTCACAGGATAAAATTCCGGAACAACATGTACTGCAAGCTCAACAACAGATTTAGGGTTAAAGGTTAAAGTCGGCAAAGTCAGCTCCTTTTAAAGGAGCCTCTAACCGGAAAGTGTCTCCGACCAGCGACTCCATGAAAAGCTCAATAATAACGGTAAATTAATCCCGGTAGAGCCCTGAAATCTCTGACGCAGCTGTCGGCATTCGGATACCCATTCACTCAACTGGGAGACATTAACCCAGTCAAAATGACCGATCTGTTGTAAATCATCATAGAGAGACTGGTAGCGCAACCGCTTAGCAGCGACACGCTGGTTAACTAACAACCAGTCCAGCAGCAGATTTTCCGAAACATTTAACCAGCTCAAAGCCGATTCTTTGTCCTTTAAAACTGGAAGTTCTCGCAAGCCCCGCAAACTCTCCAGCAGTTCTTTTGCTGAGGTTGTCTGTTGTTCGTTTTGTATACTGGGTGGATAAGAAACACTCACCCATTGCATGCGACTTCTGAGTGTTGGCAGTAAACGCTCCGCATCGGCTGTAGAGACCAGCCAATGGGTATCTGAAGGGGGCTCTTCCAACACTTTTAATAATGCGTTACCGGCCTGTTCTGTCATTTTTTCAGCTTGTAATATAACTGCAACTTTTAACCCGTTCTGGTTCGCTGTTTGCATGACACTTCTTTGTAATTCGCGCACACTATCAACCCCAATGCGATTGACGTCACCACCATCAATTGTCCAGGTATCCGGGTGGTTACCTGATTGATACAATAAACAGGATTTACATTTTCCACAGGCACTCTTACCCGGTTGCTTACATAACAGAAATTGATTCAAGCGCTGAATAAATTCGGTCGAACCCGCTTCGACGTTATGTTGCAGATAGTATGCGTGAGCCAGCCGTTTAGCTTTAGCACTCGCGACTAATTGCAACCAAGGTTCACGCAACCACGGAAATGCCATTAAAACAGATACTCCTCAATTGCACGTAATATCGCTTGATGCACATCTAGCATTGACTGATTTGCATCAACAACAATAATACTGGGATCTTTAGCCGCAATATTTAAATAGGCTTGCCGTGTTCGTTGAAAAAACGCCAAGTCTTCTTCTTCAATGCGGTCTAGTTCGCCTCGTTCGCGCGCACGTTCAAGGCCTTTTTTCTCATCGACATCAAGCAATATCGTTAAATCTGGCTCAAAGTCTCCAAGTGTAATTGCGCGTATTTTTTGCAGAAGCTCATCACCGAGCTGCCGACCTCCTCCCTGATACGCTCTTGAAGACAAGTCGTGGCGGTCACCAATAACCCAGCGATTCTTTGCCAAAGCCGGTTTGATAATATTATCGACCAATTGAATTCGGCTCGCGTACATCAACAGGAGCTCAGTCGTCGAGTTGACTTTTTCTTCCCATTTCTTTTTAACTAAGTTACGAAGAGACTCTGCCAGCGGAGTGCCACCCGGCTCACGAACCGTTTCGGCCATAATTCCTTTTGCCTGCAAGTGGGTTACAACACTTGCGATAGCGGAACTCTTACCAGCGCCTTCCAGTCCTTCAATAACGATAAATTTTCCTGACATAATTACTCTTGATTCAGTTGATATCGGCGCACTGCCTGTTGATGTTCTTCAAGTGTTTTAGAAAACACATGCCCACCCGATTTATCAGCAACAAAATAATAGTACGGTGAGCGTGCAGGGTTGGCTGCAGCTTCTATAGCGGCTTTTCCCGGCATAGCAATAGGCGTCGGAGGCAAACCATCTATTCGATAGGTATTATAAGCGGTTTTTTCACGCAAATGCGTCCGCGTCAAATTGCCATCAAAGTTATCAATTCCATATATTGTGGTTGGGTCTGACTGTAGACGCATTCCAACGGATAAGCGGTTTGCAAAAACACTCGCAACTAAGGCTCGCTCCCCGGCAATTCCGGTTTCTTTTTCTATGATAGAAGCCAGTATCAGTAATTCATAAGGAGAATTAACAGGACAACGACTGGAGCGCTCTTCCCATGTTTGCTCTAACACTTCCATCATTGATATATGGGCCTGCTGAAGTATCTCCAAGTCGGTGGTATGCGCCCTGTAACTGTAGGTTTCTGGCAACAAGACCCCTTCTAACGAAGGCGCTTCTACTCCTAGCGTTTTCATAAGGCTCGTTTCACTCATCTCATCGGCTTTAACAACTAAGTATGGTTGCTGTTTTAGCTGAGCTAACCATTGTTGATAAGTGAGCCCTTCAACCAAGGTGACAGAAAACGTCTTTTCATCTCCCCGACTTAACGCATTCCAAACGTCAAACCAATTCTTTTGCCCTTCTATTTCATAGAGCCCAGCCTGTAAATGGTCTATTTCTGAGAACACTTGGCTCAGGCGATAAATCAGTGCCTGGTGGCCTGTTCCAAAGTACTCAGTAATCCGCTGAGTGACACTGCGTGCAGTGGCTCCTTTGCGAAAATCCAGTAATAGAGGCGTTGTAGCTTCATTTTTAATCGGTTGTGACAAATACCAGCGACCTGATAAAACAGCGACAACAACTGTAAGCAAAAGCGCTGCAACAAGCAGTAATAAAGGGAGGCGTATTTTCATAATGTAAACTGTTCTAACACCACTGGTAATTCGCAATTACCCAATACTTTACCATTAAACTGACTGACCGTAACAGCACCTCTAACGCTGTTAGTGATGATCATACACTCAATCCCGGCGAGATCTGCTAAAGTATATTGTGCAATTCGCAAAGGACTGAGCAGCCCTTCTTCAATAATCCATTGACGCATAACACCATTGACTCCAGAGAAACTCAAATCTGGAGTATGCCACTGGCCTTTTTGGTACCAAAAAAGGTTACCCTGTATGGCTTCAACAACGAAACCGTCAGTATCACAGACTAACAAGTCATCAAAAACTGAAGCACGACACTCCCGAGTTAAGAGTACCTGTTCCAGTCGGTTTAATGTCTTTAACCCCGACAATGTCGGCTGTTTTGCCAACCGCAACTCCGCAGTCCCTAGCTCAACAGAGTGGATCGGAGCCGGTAAATCGCTTATCTGCAGATATTCATTAGCCAGCGCATCGTCTGAAAAGCTATAACCACGACCACCATAGCCTCGGGTGATAATAGTTTTGCAGACGCCCTCTTTCACTTCGCAACAAATTGCTTTAATACGCTCATGCAAAGAGGAAAAATTTGGATGATTTATAAACAAGCGCTGATTCGCATAAGCTAACCGTTGCAGGTGCCTATCTAAAAGTTGAGGCTCACCGTTAACGACTCTAATTGTCGTAAAGTGGCCATCACCGAATTGCAGTCCTCTGTCAATTTCAGAAGAATGAAAGGGTTGATTATTAAGTAGTATTTTTCGTATCGTCATAACAAAAAAGGCGGAACCAATGGTTCCGCCTTTTATATCATGTTCTAAGACAAATTAGTCGTTAGAATGATTGTTTACGTAATCAATAGCTGATTGAACAGTTTTGATTTTTTCAGCTTCTTCATCAGGAATTTCAGTTTCAAATTCTTCTTCCAAAGCCATTACCAGTTCAACGGTATCCAAAGAGTCAGCACCCAGGTCATTTTCAAATGACGCTTCAGGCTTAACTTCTTCTTCTTTAACACCTAACTGTTCAACAATGATTTTTTTAACGCGTTCTTCAATAGTACTCATGATTATAAAATCCCTCAATAGTCATCGCGAGAGTGAAAATTGGCTGTAGTGTAGTGAAACCAGCCCCATTAATAAAGTAAAAAATAGCATAAAGTTAAGAGGTCATACCGCTTACCCCTTAAACCATCGCCATACCACCATTAACGTGAATGGTCTCACCAGTGATATAAGCTGCACCTTCTGATGCTAAAAAAGCTACCGCAGCAGCAATTTCCGCTGGCTCGCCTAAACGCGCAGCCGGAATATTTCCAAAAATAGCCTGTTTCTGTTCGTCGTTCAACGACTTAGTCATATCAGTATCAATGAAGCCTGGCGCAACACAGTTTACCGTAATACCTCGAGCAGCGACTTCTTTCGCCATGGCTTTACTAAAACCAACCAGGCCTGCTTTGGCAGCACAATAGTTAACCTGCCCGGGATTCCCAGTGGTACCGACTACTGAGCTGATATTAATAATACGTCCGTTGCGGCGTTTCATCATACCACGCACAACCGCTTTACAGACCTTAAATACCGACGACAAGTTCGTGTTTAATACAGCATCCCACTCGTCATCCTTCATTCGCATCATCAAATTATCCCGGGTGATACCCGCATTGTTAACCAGAATATCAATTGAGCCATATTCCGTTTCAATTTCTTTAATAACCTTCTGAAGACTGTCAGAGTCGGTAACATCTAAAGCTAAGCCTTTGCCTTTTGAGCCAAGGTATTCAGAAATCGCGTTGGCTCCCTTATCTGAGGTAGCCGTTCCGACGACTTTGGCGCCCTGACTGGCCAGAAGCTCAGCGATGGCTTTTCCAATTCCCCGGCTTGCACCGGTAACTAATGCGACTTTATTTTCAAAGTTTTGCACGTCCACAACCTTTTAATTAAAGTGAGTTCAAAGAGTCTAGCGTATTCAGTGCAGTACAGCCAAACGACTTTGTAATGCGCTTATTTAAGCCAGTGAGTACTTTCCCCGGTCCTACTTCGTAAGCCGTTTCGATACCCATTGTCGCTATTTTTTCCACTGTTTCAGTCCAGCGAACGGGGCGATAAAGTTGACGCACCAGCGCATCTTTAATGGCATCCTCACTGTCAGCTACCGCAACGTCTACGTTATTTATAACGGGTGTATGAGCCGGTTTCAGTTTCACTGATTTAAGCGCTGCAGCCAATTGGCTGGCTGCTGGCTGCATTAGGGCGCAATGCGACGGAACACTAACAGGAAGAGGCAGTACACGCTTAGCTCCCGCTTCTTTTAAGGCCTCAGCTGCTCGGGCAACTGCTTCAACATGCCCGGCAATAACAACCTGCCCCGGAGAGTTATAGTTAACAGGCGTCACTACTTGGTCACCCGCCTGTTCTAAGCAAATCTTTTCAATTTCAGCGTCGTCTAAACCAATAACAGCTGCCATGGCGCCTTCGCCCTCTGCAACGGCCTGTTGCATGAACTCTCCACGTAAGGCAACCAGCTTGACTGCATCAGCGAATTCAAGTGCACCGGCACATACGAGCGCTGAATATTCACCCAGACTGTGCCCGGCCATGACCGTGGCATCGTTGAGACCTTTATCTTTTGCTACCCGGTACAAAGCAACACTCGCTGTTAGCAGGGCCGGTTGAGTCCGTTGTGTTTCATTTAACTGTTGTTCCGGCCCTTGCTGAGCCAATTGCCAAAGATCGTAACCCAGGACGCTACTGGCTTCCGAAAAGGTTTCTTTGATAAGTGCAAAGTCGTTCGATAACTCCCCTAACATTCCAACGCTTTGCGAGCCTTGTCCGGGAAATAACAATGCTGTTTTAGTCATAACTACCCTCTTAATATTGAACTAGCGCAGAGCCCCAGGCAAAACCACCACCAAAGGCTTCTAATAAAAGTTTTTGACCGCGCTTAATACGTCCGTCCTTAACCGCCCAATCGAGTGCAATGGGCACTGATGCAGCTGAGGTATTACCCGTCTTATCTAAAGTAATAACCACTCGCTCCATCGGCATCTGTAATTTTTTCGCTGTGGCTTTAATAATCCGCAAATTCGCCTGATGTGGAATCAACCAATCTAAATCCTGCGCCTCTAATTGATTTTTTGCCAGAGTTTCTGTCACTAAACTGCTTAACTTTGCCACCGCCACTTTAAACACTTCATTGCCTTTCATATACATCCAGGCACTTTCTGCGCTACCGTCAACTCCTCTGGGCGCTTGTTTCGCTCCCAATAAATGACTGTACTCGCCAGCACTATATAGGTGGGTTGATAAAATACCCGGTGAGTCGCTTTGTTCAAGCACAACGGCCCCTCCGCCATCGCCAAACAGGACTAAAGTATTACGATCGTTAGGGTCACATAAACGCGCTAATACATCGGCACCGATAACCAAAACTCGTTGATGTTGTCCGCTTTTAATAAATTGATCGGCAACTGATAACGCGTAAATAAATCCGGAGCACGCCGCTCCGACGTCAAACGCTGGAATTGAGGTGACACCCAGCATTCGTTGGATTTCGCAGGCAGCGCTAGGGAACGCGTGTTCTGCCGAGGTCGTTGCCACGACAATCATGTCGATGTCCGACGGGTTTAGGTCAGCGGCGGCGAGTGCTTCTTTAGCAGCTTGGTATCCCAGCGTTGCTGCTGTTTCATTTGGACCGGCAATCCTGCGTTCAGTAATACCGGTTCGTTCCTTTATCCACTCATCGGATGTATCAACGCGTTGGGTAAGTTCTTCGTTTGTCAGGCGTTGTTCAGGAAGATAATGTCCGGTCCCAACAATTTTTGAATAAGTCATAGCGCTACTTAACTGGTTACAGCTGTTCTGATAAGACTGCTTCAACACGATGTTTAATTCGTTCAGGAAGCTGTTCATGCGCTTCTGCGACGGCTTGCTGAATGGCACTGTAGAATGCTCCGGCGCTCGCGCTACCGTGACTTTTTATCACGACATGCCGCAATCCTATCAGACTAGCACCATTGTAGTGGTCGGGCTTCAGCCTATCCCATGCTTTATGCGTTCGTTTTTGTAAAAAACGAAAGAAAAATCGATAAAGCCAATGCGAATTTAAGGTCTCGCGCATCTGGTCAATAATGAATGTTGCCAGACCTTCGCAGCTTTTAAGTGCTATATTCCCGACAAACCCGTCGCATACAACAACGTCGGCACGGCCACTAAATAAATGGCTGCCTTCAATAAAGCCAATATAATTAACTTGTTCGCACTGGGCGAGTCGCGCTGCTGCATTACGGACAACATCATTCCCTTTGATGTCTTCTTCACCCATATTCAACAAACTGACCTTAGGCGCAGGCACATCTGACAAATACTCCGCGGCTACCGATCCCATGACACCAAACTGAAATAAAGTTTCAGAATCACAGCTTGCATTAGCACCAAGGTCTAATAAATAAGACTTACCACCGGTTTGATTGGGCAAGGCGGTCATTAAAGCGGGACGCAATACGCCAGGAAGGGTTTTCAGAGTAAAGTAAGCGTTAGTCATTAACGCGCCAGTGTTACCACCACTCACCATTGCCTGACAGTCGCCGTCAGCTAAGGTATTAAGAGCAAGGCGCATGGAGGACTCAGGTTTACTACGTAAGGACTGGCCTGGCTTGTCATCCATTTCAATAACTTGTTCAGCATGAATGAGCTTCACCGACGGGTGTGCGTTTAAATGATATTGTTCGAGTAAAGGGGTAAGTTCTTGTTGGTGTCCGACAACGGTAAATTTAACATCGGGATACCGATGAACCGCTTTTTCCAGGGCTTCTATAACAATAGAGGGGCCATTGTCGCCCCCCATTGCATCAATCGCTATGTTCAGTTCAGGCATAGCCTGTCTTACTTGTTAACGACCTTACGACCCTTGTAATAACCGTCAGCTGTTACGTGGTGACGACGATGCGTTTCACCCGTAGTTGAGTCAACCGACAGTGTAGGGCCATCTATCGCATCGTGTGAACGACGCATATCGCGTCTTGAGCGACTTTTCTTACTCTTTTGAACAGCCATTTACGCTATCTCCTGATTATTTACGCTTCAATTCTTGTAATACGGCAAACGGGTTCTCAGACTCATCAGCAGCTGATTCATCTATTTCGCCCCACGTCATCGCATCACGATCTACCTGACATGCCTTAGCATCATGCTTAGGAACTAATGGCATAGCCAGAATTAATTCGTCTTCAACAAGCCCATGCAAGTTAACTTCTCCAAAATCGTTTACCTCAACAGCTTCATAGCTGTCAGGAAAGTCATCTGCTACCTGGCGCTTAGTGACAGGAGCATACGCAAATTGCGCGAGAATATCAACATCCAAAGGCGTATTGCAGCGTTCACAAAGTACTTTTACAGCAACTTTTGCTTCCCCTGCAAAATAACTAATGCCTTGCTCATCAATTCCAAACTCAACACTAACTTCGGGATCTGAGCATGGTTCGACCAAACTCTCCTGAAGTCTCGTTAATGTTTTTCCAGGCACAACCCCGTCATATACCACTTTCTTATTGGCACTTTTGACTGGATCTACTGTTACGGGAATACGGATTTTTTGCATAGCGCGCGAATGTTAACGAAGTTCCCCTTTACTGACAAGGGAAATCTGTCGTTATTCCTTATTTAACGGGTTAATTCCATGAGCTCTCAGCATATCCAGTAAAGCAATAGCCGGAAGCCCGATAAGAGTATTTGGATCATTGCCTTTTAAACTTTTGAACAAGCTAATGCCCAAGCCTTCACTTTTAAAGCTACCTGCACAGTCAAATGGTTCTTCAAGTTCCACATAACGTTCAACTTCGTCAATAGTGAGCTGACGAAACTCAACCTCAAAAGGCTCTACTCTTACTTCACATTGTTGAGTAGAGGTATTCAACACCGCCAAGCCGGTATAAAAAGTAACGGTTTTACCGACAAAGCCTAATAATTGTTGAATAGCGGCTTCTGCCCCCCCGGGCTTACCAAGAATGTCTCCATTGCAAACAGCCACTTGATCCGAGCCGATAATAACAGCTTCGGGATCACTCATGCGCGTTTCAACTGCACGAGCTTTCGCTTCAGCTAAGCGCCCTACCAGTTGCTGAGGACTCTCGGAGGTAATAGCCGTTTCATCAATATCAGGTCTAACAACGTCATACTTTAAATGAAGTTTATCTAAAATCTCACCGCGGTATTTAGAACCAGAGCCAAGAATTAACGGCAACGTCATAATTCCTCCTTTATAAGTCTATCGCTTAATTCTGATAATGAGTCGACAACCATAATAGCCCCGGCTTCACTTAGCCGTTTAGCATCGTGCACACCAAAACTCACACCAATAGGACGCACTCCAGCCGCTACCGCCATTTTGATATCGTGCACAGAATCACCAACCATTATTGTTTGCTCTGGCTGCGCTTCGAGTTCACTCATAATGTCGTAAAGCATTTGAGGGTCTGGTTTACCCGGCGCTTCGCTGGCACACCGGGAGGCTGCAAAATAATGTTCAGTGTCGCTTTCTAACCAAACTCGCTGCAAACCTCTGCGGGCCTTACCAGTTGCAACCGCAAGCTGACAATTTGCCTCGGTTAACAACGAAAGCGTCGCTTTTGCGTCATGAAATAATGGCGAAGGTGTTGGATTTAAATCTACATACTCGTCACGATAGCGAATCAGGAAACTGTCCATTTGTGTTGAGGGCAAAGAGCCAAACAGCTTACCTATTGCAGGCTCAAGGCTTAAGCCAATAATGTCCCTAACCGCTACTTCAGAAGGAACAGGCAAGCCGATATGTTGTGCTGTATTTTGCATAGAAGATACAATTCGCCCGATAGAATCCATCAGGGTGCCATCCCAGTCAAACACCACCAATCGCTTATTATACATTATTATAAGCAGCCCTTATTGTGCGGTTAGTTGCTGTAATGTGCGTTGTAAGTTATCGTCCAGAGGTGCTTCAAATGCGACTTCTTTATCGGTAACCGGATGTATAAAGCGCAATTTCCAAGCATGCAAAAACAATCGATTAAGGCCACGCTCAGACATCGCATTGTCAAAACCTTCATCACCGTATTTAGGATCTTTAGCGATAGGATGACCGGCATGCAGAGCGTGTACCCGAATTTGGTGCGTCCGTCCGGTTACCGGTGATGCCTCTACTAATGTCCCCTCTTTATACCTTTGTTGAATTCTGAATCGTGTCAAAGAGGCTTTGCCTTCAGCGTCGACACGAACGATTCGTTCTCCGGATTTCAACGTGTTTTTCTTTAGTGGCGCTTCTACACTGCGGACACGCTTTTGCCATTGTCCACGAACCAAGGCTAAGTATTGCTTATTCATTTCTTTGTTACGCAGCTGTTCATGTAAGCTTCGCAATACCGAACGCTTTTTAGCCACAAGTAGTAAGCCGCTGGTATCTCGATCGATACGATGAACTAGCTCCAGGCTTTTCTCTTTTGGTCGCAGAGCTCTTAGTCCCTCAATTAAACCAAACTGAAGCCCGGAACCTCCATGTACAGCGACACCTGACGGTTTATTGATGAGCATTAGTGCATCATCTTCGTAGATGATTGCATGTTCCAGTGCTGCCACCTGCTCTAAGTTCGCAGAGGGAAGCTCCGGGCGCTCGCTAACTTTAACCGGAGGAATACGGATAAGGTCGCCTTCCCGTAACTTATAATCCGGTTTAATTCGCTTCTTATTCGCGCGCACTTCCCCTTTGCGTACAATTCGATACACCAAAGACTTAGGTACACCGCGTAATTGCGCAATGAGAAAGTTGTCGATTCGCTGTCCCGACTCCTCTGCAGAGACGGTGTGCCAGCGCACTTCTTGTTGAATTGTTTTCATAACGCTATTTTACCATCATCTACAAGATTCAACAGCGAAATTGTCGCTTGTATTTCCAGTGGTTTTCATGAAATAATTAAGTGTCAAAGTCCATCGAAGATGGCAGACGAAGAATATATTTCGCGCAGTCGAAATAACGAAGCGACGCATTATCCACATCAGCGTACGGTTTTAAAGTCTAGTGAAGTGACTTGCCCGAGATGTTGATGGCACGGAGAAGAATACAGCACACTGAATACGCTTTGTTTAATAATCGATTGCAGACGTAAAATTTAGCGACAATATGACACCGAACAGTTGGTGTTATCGGCACAGTCAAACTCATTTTAGTTACACGTTGTAGATGACGGGTAACGCAGGTTCCAAAGGGCCTGCAGCGACAGACGAATTCGATAATTGCACGATCGCCGTTGGGGCGTGTCATATTGTGGCCCAAAGAATTGAGTCACAGTAATGAAAAGAATGCTAATTAATGCCACGCAGTTGGAAGAATTGCGTGTAGCGCTGGTTGATGGCCAACGCCTTTATGATTTAGATATTGAAAGTCCAGGTCACGAACAAAAAAAAGCGAACATATACAAAGGCAAAATCACTCGTATTGAGCCTAGTTTAGAAGCAGCTTTTGTTGACTACGGTGCTGAGCGCCACGGCTTCTTACCCCTTAAAGAAATCGCAAAAACCTACTTCCCGCAGGGTTACACATTTCAGGGCCGCCCTAACATCAAAGATGTGGTTAAAGAAGGCCAGGAAGTTATCGTTCAAATAGATAAAGAAGAGCGAGGCCAAAAAGGCGCCGCTTTAACGACCTTTATCTCTTTGGCGGGCAGCTATTTAGTCTTAATGCCAAACAACCCTCGTGCAGGCGGTATTTCACGCCGTATTGAGGGCGATGAGCGTTCAGCTCTGAAAGAAGCATTATCAGAGCTTAGCGTCCCTAAAGAAATGGGGCTTATCGTCCGCACAGCAGGCGTTGGCAAATCTAAAGAAGAGTTAGAGTGGGATTTAAACGTCTTACTGAATCACTGGGAAGCCATCAGCAAAGCCGCTGACGAGCGCCCTGCTCCTTTCCTTATTCACCAGGAAAGCAATGTTATTTTCCGCGCCCTACGTGACTATCTGCGACGCGATATTGGTGAAGTCCTTATCGATAGCCCAAAAGTCTATGAGCAAGTGCGTAGCCATATACAGCTTATTCGCCCAGACTTTTTGCAACGCGTTAAGCAATATGAAGGTGACGTTCCTTTATTCAGCCATTACCAGATAGAAAGCCAAATTGAATCAGCTTTTCAGCGTGAGGTTCGTCTTCCTTCCGGTGGCTCTATTGTTATCGATCCAACCGAAGCATTAACGTCTATCGATATTAACTCTTCGCGCGCCACTAAAGGTGGTGATATCGAAGAAACCGCTTTACAGACTAACCTTGAAGCGGCCGAAGAAATTGCTCGTCAATTACGCCTTCGTGATGTAGGCGGACTAGTGGTTATCGACTTTATCGATATGACTCCTGCTCGCCACCAACGCGATGTTGAGAACCGTTTACGCGACAGCTTGTCTCAGGATAGAGCTAGAATTCAAGTGGCCCGTATTTCACGCTTTGGCTTAATGGAGATGTCACGTCAACGTTTACGTCCTTCTCTAGGTGAGTCGGCAAACAATGTTTGTCCTCGTTGTAATGGCCAGGGAACGATACGTTCAAGCGACTCTTTAGCGCTTTCAATCTTGCGTCTAATTGAAGAAGAAGCGATAAAAGATAATACTATTCAGGTGCACTCTCAGGTGCCGGTTGATGTTGCAACGTACCTGTTAAATGAAAAACGTCAATCGGTTAATCATATTGAAAAGCGTCATAACGTTAAAATCGTTATTATCCCGAACCACCACCTGGAAACGCCTCACTTCGAGGTGATTCGTGTGCGTGACGATGAGGTCCCTGAGTCTGCTAGTTTTGAGTTAGTACAGAAGCCAGAGCAAAGTGAGCCAAGTGTTTCTATTACCTTAACTCAGGATAAAGCCAAATTTGAAGAACCCGCATTAAAAGGTCTTCAGGCACCGAGTGCAGCGCCGACTCCACCACCGAAGGTTGAAGCCAAAAAGGCAGTTCAACCTTCATTGTTGAGTCGTTTAAAAACTTGGTTCTCAGGTCTGTTTGATTCAGAGGATGAACAAAGTCAGGCGGAAGCTGATAAAGCCAAGCAGCGCAGTGCCGAAAATCAACGAAACCAGCAGCGTCGTGGCCGAAACCGTCGTTCAGGAAATCGCCAGCCGCGTGGGCGCAGTCAGTCCACAACCACTAAGGATGAAACCAAAGAAAGCACACCTAACGCGTCGCCTGCAGAAGATAAGTCGTCTGAGTCTCGCGATGACGCAGGTAATCGTAACAGTCGCAATCGCAACGACCGTCGTCGCCGCGGCCGCAATAATAAAAATAATCAGCAGCCAAAATCAGAAGCAGCTAAGAATGAGCAAGTTGATAGCAGCCCAGCTGAAACCGAAAAGACTAAAGAGACAAAGCCTGTTCAAGAGAAACCTCGTCGTCAGCGCAAACCAATTGAAAAATCAGTTCGCGTTTCAACCGCTGACAAATCACCGAAAGCCGACGATTCAAGTCCGCAAGAGCATAAGTCTGAGGAAACAACAGCACCTAATAACAGTGATACTCAGAAAACAACTCAGGTGAAAGAGAAACCAGCACAACAGGCCGGTACTGCTAAGTCAGAGAATAAAGCGATTTCTGATAAAGTTCTTGATCCTCGCATGCAAGCCGCTGCTGAGTTAGTACAAAATCAGACTCAACCGACAGCAGCTACGCAAGAGAATGCTGAGAAAGAGAAAGTCGAGGCAAACGCTCAGGCTGAGACACAAACAGCGAAAGAGACTAAAGCGGACGATTCCGCCAAAAGCTCGGAGGCATCTGAACCAGTAGCAACACCTTCATCACCGGTTGATAACAAGGTTCAATCTTCGATTGAAACAACCGAGCAACCCGCTGAGGAACCAACGCCAGAGCCCTCTAAAGAAGAGAGCAATAGTGAAAATGAAACAGCAGCAGATGAGACTCCTAAGTCAGCTGAAGCAGAAGTTACGGACACTGTCGAAGAAGCTCCGGAACCTAAGATTGAAGAGAAGAAAGGCCGAGATCGTTCACGTCGTTCACCGCGTCACCAACGAGCGGCTGGCCAGAAACGTAAGCAGATGAAAACCGAAGCGGTTATACCAAACCGTTCTCTGAGTGGCTCATCGTTTTCGGCAATGACAAAAGCAACCGCCGTAGAACGTACTGAGACCTTTAAAGCTTTACCGGTTGCATCATCTGATAATCGACCGCAGTTTAGCAAGGACAGCCGTATTGCCGGCGTTGCTCAAGCTCGCTCTAGCGCTTACGCCGAAATGGCAAAGTGCGAATAGCTTCAGCCAAGTAAAAGAAAAGGTCGGTAGTTATATAACTACCGACCTTTTTTGTTTTTGGAGTTTGGTTTTTTCTATTACTTGATTGTAATCAATGACCGGTTTTTCTCTAAAGTTTTAGAGCCTATACCTTTTACATCCAGCAGCTGTTCAACTTCTGTGAACCCACCCAGCTGCTCTCTTAATTTGATAATATCCTCAGCTCGCTTAACACCAACACCAATCAAAACATCCGATATTTGCTGAGCTGATCCTGTATTGATATTGACCGTTTTGGCATTCTCGGCCTGCAATAGAGGTGACAAATTTGGAGAAACGGATAACGGTGCGGCCTGCACGCCTGCTACTAAGAACAGTGATGAGGCAACAAACATGGACAAAAATTTAAGCTTCATAGTATCTATTCCCTGTTTATAAAGTTACTGCGTCACTGCAGTAATGGGTACTATAGCTTAACTTTTTGTCCCTATTGCCACGTTACGATATTACAAGGAGGTTCGTGGGTTATTCTCCTATAGAGCGCAATATGTCAGTCGCTGCAGTTGCAGGATCATTGGCTTGAGTAATCGGGCGTCCAATGACCATATAATCCACTCCGGCATCTATCGCCGCTTCTGGTGTCATGATGCGTTTTTGGTCTCCAGCGTCACTATCAGCCGGTCTGATGCCCGGGGTCACAAGTTTAAATGAGGAACCTAAATCTTTTCGAAGCATACTGGCTTCTTGCGCTGAACAAACGACGCCGTCCAGGCCTGCTTGTTTGGCTAGTTTGGCCAACTTAACAACCTGTTGTGTTGTTGATAATTGAATTCCCATTTCCTGAAGATCATCGTCACTCATGCTAGTGAGTATCGTAACCGCAATTAATAAAGGTGGCTTATCAAACGGCTTCAACGCTTCTTTTGCCGCTTTCATCATCTCAGTACCACCGCTGGCATGCACATTAACAATGTCCACACCAATTTTAGCAGCCGAAGTAACCGCCTTGGCCACGGTATTTGGAATATCATAAAACTTCAAATCAAGAAAAACAGAGAAGCCTTGATCAACTTTTTCTCGCACCCAGTCAGGCCCAATAGCAGTAAACAGCTCTTTGCCCACTTTAAGGCCTACTTTACCCGCAGGTAATTTACTCACTAAATTGTCAGCTTCTTCTCGCGTTTGATAATCTAATGCGACATAAACTTTTGGCAGCGCCATAATATTACTCACCATCTAATCCAAAAATAGGTTTTGTTGTTGCCCAACTTTTACACGAAGGACAATGCCAATATAAAGTATGTCCGGAAAAGCCACAGTGCCGACATTTATAATTGGGTCGCTGCACAATGTGTTCGTGGACCATCTTCTGGAGCCTCCGGAGACTGTCCCTGGCGTTTCCTACATCAGCAGCTCGAATATGCAGCCCCATCAAATAGTGGAATCCGCGCATGGTTGGATGCTGCTCTAACACTTGGGTCATAAAGTGCTCTGCGTCTTCAATACTCTGCGACTCGCATATTTTCTCAGAAAGCGTAATGGCTGCCGTTATTCCTGCATCCTGTTCGACGCAACGGTGTAGAAATTCGATAAACGTATGGGTATCCGAATTTTTTTCATACGCTTCTTTTAGTAACGGTATAGTCTCGCAAACAAACGACTTATCTTGCTCAAACACTCTCACTAAATAATGAATAGACTCATCATACTGCCCTTGCGCCATGTATATTTTTCCTAACGCAAGTACTGCACGCACGCAGTCACCATGGTGTTTAAGTGCTTTATTGTAATGTTTTACTTTACTGGTAATGTTGTCGTCCAATTCCGCTAGCTCGCAATAGAGCTGCGCTAAAACCACACGCGCTTCGCTGTCTTGCTTCGCCAGCCGCAGCGCTATTTTTATCGCTTTGTCCCACTCATGCGTGGACTCATAAAGTTCAAGAAGATGCTTCTGACTTTTTTCCCGGAACAATTTGTAACTTTGTAAGCCAGCAAACATTTGCTCAGCGCGATCGTAAATTCCAGCGGAAAGGTAATCTTTACCTAACTCATACATAGCCGTTAAACGGTCATGCTCAGATAAGTTGGGAAGCGATGTCAGGTTTTTGTGAATTTTTATTGCGCGATCGACTTCCCCTCTGCGGCGAAAGAGCTTTCCTAACGTCCAGTGAGTTTCAATTGTCTCACTATCAACGTCCAGCAACTCAACAAACAAATCAACTGCTTTGTCTGGCTGATCGGATAATAAAAGGTTTATACCTGTCGCATATTGTTTAGAAAACCGTTTCTGCTCTTTACGCTCTTCCGTACGCACGCTATTGCGGCCCATGAACCAACCATAGGCTGCTGCAATCGGTAATAGCAGGAAGAGAAGCTCTAACATGAACGGCTAACCCGCCTTGTCCAGCTTATTGACTCGTTTAAGTAAACGGTTATACCGATAGCGCCAAGACAAGCTCGAAAGGCAAAGCAGTAGAAGACCAACGGCAAACCCGCTGCCAAAGAAGATAGCGAGTAGTGACGCAACCGCCATTTCGGATTGCAGGACCAGTAGATTAACAACCACTGTCTGTGGGTTCTGGGCACCAAAAGCCATTGCTAAAAGAAATATAATTAATACAGGGATGAGAATAAGCAGCTTTCTAAGCATAATTGCTTACCTGTTAGTTATAAAAAAACGGCATGCCAGTATAGCACGCCGTTTTTATCGATCGAGCGTAAAAACTAACTTAATGTATCGACCCTCTCGCGAAGCTCTTTGCCCGCCTTAAAATGCGGAACGTACTTGCCGTCTAATTCAACGGCTTCGCCCGTTTTAGGGTTACGACCCACGCGAGGGGCTCGATAATGCAGAGAAAAGCTTCCAAACCCTCGAATCTCAACGCGCTTACCTTGTGATAAGGATTGCACCATCTGCTCAAGAATTTCTTTCACCGAAGCTTCAACCTGCTTAGGAGGTAACTCGTGTTTCAAAGTTAACCTTTCAATCAGCTCTGATTTAGTCATCATTACCTCCTCCAATTAACTGCCTAAATGCAGTAAATTATTCGTCGTCAGTTTTTGCAGCTTTAAAGGCTTCAGCCATTGCGCTGTTAAGACTTGAATCGCTATCTTGCTGCTTATTAACGCTTTCAACCGCTTCTTTCTCTTGAACTTCGTCTTTCGCACGGATAGACAGGCTCAGGGTGCGGTTTTTACGATCAACGCCCATAAAGCGAGCTTCGATAGAGTCTCCAACGCTTAGTTCAGTGCTTGCATCTTCAACACGGTCACGTGAAATGTCTGCTGCACGAACATAACCTTCAACGCTTTCTGCTAATTCAACTTTAGCGCCTTTAGCGTCTACTTCAGTAACAGTACCTGTAACAATAGCACCTTTTTTATTGGCTGCCAGGTAGTTATTGAATGGGTCTTCTTCAAGCTGCTTGATACCCAGAGAAATACGCTCACGTTCAGCATCAACTTGCATAACTACAGCGGTAACTTCTTCACCTTTTTTGTAGTCACGAACGGCTTCTTCGCCAGTCGCATTCCAGCTAATATCTGACAAGTGAACCAAACCATCAATACCGCCGTCAAGACCGATAAAGATACCAAAGTCAGTGATTGACTTGATCTTACCAGTAACTTGCTCGCCTTTATTGTGATTCTTAGCAAACTCTTCCCATGGGTTTGGTTTACACTGCTTCAGGCCTAGTGAAATACGACGACGTTCTTCGTCGATTTCCAGAACCATAACTTCAACAGTGTCGTCCAGGTTAACCACTTTAGAAGGATGAACGTTTTTGTTTGTCCAATCCATTTCTGATACGTGTACCAGACCTTCTACACCCTCTTCGATCTCGACGAAGCAGCCGTAATCAGTCAAGTTCGTAACACGACCAGTTAAACGGTGCCCTTCTGGGTAGCGGTTTGCGATATCAGCCCATGGATCTTCGCCTAACTGCTTAAGGCCAAGTGATACACGAGTGCGCTCACGATCAAATTTCAATACTTTAACAGTGATTTCATCGCCAACGTTTACGATTTCACTTGGATGCTTAACGCGTTTCCAAGCCATATCGGTAATGTGCAATAAGCCATCGACGCCGCCTAAGTCAACGAATGCGCCGTAGTCAGTCAGGTTCTTAACGATACCCTGAACTTCCTGGCCTTCTTGCAAGTTTTCAAGCAACTCTTCACGCTCAGCACTGTTCTCTTTCTCGATAACAGCACGACGAGAAACAACAACGTTGTTGCGCTTCTGATCAAGCTTGATAACTTTGAATTCTAAATCTTTGTTTTCCAGGTGCGTTGTTTCACGTACTGGACGTACATCAACCAGTGAACCAGGCAAGAATGCGCGAACGCCGCCTAAGTCTACTGTGAAGCCACCCTTAACCTTACCAGAAATAATACCGATAACGGTTGCATTGTCTTCGTGTGCTTTTTCCAGCTGCAGCCATGCTTCATAACGTTTCGCTTTTTCGCGAGACAAAATGGTTTCGCCAAAGCCGTCTTCAACTGCATCAAGGGCTACGTCAACTACGTCACCGACGCTGACTTCCAATTCACCTTCTGCATTACGGAACTGTTCGGCTGGAATCGCGCTTTCTGATTTAAGACCTGCGTCAACTAAGACCAAATCTTTTTCGATAGCAACGATAGTACCTTTAACAATGGAGCCCGGGCGAGTTTCAACTTCCTTTAGGCTTTCTTCAAATAATTCTGCAAAATTTTCTGACATAGTAATTAACTTCGCTTATAAATAAGACGTCCACTGAACTTCCGTATGCAGCGGGGTTATTAATAAAGTCTGTTCGCTTCCTTACAACAGACGCCTAATTAAGGCCAAATGACCTTAGCTAGTCTTTGAGAGTTTGCTGTGCGCAAACGTCAATACGTGCTCTAATACGTCATCTATGGACGTATCAGTAGAATCCAGATACAACGCATCCTCGGCTGGCTTAAGAGGAGCCACCGAGCGATTTGTATCGCGATCATCCCGTTCTTTAATTTCGTTCACTAATTGATCAATATTAGCATCAAAACCTTTTTCCTTCAATTGCTCAAAGCGTCGTCTTGCACGCTCTTCCGCTGAAGCGGTTAAAAAGATTTTTGCATCGGCATCGGTAAAAACAACCGTGCCCATATCACGGCCATCTGCAACCAACCCAGGTAACTCTTTAAAGCCCCGTTGGCGACGCAGCAAGGCTTCTCTAACTCTTGGCAAAGCGGCTACTTTTGATGCCATATTACCCACCTGCTCAGTTCGGATCGTCATCGTAACGTCTTCACCTTCCAGGATAATGTGAGTTAATGAACGTTCTTCTTCGGCTTCAAATTTAACATCCAGGTGTGCCGCTAGTGCCACCAGGCTTTCTTCATCTTCCGGCGTAAAATCATGATGCAAAGCCGCCAACGCCAGAACGCGATAAATAGCCCCACTATCCAGCAAGTGCCATCCTAGCTTTTCTGCCAATAATCGGCTTATCGTTCCTTTTCCTGCCCCACTCGGCCCGTCAATCGTAATGACTGGAATATGAGTTGCCATAAAATCCTCTAATTGCTCTGCATTACGCAGCATTTAGCCGCGCAATTATACGCATTTGTAAAAAAATTGCATTAATCAAAGTCAGCGAGTTTAAGAGTTAACTGTGACAGAGCCGTGAAAACTCAGAAAAATAGTCGGGATAAGTTTTTGCACAACAGTCTGGATCTTTAATCGTCACTCCGATAGGAGAGAAAGCGATCAAAGAAAAACACATCGCCATGCGGTGATCATCATAAGTCTCTATTGTCGCATGCTGCCAATTGCTAACCGGTTCAATCCGTAGGTAATCTTCACCTTCCTCAACTCTGGCACCCACTTTACGTAATTCTGTCGCCATCGCATGTAACCGGTCAGTTTCTTTTACTCGCCAATTTGCAACATTCCTGATAACGGTTGGTTTATCTGCAAATAATGCCAGTGGGGCTACCGTCATTGCCGCATCGGGAATGTCGTTAAAGTCCTGATCAATACCGTAGACAGCGCCTGTTCCGATAACCGTTATGCTGTTACTGTGATAACTTACCGACGCGCCCATTTGCTCGATAACCTCAGCAAATCGCTTATCGCCCTGGATCGAGTTTTCCCCCACCCCGATGATTTCCAACGGTCCTTTCCCCATTAAAGCGGCAGCCATCCAATAAGAGGCGGCACTGGCATCACCTTCGACCCAGTATTCGCCGGGAGACTGATAGCGTTGTCCTCCGGCAATGCGATAGCGCTGGGAAGAAAGCGTCTCAACCCTAATGCCAAAGTCGGACAGCATTTGCAGAGTTAACTCAATATAGGGGCGCGAAACAACTTCGCCTTTAAGCGTTAAAGTTGAGTCGTTATTTAATAGCGGAAGAGCCATAAGCAATGCAGAAATAAATTGGCTGGACACGCTGCCATCTATTTCAAAATCCCCGGGCGCTAAGCCCCCAGAGATTGCGAGTGGAGGGAAACCGGACTCACCTAGATAATTGATTGATGCGCCTTGTTTTATCAGCGCATCAACTAAATGTTCGACCGGACGCTCATGCATCCGCGCATCGCCTTTTAATACCATCGGCATGGGATCATTTGCTAATGTTGCCGCTAAGACCGCAATAAGCGGACGCATTGCGGTGCCCGCATTGCCTAAATAAAGTTCAGACGTAAACTTTTGCCACTGGCCGCCTAAGCCTTCTACTCGAGTTATCAGTTTATCGTCTTTAAAAGTCACTCCCAGGGAGAGCAGCGCTTCACGCATCCGGTCAGTATCGTCACTTACCAATAAGTTATGTAAGGTAACTGGCGTTTCACATAAAGCGGCCATGAGCAAAGCCCTGTTGGCTATGCTCTTTGAGCCAGGTAAAGTGACACTACCGCGACAGAAACGTCGCGGATTTAGATCGATACGGTTAACCACGCAGCTTTTTCATAGCCTTAATAAAGGCTTGATTTTCTTCCGGCAACCCAATGCTGACACGCAAATGGTTAGGTAACTCATAACCACCAACAGGACGAACAATTACCCCTTCATGTAACAGCTGGTCATAAAGCTTCTCAGCATCAGGCCCCACTTCTATGGTCAGGAAGTTGCCGTAAGATGGAATGTAGTTAAGCCCAGATTCGTCACAAAATTCAGTCAATAGCTGCATACCCTGAGCGTTTAGCTCAATGGCCTTTTGCAAATACGCGTGATCATCCAATACCACTTCTGCCGCTTTCAGTGACAGCGAATTCATATTGAAGGGTTGCCGAATACGATTCAAAACATCCGCAACACTTTCATGGCTCACAGCGTAACCGGCACGCAAGCCCGCTAAGCCGTAGGCTTTAGAAAAGGTCCTGCTGACTACTAAGTTAGGATAATTTTTTATCCACTCTACCGAAGGCGCACGTTCATCTTCCGGTACATACTCGTAGTAGGCTTCATCCAAAACCACAATAATATTCTGCGGTATTTCATTCAAAAACTTTTTAAGAGCCGGCGTCGATAAAAAAGTACCCGTTGGGTTATTCGGGTTAGCGATAAAGATCATCTTGGTTTTATCGGTGACCGCTTTGGCCATTCCATCAAGATCATGCCCATAATCTACCGCAGGAACAGCAACAGGTTTGGCGCCAATGGCTTGAGTCACCAGTGGATAAACCACAAACGCATGTTGTGAGAAAATAACTTCATCTTTATCTGAAACGAAAGTACGCGCCAAAATTTCCAGCACATCATTGGAGCCATTGCCTAGCGTAATTTGTTGAGTCGTTACTTCATTGAGTTCCGCTAGACGACTTTTTAAGTAATAGCCGTTTGCATCAGGGTAACGCACTAAATCCGTTAACTCAGCTTCCAAAGCGGTTTTTACCTTCTCACTTAAACCCAAAGGATTCTCGTTGGAAGCCAGTTTAACCACGTGTTGTAAGCCCAACTCTCGTTGTAATTCAGAGGTCGGTTTCCCCGCCTGATACGGACGTAATTGTTTAACTCCGGGATTCACCAGTTCTAATGCGTTAAATTCTGCCATAGCAATTCACTACCTTTTTTTATTCTATTTATTTAGCCAAGCTTACGCTCAAAATCTGCCATATAACTTAACAATGCTTCGACCCCTTCCGCAGGCATCGCGTTATAAATACTGGCTCTCATACCACCAACAAAGCGATGGCCTTTCAGTCCCACTAATCCTTCTGCTCGAGCGCCTTTTAAGAAAGCGTCATCAAGTTTGTCATCCGCTAACTGGAAAGGGATATTCATAATTGAGCGATAAGCCGGATTAATACTGTTGCGATAAAAGCCAGAGCTATCAACAAAATCGTACAAAAGCTGCGCTTTGTAATGATTACGCTCGCCCATTGCGGTTAATCCGCCCTGCGCCTTTAACCATTTAAAGACCAGACCCGCTAAATACCAGGCAAAGGTATTGGGGGTATTGTACATAGAGCCATCTTTCGCCTGAAGCTGATAATCCATAATGGACGAAACCTGCTTCTGCGGGCTCCCTAACAACGACTTTTTAACAATAGCAATAGCAAAGCCTGACGGGCCAATATTCTTTTGAGCTCCGGCGTATATTACCCCAAATTTTGAGACATCAAGCGGCTCTGAAAGAATATTCGATGACATATCCGCAACAATAGGCGCTTTGACCTGCGGGATATCATGCAAGGCTATTCCATCCACCGTTTCATTAGGACAGTAATGGAAATAAGCGGCATTATCGGACAATTGCCATTCTTCCGGTGACTGAATCTCTTTACCTTTAATGCCTTCTTTTACTTGTCCTGCAATATTGACCTTAGACACAAACTTCTCGGCTTCACGAATAGCAAAGCCAGACCATATGCCGGTATCCAGGTAATCGACAGTAGCATCCGGTGAAGCGATATTTTGAGGAACCGCAGAAAACTGTCCCCGTCCACCGCCTTGCAAAAAGAGCACTTCGTAGTCGCCAGGTACATCAAGAAGGTCACGTAAATCCTGTTCTGCTTCGCGTGCCATATGCACATAGGCGGGGTCGCGGTGCGAAATTTCCATCACCGAGACGCCCTGCCCATTCCAATTAAGTAACTCTTCCTGAGCTTGTTTTAACACGTCGACCGGCAACATTGCCGGTCCGGCAGAAAAGTTAAACAACTGACTCATGACTCGTCGGAACCCTCTTGGTTTTCAGAGTTATCTTCAGAAGTGACTTCGCTTTCTTCAATAACTTCACCGTCAATTAGGGCCTCTTCTTCATCAATTTCGTCAATACGTTGCAAACCAACAACTTTCTCATCCTCTGCGGTACGAATTAAGCGCACGCCCTGAGTATTACGGCCAACGGTTGATACTTCATGAACGCGAGTTCTGACCAAGGTTCCTTTGTTACTGATAAGCATGATTTCATTGCCATCAATAACTTCCATTGCGCCGACAACAGAACCATTGCGTTCACTGACTTTAATGGAAACAACCCCTTTAGTCGCACGACTTTTAGCCGGGTACTCACTGAGTGGTGTACGTTTCCCGTAGCCATTTTCAGTCACGGTTAAGACATTCGCTTCCTGATCCTCATATTCTCGCGGAACAATCAGTGAAACAACCCTCTGTCCTTCTTCCAGGCGAATACCCCGAACACCGGTTGCTGTACGACCCATGGAACGCACTTGTTCTTCAGTAAAGCGCACCACTTTACCGGCATCAGAGAACAACATGATTTCACCCTTGCCGTCAGTAATATCAACGCCAATCAGTTCATCGTCATCAACCAGGTTCAAAGCAATAATGCCGCCATTGCGAGGACGCGAGTACTCTGGTAACGGGGTCTTCTTAATGGTGCCTTTTCTGGTTGCCATAACCACAAATTTATCTTCCGGATAATCTCGGGTCGGCAGAATAGCCGTGATGCGCTCATCGGCTTCAAGCGGCAATAAGTTCACGATAGGCTTACCTCGCGATGCACGACTCGCTAATGGCAACTGATAAACCTTCATCCAGTAAATACGACCACGAGTCGAGAAGCACAGTATGGTGTCATGCGTGTTAGCGACCCAAAGCCTTTCTATAAAGTCTTCGTCTTTCATCTTAGTTGCGGCTTTACCTTTACCACCGCGACGCTGAGCCTCATATTCGGTTAACGGCTGATACTTCACATAACCTTCGTGCGACAGTGTTAACACAACGTCTTCTTCGTTAATCAGGTCTTCCATACTGATGTCGTGCGCCGCTGCAGTGATGTCTGTTTTACGCTCATCACCAAAGTTAGTCCGAATTTCAACCAGTTCTTCACGAATCACTTCCATCAGGCGCTCTGAGCTGCGAAGAATATGCAATAACTCAGCAATTTGCTCCAGCAGAACTTTGTACTCGTCCAGAATTTTCTCGTGCTCTAACCCAGTCAGTTTGTGCAGACGCAAGTCGAGAATGGCTTGAGCCTGAACCTCGGTCAGGTGGTAATTGTCACCCCGAATGCCGAATTCTTCAGGTAAATGATCTGGTCGAGCAGCATCAACACCGGCCGTTTCCAGCATGGCGGCAACATCGCCCAGTTGCCATGCGCGGGCAATCAACCCGGATTTTGCTTCAGCAGGCGTTGGAGAGCGACGGATCAGCTCAATAATTTCATCAATATTGGCCAGCGATATTGCCAGACCTTCTAAGATATGTGCACGCTCACGTGCTTTTCGCAGTTCATAAACTGAGCGGCGAGTTACCACTTCACGACGGTGACGGATGAAGCAGTCCAGCATATCGCGTAGATTAAACAGACGCGGCTGACCTTTATCCAATGCAACCATGTTAATGCCAAAGACAACCTGCAGCTGTGTATTGGCATACAAGTGGTTAAGCACAACTTCTCCCACATCGCCACGACGAATCTCGATAACGATACGCATGCCGTCTTTATCGGATTCATCGCGCAACGCACTAATACCTTCCACGCGTTTTTCTTTAACTAACTCAGCGATTTTTTCTATCAAGCGAGCTTTGTTCACCTGGTACGGAATTTCCGTAACAATGATGGTTTCCTTGCCCGTTTTTTCGTCAACTTCAACTTCCGCCTGAGCACGTAAATGGATACGACCACGGCCAGTTTTGTAGGCTTCTATAATGCCGCTACGCCCTGAAATTGAGGCAGCCGTTGGGAAGTCTGGACCCGGGATGTATTCCATTAACCCTTCAACATCAATATCCGGGTTATCAATCATCGCTAACGAGCCGTCGATAACCTCAGTCAGGTTATGCGGTGGAATATTCGTCGCCATACCAACGGCAATACCCGAAGAGCCATTCACTAAAAGGTTAGGCACTCGGGTGGGTAATACGTCCGGAATACGCTCGGTACCATCGTAGTTGTCTACGAAGTTGACCGTTTCTTTATCCAGATCGGCTAATAACTGGTGAGCAATTTTCGCCATGCGAATTTCGGTATAACGCATTGCGGCTGCTGAATCACCATCGACCGAACCAAAGTTTCCCTGGCCGTCTACCAGCATATAACGTAAGGAAAAATCCTGCGCCATACGAACAATAGTGTCATAAACGGCGCTGTCGCCATGAGGGTGATATTTACCGATGACGTCACCAACAACACGGGCTGACTTTTTATACGGTTTATTAAAGTCGTTGCGCAATTCGTTCATTGCGAACAGAACGCGTCTGTGTACTGGTTTCAGACCGTCACGAACATCTGGTAAAGCACGCCCGACAATGACGCTCATGGCGTAATCGAGGTACGAGCTTTTTAGTTCGTCTTCAATATTAACCGGTGACACTTCTCTGGCTAGATCGCTCATAGTTTATTCCCTAAATATAGATCCGCATATTCATTGTTATTTTGATCCAATCATTGTACCCATCCCAACCGAGTCTCGCACCCTCTTTTTCTTATTCTTTGCCTGAGGTAGACTAGCCGCGTTATCCATCTCTTAAAGACGCATAATCTATGACCACCAGTCGCTCTAAAACTGAACAAAAAAACGTCGATCCGGAAGAGATCGCCAAGTTTTCAGCCCTCGCCTCGCGCTGGTGGGATCCCGATGGAGAATTCAAACCTTTGCATAAAATCAATCCGGTGCGGCTGGGCTTCATTGAAAATCATGCTGAGGGGTTGTTCGGAAAAAGGATTCTGGACGTAGGATGCGGCGGCGGACTACTGAGTGAAGCAATGGCGGAACGTGGTGCCCAGGTCACCGGTATTGATTTGGCTGAGCAGTCATTAAAAGTCGCCCGCCTGCACGCGTTAGAAAGTAAACAGCAAATTGACTATCAGTGCGTTGCCGTAGAAACGCTAGCGGAACAAGAACCCGCAAGCTACGACATTGTTACCTGTCTGGAGATGCTTGAACATGTGCCGGATCCTAGCGCTATCATACAAGCTTGCGCTAAAGCACTAAAACCCGGTGGACGAGTGTTTTTCTCTACGCTCAACCGGAATGTAAAGTCCTGGCTGTTGGGAATTGTCGCTGCCGAGCACGTTTTAGGCTGGGTACCCAAAGGCACTCATCAGCACCAACGCTTCATTCGGCCCTCAGAGCTTTTACGTATGACCGATCAGGCTGCGTTGGAAGATATTGCAATTAATGGCCTTATTTTTCATCCACTGAAAGGCTTCGTGCTTTCAGAAAAAGATGTCGATGTGAATTACATCGTCGCTTTAAGAAAGCCGGAGTAACCGATGGCGACATTTGATAGAAGCTATCCGGTGAAAGCAGTTTTGTTCGACTTAGACGGAACTTTGCTTGATACCGCACCGGATTTAGGCGCTGCGCTAAACGCAGTTTGTGAGCAATATGAACGTCCGCCCATAAACGCTGAGGTATTTACACCGAAAGCATCTCATGGTTCCAGAGGCTTACTTCAATTGGCTTTCGCTGACGATTACGCGCATATGGAAACGGAATTGCGGCATGCATTCCTAAGCGCCTATAAAAACAATATTGCCCTTCATACCCAACCCTACCCCGGCGTTTTGGAGTTACTGGCTGTGTTGCAACGTGAATCGATAAAAGTCGCCATAGTCACCAATAAACCCGAAAGGCTAACGCAACAGTTACTGCCGCACTTTCCGGCATTTGAAGCAATCCAAATTGTCGTTAGCGGAGACACGCTGAGTGTTTCCAAACCCTCGCCCGATCCACTGTTCTACGCCGCTGAAAAACTGGGTGTAGAGCCAGCAGATTGCCTTTATGTCGGCGATGCTGAGCGGGACATTGAAGCGGGTCGTAATGCCGGAATGGTCACCGTGCTGGCTGAATATGGTTATATTAGCAACGAAGACCAACCCCAACGCTGGCAAGCCGACTATCACATTGCATCGCCATTGGAGTTACTGCAACTACTGGCCATTGATAACTCTTGATCTATAAACCTCTTTTGAAAGACAAAAAAATTATATAGCACGCTTTACGGCGCAAACTCACGCCAGTTAAAGGCTGACAAAAAATCAAGATTTCGAAATTAAAATTATTTAATTTTTAGCCGTAAATTCGCTTGATCGTATTGGCAGTTAGACCTAGCATACAATCCATCCCAGACACACTAGATATTGTGTAAATATCGCTCTGTACAACTAATAAGCACTATATCTTGTGGCTACAAACCTATAACAAAAAGCTAAGAGTCGGCGCAAAATGAACGAGCAACTTTATGTTACAAAACGCAGCGGCGAACGCGAACCGCTAAACCTCGATAAAATTCATCGGGTCATAATGTGGGCCGCTGAAGGACTGAATAATGTTTCAGCTTCTCAGGTCGAAATTAAATCTCACATTCAGTTTTACGACGGTATTAAAACTGAAGATATTCATGAGACCATCATTAAAGCTGCAGCCGATTTGATTTCAGAAGAAGCGCCTGATTATCAATACATGGCAGCGCGTTTGGCCATCTTCCATTTACGCAAGCGTGCTTACGGTAAATTTGAACCACCGCGGCTGTACGACCATGTGAAAAAGATGGTCGCAGAGCATCGCTACGACGAACATTTGCTGGACGATTACAGTGAAGAAGAATTCGACCAAATGGACGAGGTGTTGGATCACTGGCGTGACATGAACTTCTCTTATGCGGCGGTTAAGCAACTAGAAAATAAATATCTGGTTCAGAACCGGGTCACCGGTGATATCTATGAAAGTGCTCAGTTTCTATACATTTTAGTGGCGGCTTGTCTGTTTTCTGACTATCCGAAAAGCACTCGCATGGACTACGTTAAACGTTTCTATGATGCGGCCTCCGAGTTTAAAATCTCACTGCCAACACCTATTATGTCAGGTGTACGTACGCCCACTCGTCAGTTCAGTTCTTGCGTCTTAATTGAAGCCGGTGACAGCCTTGACTCTATTAATGCCACTGCAAGCGCCATTGTGAAATATGTTTCACAGCGCGCCGGTATCGGTATTAATGCTGGTCGTATTCGCGCTTTAGGCAGCCCTATTCGTAACGGCGAAGCGTTTCACACCGGATGTATTCCGTTCTATAAATACTTCCAGACAGCGGTTAAAAGCTGTTCACAAGGTGGCGTTCGTGGAGGCGCGGCTACCCTGTTCTACCCACTCTGGCATCTGGAAGTTGAAAGCTTACTTGTCCTGAAAAACAACCGGGGTGTTGAAGAGAACCGAGTTCGCCACTTAGATTACGGCGTACAGTTTAACCGCACCATGTATCAACGTCTGATTAAAGATGACTACATTACCTTGTTCAGTCCGTCTGACGTACCGGGCCTTTATGATGCTTTCTTTGAAGACCAGGACGAGTTTGAGCGCTTGTACCTTCAGTACGAACAGGATGAAAGCATCCGTAAAAAGCGTATTAAGGCCATTGAACTGTTCGGTCTGTTTATGCAGGAACGTGCCAGCACCGGTCGTATTTATGTACAAAACGTTGACCATTGCAACACGCACAGCCCGTTTGACTCTAAAGTCGCTCCTATCCGCCAGAGTAACCTGTGCCTTGAAATTGCATTGCCAACCAAGCCATTAAGTCATGTGAATGATGAAGAAGGCGAAATTGCTCTGTGTACGCTGTCGGCGTTTAACTTAGGTAAAATCGAAAACCTCGGTGAGTTTGAAAACCTCGCAGACCTAGCGGTTCGGGCCCTGGACAGCCTGTTAGATTATCAGGAGTACCCAGTTCCGGCGGCTTACAATGCCACCATGAATCGTCGTACTCTGGGTATTGGTGTCATCAACTTCGCTTATTACTTAGCCAAGCACGGCGTTAAATATTCAGACGGCTCGGCTAACGGTCTGGTTCACCAGACTTTCGAAGCTATACAATACTACCTGATGCAGGCGTCGATGAACCTGGCAAAAGAAAAAGGTGCTTGTCCTAAGTTCAATGAGACCACCTACTCTCAAGGCATTATGCCAACCGATACCTATAAGAAAGATTTGGATAAGGTGTGCGACGAGCCATTACATCTGGATTGGGATAAGCTGCGTGCGGATATCAAACAACACGGCATGCGTAATTCAACCTTATCGGCTTTAATGCCATCAGAAACCTCTTCGCAGATTTCTAATGCAACTAATGGTATTGAGCCTCCTCGTGGCTTTGTCAGCATTAAATCGTCAAAAGATGGCGTGACCAAACAGGTTGTTCCTGACTACGAGAACTTAAAAGACAAATACGAGCTGCTGTGGCAGATCCCGAGTAACAAAGGGTACCTTGAGCTGGTCGGTATTATGCAAAAGTTTGTTGACCAGACAATTTCTGCAAACACCAACTACGACCCAAGTAAGTTCGAAGCGGGCAAAGTGCCAATGAAGCAGCTTCTGCAAGACTTATTAACGGCTTATAAGCTTGGGGTAAAAACACTTTATTATCACAATACTCGTGATGGTGCTGCAGATAACCAGTCCGACATTGCTGCACGTCAACGTGCCGATAAGCCTCAAGCCCAGCCAACAGAAGTTATTATTGAAGATGATGACGATTGTGCCGGCGGTGCCTGTAAAATTTAATAAGAAGGACTTTACCGAATGTCGTACTCAACGTTTAACCAAGAGCAGAATAATCCGTTAACGGAGCCTATGTTTTTAGGCAACTCCGTTAACGTTGCTCGCTACGATCAGCAAAAGCACAGTATTTTCGAAAAGCTTATTGAGAAGCAAATCAGCTTTTTCTGGCGACCTGAAGAAATTGATGTCAGCCGAGATCGCATCGATTTTAATAAACTGACCGCCAGTGAAAAGCATGTATTTATTTCTAACCTGAAGTACCAGACACTGTTAGATTCTATTCAGGGCCGCTCTCCGAATATCGCGCTATTGCCTATCGTGTCTCTTCCTGAGTTAGAAACCTGGATAGAAACCTGGTCATTCTTTGAGACGATACATTCGCGTTCGTACACTCACATTTTGCGTAACTTGTTTAGTGATCCGAGTGAAGTATTTGAAGACATCGTTATTAACGAGCAAATTAAAATTCGCGCGAATGACATCTCTAAATACTACGACGATCTGATTTTTTACACTCAGTTGTTGCAAACCCACGGTGAAGGCGATGTAGTCGTTGATGGTAAAACTCACACCGTGACCCAGCGCGAAATAAAGAAAAAACTGTTTTTGTGCATTAACTCGGTTAACGCGCTGGAAGCCATTCGTTTTTACGTCAGCTTCGCCTGTACATTTGCTTTTGCAGAACGCGAATTAATGGAAGGTAACGCAAAAATCATTAAGCTGATAGCCCGTGATGAGAACGTCCACCTAACTTCCACTCAGCATATTCTCAACTTATGGCAGTACGGCGAAGACGACCCGGAAATGAAAGAAATTGCCGAGGAACTCCGTGATGATGCCTACGAAATTTTCATGACGGCAGTGAAGCAGGAAAAACAGTGGGCACATTACCTGTTTAAAGACGGCTCAATGATTGGTTTGAACGAAAGCATGCTCTGCCAGTACGTAGAATATATTGCGAACTTACGTATGCAGGCCATAGGCTTCGATGCCCCGTTTGAAAACCAGCGTTCTAATCCGCTGCCCTGGATGAACAAATATCTGGTATCAGACAACGTTCAAGTCGCACCGCAAGAGTCTGAAATTACCTCCTACCTTGTCGGTCAAATAGACAGTGAAGTTAATGCTTCTGACCTTGGGGACTTTGATCTCTAAGTTATGGCCAATACCTTTAAAGTCAAAGTCAACGGTGGGCCTGAACTCGCCGTTGATGCGACTGAAGGCACCTTACTCGAAGCCTTAGAAAAGCATCAATTAGAAATGCATTACCATTGCCGCAGTGGTTTTTGTGGTGCCTGCCGCAGCACATTAAAATCTGGCTCAGTTCGCTACACAACAGAGCCGTTGGCCTACGTCAGAAAAGGCGATATTCTGCCCTGCTGTTGCGTTCCCGAGTCGGACCTGGACATTGACCATTAGCATCATTCATTAAATCGATTGTGGCCATCGTACAGAGTCATTGTTAACCATCGGCAAAATCTGGATAATAGAAGCATAAATTTTTGAAAAGAGGTATTTCATGTTTACAGTCATTTTTGGACGTCCTGGTTGTCCTTTCTGTGTTCGCGCCGTAGAGGTAGCGGATAAATTAAAAGCCGATATGGACGATTTTGATTATCGTTATGTCGATATTCACGCTGAAGGCATTAGCAAAGCTGACTTAGAAAAAACAGTTGGCAAGCCAGTTCAAACCGTTCCTCAAATTTTTGTCGACGAACAGCACGTTGGCGGTTTCACTGAATTTGAAGCCTATGCAAAGGAAAACTTAGGTCTTTATACCGCTTAATTTATGGTGTAAACGACTTAAGAGGCGGCTATTTAGCCGCCTCTAATGCTTGTTTCACCCGCTTTTCTGACACTGGGTACTTGGTTCCCAGAGTTTGCGCAAAAAACGATACTCTCAGTTCCTCAATCATCCAGCGAATTTCAGATACCTCATCAGGAACTATGGATCCTTTATTCTCATAAGCTTTAACCATCGCTTTATATTGTTCTTCAAGACTCGCCAACGTTAGTGTCATTAGACGATCTTTGTTCGGATCAACCGGAAGCTTCTCCAGGCGTCGTTGAATTGCTTTCAAGTAACGCACAATATCGTTCAAACGTTGTCCACCAAAGGCGGAGACAAAACCGGCAAAAACCAAATTATCCAGTTGGTCCTGAATGTCGCCCCGTGACTGAATCTGATCCAGTGGAATTTTACCTTTCAAAGACTTTCTGACTTGCTGCGAAAGCAACAGGCACTGCTCGACTTCCAGCGCAATTTGCTCGACACGTTCATTCAAATTAGCCCGGACAATGTCTTTCAGTTGTTCAAAGGCTTGTTGCTCCCTGAGTTCATTGCCCTGCTCTATTTGTTCCTCAATAAGACCATCCACAGCAGCTGCTATGCAGTCCCCGATTAAAGCATCGACTTTGCCCCAAGGGTTAAAATACATGGCCAACTTAGCTTTATTAGACAACGACTTCTGCAAATGCTTAATTGGCGACGGTATCTGCTGCAGTAGCAGCTCCCGCACACCGGTTTTATGATGTTTTTTCGCTTGTTCCGGGTTATCAAACAATTGCAGCGCAACCTGACCTTTGCCTTTGTTTATCAAACCGGGGTAAGCTTTAAGTTCAAAGCCCTGCTGACGTTCGGTGATTACTTCAGGTAGGTCGTCAAAGTCCCAGTTTTCAACACGATCGCGACTAATGTCATCACCCGCTGTCTTTTCAAGACGTTGCTGCACTTTACCTGAAAGCTGCTGTTGCAAGCTTTGTAAGTCACGGCCCTGACTCACCAACTTTTTACCGTCAAAGATCTTAAAGTTCATTCTTAAATGAATCGGAAGAGCCTTCTCGTCCCAACTGTCATCCGGAACCGTAACGCCGGTCATACGTCTTAATTTCGTTGCCATCGCGTCGGTTAGACGCCCTTCTAATGGCTCTACATCCGCCATTATTGCGCCAGCAAAATTTGGCGCGGGGACAAAGTTTCGCCGCAACGATTTTGGCAACGACTTAATCAAGTGAGCAATTCGCTCCTCACGCAAGGCCGGTATATGCCAGTCGAAACCGTTTAGCTTCACCTGGTTCAAAATGCCCAGCTGGATATTTACACTGACGCCGTCATCTTCTGCGTTCGGTTCAAAGTGGTAACTTAATGGCAGTCTCAGGTTGCCTTGACGCCAAAACTCGGGGTATTCGTTCTCTGTAATGTGCTCGGTATCGCCGGCAATTAAATCATCGCGTTCAAAGAATAATAGCTTGGGCTCTTTCTTTGCGGCTTTATGCCACCAGCCGGCCAGCAGCTTCTCATTGTAGATACCTTCGGGTATTGAACGATCATACGCCTCAAACAGGACCTCCTCGTCAACCAGGATATCGCGCCGACGAGACTTCGCTTCCAACGCCTGAACGTCTTTAATTAACTTCAGGTTATGCTGTATAAAAGGCAACTTGCGTGTTAACTGGGAGTTTACCAGACCTTCGCGGATAAAAATCTCCCGGGCTTTAACAGGCGCCACTGGACCGTACTGAACTCGTCGTCTGGGCACCAAAATAAGTCCCAGTAAAGTCACTTGCTCATCAGCAATAACACTGCCCTGTTTCTTTTCAAAGTGCGGCTCAAGGTATTGTTTTTTTACCAGGTGTGGGGCTGCTTCCTCAATCCACAAGGGATCGATGTCGGCATTAATGCGCGCATAGAGTTTCGACGTTTCTGCCAACTCTGCCGTGACAACCCACTTAGGCGGCTTACCAAATAATCCCGATCCCGGGAAAATGTGAAACTTGGTTTGCCGTGTACCCTGATATTCATGTCGGTCTTCTTTTACACCCACCTGAGACAATAAGCCGGTAATTAACGCTCTGTGTATTTGCTCAAACGTCGCCGCTTCCTGATTGATGGATAGCCCCATTTCCCGAACGGTTTGCCGACTCTGCGTATAAATATCCTGCCACTCACGCAGCCGCATAAAATGAATGAACTCACGCCCCATCTGCTTCCGAAACTGGTTACCAGATAAAGCCTTCTGTTGCTCTTTAACGTAATTCCATAGATTTAGGAAGCCCATAAAGTCGGAACTTTTATCACGAAAGCGCTGATGCCACTCGTCTGCTTTTTGCTGAGCATCGTGCGGCCTTTCCCGCGGGTCCTGAATACTCAACGCGGCAGTAATAATCAGCATTTCCCGAACGCAGCCGTATTGCTGGCCGGCTAATACCATTCGGGCTAATCGCGGATCCAACGGCAGGCGTGACAGTTGCCTTCCGGTCTCTGTCAGCTGCGGTTGCTCACGTTTACGGCCGGGCGCAATAGCGTGTAGTTCTTCCAGTAGGTTCAGGCCATCCTTAACAAAACGTTCATCCGGCTTTTGTACAAAAGGAAACTGTCGTATATCACCCAGGCGCAACGCCGACATTTGCAATATTACTGCGGCTAAGTTCGTACGAAGAATTTCAGGATCGGTATACTCCGGCCGCTGTAAAAAGTCCTCTTCGCTGTATAAACGAATACAAATACCGGGACCAATACGTCCGCAACGGCCCTTCCTCTGGTTTGCACTGGCTTGTGAGATAGGTTCAATAGGTAGTCGCTGCACCTTAGTTCGATAGCTATAACGGCTCATTCGCACCGTTCCCGGATCAACCACAAAACGTATACCCGGAACCGTTAAAGAGGTTTCCGCAACATTGGTGGCTATGACCACCCGGCGCTGACTATGCGCCTGAAATACGCGATTCTGTTCGTGTGACGACAAGCGTGCATACAGCGGAAGAACCTCGGTATTACGCAGTTTCATCTCACCAATAGCGTCCGCATAATCACGAATCTCTCGTTCACCACTGGCAAAAATAAGAATATCGCCTTCACTTTCGCGCTGCAGTTCTTCAACGGCATCACAAACGCCCTGTAAAACATCCGCGTCAGCCGCTTTACCGTCTTCTTTTGGTGGCCGGTAACGTACTTCGACCGGATAGGTACGCCCGGTGACGGTCAGTACAGGCGCATCATGGAAGTGCTTTGAAAAGCGCTCGGTTTCAATGGTTGCTGACGTGATAACAACTTTCAGATCACGACGTTTCGGCAACAGGGTATGCAACACGCCCAACAAGAAGTCGATGTTAAGGCTGCGCTCATGTGCCTCATCGATAATAATGGCGTCGTATTGCAGTAGTAGAGGGTCTTGCTGCAGCTCAGACAACAGCATGCCATCAGTCATGAGTTTGACTGCAGTGGTTGGCGCGGTTTCATCCTGAAAACGGATTTTATAACCCACCTGCTTTTTAGCGTGATCCTGCAGCTCGTCCCCAATACGGGCTGCAACGCTACGCGCGGCTAAACGCCGGGGCTGCGTGTGGCCAATGGTTCCCTTCCGGCCATAACCCAGTTCCAGCAGCATTTTGGGTAGCTGAGTGGTTTTACCCGAGCCCGTCTCACCGGCAATGACCACGACCTGATTTTGCTCAATAGCCAATTTAATGTCACTGCGCTGTTGAGCAACCGGCAACTCTTCAGGATAGTTGATATAAAAACTTTGTTGCTGCCGTTCCAGATATCCCAGTTCAGCAGTTTCAATATCGGCCGCTATCCGCTCCAGTACCTGCCGCTGTCGTTGCTCATTTTTAATTTTGCTGAGACCACGCAAACGGCCGCGCAATAGCGCGGCCTTTTGTGTTGTACATTGCTCTAGTTGTGTCTGAAATTTCTCAACAAAAGGACTATTTTGTGACTTATCCTGCGATTTTTGACGACTCATAGACTCCGAACTTATTCATCCTCGTTATAAATAGCAATATGGGTATCACCTTCACCCTTAAAATAGCCGCGGTACATACCTTCAGTATTAAACGGCATGGCAATATTGCCTTTCTGGTCAATAATAATGACCCCGCCCGTTCCACCGGCTTGCTCCAGCACACCGTGGATCACTTCATCGCCGGCATCGCTTACAGAAATACCCTTATATTTTACCCGCGAGCAAATATCAGCAGCCACATGGAAACGAATAAAATACTCACCATGTCCGGTTGACGAAACTGCACAGCTATCATTGTCAGCCCAGGTACCCGCACCAATGATTGGGGAGTCGCCTATTCTACCATAACGTTTAGCCGTCATGCCGCCCGTTGACGTTCCGGCGCTTAACAAGCCATTTTTATCAACCGCAACCGCACCAACGGTGCCATATTTGTAGTCCAAATCCAGATATTCCCAGGCTTGTTGCTCAGATTGCTCACTTTTTATGATGCTTTCTTTCGCTTTTTGCAGCTGCTGATAGCGACGCTCGGTATTGAAGTAACTATTATCAACCTGTTCCACCCCTTGTTGCTGCGCGAACTGTTCTGCGCCTTCACCACTGAGCATGACATGCACAGACTCTTCCATTACCTCTCGTGCCAACGCAATGGGACTTTTGACCGTTTGAACTCCCGCAACCGCCCCGGCATTGTGATGTAAGCCTTCCATTAAGGAAGCATCGAGTTCGTGTTCACCATCCCAGGTATAAACCGCACCTTTACCGGAGTTAAACAGCGGAGAAGCTTCCATTACCTGAATAGCAGCAACTACAGCAGTAGTGCTGTCACCACCTTCCTTCAGTACTTTACGGCCAGCTTCTAATGCCTCAGTCAGTTTATCTTTATAAGCTTGTTCTTGTTCAGCCGTTAAATTGGCCCGGGTAATGGTGCCGGCCCCACCGTGAATAGCCATGGCATATTCAACATCGTGATCATCCGCCTGAGCAGCGGGTATCAGCGATCCAAACGCAGCAGCGGTAAGTAATGCAGATAAATAGAGTTTTTTCATCTCGACCTCGGTTTTATTGTTATAGGCTAGACTGTTAGTCATGACATAGTCGCAGGAAAGCGCCGAGCTGACAACGAGGAGATTTTCAGATGCCAACGTATCACGTTGAATACACACACTTAGGCGACAAACAACAAATAACGCTGGAAGTGAATGGCGATTCACTCGACAACGAACAAATGCTTCGGGATGAGGTTGCCAGGCGTTTAGCCGAAAGAATATTACCCCACGCGGAGCTGGCTTTTCGCCACGACGATGAACGCACCATAGAGCAAAAGCTGGATAAAGCGTACGACGTGCAAGTGAATAGCATTGAAAGGCAGTGAGTGGCTGAATTATTCTCCGTGCTCGTGCTATAGTTTTTCTTTTTAGCTGAGCAGTTAGGCTTATGGCACAAAAAGAACAAGAAACTTTCTACTGGCACGATTACGAGACATGGGGTGCCAACCCGTTAGTCGATCGCCCTGCACAGTTTGCCGGATTGCGCACGGATACCAATTTTAATGTTATCGGGCGGCCATTAACACTTTACGCTCAACCCACACCAGACTTCTTACCGAACCCTGAGGCCACGCTAATTACCGGCATAACGCCGCAGCTTGCGATGAAACAAGGCGTTGGGGAAGCGGAGTTCAGTAAAGCCATAGCCAGAGAGTTTCAGCAGTCCAATACCACCATTATTGGGTACAACAACATTCGTTTTGATGATGAAGTGACTCGCCTGTTGTTCTACCGTAACTTTTATGACCCTTATGAATACAGTTGGCAAAATAACAACTCGCGCTGGGACTTAATTGACGTGGTCAGGGCTTGTTTTGCCTTACGCCCCGAGGGTATCAACTGGCCGGATAATGCTGATGGCCAGCCCAGTCTAAAACTTGAGCATTTAAGTGTTGCCAACGATATTGAACACGGTCAGGCGCACGATGCTATGTCAGACGTTTACGCCACCATAGGGTTGGCTAAACTTATCAGCGAAAAGCAACCCAAACTGTGGCAATGGGCTTACAGTATTCGGCGAAAACAAAAACTCCTGGATTTATTCAATTGGCAGGCGCCGGAGCCATTGGCTCATGTCAGTGGCTTTTACGGTACAGCGAATCGTTATTTATCCGCTATTTTACCGCTGGGCTTTCACCCTAAACAGAATAACAACGTTATTGCCTGGGACTTACGTGTCCCGCCTATGGATTTTGCCGATAAGTCGGTAGAAGAATTAACGGATCTAACTTACACCAGTCGCAGAGACTTGGAAGAGCAAGGCCTTACAAAGAGTGGATTACAAAATATCCACCTGGGGCGCTGTCCGTTTCTTGCGCCCGTTAAAACCATTTCTGCTGAAGCTGCCGATAATGCTGCTCTCGATACAGCAGCCCTGGAGGTAAATGCTAAGTGGTTACAAGAAAACAGTGATTTCCGCGATAAGTTGATGCAAGTGTTCGAGCAAACCAAGGCATTTGCACCCAGAACTGATGTTGATCACCAGATATACGACGGTTTTTTCTCGCCTCAGGACAAAAAACATATGGAGATCATCCGTTCCTCAGAACCGCAACAACTGGCCGGCCTGGAACTGGACTTTCAGGACAAGCGTATGGCCCAGTTATTGCTGCGTTATCGCGCGAGGAATTACCCTTCCACCCTAACGGACAAAGAACTGAATCAATGGCGGCAGTTTTGCCAACAGAGGTTATTGCAGCCGCCTGAAGGGATGCTAAGTGCAGAAGAATTCGCGTTGAAACTGGAAGATTTGGCCAATCAGCATCAGGAAGACGCACATAAGTTGCGCTTACTAAAGTCACTGTATGACTACGCCGCATCACTCTAATGCTACAAATTCATTTGATTATATTATAGTCGGAGCCGGCTCTGCCGGCTGTACTCTTGCCAACAGACTAACCGAATGCGGTAAATACCAGGTTCTACTACTTGAAGCCGGCGTCTCTCATGGCGGGCTCTTCTCCGATATGCCTTCGGGTTTTGCCCGTTTTATGCATAGCCGGAAATTCAACTGGCTTTACCGAAGTGATAGGGAGCCTCAACTTACCAATGCAAAAGGTTGCTATACGCCCAGAGGTAAAATGCTGGGAGGCAGCAGCGGCATTAACGCCATGATTTATACCCGAGGTCTACCCAGTGACTATAACGCCTGGGCCGAACAAGGTAACCAGGGCTGGAGTTATAACGACCTGCTGCCCTACTTTAAAAAAAGTGAAAACAACAGTCGTGGTCGCTCAAAATACCACGGGGTTGGCGGTCCCTTAGCGGTATCCGATGTTTCTCCTTACTACCCGGTATCTCACCATTTTTTAGAAGCCTGCAGCGAATACGGTTTAGCCGCTAACCCTGATTTTAATGGCCTCCGGCTCGAAGGCCATGGGCCATTCCAGTTCACGATAAAAGGCGGAAAGCGTTGCAGCGCCTACCATGCTTACCTTAAGCCTGCACTAAAGCGCTCAAACTTAACCCTGTTATCGGGTTGCCTCACCGAGCGGGTGATATTTTCAAATAAAAGAGCAACAGGCGTTTGCTATCAGCAAAATGGTCACCGGTACACCGCCCATGCGGAAAAGGAAGTGCTTCTTTGTGCCGGTGCTTTTAATTCACCTCAGATATTACTCCGCTCAGGCATAGGGGCAGCTTCAGAGCTTGAAAAAGCGAATATCCCCCTTGTTCATGAAAATGTGGCTGTCGGCAAGAACCTCCAAGAGCATGTGGATATCAGTATCCATTGTAAAAACAAAGCCAAAGATGGCCTGACGCTAACACCCTGGAACCTTGTGAAATTATCCGTTCCTTTTGTGCAGTATTTACTGACGAAAAAAGGGCAGCTGGCGCATTCTATAGCCGAAGTTGGTGCCTTTTACCGCTCTTCCGATGCGGTTAAAGAGCCGGACATCCAAATCCATTTATTGCCCGTTATGTTTAATGACAGTGGTTATGACTGGTATCCAACACTAAAACACGGGTTTACCTGTCATGTATGTCTATTGAGGCCTCAGTCACGCGGTGAGATCCGTTTGAATCCTGACGACCCGCTGGGTAAGCCGCTAATCACTTATGGATTTTTAACTCACCATGATGATCAAAACGCCTTACTGAATGGCATTAAAAAAGCCATTAAAATACTAAATCAACCGGCTTTAAACCAGCATAATGGTGGGTTTATATTCCCCAGAATCAACACCAGCGATGCGCAACTTCTGGAGCAAATTAAGTCCAGAGCCGGACTTATCTATCATCCGGTAGGTACTTGCAAAATGGGACCTGTAAATGATCCTGCAGCGGTGGTTGCCCCCAACCTAAAAGTACTTGGAATAGAGAGACTGCGGGTGGTGGACGCTTCTATTATGCCCGCCGTCATTAGCGGTAATACCAACGCTCCCACTATCGCTATAGCAGAAAAAGGCGCCGACTTAGTAAAAGCCGACGCCTAAAGTTACTGACTTACCTTTCGGATAAGCGAGTTACGCTTTTTTATTTCCTACTCTGAACAAACGAGCCAGTGCAGGAATTAATATCAGCGCACCCAACATATTCCAAAGGAACATAAAGGTGAGCAGTATGCCCATATCCGCCTGGAATTTAATTGGCGAGAATATCCAGGTTGCGACACCTATAGCCAGAGTTAACCCTGTAAAGCCAACAGCCTTACCAGTATTGTCCAGTGAGTATTTATAGGTTTCCTGTAACGACATCCCCTGCTGTAAGCCTTCTCTTACTTTGCTGTAGATATAAATACCGTAATCGACACCGATACCAACCCCTAAAGCAATCACCGGCAGGGTTGCCACTTTAATACCAATACCCAGAGTCGCCATTAGCCCTTGGCTCATTACGGTAGTAAAGGCTAAAGGTAAGATAATACAGGCAACCGTTCGAATGCTACGGAACGTCAAAAAGCAAAGAACAATAACAACGCCATAAACCCACAATAACATCTTGTTTTGTGCGTCTTCGATAACAGCGTTTGTTGCCGCTTCAATACCTGAGTTCCCTGCTGCCATTAACAACTCAAGTCCGTCTTCCTGATAGTTACTCTTGAACTCTTTAACTGACGAAACCACGGTTTCTAATGTTTTGGCTTTATGGTCATCCAGATAAATGATGACGGGTGCCATCGAACAGTCATTATTAATCAAACCGTCAGGGATCCGGCTGAGTGACGCATTAATAACATACTGGTTTCGATTAAGGCTAAACCACTTAAGATTCCCTTCGTTAATACCAAACATACCCATTTTAGATACGTACACAACGGATTTAACGTCCTGCACTCCGGCAGTGTTTTCCATATGCCAGCTAAAACGTTCCATCATCTCCAGATTGTCGTAGGCTATGCACTGCTCAGGAGCCGATGCGGCCATGACAACAAAGATATCAGTACTCGAACTGTAGTTATCAACAATAAACGCATTATCCTTGTTATAGCGACTGTCAGGCCTCAGCTCGGGGGCGCCTTTATCTAAGTCGCCAATTGCTAAGTTTTGGCTATTAACCAAGCCCCAGCCCAGCATCACAAGAGCGACAACTAAAGCCGAGTAAGCCCATTTAGGTTGAGTAAACTTAGCGAAGAACTCAAACAGAAAGTGGCGTTCGCCCTCAATTTTCTTCTCATAAGCAATGCCATTTTCTGAAGTACCCAAATACGACATTAAAATAGGCAACAGACCAAGGTTAGTCAGAACAACAACCGCTACACCAATACTGGCTGCAATTGCTAGCTCTTTTATCACCTCAATATCAATAACCATTAACGTGGTAAAACCAATGGCGTCACTTGCAAGTGCTGTTAGTCCGGCAACATAAAGGCCTCGGAAGGCGAGTCTCGCAGCTTTTAGCTTATCAAAGCCAGCAACTCGGTTAGCGCTAATTGCATTGATAATTTGCACGCCATGGGACACGCCTATAGCAAAGACCAGAAATGGTACGAGCATTGAATAAGGGTTAATACCGCTCCCAATCAGTTCAATAATGCCCAGCTGCCAAATAACGGCAATAATAGAACAACCTAAAACCACGAAGGTGCTGCGCCAGCAACGGCTGTATAAATAGAGCATCACCAGAGTAATGGCGATTGCTAATAAGAAGAACAAACCAACCTGTTCTGCGCCTTCAATCAAATCACCAATTAACTTAGCGAAGCCGGTAATATGAATGGCAATGTCTTCACTTTGGTACTTGTCACGAACCAATGTCTCAAGCTTTTGAGAGAACTCCTGATAATCCAGCTTTTTGCCAGTTTCAGGGTTAACCTCATCCAGAGGCACATAAATAATAGTTGATTCAAAGTTATTGGCTACCAGGTTGCCGACTTCGCCCGAACGCAGAACGTTAGTACGCAAGTTTTCAAGTGATTCTTCGCTGCCGTCATAGTCGTCCGGTATCACTGGGCCGCCAACAAAGCCTTCTTCGGTTACTTCCATCCAGCGCACATTGGGCGTCCACAGACTTCGTAGTCCCGAACGATTAACGCCCGGAATGAAGAAGATTTCATCGGTAATTTTTTTCAGTTGCTGTTGAAAGTCCGCTTCAAAAATATCGCCGTCTTTATTCTCAACGGCCACCCGCACAACGTTGCCTAAGCTGGCTAAATCATCCTGATACTCAAAGTAGTTTTGAATAAAAGGGTGATTTGTCGGAATCATTTTTTTCAAACTGGCATCGGGCCGGACCTGTGACGCTTGAAACCCCAAAAAAACAGTCAGTAGTAAAAAGGCAATAAGCCAGGGAGCCCGGGCTGTAAATAACAGCTTTTCTAACCAACCAGCGGGCTTGTTCACATTTGGATTATCCATTTACTGCACTCCCTGTTTCTCAGCCGTGGCTGTTTTCTCACTCTGGGCAGGCCAGTGTAGCAAACCACTGCGGCCTGTCATTAGCCATTCGCCGTTTTCCAGGGTAATGATATCGGTCATCACGGAGCCACTTGGATGAGTTATTTTTTCTACACTGAAATCATTTTTCACTTTAAGGATAACCCCTGAATGACCAACAATTAGCTGATTCTCATTCTCAGAGGTTGTACCCGCTGACAGATTAACACCTACGCCTGTCTCTATTTTGGTAAAACTGTCTCCTTTATCGTCGGAAACAAACGCATTTCCCCGGAGGCCGTATATCCATAAGCGCTGCTGAGTATCGACATGTCCGCCGAACAGCGAGCCGCGATAAGGAGACTCTAACCGCTTCCAATTCTCGCCTTTATCCAGACTCCGAAAGACCATGCCGGACTCACCGGCAATGTACAACGTATCATTGGACCCAAAAATAGCGTTAAGATGATACCCATTAGGGTTATCAAGTTTATCGGCCACTACTTTCCAGGATTTTCCGCCATCGTTAGTCTCTAAAAACGTACCGTAAGCGCCAATAACATATATGGTGTTGTTATCTACGGCATAGACATCAAGCAAAGGTTTACTTGGTCCTTCTTTCATTGCCATTTCAATATTACTTAACCGAAACTGCAAATCTTCAAGCAGCCACTCTATTTCACTTGCTTCGTCGCTGTCATCAACCGATTCAAGACGCTGCTTTAAGTCGCTGATTCGTTGCTCATAATAAATTTCTTCGAGCTTTATCAGATCGAATCCGTCCAGTTTTCTTCGCCAGGTTTTGCCGCCATCTTCGGTTTTTAACAGCACACCGTGATGCCCGGTAGCCCAGCCTATCGTCTCGTTAGAGAACCCAAGACTCGTGATAAGAATACTGCTGTTGACGTCCGCCTGCTGCCACTCGCTATCGGCTGTATCTCGCCAAATAATATTGCCATGAGCACCTGCGGCAACTAAGCGATCACCTACTTGCGTTATCTCAATCAGTACTTCGCTTCGTATCTCATCAGACGGCAATGCCGGTGCAGTGATTACGTCGTAATCCTTTATCGTTGTATCACTTTCCTGAGCCAACAAACTTGTGCTCAGCAGTGCGCCTAGCAACACCCCAACCGGGGCAAAAGACGAACGCATGGAACCTCCTGGGTACTCAAAATGTCATAGGATTGTATAAGCTCAAGATAATTTGAAAACCTTTTTTCGTTAAATTCGTGCTTTTTTTCGTTAAAGTATTGCTTGAGAGGTCAGTCCTCTGGCAAAGTGACATTGGAAAGTAGAACAACAAGGAAAATTATAATGAATAAACTGATGCTAAAAGCTGGCGTACTTGCCATATCGGTGATCTCCGCAAGCGTAGCGGCTGAGGTATCGCCTGAACAAGCGGCTAAGCTTGGTCAAGAGTTAACGTTTATCGGAGCGACGAGAGCCGGAAATGCTGACGGTTCTATCCCCGCGTGGGATGGCGGATACTCTGATCACTCAGTCGAAACTGTGCGTGGAACCAACCCATTTGCAGAAGATGAAATCCTATTTACGATTACTCAAGAGAATCTAAATAAGTACAAAGAAAATCTGACAGATGGCCAAGTAGCCATGTTTGAGAAGTATCCGGACTATAAAATGAACGTCTATCCAACACGTCGTTCAGCAACCTACCCGGACAAGCTCTGGCCAAAAATAAAGTCTAATGCATTAAATGCTGAATTGGCCGCGGGCGGTAATGGTATCGAAGATTTTGATACGACAATCCCATTCCCAATCCCTAAAAGTGGTCTGGAAGTAGTATGGAATCACATTACTCGTTACCGCGGTGGCTCTGTCACCCGAAATATCGCGCAATTCCCGGTTCTTGCCAATGGAGACTACGTCACCGTTGAGCTAAAAGAGACTTTGGTATTCCCTGAGTATCTTGAAACCGGACGTCAGGAAGCTGATGACAACGTGCTGTTCTATTTCATGCAGGAAGTTGAAGCTCCGTCTCGCCTGACGGGTACCGTCTTGTTGGTACATGAAACTATTAACCAAGTTAAAGAAGGTCGTCGGGCATGGATTTACAACGCCGGACAGCGTCGGGTGCGCCGCGCACCGAATGTTGCCTATGACGGACCAGGTACTGCTTCAGATGGCTTACGTACGTCTGATAACTTAGATATGTATAACGGTGCACCAGATAAATACAACTGGGAGTTGAAAGGGAAAAAAGAAGTTTATATTCCTTACAACAACTACAAAATCATGGACCCTGAACTGGCCTATGAAGACATCATTAAAGCCGGTCACATGAATCAGGACTTGATTCGTTATGAGAAACACCGTGTTTGGGTTGTTGAAGGTACGCTTAAAGAAGGCGAGCGTCATATTTATTCAAAACGCGTTATGTATGTTGATGAAGATAGCTGGACAGCTTCTATCATCGATCATTATGACGGACGTGGAGAACTGTGGCGTGTCGGTGAAGCACTGAACGTTCAATTCTACAATCAAGATGTTCCATGGATGGCAGCTGAGGCGTTGTATGACCTAAACTCTGGTCGTTACCTCTCGTTGGGTTTAGCGAACGAAGAAAGCACTTATATGGAGTGGGATATTTCGCCGACTCGCGAAGATTTCACGACAAACGCTTTACGTCGTAAAGGTTTCCGTTAAGTTTCTTTCTTAACCACATAAAAAAAGGAGGCATAGGCCTCCTTTTTTATTACCCTACTCTTCTTATTTTTCCAGACGCGCAAGCAAACTTGAAGTGTCCCAGCGGCTACCGCCCATCTTTTGGACATCCGCGTAAAATTGATCAATTAAGGCTGTCGCCGGCAGTGACACGCCCTGACGCTCGGCCTCTGCCAGCGCAATTTTTAAATCTTTGCGCATCCAGTCTACCGCAAAACCGTGTTCGTAGTGGCTCTCCCACATCGTCTTATACCGGTTCTCCATTTGCCAGGAGCCTGCAGCACCCTGACTGATAGCAGCGACCAGCTTATGAGGATCCAAACCGACCTTACGCGCAAACTGAAGCCCTTCGGACAGCCCTTGTAGCACACCGGCAATACAAATTTGATTGACCATTTTAGCTAATTGTCCACTGCCTGCCGGGCCCATTAGTTGGCGTGTCTTTGCGTAGCATTTGAAAAGTTCATCTGCTGCATCGAAGCTTTGCTGAGTACCGCCGACCATAGCAGTAAGAACACCATTCTCAGCACCGGCTTGACCACCGGATACAGGTGCATCCAGAAATTCAGCCTGCTTTTCTTTTACGGCCTTATCGAGCTCACGTGCCAGCTCCGCAGAAGCCGTCGTATGATCAATTACCAGCGCCCCGGGTTTTAGCTTTGCTAACAAACCATTATCGCCGTAAAAAACGCTACGAACATCATCGTCGTTACCCACACAAACCATCACAAAGTCAGCATCTTCTGCCGCTTCTGCCGGAGTTTCTGCATAGCTGCCTGAATATTCTTTTGACCACTTTTCTGCTTTTTCCTGAGTGCGATTAAACACTTTGACCTTATGACCCGCATTTCTTAAATGCCCCGCCATGGGGTAACCCATGACGCCTAAACCAATAAATGCACATTGCTTTCCCATAGTCACTCCTTCTTACCATCCGTTTTTTTGATAAGCCAGTGTTGGTAACGCCCCAGCTCACGATAAGGCGACAGCTGGTTGTATTTCATTTCAAGTGCCAGCAATTCATCAAAGCGCTGCTGATGCTCTATGTTACGTAAGTAGTCATGAAAACACCGAACACCCGTTTTTTGTTGTACTTCCAGCCCCTCAATTTGCAACCAACGGTCAACATCTTCTGGTACTGCTGGGTTTTGCGGACTTAACCGAACCGTCTTTTTAACCTTTAAACCACGTTCAATATAGTCAAAATTGCCATAAATAGCGTTCGCAAATAACTGGGCATGGTGATTATAAAACATCAAAGAAAGTGTGCCGCCGGGCTTTAATAACGAGGCCAGCTGTTGGAGCGCAAGCTCAGTATCCGGCAACCACTCCAATACGGCATGGCATAGAATAATATCGTACTGAGTGGGCGGCTGTTGGTTGACCAAATCGGCTAAACTTGCCGAAAGATACTCACATTGCTCGCCCAAGCCTGAGGCTTTATGCCGACGCTCTGCTTCTTCAACCATTTCAGTTGATAAGTCAGAATGCACCACACTAAAACCTTTTTTCTGAAACCATTGATTGACCTGGCCTAACCCAGCACCAACGTCCAGAAGTAAGCACGGCTGAGCGGATAATAACGGTGCTAAATCGCGCTCCAGTACCTCCATGCGCAGTCGGCCCTTGGTCGTATCGTAAATTGATTTAGAAAACTTCTGGCTAATGCCACTGAAGTCACCACGTTCTTGCGTCTTCTTATTCATTTGCTGCTTCTTTCATTAGGCCGGACTATCAATATCAATAAACTGAACATCCAGTTTAAACTGGCTCGCTATGTGCTCGCCCAATGCTTTCGCCCCATAGCGTTCAGTGGCATGATGACCCGCCGCAAAAAACGCCACTCCCTGTTCACGGGCGCTGTGAATTGTTGGTTCTGAGACTTCACCAGTAATAAACGCGTCAACGCCCAACTGTGCCGCCCTGTCGATGAAACCTTGTCCACCGCCAGTGCACCACGCAACTCTCTTAATGGTGTTTAGGCTGTCCACGCGACAAACCAGCTGGCGCTGCAAACGTTGCTCTAACAAAGTAGCAAACTCATCGCAGGAAACGGGTTCGGCTAAGCTTCCGGTAACGAGTGGGCATGCGGGATCAGCGGGGTCAACAGCACCATCAAATTGCCACTCCATGAGCTTCGCTAGTTGAGCGTTATTTCCAAATTCAGGGTGAACATCTAGCGGCAAATGGTAAGCAAATAAATTAATGTCATGTTTTAACAACTGCTGTAAGCGACGCTTTTTCATGCCGATCACTTCTGCCGGTTCACCTTTCCAAAAGTAGCCATGATGGACGAGTATCGCGTCCGCATTCTCGTCAACCGCCCTATCAACTAAAGCCTGACAAGCGGTCACGCCACTGACTATTTTTTGTATCTCGGTCTGACCCTCAACTTGAAGTCCGTTAGGACAATAATCTTGAATCTGGCTACTGTTTAATAGCTTATTGAGATAATTCTGTAACTCGTTTCTATTGATAGGCATAGTAAAAACTAAATTGAGTGTGTGAATAGCGTCAGTTTAACCGAAATTAGACAATAATCCGAAAAAACGGTATAAACGAAGAGTGGAGTATTTTTATACAAACCCTTTAAAACAAACCTTGAATAAAGGAACACTTGAATGAGCAATCTGGATAAAGAAAAGGTAATCGCTGAGTATACCGAAGCTTATCAAAAGGCTCACGGTAAAAAGCCTAAAATAGAGAGCAGTAACGGTTGGTACAGTGTAGACGGTGGTAAAAACGTTCGCCTTGCGCAGCTAGCCGATGAAGCAAAAGCACTTGGTCAAGAAAAGAAAGCGGCGCCGAAAAAGTCAGAGTCTAAAAAGTCAGAGTCTAAAAAGGCTGAGCCGAAAAAAACCGAGACTAAAAAGCCAGCGGCCAAAAAAGCTGAACCTAAGAAAAAACCAGCGACAAAATCGACTGCGAAGAAGTCTCCGGCTAAAAAGTCCAGCTCAGGTGGCCTAACCGCAAAAGAACTCTGGAAGCAAAAGCTAGAAGGTAAAGACAGTAGTTGCCGTTTACCCAGAGGCACAATATAACTTAACGCACACAACGCAAAAAGCGACCATTAAGGTCGCTTTTTTACTTATAGTACATCGGGATTTTTGCCAGCGACGCGGTCAATAGGGATTTTAATTTTGCGATAACGGTGCACAAGAAAATCGCAACGTTTAAAAATAACCTTTTCTGAACCAAAGTCCGCCTGGGAAATTAGAAAACGCTCGTTATCCAATGACTTTGCGATTATCCCTAACTTTCCCTGATGCGGACCGCGCTTAATAAAAACCGTCTGCCCTTGGATGCGGGGATTGTTATAAGAAAATGTCGGATAATTAATGGCCACTGCAATTTCCCTAAACCTTTAAGGCTTCATCAATGCGTCGATTATACTCATATTATCGGTTGCCGACAGAGATTCTTGATATTTATTTCTTGCCGATATAAAGCGTGATCTCTCCAACAGGAATTCCCCACTTATACATAGCGGTCCGGTTAATCATGTTATTTTCGTCTATAAGGTAAAGCCAGTCGTCCAGAGTGAGTACCATCGGCTTGCCGTCAACCTGAACCTCCAACTGGTATTCCCAGTTAAGAACGTTTCCTGCGGTGGTTCCTTTAGCTACACCTTCAATATCGTCAGCTCGACCTTCATAGCTATTAGGTCCAGTTTTCGTTATGTGCCACACCCGCTGCTGCTCTCTACCGTCGGCGTACGTAAAGTGCTCATCCAGAACACCTTTGTTGCCATTCCAGGTTCCTGTCATAGTCACTTCAAAACGTTGAATAACTTCACCGCTATAGTCCTGAACCATACCATAGGCTACTAACTCACCCTTAAAGAACTCTTCCAGTTTTAACTCCGGCTTTGTTGCCTTGTAGGTGTCAATTCCTGTTGAGCAGGCTGACGTGAGAAACATCAGCACCGTCACTGCAAATACTCTTAGCGTATTCATTTTATTTTTCTCCAATTAGCTCTTTTCGTTCAGATTCAAAGCGACTGTTCTTTGATAGCCAAATGGCCAAAAACTGGTTGGTAAACTCTTTGTCATCAATTGTGCCAAGTAACTTTTCTCCTTGGTAGAACGCTGCAGAGCCTGACTCCTCTTCAACCAGTAGCAGACAATCACCCTCTTTAATATCAGGCCAAATAGAGCCCAGCTGGTTTAGCCATTCATCGTGGCTGCCACTCTCAAGCTCGAGCTTCTGCCATTCTTCTTCCGTTGTTTCAATTAAGTCTTTTGCTTTAATATCTCTTAGGTACTCTAGCAACAGAGCTTGACGCTCTTCTTTCTTATAACTTCCTGACGGGCTGTATAATACGGCATCATATACATCCCAGAAATACACACTCAATCGCGTTTCACCCACCTTAGAGAAGTTTTCCGGCACTGAACGCGTGCATTGCGCGGCTAAAGAGCTCACACTAAAAAGCGCAACTAAAACAGCTAAAATGAACCTCATAACCCTACACTCCCTGCTTTTTCTTGGGCGACATGGAAAACACTAAATAGGCCATCATTAATCCCCAAACAACAGCATAAGTTGCAATAACCAGAGGTATTGACTCTACCGTTCCTGCATTAAGCTTTATTCCCGCTATATAACTGATGGGGCCTGACACTGCGCCAATTAAAACCGCAAAGAGCGGCTTCGGAACAAGCCAGTCCAGTGCAACAGGTGCCATTGACGAGAACCCTAGCCAAAGTATCACTAGCCATAGTGGAAAGTAGCCACCGGCGAAATCAATAACCCCGAGACTGATGCTAATAGCTTCCAGCAGTAGCCCTACGGCAAATAGCCGCAAAATTAAGGTCCAGCTGACTTTTGCAACCGCTACGCTGTAGAAGAACTGTAAAGCCAGCAAAAGACCACTAAGAAAGATATAGCTTTCGCGCCCGGCTACCGCACTGAACCAAAGTACGTTGAACAAAACAAAACTGACAATTTTATGCTGAAGAGAACTCATCAGTAGGCCTGCGCTTTGCTTGCGGTAACTTGTACAACGGACACTCTTTGCTCCAGAAAACCACCTTCGCAATAACTAAAGTAGTAGTTCCAGAGCCGTGAAAAGCGTTCGTCATACCCCAGCTTTTCCAGTTCCAGTTGCTTTGCGTTAAAACGTTGCTCCCATTGCTGTAATGTTTTCGCGTAACTTAGACCAAAATCATGAACATCTCGCACGACTAAGTCGGTGTAGCGGGTAAACAGCTGGGTCATTTGGCTTAGCGACGGTAGAAAGCCACCGGGGAAAATATGCTTTTGAATAAAATCGACTGAACGTGCGTAAGATACAGCTCGTTGGTCGGCTATTGTTATTGCCTGCAGAGCCATTTTCCCGTCTTCTTTCAATAACGCATTGCAGGTTCTAAAAAACGTGGGTAAATACTCTTTGCCCACCGCTTCAATCATTTCTACAGAAATTAATTTGTCATATTGACCTTCTAAGTCACGGTAGTCTCGTTTTAGCAGCTCAACTTTATCCGTTAAACCTGCTGCCTCAACTTGCGACTTAGCGTACTGATACTGTTCTTCTGAAATGGTGGTAGTAGTTACTTTACACCCGTAGTTTTTAGCGGCGTAAATAGCCAGGCCCCCCCAACCGGTACCAATTTCAAGTAAATGATCGTCGGCAGTCAAATCCAAAGAGTCGCATAACCGCTTCATCTTATGGCACTGCGCCTGCTCCAGTGAGTCTGTCGGACTTTTAAAAAGCGCACTTGAATACTGCATGGCTTCATCGAGAAAACGGGTATAGAGCTCATTTCCTAAGTCGTAGTGAGCAGATATGTTCTTCTTTGCCTGCCCTTTGTGGTTTCGATTATTCCAGTGCTGGTATTTATTAAAAGGAAAGGTTAACCACGCCAGCCTTGTTTCCAACTTATCTAAAGCGGGTAAATTCCGCGCAAAAATACGGATGACTGCGGTCAAATCCGTCGTGTCCCAGTGCTTATCGATATAAAGTTCAGCGGCACCTATACTGCCGCCCGTGACCAAGCGACGGTAAAAGGACGAATCTTTAACATCAATCTCAGCGAACAAATCTTTATCCGGGCTGCCGAATGTTTCAATTAAGGTTCCCTTTTCTTTTATCGTCAATTGCCCATATTCCAAATGAGCCAGTAACTTAAATGCGATAGTTCGGAAAAGTTTGTCCCATACGCCATATTGAATTGGCGCCACCATTGTCGTTTCACCACTAGACATACATACTGCCTTCTAATTATTTAGCTACCTGGATTTCCGTAAAATGGAACCCGCTTGATAAAAAGCTTTAATGCCTGCCAATAAATGCCGGAAATAATTTTCACAGCCATGACAGGGGTTGTTCTTAATACGCGGTAAATTGCACTAAGGTTTAGCGCTTGCCGATTTAATTTCATGCCGGCAACAAAATCCTTATGCTGTTGGTGCGCACTCAAAATAATTTTGAGGGTGTCTGTGGGGGCTTCTATTTCCCAATGATAAGTCATATCCATTGGGTTAAAAGGTGAGACATGGAATTGTTTTAGGGTTGTAGGAGACTCTTCGGAAAGATCAACTAAATAGTAATGGCGTTTGAGCCAGGGAGTATTGCTCACTTCCGCAAGCATGTGAGTATATTCACCGCTGTGATCGCGAAGAAAATAGAAATTAACCGGGCTAAAGAAAATACCGAACGTACGAATATTCCCAACAAAAACAATATCACCGGTTAGCGTCTTACCGGCCAAAGAAGACATCTTACTTAGTGCTGCCCGCTGTAAGCTCCCTTCTTCATCTTTGAGGTAATCTTTCCGGCGGAACCACAAAGGAGCAAAACCTTTACTGGATAACCAACGACTTATTGAACCGACTTGCTCAAGCTCGGACAAATCGATACACCACTGTTGGAAACGATAATTAAATGCATGGTGCTTAGGGCGATGCCTTACATGAAAGACATCTCCCCAATAAACGGCGCTTTTCATGAGTTTTCAATCGCCACCGTATTAAATCGATTAACCACATCAATAGCGCTTCTGACCCCATCTTCGTGAAAACCGTTATACCAGTATGCGCCCACAAAATGTGTGTTATTTTTTCCACAAATAAGATCGCGTTGAGCTCTGGCTTTCAGTGAATTAACTGAGTATTGAGGATGGTCGTAGTTAAAGGTTTGAATAATTTCATCAGGGTCAACCGCCGCCGTATTATTCAACGTAACGCAAACGGTTCTATCACACTGTAACCCCTGCAGAATATTCATATTGTAAGTAACTGAACTCGGCTTTTCTCCGGTCTCGTCACCCTCACGCAGTAAATAATTCCAACTCGCCCACGCACGTCGGTTATTTGGAAGTAAACTCTCATCAGTATGCAGGACAACTTCATTTGAACAATATTTTATCGCACCAAGGACACGACGCTCATCCTCGGTAGCATCGTCAATTAAGGGCAATGCTTGATCGCTGTGACAGGCAAATATCACTTCGTCGAAATATTCTTCGTCGCCATTACTAAAGAATAAAACAACTTGCTCTTTCTGGCGTTTAACTGAAAGAATTCTACTGTTTAATCTAATACTGTTTTTGAATGGCTCCGTCAGCATTGGAATATAAGCTCGAGACCCACCAATTAAAGTATGCCATTGAGGTCGGTCGCTCACATTCAATAAGCCGTGATTATCGAAAAAACGAAGGAAGAAGCCTAAAGGAAAATCTTTTGCATCGGCCAAACTAGCAGACCAAATAGCGGAGACCATCGGTAAAAGATAATAATGTGAAACAGTCTCAGGGATATCATTCTGGGTTAAAAATTCAGATAACGTCATATTATCTAACTCGTTTACATCCCCTTCCAATGCGTTCTTTGCCGCCGTATTAAATTTAAGAATCCCCTGCAACAGACGGTAAAAAGAAAGGCTCAATAAATTTTTGCGCTGGGCAAACAACGTATTCAAATTGTGACCATTAAACTCCAGGCCAGATTTTGGATCACGGACGCTAAAACTCATTTCGGTATCGCGCCAGGCCACTTTCAACTCGCTCAGTAGGCGCTTAAATCGGGGGTAGGTCTTATCATTGAAGACAATAAATCCAGTATCGATTGCAAACATACTGCCGTTAATTTTCACATCGCTGGTGCTAGTATGTCCGCCAATATAATCGTTTTTCTCAAAGACACTAACCTGGTGTTCCCGGCTTAAGTAATAAGCACTTGTTAAGCCGGCAATACCACTCCCAATAACCGCTATTTTCATGACGACTGCTTCCTTGCCATTTGCTCTGATAATTTAACTTGTAAACTTTCCGGAAAAATTGACATTAACTTTAGTAAGCTGCTGAACACCCATGGGAATGCGATATCACGTTTACCTTTTCTAATCCCTTTGATTATCGCTTGTGAGGCGAACTCTACATCGACCCGCATTGGCATCTCAAAATCATTGGCATCAGTCATTGGTGTTTTAACAAACCCCGGTGAAACCGTTTGAACCTTAATTCCTCTTGGTTTTAAATCCACCTCTAAACTTCTGGCTATATAATGCATTGCCGCTTTCGAACCGCCGTAGGCCTGCGCTTTAGTAAATGGCAAAAGCCTCGCCAAACTGTCAACAATGACCAGGCGCGCTGAGGGATTAAATTGAGGGAGCATTGCTTCAACGCAATTCATGGTGCCAAACACATTCACCCGGAATACCCGCTCAAACATATCCGCATCAAAATTATTTGTATCCAGATACTCGCAAACACCTGCGCATAGAATAGCAACGTCGATATCATTCACTTTAGCTAACGCCTCTTTCGTTGAGGCTTTGTCAGTAATATCAAACGAGCTGCAGGTAATTTTATCTGGATGATTCTTTTGAACCTCTGATAAAGCCTCACTGTTCCGCCCACAGACAACCACGTTGTGTCCATCGGATGCATAATCCAAAGCAAGCTGACGGCCAATACCTGATGATGCACCAGTAATTAAGATATTCATTCTTCTGTCAGCCTCTTTTTAATTTTGTCGATAACATAACCCACAAGAGGAACATGCTCATAAAGCATCGCACCCAGATCGTAATAATCTCTCTGCTCTCTCACTTTTCCGTCTTCAAATGTCATGTAAGAGACACCCGGCAGAATAATTTCCATGCCGTTCGCCAGCTTGGGGTGGGCATACCGCATCTGCCAGGTAAGAAATGCTTGCTCATTTCCGACACACTGATCATCAAAGGCAAAGTGACAATATTCAACATTTTCCATGGTGTGTTTCAAATACTGACGAAAGTCTTCTAGCCCAACGACATGCTGTAATGGGTCAGTAAACGAAATTTCCTCATGGTAAAGCTCATCTAAATCGTCAAGATTTTCTGTTTTTAGCTCATCGTAGAATGACTGTAGCTTTTCAACTAATTCACTGTTATCCATGTTTCACCTGCTTAAACCTTGTTAAGAATCGTTCGCGTGCGAATCTATGCTCAACCACGGGTTCGCAATAGTTATTACTGCTTTTTTGCTGAAGCCAACTATGCGGCCAGTGAATATGCTTTGTTGGTACTTCTTTAAGCTCGTTAACCCATTTACGAATGTAGTCTCCGTCAGGATCAAATTTCTCACTCTGCCTAACCGGATTAAAAACCCGAAAATAAGGGACGGCATCTGTTCCTACGGATGCGCTCCACTGCCAGCCCCCATTATTTGCCGGAAAACTGCCGTCAATAAGATGCTTCATAAAGAAGGCCTCACCTTTTCGCCAGTCCACCATCAGATCTTTTACCAGAAAGTTAGCGGTTATCATCCGTAAGCGGTTATGCATCCAACCCGTCGATGTCAATTGACGCATTCCGGCGTCAACAATTGGGTAGCCAGTTCGCCCCTTGCACCAGCACTGAAACGCGTTGTCATCATCTAACCACTGTATCCTGTCAGTTTCCGTCTGAAAGCTCTCGCCTTTTGATAAACGAGGGACAAAATACATAAGATGTTGATAGAACTCCCGCCAGGCCAGTTCCGTGAGCCAGGTATCCGCCCCCGTCGGCAGGCCAAAAGGAAACTCTGGAGACATTGAGTGTAAAGCCCGCGCAGCGGTCTGGGGACCAACAACACCAAGCGCAAGATAAGCTGAAAGCTGAGAGGTTCCAGTCTGCGCAGGGAGATCCCGGGCTTGTTGATAGTTTTCAATACTATGACCCACAAATTGCCCCAATTTACCCAAAGCTTCCTGTTCGCCAGCAACCCAGTGCGAAGAATCTCTGCTTTTCCCAGGACAGTTCGGAAGTCCTTTAGCTATTACAGGCTCAAAAGAGTGAGCTTGCAATGGCTCACCGTAATTCATTTCATTAAGAACTTGCCGCCAACGGCGATTAAAAGGAGTAAATTTTTTATAATACTCGCCCTGCTGTGTTCTAACCTGACCCGGCGCAACTAAGACATTTCCATGATGGCGAACCAGCTCAATGTCATCGCGACTTAATACGGCCTCAACTGCTGCATCCCGGCGTTTTTCATCTAACGCATACTCAGCATTTATCTGCATACGTTCAACATGGTTCTCATGACAAAACTGTCTTATAGCGCCGGGGACCTGACTAAACTTGGGTACGAGCTGCACTTCAAGCTGAATGCCTTTTTCAGCTAAACCCTGCTGCAGAGATTCCAAGTTACGCCAGAGAAAGTCGATCTTTATTGGTGCCCAGTTATGTCTCTCCCACGTTTCACAACAGGCAAAGAAGACAGCCAATGGCGGCTGTTCGCCATTGCACGCATCGAAAAGTGCCGGATTATCTAGCGTTCTTAAATCACTACGAAACCAAATAGCTTGTCGCATTACTAAAGTCCATAACGTAGTTTTAAATCATCGGGGTATGGGCTCAAATACCACTGCCCTTCTAAATACTCTTTGGGGAATTCACGTAAATAATGGCGTATGAGTGTCAGAGGTGACATTAAAGGCAAGACACCATCATGGTATTGCAGAATGATATCGCTCAGCTCTTCACGCCGTTCATGAGCAAGATCAGATTTAAAATACCCCTGTATGTGCTGAAGTACATTGGTATGATTCTTTCGCGACGCAGGTTTTGACAGTGCCTCCATAACATCAACAATATATTGCTGGGCAAAGGCTTTATCTATTATTTCCTGTTCACCAACTCGCTTACCTAATTCCCGGTAACGCTGCTGGTTATGCGCTAATAGAAGTAATTTGCAACGCTGGTGAAACTGAAGAAGCTGATGCTTAGTCAATTTCTGCATCGTCTTTTTCCATTGATTAAACACGTAAACCCGCATCACAAAGTTTTCACGCAAATGAGGGTCGTTAAGCCGACCGTCTTCTTCCAGGGGGAGCGCGGGGTTATTTTCGTGAAGGCGTGCAGCAAATATTCCCATGGCAGCCTTTTGAGCGTGTCCGGTTTCGGGGTCGTATAACTTAACCCGCTCCATTCCGCAACTGGGAGACTTCGCGCAGAGAATGTAACCGCTAAGCTCATCAATTTTCACTTGGGCTTTATCTGCAAAAGCCGATAACTCTGACGTTACATTTTGCCCGGTTTTAGGCACAACAGCCTGCACTCCATGGTGTTGCTCCAGCCTTATAGTCGGTCTGGGAACCGGCATACCGATACCCACTTCAGGACAAAAACGCACGAGTTCAATGTGCCGGCTGAGTTCATCAACACAAAATGAGGATTTCTTGTGGCCTCCGTCAAACCGGACTTCATCGCCCATTAAACAAGAGCTAATACCAACTTTCAGTTTCACCATAAAATCCTTATTAAAGTTTCTTCAAATTAATGTACGCCATACCAGGAAAAATAGTTTGTCATTTATGCGATAAAAAAGATCCAACCTTACCCACGTCGACGTAATGCTTGTTATAGGTTCCAAGTCGCTAACCAACTGAGGTTATATGCAGCAGTACCAGCAGTTACCGCTATTCCCGCTCACCGCGCATATAATGCCGGGCGGTCGCATGAAATTGAAAGTGTTCGAGCCACGTTATACCCGGTTAGTAAAGGACTGCCTGCAAAGTGACAGCGAGTTTGTCGTCGCTATGTTCAATAACGAACATGCAGCAACATCGGACGACTACTTACTTCCCTATGCAACCACAGTTAAAATCATCGATTTTGAACCCCGTGACGATGGCTTACTGGGCATAACCGTTGAGGGTAAAAACCGTGTTCGCATTGATGAGCATTGGTCTGAAAAAGATAAATTACGATTTGGAAAAATTGAATATCTTGAAAACTGGCCCGAGCTCTCTCTAGATGCTAACGCCAATAAATTAAAAACCCGGCTACAAGAAGCGTTTGAAACCTACCCTGAACTGTCCGAGCTACTGCCCGATTTGGGTTACGAGAAACTCGATTGGATTTGTTCTCGTTGGCTGGAAATACTGCCACTGGATGTTTACACCAAGCAAGAATTGATTCGAAGCGAAAACTGTCTTAAAGCAAAAGAATATCTGTTAGACTTAATCCGTTAATTGAGTAAACATTCTGCCATCTGGGTGATCCAGTTTTTCCGACGCCCCGTAATAGTTAGAACATTGTGCGAAAGTAGCAGGTCTAATTATGCAAATGGTGTCAGGAAGAACATCGAACCGGGGGTCTATGACTACCACCCAGACAGACGCTGCAGAAAAAGCAGCTGAACTGCTGGCAAAGATAGCAGAAAATAGAAGTCGTGCTGCCTTTAGTGAACTTTTTAGGCAGTTTGCGCCAAAGCTGCAATCTTACGCTACAAGACAATTTGGTAATGAACAGACAGCTATGGACTTGGTACAGGAAACGATGACCAATGTCTGGCATAAAGCTCATTTGTTCAAGCCTGACCGTGGGTCACCATCCACCTGGATATTTACGATAGCGCGTAACATTCGCTTTGATTTACTGCGAAAGAACAAGAAGCGCAAAGATGATATCAGTGCGGATGAACTTTGGCCTATCCTCTCAGAACAGACCGATAGTCTGGATGACGGATACGCGTTAGATCACGACGTCCTGATGCAGGAAATATCATTTTATTACGCCCAGTTGCCGGACGCGCAACGGGTGGTTATTGAAAAGATTTATATTGAAGGAAAATCCCAGCAGGAAGTATCTGATGCATTGGGAGTTCCTTTAGGGACAATTAAGTCCCGAACTCGTCTAGCATTAAAAAAATTGAAAGAGTTGATAGTCGATGATGATTAAATCACACCCAGGCGAAGGCCATTTATATCAGTACGCTGCTGGCGATTTAAGCGCAGCAATGACGCTCGTCGTTGGAACACATATTGATATGTGTAAAACCTGCCGTCAGACAGTGTGCGAAATTGAGCAAAAGTTGTGCGAAGAAAACATAGACACTCTAGTCAGTGTTGCCAGTACAACCATGAGCAAATCTCAATGTGACCAAATGCTGGAAGCTATATTTGCCTCGTCTGCGTGCAATAAACCGTCGTATCAGCCAAATGAGATGTTGTCTCTGGAAGGTCGCCGGTTTACTTTGCCGCGGACTTTAGCGCATAACAGTCATCGTATAGGTGAGTGGTCAAAGTTAGTCGGAAAACTATGGCGCGCGCCACTGACGCTGGACAATGGCAACCAAACCAATTTAATTTACATGGCGCCGGGAGCAAAAGTTCCGGAGCATACTCATAAAGGGCAGGAAGCGACCCTGGTTATCGATGGCGTTTTTAACGATGAGCAAAATGAGTATCGGGATGGTGATTTTATCTTGTTGGATCCAAGCCGGACCCATACGCCGGAAACACATGATGAAGATTGCCTAACCTTAGCAACACTGGATGCACCACTGCATTTTACTTCTGGCATAAGTCGGTTGTTAAACCCGTTTAGCCAACTCTTTTTCCGCTAATTACGAACCCACAGCTAAAGCTTAAACGAAAAGAGCCTGAAGTTAACCTTCAGGCTCTGCATTTTCCACTCGGCTTTTGAATTTCTGACCCGGCTTAAAAGTAACTACCCGGCGCGCAGAAATTGGTATTTCCTCGCCCGTTTTAGGATTTCGTCCAGGGCGCTGACTTTTAGTCCGCAGTTCAAAGTTGCCAAAACCTGACAACTTCACCTGCTCGCCTTTTTCCAAAGCAACTCTGATTTCTTCAAAAAAATCTTCAACTAACACTTTGGCATCTTGCTTATTAATACCGTATTTGTCGAACAACACTTCTGCCAGTTCTGCCTTGGTCAGCGCCATAGTTTAATCCCTCAATGTTGCATTAAACTCACTCTTTAATGTCTCAATAAATTTCGTCATAAGCTCAGTAACTTCAGCTTCTTCTAACGTTTTGTCACTGTCTTGTAGAGTCACGGATAAGGCCAGACTTTGCTTACCTTCCGGCACACCGTCACCAACGTAAACATCAAACAAGTTTAGGTCAACTAACTGTTTTACGCCAACATTTTCCATCGCAGCAATTAGCTCGCCCGCCGCAACTTGCTTATCAACCACCAATGCAAGGTCTCGTCGAATCGATGGATAGCGCGATACCGGCTTAGCTTGCGGTAATGGTCGTTGGGCTACTGCCGATAGAGCCAACTCAAAAACGAAAGTGCGTTGATTAAGACCCAATGCCTTATCAAATTTTGGATGCAAAGCGCCAATATCGCCAACTTTTTCTGAGCCACAGTAAATTGCTGCAGACTGCCCCGGGTGCAAAGCCGGGTTTTGTGACGCGACAAAGCGAAACGCTGCAGCATTACCGGTTTGCGCCAATAAAGCTTCAACATCCCCTTTTACATCGTAAAAATCAACGCCACGATCACCTTCAGACCAGTGTTCAGAATGTGCCTTGCCAGACCGTATCCCACTAATCACCGCTTCCTGCCGAACACCATTTTCTGCGGACTCATCAGGAATAAACCGTAATCCCGTTTCTACAAACGCTAAAACGGCCTGCTGACGCTTTTGGTTATGAGCTACAGCACCGACTAGCCCCGGCCATAAACTCACGCGCATGGAAGACATATCTACAGAAATTGGATGTGGCAAGGTTAAAGCAGCTGTTTCATCAAACATCAGTGCTTGATGCTTAGGATCAACAAAGCTGTACGTTATTGCTTCCTGATATCCACGGCTGACCATGGAGTCAACAAGCTTATGGACGCTTAGTTCACTCTCTTTGCGCTCAGTCATGCGTAACTGAGCTGCCGGAGGAGCAGCCTGAATTGAGTTGTAGCCGTAAATGCGCGCAACTTCCTCAATTAAATCCTCTTCAATACTCAAGTCAAAACGGTAGGATGGAATACCGACTTGCCATTGCTGTCCGTTGAATGAGACATCGAAACCTAAACGTTCCAAAATTTCAGTTACGCTGTCGTCAGCAATACTGACACCCAGAACTTTTGCCAATCGGCTAATTCTTAGTGTGATATCACCACGTTGTGGTAAAAACTCTTCTGCAACTGCTTCTGTTACCGGACCGGCTTCGCCGCCACAAATAGTAAGCAGTAGTTCAGTCGCTCTTTCCATTGCAGCCCGCTGAAGCTGGGGATCAACACCCCGTTCATAGCGGTGTGATGCATCGGTGTGCAAGCCATACCGACGCGCCTTACCCAAAATGGCATCCGGTGCAAAGAACGCGCTTTCGAGGAAAATATTTTTGCTGTTTTCGGTCACACCGCTATTTTTTCCGCCGTAAACACCTGCCATAGCTAACGCTTTCTTGTCGTCAGCGATAACTAACGTATTCTCATCCAACTCAACTTCTTGTTCATCAAGCAGAGTCAGCTCTTCTTTAGGCTTTGCCAGACGAACCGTAATATTGCCTTCTAATGCATCTAAATCGAAAGCGTGCATCGGATGACCCAACTCAAGCAGAACGTAGTTAGTGACATCGACAACAGGGTCAATGCTACGAATACCACTACGTCTCAGCTTTTCTGTCATCCATACAGGCGTTGGGCGAGTTAAATCGACGCCTTTGATAACACGTCCTAGATAACGCGGGCATTGCTCTGCCGCAGCTAACGTAATAGTTAATGCATCCTCAATACTGGCTGCAATTTCACTACTGTTGGGTGCTGTGACATCCAGACGGTTCAGGACACCCACCTCGCGGGCAATGCCCCGAATACTTAAGCAATCACCGCGGTTCGGTGTTAAATCAATATCAATGCTGTTGTCATCAAGTTGCAAATACTCGCGATAATCTTTCCCTACCGGAGCATCTGCCGGCAACTCGATAATACCGTCATGCTCATCAATAAGGCCTAGCTCTTTAAACGAGCACAGCATGCCATTAGATGGCTGCCCACGAAGTTTTGCTTTTTTAATTTTAAAGTCACCAGGTAATACAGCACCGACTTTAGCTACGGCAACTTTAATACCCAAACGGCAATTCGAGGCACCACAAACAATATCAACTGGCTCGTCATCACCAACGTCGACTTTGGTTACCTGTAATTTATCTGCATCTGGGTGAGGACCACACTCAATCACTTCACCAACGACGACAGTATGGAATTCATCGGCAACCGGCTCAACAGCATCTACTTCAAGGCCAGCCATACTGAGCTGTTCACTCAATCCATGACTGCTGATGTCGGGGTTAACCCATTCCCTTAACCATTGTTCACTGAATTTCATTACTTACTGCCCGTTAGTTAAATTGTTTGAGGAAACGCAGGTCGTTCTCGAAGAACGCGCGTAAATCATTCACACCGTAGCGCAACATAGTCAGACGCTCTACGCCCATGCCAAAAGCAAAACCGGTGTATTTTTCTGAGTCGATACCGACCGCCTTTAGCACGTTAGGATGCACCATACCGCAGCCTAACACTTCCAGCCATTTGCCGTCTTTACCCATCACATCGACTTCTGCCGAAGGTTCGGTAAACGGAAAATAAGATGGTCTGAAACGTACCGTCAGTGATTCTTCAAAAAAGTGATTCAGAAAGTCTTCTAAAATACCTTTCAACTGCGTAAAGCTGACATCGGTATCAACCATTAACCCTTCTACCTGATGAAACATCGGTGTGTGGGTTTGATCATAATCATTACGATATACACGGCCCGGAGAAATGATCCGCAGCGGCGGTTGCTCATTTTCCATGGTGCGGATTTGAACACCCGATGTTTGTGTACGCAACATTGTTGAGGGAGTAAAATAAAAAGTATCGTGATCGGCCCGCGCCGGATGATTTGCCGGAATATTCAACGCGTCAAAATTGTGGAAGCCGTCCTCCACTTCAGGCCCTTCTTTTACGCTAAAACCTAAATCGCCGAAGAACTGCTCTATACGACGAATGGTTTGGGTAACAGGATGCACACCGCCTACCGCTGAATGCCGGCCAGGTAGAGTCACATCAATACGCTCAGCTTCAAGCTTCTGAGCCAACTCAGCAGCTTTTAATAACTCTTTCCGAGCATTGATGCTCGTCTGCACTTGCTGCTTCGCTTCGTTAATCTTTTGTCCGGCTTCCCGACGCTCAGATGGATCCAACTTACCCAGGCCCTTTAACAGCTCAGTCAGTTGCCCTTTCTTGCCCATATACTCGACGCGGACTTCGTCTAACGCAGTCGGTGAATCTGCGGCCGCAATGGCCGATTCAGCCTGCTCAACAATTTGCTCTAGCTGCATCGTATCCCTCAACAACACAAGATAAATAATAAGGCCGCTATAATAGCGAATTTTCAATGAAAAAGGGAGCCAATTGGCTCCCTTCTGAATCTGTTTATTCTCACCCCTAAAGGTTTTGAATAATTACAGTGCGCCTTTTGCTTTCTCAACCAAAGCGGCAAAACCGTTTTGATCATGAACAGCGATATCGGCTAAGATTTTACGATCGATTTCAATAGATGCTTTTTTCAGACCATTGATAAAGCGGCTGTAAGACAGACCGTTTTGACGAGCCGCAGCATTGATACGAACAATCCATAATTGACGGAATTGACGTTTCTTGTTGCGACGGTCACGGTATGCGTATTGACCTGCTTTAGTTACTGCCTGGACCGCTACGCGATAAACGCGACTACGGGCACCATAATAACCTTTCGCCTGCTTCAGGACTTTTTTGTGACGCGCTCTCGCGATTACACCACGTTTTACTCGTGCCATTTGCTATCTCCCCTTATGCGTACGGTAACATGCGAGCGACTAATTGAACGTCGGCCTCATGGACCATGTTCTTCGCGCGAAGCTGACGCTTACGCTTAGGGCTCTTCTTAGTCAGAATGTGACGCAAGTGAGATTGCTTGCACTTAAAACCACCAGAAGCAGTCTTCTTAAAGCGCTTGGAAGCGCCTTTGTTCGATTTCATTTTTGGCATGAAATTAAACTCCGCATTGTTGATAAAAGTGTGACAGGGTGAGCCTGACAATCAGACTACTTGTAAACCACAATCACTTCTTGTTGGGTGCCAAGACCATAATCATCTGGCGCCCTTCGGCACGTCTTGGGAACGACTCAACAATTGAGATTTCTTCTAAATCGTTTTTAACACGGTTTAGCAATTCAATACCCAATTCTTGGTGTGCCATTTCCCGGCCACGGAAACGGATAGTGACTTTGGTTTTGTCACCTCCCTCGAGGAAACGACGCAGGTTGCGCAGTTTTACCTGGTAGTCGCCCTCATCAGTACCAGGCCGGAACTTAACTTCCTTGACCTGAATCTGTTTCTGCTTTTTCTTTTGCTCTTTTTGCTCTTTGCTCTTATCAAAGAGGAATTTACCGTAATCCATTAAGCGACAAACTGGTGGCTCTGCGTTAGGGCTCATTTCCACCAAGTCAACGCCAGCTTCTGCTGCCGCGTCAAGAGCTTCTGTAATACTGACGATACCAATCTGTTCAGCTTCTACACCAATCAAACGAACTTCATCTACACGAATTTCTTCGTTGATACGATTTTTATCTGCAGCTTTCTGAGTTCTTTTTCCGCCTTTAATGGTTTATTCCTCCAAACAATTAATCAATTTTGCGAGTACGGACTTCGTCCTCTACACGAGCAATGAAGTCTTCTAACGGGAATTTACCCAAGTCTTCACCACCACGTGTACGTACCGCAACCTCACCAGCTTCGACTTCTTTATCGCCGACAACCAGTAAATATGGAACACGTTTTAATGTGTGTTCACGGATTTTAAAGCCTATCTTCTCATTTCTCAAGTCGGCTGATGCACGAATTCCCTTTTCGTTCAGGGTTTTGACAATTTTTCGCACATAATCGCTTTGATTATCCGTGATATTCATTAAAACAACTTGCGTTGGCGACAACCACAATGGGAAGCGTCCAGCATACTCTTCTATAAGAATACCCATGAAACGTTCAAGTGAGCCTAAAATAGCGCGGTGAATCATAACTGGCGTGTGTCGCTCGTTATCTTCGCCTACATAAGTGGCACCTAAACGCTCTGGTAACGCAAAATCGAGCTGTATTGTACCACATTGCCACGCCCTGCCCAGACAATCGAACAAAGTAAATTCTATTTTCGGGCCGTAGAAGGCCCCTTCACCCGGTAAATAGGCAAAATCGATGTCGTGATTCTTCAACGCTTGTGCTAATGCCGTCTCTGAACGATCCCAGGTGGCATCATCGCCTAAGCGCTTTTCAGGGCGAGTTGACAGCTTTACATCAACCTTTTCAAAGCCGAACGTTTTATACGTTTCATACACCATTTTGATACAGCCAGCGACTTCTTCCTGAACCTGGTCTTCTGTACAAAATATATGCGCATCATCCTGGGTAAAACCACGTACCCGCATCAATCCGTGCAAAGCACCTGAAGGTTCGTTACGGTGACAACTGCCAAATTCGGCCATACGCAGGGGCAGATCACGGTAAGATTTTAGCCCCTGGTTAAAAATTTGCACGTGTCCCGGACAATTCATTGGTTTCACCGCGTACTCACGGTTCTCCGAAGACGTTGTGAACATCAACTCAGAGAATTTTTCCCAGTGGCCGGACTTTTCCCAAAGCACACGGTCCATCATCATTGGACCTTTCACTTCCTGATACTCGTACTCGCGCATTTTCTCGCGTATATAAGTTTCAAGCTCACGGAAAATTGTCCAGCCATTATGGTGCCAAAACACCATGCCCGGTGCTTCTTCCTGCCAATGAAACAGATCCTGCGCTTTCGCTATTTTACGGTGATCACGCTTTTCAGCTTCTTCTAAACGCTGCAAGTAGGCTTTTAACTGTTTCTTATCCGCCCAGGCAGTGCCGTAAATACGCTGCAACATTTTATTCTCAGAGTCGCCACGCCAATAAGCGCCGGCCATCTTCATAATTTTAAAATGCTGACAAAACTTCATATTGGGTACGTGTGGTCCACGACACATATCCGTATATTCTTCATGATGGTATAGCGCAGGATAAGAGTCTGTCGGAATATTCTCGTCCAGAATTTCGATTTTGTAGGGCTCATGGCGCTCTACGAAAGTTTCACGGGCTTCTTTCCAGCTGACTTTGTTCTTAACAACGACATATTCCGTCTTCGCCAGCTCTTTCATCCGCTTCTCAAGCTTTTCTAAGTCTTCCTGAGTGAAGGTGTGGTCAACGTCTATGTCGTAATAAAACCCGTTGTCAATGACCGGCCCAATAGCCATTTTTGCGTCTGGCCACAATTGCTTTACTGCATGCCCCATTAAGTGAGCGCAGGAGTGCCGAATAATATCTAGACCATCGTCATCTTTCGGAGTGACAATTTCGACCCGTGCATCGTGCTCAATTAGGTCACAAGCATCAGCCAGCTCGCCATCTATACGACCGGCAACGGTTGCTTTCGCAAGGCCGGCACCGATATCAGCGGCAACATCCATAATGCTTACGGATTTATCGAATTCGCGTTGACTTCCGTCAGGGAGAGTAATTACAGGCATGAAACTTCCTTTCTAACCAGTGGTGACACCTACCAAGTGCCACGTGCTCTATTTGGCCTTATCTGTTTTTCAGAAAAAGCGTCGAAATTTGTTGCGTCCGGTACCATCGAACGCGAGAGGCTACTATAATCGACTGCTTACATTTGAGCAACCACAGAGCCTGTTTTGACGTTAGACATTACCGGGGAGTTAGTCGGACAACTTGCCGCATTATTAGCTGCCAGCTTTTGGGCTATTGCGACTTTGTTGTACCACCGTGCAGGCAGCCATTTCACACCACTGCAAATGAACTTGGTGAAAGGGGTTGTCGCCACCCCCCTGTTACTCATAGTAAGCGTTTTTTTGGGGAGCTCGCTAATACTCAGTTCAGGACTGTGGCTGTTGGCTCTTAGCGGTGTTATTGGTATCACTGTTGGAGACAGTTGTCATTTTGCTGCGCTACGGCGTTTAGGCCCATGGCATGCCATGTTGCTCGAGTACCTGGCTCCGCCACTTGCTGCCTTTATGGCTTGGGTGTTTTTAAATGACACATTATCCATTATTGAAGTCACCGGTGCCGTAATCACCTTAAGCGGAGTGTTGTGGGTGGTAAGCGAGAAAGCCCCGAACAAACAGCCTGCGCTATCAGTGTCCGGCATTTTGTTTGGCGGCGCGGCTGCGTTATGCCAAGCTACCGGATTAGTCATGGCATTTTCAGTGCTCATGCAATCCAATATCAACGCCATTGATGCCGCTTTTGTACGCCTTGCTTCAGGCTCTATTTTGCTCGCTATTATTGTTGGTTTTTCAAAACGCAGTGCATACAGCGCAATAATAAAACAGTGCCGCTCAATTAATCCCTTCCCTTTACTCGGCGCTATTGTATTTGGCACCTTCCTGGCCATTTGGCTACAACAAGTGTCCATCGCTAACATCAATCCGGGCCTAACCCAAACGTTACTCTCTACCGCACCGCTGTTTTTAATTCCAATATCTTTAGTGAAAAAACAAAAGATTACCCTACGTTCAATCATTGGTGCATTGGTTTCGTTGGGCGGAATTGGTATTTTATTTCTATAGTTAGGAATATAACACCGAAAACAAGAGTTCAGTATGAACGAAGAAGACTTAAAAAGCGTGCCAGTAAAATGTCCTCATTGTGGGCACAATACCTTTATCGATATTGATACGTCTGAGGGAAATCAGGACTATCAGGAAGAGTGTTCTGCCTGCGGTGATCTCATCCATGTTCAATTACAAGTTGATGAGGTTAACCAGCAGGCACGAGTAAAAGTAGACGGAAATGACGAGCAGTTTTACTGACGTTCCGCCAACACACGCTCAACCGTTTCAACGATGGTAATCGTTTGCTGATCCAGTTCAATATTCAGGCTGTCACCCACGTCTGTCGATTCCAGGTTCGTTAAGCGCAACGTTTCCGGAATGAGGTGTAAGCTAAAACAATTAGCGTCCACCTGGCCTACCGTTAAGCTCGCGCCATTCACCGCAATGAAACCTTTGGCAAACAGGTAAGTACAGTATTGTTCCGGCACTTCTATCCACATAGCTACGTTATTCTCAGATGCGTCAATTTTAGTCACCCTGCCCTGGCAATGAATATGACCAGAAACCGCGTGCCCACCAATTTCATCACCCACTTTCAACGACCGCTCCAGGTTGACTTTATCGCCTTCACCTAAAAGACCTAAGTTGGTTAAACTTAAAGTTTCATCTATTACATCAAAATGTACTTGCGTGTCACTGAATTGAACCACAGTTAAGCAACAGCCATTTATTGCAATACTTGCTCCAATAGCTAAATTCTGTAGAAATTGAGGTTCAGTTTTCACAACCAAATGTCGAAAAGATCCTTGGTCAGAGACTGAAAGTATCGTAGCTTGGGTTTGAACAATACCGGTAAACATCGATAGACCTTGTTACAAGGAATGAAAACAATGAAGCGAAGTGTACTTATTTTGAAACAGTTTGGCTACGCTCTTGCGGCTGTTAGTCTCTTCGCCTGTACCGATAATCCGGGACTTACAGAGCACGCTGATGCCTTTCATCAACGCCTTAGTACACTCTTAAAACTGCCAGAAAAACGTATTGAAACACCAAAGCCAGAAGCACAATACCCTCGCAAAAGAGACCTGGCTGTGCCGGTTGAACGCACGAGTTTAAGTCTGCTGCAAGGGTTAAGCCTTAGCTACTGCGAAGTGGGTCAACTCATTGCGGAAAACAACAGCTCGTTGGGGCGTTTAAAAGATGGTTTTAATAAATACTACGCTGACCTAAAAATGGTTTCAGCACTGAAAGCTTGTATTGACCACCCTGAATCCTCGGATATTCAAAACAAACTGGAAACCGCGCTAGCACAAAAAGAAAGCCTGTTAGACGCCAGCTTGGCGAATGCATTTGCTTATGATGAAGCCTTTCGTAAAGCGTTGTCTGTCGGCAGCAGTCCTCTGCAACGGATTCACGTAACTGAGTACAACTACGCGGTTAATGCCCTCGAGCGTTTTACCCGCATTCTGGAGCGCTGGAATTACTCTAAAGAACCAGACGCCCTGGATGAAATGTCAAAAATGCTTGGTCGGCTAACCCGCAGCAACTATCTGCCCGGATTATTTCGTACCATGCTCGATTATTCTCATAAGCTTGATCACATTACCGCTCAATTACCCAATTTAACAAAGGCTGGAGGGTGCCTAAGTGATCCGAAGCCAGAACGCGCTATGAAAATGCGCAACTTGTTTAATGAAGTTTATATTAAAGTTATGCAAAAAGATTTGGCGGAGTTAATAGAACAACATCAGCGCTTGCTGACCACTCTAGATACACTCCAGTCTATTGCACCCCAGCCCTCGTTAAAAAAATACATCCAGGAGTTAACTTCGCTGAGTAAAAAGCTGACCGACAGCTCCGTTGAATTTGTTCGGCCATGGCAGAAATTCTTTGACGAGTGTGAGTTTACGCCCGGGGTTGGATAGAATTTCGACAAACAAATAGGTTTCACAAAAAATCACTTGCACCTGAGAGCGCAAATCACTAATATACCGCCCGTCTTAACGACACTCCTAATATGTGCGTCCGTAGCTCAGTTGGTTAGAGCGCTGCCTTGACATGGCAGAGGTCGGTAGTTCGAGTCTACTCGGACGCACCATTTGAAAATCCCAGTCAAATCTTCTAAATTCAATACGCTCAGCTCATTAAATTTTTAACTAAAAGTTGACCGAAGCATGGCTTATTCAGGCGTCATACTGGTAGTAACGGCAGCGCTTTTTTGGGGGCTGTCCGGTGGAATTGCCGGTATCCTTATCAATAATGGCTGGTCCCCTTTGCTAGTTTCATTCTATCGGGGCGCCATTGGGCTTTTCTTCTTCCTGATGTGGTTAGCACTGCAGCCGCACAATAGTGGTTTGGCAAATAAACGATTATGGCTGTGGTCTACTATTGCAGGACTTGGTGTAGCGGGTAATTTTGCCTTTTATTTCTTCAGTATCTCTGAAAGCGGCGTTGCGATTGCTGCAACACTGATGTATTGCGCTCCGATATTTGTCTATCTTATTTCCTTCGCACTCAGATTCGAAAGATCCACACCAACAAAGTGGGCTGCCATCGTGTTAGTCATGATAGGAGTCATGTTGCTCACTCGAGTTTATGAGATTAACAGCGCAGGCATTACCTTTTTGGGTGTTACCGCAGGGCTACTTTCAGGTCTGTCCCTGGCACTATTTATCTTTAGCTTTAAATACGCAACGGCAAAAGGAAGTCCGCAGGCTATTCTTACTATCGCCTTTTCTACCCTATTAATTGCGCTGGGAGCTCTAATTGATATCGAAGAAATAAAAGGCGTTGTAGGCTCAGGAGATGGGCCTTTATTTTTGCTTCTGGGTGTCCTTGGCGGTGGTGCTTCTTTTATTCTTTATATCATCGGCTTAAGAAAAACATTACCGGCACTCGCCTCCATAGTGTCGGCCATTGAACCGGTGACCGCTGCACTGTTTGGCGTCATTATTTTAGGTGAGGCTCTGGCTTATTCCCAAATCCTGGGAATGGCTTTAATTCTGGTCACCGTGACTCTATTAGGTGTTTACTCCCGCAAACACTAGCGTTTTTAAACGATTACCGCACTACCTTTAACCCAAAGCCTGTTACAATAACCGTAGAAACCTGACACCAAACATGGCACTTTTAATGTCTGACACTATCCCTAATAATTTGCCTGAAAAGGCACCTGAACCCATTCAATTTAACCAGTTGAGCTTACCAAACGCCTTACTGACCAGGCTGGATGAAATGGGTTACCAACAAATGACCCGGGTTCAGTCGCTTAGTCTTCCGATTATTTTGAATAATGCCGACGCGGTCGTCCACGCCGAGACCGGTTCGGGGAAAACAACCGCATTTGCTCTGGCGCTGCTGTCAAAGCTCGATACCAAAAGCTTTGCGCCACAGGCTTTAGTGCTCTGCCCTACTCGCGAATTAGCTCAACAGGTGGCTGACGAAGTGCGCAAGCTGGCTAAGTCTATAGCAAACATTAAAGTATTAAGTCTGTGCGGTGGTGAACCTACTCGTATCCAGACCCATTCTTTAGAGCATGGTGCTCACGTTCTGGTGGGTACACCCGGTCGAGTGCTCGACCATTTGCAACAGCGCAACGTTGATTTATCGACGCTGACCACATTGATTCTCGACGAAGCCGACCGCATGCTTGAAATGGGCTTCCAGGAAAGCCTTAACGCGATTATTGAGCATACTCCGAAAACTCGGCAGACCTTACTATTCAGCGCAACCTACCCTCAAAACATTGCAACTCTGGCCACGCAGGTAACCACTAAAGCAGCCAAAATAAGTGCAGTTCAGGAAGATAATCAACCAAAAATTAAGCAGCTTTTTTACGCAATGGACAACAGCGACAGTGCGCAGATGGTGATGAATGTCTTAGCACAACAACAGCCTGAAAACTGTCTGATTTTTTGTAATACAAAAAATGAAGTAAAAGACATTTTCAATACACTTAGTACAAATAACTTCAGTGTTCTGGCCTTACACGGAGAACTTGAGCAGAAAGACCGGGATCAGGCAATCATACAATTCAGTAACGGCAGTGTCCGCGTGCTGGTAGCAACCGATGTTGCTTCCCGGGGATTGGATATTGCAGAGCTGGATTTGGTAATTAGTGTCAACATGGCTCACGATTTAGATACCCATACTCATCGCATAGGCCGTACCGGCCGTGCCGGTAAAGAAGGTGTCGCTATAACCTTAATTGGCGCACAGGATGATTACAAAATGCGCCTGCTTGAAGACACTTTTGCTGAGCCTATCGAGGTAAAACCAGCACCGCCCTTATCTCATAGTAAGCCGCTAAAAGCGACAATGACAACATTGCAATTAAGTGGCGGAAAAAAAGACAAACTAAGACCCGGTGATGTTGTTGGTGTACTGACGAAAGACAATGTACTGAGCGCTGAGGATATTGGGAAAATAAAACTGGAAAGTACCTTTGGCTTTGTTGCTGTTAATTCCCGCTTGGCTAAGCACGCTTTAGAGCTCATCAGTAACAACAAAATAAAAGGCAAACGATTTCGTGCCAAACTGTTGTAGAGAATACTAAGCAGACACAAAAAAACGGTGACGCTTTAACGCCACCGTTTTCATTTTACAATAACCTTAGATCATTGGTTTTATTTCAAATCAAAGCGATCCAGTTTCATCACTTTGGTCCATGCCTGGACAAAGTCACCTACAAACTTCTGATCTGCATCACTCATTGCATAGACTTCAGCGACCGCTCGCAATTCAGAGTTCGAGCCAAAAATAAGGTCAACCGGTGTTGCGGTGTATTTTTGCTCACCCGTTTTCCGGTCATAACCAATATAAATGCCTTCGTTGTCCGGCGATTTTTTCCATTCGTTATCCATGCTCAGCAAGTTAACGAAAAAGTCATTACTGAGCGTACCCGGCTCATTGGTAAATACACCATGGTCGCTGCCATCATAGTTAGCATCTAATGAACGTAAACCACCCACTAACACCGTCATTTCCGGTACGGTTAACGTCAGTTGATCCGCTTTATCCACCATATGCTGCGCAGGAGAAACACGGTTACCTTCCTCATAATAGTTCCGGAACACATCCGCTTTAGGTTCAAGGAAAGAGAACGAGTTAACGTCGGTCATTTTTTGAGACGCGTCAGTACGACCCGGTTCAAACGGCACGGTAACATCGTAACCCGCGTCTTTGGCTGCTTTCTCGATAGCGGCAGCGCCACCTAAAACGATCACGTCAGCTAAAGACACGTACTTATCGCCAGATAAGTCGTCGTTAAAGTCTTTCTGAACATTCTTCAGTGTGCTCAGAGCTTTTTTGAGCTCCGCAGGGTTATTCGCCTCCCAACTGATTTGTGGTTCTAAAGCAATACGAGCGCCATTCGCTCCGCCACGCATATCGGTGCCTCGAAAGCTCGATGCAGACGCCCAGGCAGTGCGTACCAGTTGCGGAACAGAAAGACCTGAATCCAAAATTGCCACTTTAAGCTGTTCAACGTCTTTGTCGCTAATCAACTCAAAGTCGACTGCTGGAATTGGATCCTGCCAGACCAAGTCTTCTTGCGGAGCCATATCACCTAAGTAGCGTTGTTTAGGCCCCATGTCTCGGTGCGTTAGCTTGAACCAGGCTTTTGCGAACGCCAGTTCAAACTCTTTAGGGTCTTCATGGAAACGCTTAGCAATTTTTCGATACTCAGGATCGAACTTAAGCGCAAGGTCGGTTGTAAACATGATAGGTGCGTGACGCTTTCCTTCCACGTGTGCATCAGGCACTAAATTAGCCGCCTGCCCGTCTTTAGGGATCCACTGAATGGCACCAGCCGGGCTCCGGGTCTGCTCCCACTCATAGTTAAATAGGTTATCTAAGTACTGCATAGTCCAACGTGTTGGAGCAGCCGACCATGCACCTTCTAAACCACTGGTGATGGTATCTTCAGCGTTACCTTTACCACATTTATTTTTCCAGCCTAAACCCTGTTGCTCAACCGGTGCCGCTGCGGGTTCTGCCTCTAAGCATTCCTCGGGCTTATGCGCACCGTGTGCTTTCCCGAAAGTATGTCCACCCGCAATGAGCGCAACTGTTTCTTCGTCATTCATTGCCATACGGCCAAATGTATCGCGTATATCTTTAGCCGCCAGCAGTGGATCAGGCTTGCCATTGGGGCCTTCAGGGTTAACATAGATCAAGCCCATTTGAACTGCAGCCAGCGGATTCTCAAGTTTCCGGTCGCCTGTGTAACGCTTGTCTCCGGCTAACCATTCCTTTTCAGGACCCCAGTAAACGATGTCTGGCTCCCAGGCATCTTCACGCCCACCGGCGTAACCAAAGGTGTTAAAGCCCATAGACTCAAGTGCGACATTACCGGTTAATACCATTAAATCAGCCCAGGAGATGCTTCTGCCGTACTTCTGTTTAACCGGCCACAATAAGCGACGCGCTTTATCCAGACTCACGTTGTCAGGCCAACTGTTTAGTGGTTCAAAACGCTGCTGAGCACCTGCGGCTCCGCCACGGCCATCCTGAACCCGATAGGTGCCGGCACCGTGCCATGCCATACGAATAAAGAACGGACCATAGTGACCGTAATCCGCCGGCCACCAGTCCTGATCTGAAGTCATTAACGCTTCAATATCTTTTTTAACTTGCTCTAAATCAAGCTGACTAAACGCTTCAGCGTAGTTGAAATCGTCACCGTAAGGGTCGGATTCAGGGCTGTGCTGACGCAACGGCTCGAGGTTAAGCTTATTAGGCCACCAGAATTCGTTTGACTTAGGTTCCGGAGAGTTCATCTCGTAGGATGAGTTTTCCTGAGCGTGAGCAACACCCGATCCCGCCGCAAAAGACATAGCAATTGCTACAGCAGAAAGTAAAGGTACTGTTTTCTTAAACATGATTAATTAGCCTTTTTGTTAAGCACGATAAATGCCTTATTAATATAGACTAAACGCCCAGCCTTAGGGGGCTCAGATAGATTCGAAAAACAGATTGGGATAATCGATTAGCGCCTTTTTGTTAACTCCCTTTCACTGTTAAGAAGTATTAAAGATGGAGGTAAAACGCTAAGGCTACGTATATATCTATACCTAGGTTAATTGTTAACAAGGTATCGGTTTAATTTGTCTAACCCAAAATCAAAGCGGAGCGCTGCTAGTACTAAGCTTATTGAAGACCTCGTCAGTGAGTATGATCTGATTTTGCGTCGGTTTGTCCGTGTAAGAACAAACCAGTACGAAGACTATGACGACATCATGCAGGAGATTTATGTAAAATTGAGTCAAGTCTCAGATCTTCCTATAAAATTGGCTGGCAGAATGTCGACGGTCAAAAACTATCTACTGCAAATTGCTAATCACGTCATTATTGATAGAGCACGGCATGCTCAAAGTCGTTGCACTAATGATCACATATCTCAAATTGAAGAGTCGCATTGCACTAACCTCACATCACCTGAAAGGATCTATACCAATAAAGCCATGCTAAACCTCACTGAAAAGGCCTTAGCCGAACTAAACCCAGTTCATCGACAAGCATTTCTACTAAATCGAATTAACGGTTTAAGTTATCGAGAAGTTAGCGATCAACTGGACGTTTCAATCAGCACGGTCGAAAAGTATATTGCAGCGACCCTTCACCAGATAAGGCGGGCAACGAATCAACCAGAGCCCGAGCGGGTCAGTAAGAATCAGAGAGTCTGCCATGAAAACAGAAGATAAATTGCAACGTCAGGCAGCCTATTATGTCACTCGCTTATATTCGGGCGAGTTGACCGATGTTGAGGAGCGAGAAATCCGCAATTGGTGTAATGATGATTCCAGCCACGAAAAGGAATTTTCAACTATGCTGCAACTTTGGCAGCAAAGCAGTGAACTCTATACACCAGTTAAACGCAGTTATAACATTAGCAATTGGCTAGCAATTGCAGCGGCGGTTTTGCTCATAATTTCGCCTCTTTGTTTTCTGCCAAAAAATTCTCAACATGAACCTTTCAGACCAGCACTCTCTCAGTCGAAACCTGCCGTTTCAGTCTCTGCTAATGATGCCTTTGTGATGACCTCAAATGACCGGCAGACATTCAAGCTCAAACAGGGAAGCGTCATTTCAAGAGTTGGTGAAGTTCGTCGTGTTAACTTAACTGATGGATCGGTTATCACATTAAACACAAACAGCGAAATAACTATTAATTTAACCGCCACGGAGCGCTTCGTTGAGTTAAAACGCGGGGAAGCATTCTTTGATATCCATGCAGATCCTAATCGCCCCTTTATTATAGATACCGGCAATCAGAAAATTCGGGTTTTAGGAACTCAGTTCACCGTTCATAAAGAGGCAAAAGAGAAAACAGTAAAAGTGTCAGTTGTTAAAGGAAAAGTGTCTTTAGCACCAGAGCAATCCGAAGCCTATGAGACGACCAACTTATTGAGATCGGGAGATATTGCAACCTACACACTTAATAATAACGAGATTTCACTAAAACGGCTTAACAAAAAAGTGGAACAGCCCAGTTGGATGAAAGGCATGGTGCGTTTCGACGATGCCCCTCTTACCCAGATCGTTAAAGAACTTAACAGATACCGCCTAAAAAAAATACAAATCGATTTAAACCATAGTGGTGACTTACGGGTCAGTGGCGTATTTCACCTAGAAAACGGCGATAAGATACTTGAGGCACTCGCAATGACACTACCAATTGAGATTAACCAAAAGGAAAATATTGTACAAATAACTCGGAAATAATGGAGGGTATATATTTTTGTTGCGTATAAGTTATTAGGAAAGCGGTAACCTTTCAATTAATAACAGGTACTGATCATGAAAAATCACAGACAAAGTTACTTAGCAATCTGTACATACGCGGCCATAAGCTCTTTCACATTTCCCACGTATGCGCATTATGTAATCCCACAACAAGCGCCAACTCAAACACAATTATCTATTGAGGAACCGACGTTAAGCGCTGCCTTGCTTGAACTTGCGGAAGACACACAAACACAAATTATCTTCTCCCCGGACATCGTCAAAAAACAACTTGCCAGGCCGTTACAGGGCCAATTTAGTACTACCGACGCCCTGGACAAACTATTGCAAGACACGGGGCTCAGGGCGGTACGTCAATCGGAAAACACCTTTATCATTCGTCCTGTTGCTGAGGCTGAATCTGAGCCCCAAGGTTCTCTGACTGAGCCAGTTGAGATTGAAGAAGAGTCTATTGAAAGAATTCGAGTTGTAGGCAGTAATATCCGCGGAGCTCAGGCGGCCGGAAGACTTCCGGTAACGATTCTGGACGCAGACGATATAGCCAATACCGGCGCAGTAACAGGAGATGAACTGTTACGTTCAATCCCTCAGGTGGGAGATATTAGCTTCAATAACGAACGCGCTATTGGTGGTGTTAATGATGCCCGCGGCGATGTCGCATCAATTAACTTACGAGGCATAGGTACAGGTAATACTTTAACTCTGCTGAACGGCCGACGTTTAGTCCTCCATCCCGGAACTCAAACTGAAAACTTTGTTCCAGTGACTACTGTTAACTCAAATACTTTGCCGGTAACAAGTTTAAGGCGAATTGAAGTACTTCGTGATGGCGCATCAGCACTTTATGGAACAGACGCTGTCGCTGGTGTCGTTAACTACGTTCTTAAAAAAGAAATAACTGAAACTCAACTCAAGCTGAATGCGGGGGGTGCCGCTGGCACATCCATGCAGCAATACTTAGCCAGTGGTTCAACCGGTCTGTTCTTCAACGATAAGAAAAGCCACTTAAGCCTGTCTTTTGCCTACTATACTCGAGACGAAATAGGCGCTAATGAACGCACCTATTCCGCAAGTGAAGATCGACGTTTTAATGAGAGAGTTCCGCAACAATTCATCGGTGATACGCAGCTAGACAACCGATCTTTGTCAAGCCCCTGGGCAATATTTGATGGCGAAGATATTGGCCGTTTTCATATCCGTCCTGCTTCTATGGGCGATTGTTTCCAGAGCCTATCTGATGATGTCTGTGCTGCTGAAGGCTCAATTCCCAGAGAGATGCGATATGACTCAGCACTTCAGGATCAAAGCATGACATCTGCCGTTGACCGGCTAAATTTATTTGCTTACTACACACATTCTCTTGCGCCTAACCTCGAACTTTTTGGGGAAGCACTCTATTACCAGGCTTTATCGGAACGTCGCCGGGAACAAAACGCCAACCTCACTGCACAACGTTTTACGATAAGTCAAAACGCCGCTTACAACCCATTTGGCGAAACCGTTACGCTACGCAATATACGCCCTATGGATGTCGGGCCACGGCGAATCGAAGTGGAAGATTCGAGTTATCGTTTACTCGGCGGCATAAAGGGCTATGTAAAGCTATGGGAGTGGGAGTCAGCACTACTCTACTCGAGAGCAGATACACTCGATACGGGCTTTAATCGGATTCGCGTTAGCGCACTGCAAAAAGCGATAAACTCAACCGACCTTGATGAAGCGTATAACCCATTTATTGGTGGTGATCCGGACAACCTGAATACCGGAACTTCAGTCTATAATTCGCCTGACGTCATCGCCGGACTTACGGAAGACATTAGCCGCGACAGCTCCAGCGAACTTGCGCTCTGGGATTTCAAAATATCAAACTCTAAACTCTCAACTTGGTATGCGGGCGACATAGGCATTGCAGCGGGTCTTGAATATCGATATGAAGCTTATGCCGATGACCGGGATCCGCTGCTCGATGGTTCGACCCCCTTCTATGACCAAATAACCGGCGAACTCATGACCGAATCGGATGTTCTGGGAAGTAGTGCCACACCAGATGCAGAAGGCAGTCGCAATGTTTTCTCAGCTTACAGCGAGCTTTTGATTCCCTTTCATGAAACCTTCGATATGCAATTAGCCCTTCGTTACGAACGGTTTTCTGATGTCGGCGACGTCACTAAACCTAAAATTGCCTTCAGCTGGTTACCCGTTGAATGGCTGCAGCTCAGAGCCTCATACTCAGGCGGCTTTCGTGCCCCCAATTTACCTCAGGTTGTCGAAAAAAGCGTGTCTAGAACGAATACACGAACCGATCCGGTGCTTAACGATCGCTACAGCATAACTGAAGTCAGGGGCGGTAACCGACAACTGCAGCCAGAGGAAGATAAAATTTATAACGTCGGTTTTGCTATAACTCCGTTTGATAACTTTCTCATTACCGTTGATCGTTGGACTATCGAACAAGAAGGCGTTGTCGGAATTTTAAACAGTCAAACGCACTTACTCTATGATTCTTTATTACGTTCACAAGGTTCTTCAAACCCTGCGGTCATCCGTAACGATGAACTTGAAGTCGTTTATGTAAATAACCAATACGATAATCTAGAGGTTCGCGAGATTTCAGGTACGGATATTAGTATTAACTACGAAGTGAACAGCGACACCTTTGGGCTGTTCAATTTTTCGATTAACGCAGCTCACCTTAGCGAGTTTATGCAAACACCTGATCCAATCAGTGCCATCGTGCTGGAAGCTCAACAAAAAGGGAATCCTGCGGTACCTATTGACATACCAGTGGTTGGCGCAGGCGATTTAAGGCAAATGAACGGTAACCCTAAGTGGCGTGCCTTCGCCCGTATTGACTGGGATCTAGGAAACTGGGGGGCTGGCCTTAGAGTTAACTATATTGATGGCTTCTATGAAACCAGTATTACCACTTCCGAGGGTGACATGATGCCGATTGATAGTTGGACGACAACCGATATCTATCTTGACTATCACTTTAATCAAAGTGCGTTCGACGGTTTAAGCCTACGATTAGGCGCACGTAATCTGGCAAATAAGAAACCGCCGATAGCTGATGAAAGTTTCGGTTATTTCTCCGATGTCCATTCAAACCGTGGGCGTTATACATACGCAACATTATCCTGGGCATTCTAGATGCTGTCGTTAGCCAGTGCAGCGTTACTAAGTCAGTTAACGCTTCAACAACCTGAGAAAATTGAGAAAAGGCCAGAGGGCTGCGCGTTCGAAAATATTAATTTTACGACCAACTTTGCGGTTGGTCGCTTGCACCATTGTGAAAAAGTAGACAATTTTCAATACGAACTTTTTCTGCAACCTGAGCGTGAAGAAATAAACCCCAGCCCTTGGTACGCTTTTGCGGTGGAAAACCTTACCGAATCCAGCCAAACTATCAATATCACTCTGGTTGCAAGCACCGGAGTATCGAGATACAAACCCAAACGTAGTAAAGATAAAGAAATGTGGCACCCAATTCCTTTTTCCGAAGGCGATGGAACGCTTCAATTTGAATTGACTTTAGCTGCAAATGTCAGGGAGTACATAGCCGGACAGGAAATCATTGATAATGTTCACTATATTGAGTGGCTCAGTAGTTTAATTAAAGAACCCCAGCAGACCGAAGTTATCTCGTTAGGCGTTTCGAGCGAGGGCCGAAATCTGGCCGCCTTAGAGCACACAGTTAAGTCCAGCGACAAATGGATAGTGCTTATCGGCCGCCAACATCCGCCTGAAGTGACTGGTGCTTTGGCGCTTCTGCACTTTGGTGAACTCTTGTTTAGTGACCAGGCGTACGTTTCTGAATTCCGGCAAAACTACAATATATTATTAGTTCCTAATATGAATCCCGACGGTGTTTATCACGGAAACTGGCGCTTAACGGCCACAGGTGTAGACATGAACCGTGACTGGGAAAAGCAGTCATTACCTGAAACGCAGGCTCTGGTTAAATATCTCACTGAATTGGTTAAAAATGGCGGGAAGATAGAGTTCGCAATTGATTTCCACTCAACTCGCCGCAATGTCTTTTACACTATGCCCAAAAACTATGAATCGCCCAGCGGCGTCCCACTAAAAAAACCTCAACGTGTTTATAACTGGATTGAAGAAATCAACGATATGGTCGAGTCAGTTGAGCTTGATTATCAGTCGGGCAACCATCCTGAAAGTGGCGTTTTTAAACAGTTTATTGCCGATGAATTCGGCGCTCATGCAGTCACTTATGAAGTAAGTGATAGCGAAGAGCGCGATAATATAAAAAGAGTTGCCGAAGCCGCCTTAATCTCGTTAATTAACCGGCTAGATTAAAGGTTTCGTAAAAGCGATTGCTGACGCGTTAAGAGAAAGCTAGCTTTAGCAGAGGATAACCTTCTGGTTACCTTTTTTGCTAAGCTAATTACGACTAAGGAAGCACTATGAAAAAGACATTAATTGCACTCGCATTGATAGGAACTTCAACTAGCGCTTTTGCAGATTCTCCTAATTGGGACAAAATTGAGCTTTCATACATAGAGACGGATATCGAAACACCAATTGATGAAGATATCTCAATGAAGGGCTACGGAGTAGCAGGATCGTTCTCCCTCAACGATTCGATGTTTCTCTTAGCTAACTTCGACTCTGTCGGTGATGAGTCGGATTTTGGCGATGTCGATCTAGACTCACTCAACGCCGGTATCGGGTTTAATCACAGTATCACCGACTCCACTGATATTTTCGCAACAGCAACCTACGAAAAGCTAGAGTTGGTTGGCTCCGTCGATGCACTTGGTTCAGAGTCGTTTAAAGAATCAGGCTACGGAGCCGGGTTGGGAATTCGCTCGATCATCACAGACTTTTTCGAGCTGTCAGTTAAAGCAGATTATCTCGATATTGATGATGAAAACGCAATTCGATACGACGCGTCAGCTCTCTTTCATTTAACCAACAGTTTATCTTTTGGCGTTGGCTATAAATTTTACGACTTAGACGAAATAAAACAAGATATAGATACCATCGCAGCAACCATCAAATTCAGTTTTTAAAGCTTCATTTCTATTCAGGGGCTGACGCGTCTTTTAATGACACGTTAGCCTCCACCTTTCACTACTCTGCTAATTCAATACTTTTTCAACGGAAAACCGATCTAACTTTGAGAAATCTGCGTAGCTCCCTATACTCTAATAAAAGAATTTAGAATAAACATTTAAATTCAACGACGTAAAAGTACCTACTTTTATAAAGGGGAGAGCTAATGACTAAAAAAGAAGAAGAAGTGCTCCGCGGGGAAAAAGACCTCGAGCGGGAGCGTAAAGCCAGAGATCCAATGATTCCGGACGGTGAAGTCAACCCGATAAACACCGACTATCAAGTAGGGCAAGATAACGTTGTTATGAAAGTTGGCCCGTTGGGTCTCGATTTTCATAACCGCGTATTTGCTATTTCCGCTATAGCAATCATCGCGTTCGTATTTGTTACACTGGCTTTTCAGGATCAAGCCGAGCCAGTCTTCACCAACACCAAAAATTGGCTAACAGCTAACCTTGACTGGTTCTTTATCGGTGCCGCCAATATTTTTGTATTGCTCTGTTTGTTTTTGATTTTTTCTCCATTAGGCAACGTTCGTATAGGTGGTACAGAAGCGAGCCCCGACTTTTCTTACCTCGGCTGGTTTTCAATGCTATTTGCTGCGGGTATGGGCATCGGTCTGATGTTTTACGGTGTCTCTGAGCCAATAACGCACTTCAGTACGGCACTAGCTGGTACCGAAGTCAACGGAGATGGCATTCGCACCGATTGGGCGCCTCTTGCCGGAGCAGGCGGTGATGAAGCCGCTGCAATTAAATTAGGTATGGCTGCAACCATCTTCCATTGGGCTTTGCACCCGTGGGCAATTTACGCGGTATTAGCCTTAGGCCTAGCTCTATTCTCATTTAATAAAGGGCTCCCCTTAACAATACGCTCAATTTTCTACCCTCTTTTGGGTGAGCGCGTATGGGGTTGGCCAGGACACATCATTGATATCGTCGCGATATTGGCAACGTTATTTGGCCTGGCGACCTCGCTCGGCTTAGGTGCATCTCAAGCAGCAGCAGGTCTTAACTTCCTGTTTGGCTGGACCGAAGGCAGCACCATGGAAATTTTGCTTGTTGGTGGCATTACAGCAATTGCAACAATATCGGTGTTGGCAGGGCTTGAATCCGGTGTTCAAAGGCTATCGCAAATCAATATGACGCTGGCAGCAATTCTCATGCTATTTGTCATCATTGTCGGTCCAACGGTCGCCATTCTCACCGGGTTCTTTGATAACCTTTACAACTACATCATTAATCTTCCAGCCCTGTCGAACCCTGTTGGCCGTGAAGATTTAAACTTTTCACAGGGTTGGACATCCTTTTACTGGGCTTGGTGGATTGCATGGTCACCTTTTGTCGGCATGTTTATTGCCCGTGTTTCCAGAGGCCGTTCGGTTAGAGAGTTCTTAATTTCCGTACTCTTAATACCATCACTTGCCTGTGTATTTTGGATGACAGTGTTTGGCACCGCGGCAATTGATCAGTTCTTAGCCGGGGCTGAAGAAGTTGCCAACGTTGATTTATCACTGCAGCTGTTCGTTATGCTGGAAGGTCTGCCGTGGACTGGGATCACGTCATTTGTGGGGATTATTCTGGTTATGGTGTTCTTTATCACCTCCTCAGATTCAGGATCTCTGGTGATTGATACCATCAGCGCGGGTGGTAAAGTCGAAGCGCCAGTACCTCAGCGCATCTTTTGGTGTACGTTCGAAGGATTAGTCGCAATCGCCTTAATTCTTGGCGGAGGACTCGTTGCACTTCAAGCGATGGCTGTATCGGCGGGCTTGCCATTTACCATTGTATTATTGGTAGCCTGTATCTCTCTTGTTAAGGGCTTGCGCTCTGAGCCAAGAGTTGGTAAAACCACAAAATAACCGACCACGAGCGACACCTCTTGGTGTCGCTCATTTCTTAAGGTGCTTATATGGAAGCTGAGCACGTCGAAATACTGAACTTCTTACGCCGCTACTCTCCATTTAACGAGCTGCCGGAAGAAGAACTTCAGCTAGCCGCACAAAATGCGTCCGTGGCTTACTTTAAAGCGCACACTCAAATACTGGAATTCAATCAGCCTATTGATTCCTTGCACGTCGTCAGAAGTGGCTCAATAGAGACCTTTCACCGAGACGGTTCACTATTTAACCGTTTGGATGAAGGGGGCTTTTTTGGTGAAGCCGGTTTATTGCGTAAAGGACGAGTGCGGTTTCCGGCTCAAACCATTGAAGACACCCTCATCTATTACATTCCGGGTGAGCTATTTAACCGGTTTTACGATGAACACGATTCCTTTGCTGATGCTGTGGAGGTAGAAGAGCACCGACGTGTCAGTCATGCGGTGAAAGAGCGAGAAAGTCGCAACCGGACACTGTCCGCAAGAGTTGAGACTTTGATTACCCGCGAACCGGTAGCTATCGATAAGAATAAGTCGATACGGGAAGCCGCCCGTTTAATGACAGACGAAAAAGTGTCTTCTCTGATTATTTATAGCGGCAAGAAGCATGACAAACCGGTTGGAATAATTACCGATAAAGACTTGCGCAAACGCGTCTTAGCCGTAGATAAAGACACCTCAGACTCTGTCGCTGATATTATGTCTGAAAACTTAGTTTTCATTCAGCATAATAACCGCGTGTTCGAAGCCTTTTTGACCATGCTTCGCACTAATTTACATCATCTGCCGGTATTGCGCCGCTCAAAAGTTGCAGGCGTTATCGCACTTTCCGACGTAGCGCGCCATGAGTCTCAAAGCAGTCTTTATATTGTCTCCAGTATTTTCAAGCAATCCAGCATCGAGGAACTTTCCCAGTTGGTACCTGACGTCCATAAAAGCTTTGTCCGTATGGTCGAAGAAGACGCGAACTCGCGTATTATCGGTTCAGCTATGGCGACTATTGGGCGCAGTTTTAAACAAAGACTATTGGAACTCGCTGAAGAGAAATACGGAGAACCGCCAGTTCCCTATTGCTTTTTAGCTCTGGGCTCTATGGCTCGGGATGAGCAAACCGTAGTAACCGATCAAGACAATGCCATGGTGCTTGATGACAGCTTTGACCCGAAACAACACGATGAGTACTTTTTAAATATTGCGCAGTTTGTTTCTGACGGTTTAAATGCTTGCGGCTACACCTACTGCACTGGCGATATTATGGCTACCAATCCGAAATGGCGCCAGCCACTTTCAAAGTGGAAGCAGTATTTTAACGATTGGATCGACAACCCTTCACCAGAAAAGCTTCTGCACTCTTCTATCTTTTTCGATTTAGATGGTGTTAGCGGTGACATGGGGTTTGCAAAAGAGCTAAACCTACTCATTCAAAAGAAAGCCCCTAGGAACAAACGCTTTCTTGGCTCTATGGCGCGTAACGCGTTGAATCGGACCCCACCACTTGGCTTTTTTAAAGACTTTGTGATGGAAAAAGATGGAAAGCATCGAGACAGTATTAACACCAAACGTCGTGGTACAGGTCCGGTTGCTGATTTGATACGCGTTCATGCACTGGCTACTAGTAGCAAACGACAAAATTCGTTTGCCCGGTTAGAGGATATTATTGAGACTGGTATTTTGCCTAAAGGTCGCGGCCCAGATTTACGTGATGCGCTGGAACTGATTTCAATGGTGCGTATTCGTCACCAGGCGCTGGCATTAGAAGCGGGAGAGACACCGGATAATAACGTAGCCCCCGAGGATTTATCTGACTTTGAACGCAAGAACTTGAAGGATGCCTTTCAAATTCTAAGCAATGCCCAAAAATACCTCCGTTATAAATATTCCGGAGCCTGATAATGCTGTATCTGCCGCCCGACGCTGAAAACCAGCAGCAAAGAGCAACCTTAGACTGGCCTAAACGCTTTCAGAAACTGGCCGAGTCGGCGAAGTCTCCAGCTCTTAAGAAGTACTATGAAGCGAGTATCGCTGCCGGCGATACTCCTGTTAATGACGTGCCGATGGTCGCCGTCGACTTCGAAACCACCGGTATGAACCCAGACAAACATGGCATTATCAGTATTGCAGTCATCCCCATGACACTTGGTCGACTTAATATGAGTAAAGCTAAGCAATGGATTGTGAAACCACGAAGGCTGCTGACAGAAGAGTCAATAACCATTCACGGTATTACGCACAGTGCCATAGAGCGAGCACCGGATTTATCTGAAATTATTGACCCGTTATTAGAAGCTGTTGCTGGTAAAGTCTGGGTAGTTCATTATCAAGGCATTGAACGACCGTTTCTACAGGGTGCGTTTGAGGAACGTCTGCAAGAAAGTATCCACTTCCCGGTCATAGACACCATGGAAATTGAAGCGCGCTTTCATCGGCAGAAGCGCAGTCTATGGGACAAATTAACCGGCAAGAAACAAGTGTCGATTCGCCTCTCAGACAGCCGCGAACGCTACAATTTGCCGTTTTATGCCCCTCACGACGCCATGACTGATGCCCTGAGCTGCGGTGAGCTATTGCAAGCGCAAATCGCTCACCACTTTTCAGCGGATACCCCTATTGAGGATATTTGGCTGCCTTAGAATATTGGTTAAAGGACGTCACCAGGGATGCGGACATTACCTTCCATTAACACTCGCGCGCTGCGACTCATAATGGCCTTTATCGCGGTCCACTGCCCGTTCACCTGTTTGCACTCAGCACCAACCTGCAAAGTACCCGATGGGTGGCCAAAATTCACCATAGTCCGGTCATTGCCGCCAGCCGCAAGGTTAACTGTGGTCCCGGGAATGGCTGCCGCCGTTCCTATAGCAACTGCTGCCGTCCCCATCATCGCATGATGCAATTTACCCATCGACATGGCCCTTACAAGCAAATCAATGTTATTTGCTTTAATCACCTTACCACTGGATGCGGTGTAATCCTTTGGTGCTGCCACAAAAGCCACTTTGGGGGTATGTTGACGGTTAGCCGCTTCTGCAACATCGTCAATCAAGCCCATCTTCACCGCACCATAGGCACGAATGGTTTCAAAACGCTCAAGTGCTTCCAAACTGCCGTTGATAGCTTCCTGCAACTCGGTACCGTCATACCCAATTTCTTCAGCGTTCAGGAAAATTGTCGGGATACCCGCATTAATCATTGTAGCTTTTAATGTTCCAATACCCGGAACCTCTAAATCATCGATTAAATTACCGGTCGGAAACATGAATTCACCGTCAGCAGACGGATCCATAAATTCCACCGGCACTTCAGCCGCCGGAAAGGTAACACCATCCAGAATGAAATCACCGGTTTCCTGCACTTCTCCATTGACCATGGGCACTTTATTGACAATAGTTTTACCAATATTGGCTTGCCAAATCCGTACTTCGCAAACGCCATTTTCAGGAATTTTATCAGCATCGACCAAACCATTCGCAATCGCGAAAGGTCCAACCGCCGAAGACAAGTTGCCGCAATTCCCGCTCCAGTCGACAAATGGCTTATCAATAGAAACCTGACCAAAAAGGTAATCAACATCGTGTTCCGGCTGAGCGCTTTTTGACACAATCACTGTTTTACTGGTGCTTGAAGTTGCGCCGCCCATACCGTCTGTATGCTTCGCATAAGGATCCGGGCTACCAATGACTCGCATCAGTATTGCATCACGAACTGCGCCGGGCTCCTGCGCTGCCTCAGGTAAGTCCTGCAGACGAAAAAAGACCCCTTTGGAGGTCCCGCCACGCATATAGGTGGCGGGGATTTTGATTTGTGGTTTACTTAGCATACTGAGAACCCCTTAGCTTGCTTGTGCTTCTAAAAAGTCCTGAGCAAAACGCTGCAACACACCGCCGGCTTCGTAAATTGACACTTCCTCTTTTGTGTCCAGACGGCACTGCACAGGTACTTCTTCGCTTTCACCATTGGCACGATGGATGATCAGAGTGAGTCTTGAACCGGCCTCTGGAGTGCCTTTCATATCAAAGGTTTCAGTACCATCAATATTCAGCGTTTTACGCGTTGTGCCTTCTTCAAACTGCAATGGCAATACACCCATACCAATCAGGTTGGTACGGTGAATTCTTTCAAAGCCTTCGGCCACAATCACTTCAACACCCGCTAAACGCACACCTTTAGCAGCCCAATCACGAGAAGAGCCTTGACCGTAGTCAGCACCAGCCACAATAATCAGCGGCTGTTTATTTTCCATATAGTGCTCGATAGCTTCCCACATGCGCACGGTCTTGCCTTCAGGCTCAATTCGAGCCAGCGAGCCCTGAATGACTTTACCGTCTTCGCCCTTCACCATTTCATTAAACAGTTTCGGGTTAGCGAAAGTCGCGCGTTGCGCAGTTAAATGGTCGCCACGGTGTGTTGCATAAGAATTAAAATCCTCTTCCGGAACACCCATTTTCGCGAGATACTCACCTGCAGCGCTGTCAGCCATAATAGCGTTTGAAGGCGACAAGTGGTCAGTCGTGATGTTGTCGCCCAACACCGCTAACGGGCGCATGCCTTTCATGGTGCGCTCTGCGGCTAATGCGCCTTCCCAATAAGGCGGACGGCGAATATAGGTAGTCTGTGGACGCCAGTCGTACAACGGGTTGTTCTTCTCACCGTAATCAACCGACAAGTCAAACATAGGATCATAGACCTTACGGAACTGCTCCGGCTTAACGCTCTGTTTCACAATAGCATCAATTTCTTCGTCACTTGGCCAGATGTCTTTCAATGTAACCGGGTTACCTTCAGGGTCAATTCCGAGCACGTCTTTCTCGATATCAAAACGAATGGTACCGGCTATCGCATAAGCCACAACCAACGGGGGGGACGCCAGAAACGCCTGCTTGGCGTACGGATGTATACGACCATCAAAATTACGGTTACCGGATAACACAGCGGTAGAGAACAAGTCCCGATCAATGATTTCTTGCTGAATTTTAGGATCCAGTGAGCCACTCATACCATTACAAGTGGTACAGGCAAAAGCCACCACACCAAAGCCTAAATCTTCCAGTTCCGGCAACAACTCTGCGTCTTCCAGATACATTTTGACCGTTTTGGAGCCGGGAGCCAGTGACGACTTCACCCAAGGCTTACGAGTTAAGCCCAGCTTATTGGCGTTACGGGCAATTAAGCCAGCCGCAATCATGTTGCGCGGGTTACTGGTATTGGTACAACTGGTAATGGCTGCAATAATCACCGCGCCGTCAGGCATTTTGCCTTCTTCCGGATTCTCAATGTGCTTCGCTACGCCACGCTCAGATAGCTCCGATGCCGGTAACAACGAATGTGGGTTAGATGGTCCAGCTAGGTTACGCTTAACTTTCGATAAATCGAACTTAAGCACGCGTCCATATTCAGCCGATTTCAAACTGTCAGCCCACAGCCCGGTCTCTTTGGCAAAGTGTTCAACCAATTCAACCTGGTCATCATCGCGCCCAGTCAGCTTCAGGTAATCAATGGTCTGATCATCGATATAGAACATGGCCGCCGTCGCGCCGTATTCTGGTGTCATATTCGAGATAGTGGCACGGTCGCCGACCGTTAAGGCTTCAGCGCCCTCACCGTAAAATTCAAGGTACGCACCAACCACTCGCTCTTTACGTAAGAACTCTGTCATTTCTAACACTAAATCGGTACTGGTAATACCCGGTTGCAGCTTACCGCTCAGTTCCACACCAATAATATCCGGAAGCCGCATGTAAGATGCACGACCTAACATGACGCTTTCCGCTTCAAGGCCACCGACACCAACTGAGATAACACCTAAGGCATCAACCATAGGTGTATGGCTGTCTGTACCCACACAGGTATCAACAAAGGCCACATTGTCGCGTACCTGCACAACCGGTGACATTTTCTCCAGATTGATTTGGTGCATAATGCCATTGCCTGGAGGTATAACATCCACGTTTTTAAACGCCGTTTTGGTCCAGTTAATAAAATGGAAACGGTCGTCGTTACGACGGTCTTCAATAGCCCGGTTTTTTTCGAACGCGTCTTTATCAAAACCGGCATGTTCAACTGCTAGTGAGTGATCAACAATCAACTGAGTTGGAACTACAGGGTTTACTTTGGCAGGGTCACCACCCTTTTCTGCAATAGCGTCACGCAATCCGGCTAAATCCACTAATGCTGTCTGACCCAGAATGTCATGACAGACGACACGAGCCGGAAACCAGGGGAAATCGTGTTCTTTCTTGCGGTAAATTAATTGCTCTAACGATTGCGTCAGAATATCCGCCGGGCAACGGCGAACGAGGTTTTCGGCCAATACGCGCGAGGTATAAGGCAGGCGCGCATAAGCACCTGGCTCAATCGCATCCACCGCGGCTTGAGTATCAAAGTACTCGAGCGAGGTACCAGCGAGTTTTTTACGGTATGAAGTCATGAGTTACCACTTATCGTCATTGTTAAACGAAAAAAGGAGCAGTAGATGACTGCTCCTGTACTATTTATCAGTCGAAGATTAAATTAACGCTCTTCTAAAGCTGGAACTTTACGCGGCTCTGGACCGGTATAGTCAGCACTTGGACGGATGATACGGTTGTTTGCACGCTGCTCTTTTACGTGAGCGGTCCAGCCGGTCACACGCGACATAACAAAAATTGGCGTGAACAATTTGGTTGGAATGCCCATGTAGTGATAAGCCGACGCATGGAAGAAGTCTGCATTAGGGAATAGTTTCTTTTCGTCCCACATGACTTTTTCACAACGCACAGAAACGTCGTACAAGCGGCTGTCGCCCACTTCTTCAGACAATTTCTTAGACCAAGCTTTAATCACGTCGTTACGCGGATCAAAATCACGATAAATGGCATGGCCAAAGCCCATGATTTTTTCTTTGCGTTCCAGCATACCTTTCAGCTTCTCTTCCGCGTCATCAGCATCTTTCATGCCTTCAATCAGTTCCATTGCGGCTTCGTTTGCACCGCCGTGAAGAGGACCACGTAGTGAACCGATAGCGCCCGTTACACAAGAGTGAAGGTCTGACAGTGTTGATGCACAGACACGAGCTGTAAAGGTTGACGCGTTAAACTCGTGCTCAGCATATAAAATTAGCGAGGTATTCATTGCCGCTGCGTGCAATTCCGAAGGTGCTTTATCGTGCAGTAAACGCAGGAAGTGCGCTCCAATAGATTCTTCTTCCGAATCGGTATCAATTCGAACACCATCGTGAGTAAAGCGATACCAGTACAGTACGATACCCGGGAAGGTCGCCAACAGACGTTCGATGTGATCATCGGCTTCATCAAAGCTTTCTTCCGTTTCCAGGTTGCCCAACATAGAACAACCGGTACGCATAACGTCCATTGGGTGCGCTGCTTTTGGAATACGCTCAAGTACGTCTTTCACTTCCTGAGGTAACGTACGCAGTGATTTTAAACGTTTTTTATAATCAGCCAACTCTTGCTTTTTGGGCAGTTCACCTTTTGCTAAAAGGTACGCCACTTCTTCAAAGCTGACTTTTTCGGCCAACTCAGAAATATCATAACCACGGTAGGTTAGACCTGAACCACTTTTACCAACAGTACACAGTGCCGTTTCGCCGGCTGATTGTCCGCGCAAACCTGCGCCACTCAGTTTCTTCTCTGCCATTTTTGTTCCCTTCTTAATTTTTCGTATTTCTTTGACTTCAATATGTCACCTGACGTGAACGTCAGGCTACGCCGTATTATTTTTTAAATAACTGGTCTAATTTTTCTTCGAAATCGTGATAGTTCAAAAAGTCATACAGCTCTGCGCGAGTCTGCATGTCATCGACAACGGCTTTCTGATCACCATTCTCTAAAATACTATTGTAGACGTTCAATGCCGCTTTGTTCATCGCCCGGAATGCACTTAAAGGGTAAAGAACAATTTCCACCCCAACGTCTGCCAACTCTTTTTTGTTGAATAAAGGCGTTGCACCAAACTCGGTAATGTTTGCCAGAACAGGTACATTCAAAGCATCGGTGAAGGCTTTGTATTGATCGAGTGTATGCACCGCTTCTGCAAAAATAGCGTCTGCACCGGCATCAACGCAAGCCTGAGCACGTTCAATAGCCGCTTCCAGCCCTTGTTGTTGCAAAGCGTCGGTACGGGCCATGATCACAAACTGATCATCGATACGCGCATCCACGGCTGCTTTAACACGATCCACCATTTCTTCCTGCGTGACAATTTCTTTGTTAGGACGATGCCCGCAGCGCTTCTGCGCCACCTGATCTTCAATGTGCATTCCGGCTGCACCGGCACGAGTCATTTCCTGAACCGTACGAGCAATATTGAATGCACCGCCCCAACCGGTATCCGCATCAACTAACAACGGTACGTCGGTCGCCGCAGTGATACGACGAATGTCTTCACAAACATCATTTAGCGAGGTCATGCCCAAATCAGGTAGCCCAAAAGATGCATTCGCCACACCGGCACCAGAAAGATATAACGCTTTATGCCCCACTTTTTCGGCCATCATCGCTGTATAGGCATTAATGGTGCCAACAATCTGTAACGGGTTTTCGCTGGCAATAGCTTGGCGCAATTTCGCGCCTGGGCTTGTCATATGAGTCATGATGTTTCCTTTTCTGTTTGTAACCGTAATTCGATGTTCTTACGAGAGGCGCCTATGTGGCGGCGCATTAATAAATCGGCTAATTCACCATCGCGGTTGGCAATGGCGTTAATAATGGCTTTATGCTCGTCAAAGGCGCGAGATACTCTGGGACCATTCATTCCCATCTGAACCCTATACATACGAACAAGATAATACAGTTCGTCACAGAGCATATTGATTAAGTACTGGTTTTTGCTGCCGAGTATTATACGGTAATGAAAATCCAGATCGCCGGCTTCCTGGTAGTAGCTTTCGCCTTCGCGCACTCGTTGCGTTTCCAGGTGCTTATCTAAAAGCTCTCTTAAGTCTTCAATTTCGCTATCCGGCATTTGTTCTGCAGCTAAACGACAGGCCAGGCCTTCCAGTTCTTCCCTTATTTGATATAACGAAATTAACCCTTCCGGAGACAAGGTAACTACTCTGGCACCCGCATTGGGTATTCGTTCAATCAGATGACAGCGTTCAAGCCTGGCTAGAGCCTCACGTAAAGGTGCCCTGCTTACATTAAAACGTTTTGCCAGTTCCGGCTCACTAATTTTACAGCCAGCAGCAATATTTCCTTCAACAATCGCTCTCTGTATTTCAAACAGGACTCTATCTGAAGAAGTAATGGCCGAACGCTCTAAAGGACTGACTATTTGCATTAATTGTCGACAGTAATTATTGATTCGTCCATTTTCCATGAAAAAAATAACGATCGCAAGGTTTTATAAGATAAATTGTCGACAATCTAATTTGGATTGTATTTACGAGCGTTAGCCATCAATATAATCGTCATTTTATTAACTATTATTTCAGGAGACAATTATGTTTGAGTGGATAGCCATGCCTGAAGCCTGGATCGCGTTAGCGACGCTGACCGCGCTGGAAATTGTTTTAGGTATTGATAACATCATTTTCATATCAATATTGGTCGGTCGACTACCCGAGCATCAGCGTGATAAAGCTCGGACTATTGGTTTAGGCCTTGCAATGGGAACACGGCTACTGCTGCTTTTCTCTTTAACCTGGGTTATGACTCTCACTGATCCATTATTCAGTGTTTTCGCAGAGGAGATTTCAGGAAGAGACTTGATATTACTACTGGGTGGACTCTTTCTTTTAGGAAAAAGCACCTTAGAAATACATCACGCTCTTGAAGGCGAATCCCAGTCTGAAACATCTGCGGTTTCAGCCTCTTTTGCTGGTATCCTTGTGCAAATAGCGATTCTTGACGTTGTTTTTTCATTAGATTCAGTTATCACAGCCGTTGGTTTAGCCGACCAATTAAGCGTAATGGTTATTGCGGTTGTCATTTCTGTTGGCGTTATGCTGTTAGCCGCTAAGTCGGTCAGTGACTTTGTCGATAAGCATCCCACGATAAAAATGTTAGCACTTAGCTTTTTAATTCTTATTGGTATGACGCTGATTGGAGAAGGTTTCGGATTCCATGTTCCAAAAGGTTACGTTTATTTTGCCATGGCATTCTCTCTAACGGTCGAAATGCTCAATTTGAAAATACGGGCTAACCGTAAAAAAACAGAGCCGGTGCACTTGCGTAAGAGTATTCCGGGAGACAAACACCCTGAAAACTGAGTATTTCATCGTTTTCGGTTTTATTTCTTAGCCGTCGCTAGTAAAGTAAGGCCACTTTTACGACTCCGACTTTAGTCGCAAAGGGTCGCTAGTGACGCTAACTTATTAATATTAAATAACAAAATGGATAATAAGAATGGATCCAAAAAATATTGTCGATAAAGACTCAAGTTTTTTCGGACAACCAGGGGGCTTACAGACCCTGTTTTTTACCGAAATGTGGGAGCGCATGAGCTACTACGGTATGCGCGCACTGCTGGTACTTTTCATGACAGCCAGCTTACAAGAAGGTGGTTTAGCCTTAACGGTCGTCTCCGCAACCGCTATTTACGGTTTATACACCGGTTCTGTCTATTTTATGGGATTACCCGGCGGTTGGATATCTGACCGTTTATTAGGCGGCCAAAAAGCAACCTGGTACGGTGGAATAGTCATCATGTTAGGCCACATTGTGTTGGCCATTCCGAGTGAGGCTGGCTTTTTCATTGGCATGATTTTAGTCGTATTGGGTACTGGCCTGTTAAAACCTAATATTACCGCTATGGTTGGTCAACTGTATGGCTCAACTGACGATCGCCGCGATGGTGGTTACACACTGTATTACATGGGTATCAACATTGGTTCCATCATCGGTTATTTCGTCACGGGTTACCTTATGGAAAATGCAGGTTACCATTGGGGCTTCGGTGCCGCTGCCGTTGGTATGGCATTTGGTCTAATTCAATACCGGCTAACCTTGCCAAAATTAAAAGGTGTTGGTGCGGAGCCACCAAAACCTTTGAGTCCTGCCGGCATGAAACGCAGTTGGGCTGTTATTTGGGCATTACTTGCAGGTTTAGCTGTTTTCACCTTGCTTGCCCTGAATGATGTTATCTACATTGATCCAACCATTATTGCCAGCAATGTTGCCATCGTATTTACGGTTATATTTTTCGTGTATTACTTAAGTATCTTCTTATTTAGTAAACTCACCAAAAATGAAATGAAGCGGTTGGGAGCCCTTTTCCTTGTGTGTATCGCTTCAACTTGTTTTTGGGCAGGGTTTGAGCAGGCGGGGTCTTCATTCAACCTGTTCGCACGAGATTTAACCGACCGTATGATTGGGGGCTTTGAGATACCAACCACTTGGTTCCAGTCATTAAACTCAATATTTCTTGTTGCCCTGTCGCCTTTCTTTGCTGCACTTTGGATCAATTTAAGCAAACGCATGATTAATCCATCGTACGGCTTTAAGAGTGCTTTAGGTTTGATCATCATGGCGTCCGGCTTTATTGTCATGTTTTTTGCTTCTCAAGCTGCTGCAAGTGGTTTGAAAGTGGCGCCTTACTGGTTGGTTGCGGTTTACTTCATTCACACTGTAGGTGAGCTATGCCTGAGCCCTGTTGCATTAAGTGCGGTGAGTAAGCTGTCACCTAAACGTATGGCAGGCCAGATGATGGGTGTATTTGTACTTACCTACTCAATTGGTAACGTTGTCGCGGGTCTTCTGGCCGGAGGATTGAATCCTAACGACCCGGGCGCTATGCCAGACCTATACTGGACAATATTTATCTTTGGTGTAAGCGTTGGCGCTATTGTCTTCGTATTGGCCTTTTTCACTCGTAAATGGGAGAAACTTGCCGAAGATGATGATGAACACCCAGGCGCTGTCATCGATGCTAACGAACCGGTTGGCAGACCTTAATTCACTTCTAAGTGAAAAGCTGATAGAAAGGGACCTTCGGGTCCCTTTTTTATTATCGGCGGAAGCTTATGTTGAAACAAATTATTCTACTGGCCAGCCTAACTTGCGGTACTCTCTTTTCTGCAAGTTTATTCGCTGAAAATGTCAGTCCCCTGCCTCTCAAGCAACGTGCAGAAGTTGTTGACGAGCTTCTCCAGCAACGGGTACAGCAATTACTTCCGGATTTAATGCGACGAGCTAACATTGATATGTGGCTATTAATTAGCCGCGAATACAACGAGGACCCTATTCTTAACACTTTTCTGCCCAGTGACTGGTTGTCTGCGAGGAGAAGAACCATTCTGGTTATTCATGACCCCGGCAACGGCAGAGAGCTTGAGACCTTAGCAATTGCTCGCTATAACGTCGGTGAAGTATTTGAAAGCGCATGGGATCCCGAACAGCAGCCCGATCAATGGCAACGTCTGACAGAAATTATTACAGAGCGCAATCCAGATACCATTGCGATTAATCAATCGAAAGACTTTGCCCAAGCTGATGGCATTACGGCAACCGACAAGGACCTCCTCATGGCCGCTTTGTCCGATAATAATCTGACAAGTAAACTGATTAGTGCAGAGCCGCTTGCTGTATCCTGGCTGGAAACGCGAATTGAAGCAGAACTTCCTTACTATCGCAATGCGGTCAAATTAGCGCACCAAATTATTGCAGAAGGCTTTTCCAGTAAGGTGGTTTCAGCCGGTGAAACCACGACGGAGGATCTACAGTGGTGGTTCCGTGAGCGTGCCGCAGAAGAAAAGCTGCCGGTATGGTTTCATCCTTCGGTGAGTGTACAGCGCATAGATGAGCCTCAAGCAGGACATCCCCGATCGACAGGTGCCACCATTCAACCCGGTGATTTACTGCATGTTGACTTCGGCATTACCTATTTACGTCTCAATACCGACACTCAGCAGCATGCCTATGTTTTAAAAGAAGACGAATCAGACGCACCTGAAACTCTAAAGCAGGCGTTAGCGAATGCCAATAAGCTACAGGATATCTTAACCGGAGAGTTTAAAGAGAAGCGTTCAGGTAATGAGATCCTGTTAGCGTCACTAAAAAAGGCCAAAGACGAAGGTCTGGAGCCTATGATCTACACCCACCCCATTGGTTATTATGGTCATGGCTCAGGGCCAACCATTGGCATGTGGGATAAACAAGACGCCATAAAAGGTGGCGGGGAATACCCATTGTTCTCTAATACGGCTTACTCTATTGAGCTTAATAACAAAACCACATTTGATGGTAAAGCCATCACCATCATGCTGGAAGAAGATGCGTTCTTTAATGGTGACGGTGTTAATTATTTAAACGGAAGACAGCAATCGTTTCATCTTATCGATTAGGTTTCTCTGAAACATAAATAGTGATGTGACCAGAAGCCACAACGGTGCCGTCGTTGCGCTTTGCTTCTACTGATATTGGTTGATCACCCGGTTCCCAAGTCGCTCCAGAGCAACTTGCTTCTATGGTCACATCACTGTCCGTTTTCGCCAGATACTGCACATCCATCCCTTTTGGCAGCCACCGCAGATGCTTGGGAATAGAGGCTTCTGCAAGCGCTCCCATCGCCATTTCCATACCGTTACATACCGCAATAGCGTGCACTGTACCAATATGGTTCTGTACTGCCTTGCGCTTTCTGAACCTCAGTTGGCAGAAGTTTGGTTTTAATTCGGTAATTAACGGTTTAATTGTTTTGAAGTACGGCGCTTTGCGAGCAAACATTGCCGAAAAAATCTTGCGCCCGAAAGGCAGTTTTAAGCAGCGCTCGTATAAATTAATAAGGTAATTGCTACTGGCCAAAATCATCGCTCCAAATAGGGTTAAGTGCAGTTTCCTGATATAAAAAAAGCAGGCCGAAGCCTGCTTTTTACACTAATAGCTTACAAGGTTTTAATTATAAGCTGGCAAGCGTCTCATTTAATACTGAACAAGGACGCATTGCTGTCGACACCTTATCCGTATTTGGCTGATAGTAGCCGCCAATATCAACTTTTGCACCCTGAATCTCATTCAGTTCGTCGATAATCGCCTGCTCATTACCTGCTAGCTTTTCAAACAGCTTGCTGAAACGCTCTTTCAGCTCTGAGTCATCGTTCTGATTAGCCAACGCTTCTGCCCAGTACATAGCCAGATAGAAATGTGAGCCGCGGTTATCGATTTCACCCACTTTACGCAATGGTGATTTGTTTTCTTCCAGGAACTTGGCGGTTGCTACATCCAAACTGTCAGCCAGCACTTGCGCACGCTGGTTATCAAAGGTACGGCTTAAGTGCTCCAAAGAAGCTGCCAGCGCCAGGAATTCACCCAGTGAATCCCAACGCAAATGGTTCTCTTCAACAAACTGCTGTACGTGTTTGGGGGCCGAGCCGCCAGCACCGGTTTCAAACAGACCGCCACCGTTCATCAGTGGCACAATAGACAACATCTTCGCTGACGTACCCAGTTCCAGAATTGGGAACAGGTCAGTCAGATAGTCACGCAGTACGTTACCGGTAACAGAGATGGTGTCTTTACCTTCTTTAACACGTTTTAAAGTATGACGAGTGGCTTCAACCGGTGCCATGATTTGAATATCCAGACCATCGGTATCATGCTCTTTTAAGTATTTTTCAACTTTCGTAATTAACTGAGCATCGTGTGCGCGGTTACTGTCCAGCCAGAATACCGCAGGCATACCACTTAAGCGCGAGCGATTCACCGCCAGTTTCACCCAGTCACGGATTGGCTCGTCTTTCACCTGACACATACGCCAGATATCACCTTCTTCAACACTATGTTCAAAGACAACATCGCCAGCTTTATTTAATACCTTAACCACTCCGTTCGCAGGAATTTCGAAAGTCTTGTCATGCGAACCATATTCTTCTGCTTTTTTCGCCATCAAACCAACATTAGGTACTGTACCCATAGTTGATGGATCAAAGGCGCCATTTTCTCTGCAGAAGTCGATAGTTTCCTGATAAACACCTGCATAGCTGCGGTCAGGGATCATAGCTTTTGCATCTTTCTGGCTATCATTGGTATCCCACATCTTGCCAGAATCACGGATCATCGCAGGCATAGAGGCATCAATGATAATGTCACTTGGTACATGCAGGTTAGTGATGCCTTTATGCGAATTAACCATCGCCAGTTCCGGCTGCTTCGCATAAACCGCGTTCATGTCGGCTTCAATGGCGTCACGTTGCTCGGCAGTCAGTTGGTCCAGCTTACTGTATAAGTCGCCAATACCGTTACTTGGGTCAAATTCAATCTCTTCCATGACATCGGCGTGTTTTTCTAAAACATCTTTATAGAAAACACGAACCGCGTGACCAAACATGATTGGGTCAGACACTTTCATCATGGTGGCTTTTAAATGCAGTGACAATAATACGCCCTGCTCTTTAGCAGCCGCAGTTTCTTTCTCAAAAAATGCCTGCAGTTGCTTTTTACTCATAGTTGCCGCGTCTACAACTTCACCCGCCAGAACCGGTACCGACTCTTTCAGTACTTTTTGTTCCCCGTTGGATTCAAAGACAATCTTAAACGTGTCATCAGAAGCCGAGGTCATTGACTTTTCACTACCGTAAAAATCACCTTCGTTCATGTGCGCAACATGCGATTTAGACTCTTTAGACCACTCGCCCATGCGGTGTGGGTGTTTCTTTGCGTAGTTTTTTACAGCACTTGGTGCACGACGGTCTGAGTTACCCTCACGCAATACTGGGTTAACCGCACTGCCCTTCACTTTGTCATAACGTGAACGAACGTCTTTCTCTTCATCTGTTTGCGGATCAAACGGGAAATCAGGCAGTTTATAGCCTTGTGATTGAAGTTCTTTGATACACGCTGTCATCTGCGGAATCGACGCGCTGATGTTTGGTAATTTAATGATATTGGCTTCTGCGGTTTTCGCCATTTCACCTAGTTCAGCTAAAGCATCTGACTGACGTTGTTCTTCGGTCAGGTACTCCGGAAACTGCGAAATAATACGACCAGCCAAAGAAATATCACGGGTTTCAACTGAAACACCAGCTGCCTTGGTAAATGCTTCAATAACAGGCAGAAACGAATAAGTCGCTAAACGCGGCGCTTCATCCGTTTCAGTGTAAATAATCTTTGCTTTATCAGTCGACATAGTCATTCCTATTTATTGGACCAAAGTAAAAATCTATTAACTTACTTCTGTAATTTTGTGGCGCAGATTATAGAGGATCTGGCCCCGAATTACCATTCGCCGGTATTTTCCATAGACGCCCAAGGCTCTTGTGGTGGCAAGTCATCACCCTTTTGCAATAACTCAATGGAGATATTATCGGGAGAACGTACGAAAGCCATATGACCATCGCGTGGCGGGCGATTGATAATGACACCGTTGTCTTTTAATTTTTCGCATAACTGATAAATATCATCGACTCGAAACGCTAAATGCCCAAAGTTACGACCGTTATTATAAGTTTCAGGGTCCCAGTTATAAGTTAACTCAAGCATTGGTGCTTTATCTTCTTGCGCTCGCTCAATATCGGCCGGAGCGGCCAGGAAAACGAGCGTGAAGCGACCTTTTTCCACTTCTTTTCGACTAACTTCCTGTAAGCCCAATAAGTCACAGTAAAAATTTAAAGACTGTTCCAGATTGTGCACCCGCACCATAGTATGTAAATACTACACCACTGACTCCTTAACTATTTCTTGATCTAAATTAAAAATGCATTTAGAATGCACTTATTAAACATACATTAGGAATGTTTATTATGAACGGTAAAAAGCTTCTCTTTACATCAAATACTTCAATGATCGTATTTTTGGTTCTTTCTGTTGTTGTTTTTTATCTTGCCTGGTTTCAGGAAGAGAATTTACCTTTGATGCTGCTTGTTTTTCTGCATCTGTCGCAGATCATTTTAGCAGGTCTATTCAAAGTAGCTTATGTGTTTAGGCTAATAGCGCAGAACCAATTAGGGGAAGAGCTCAGATAAGCTGGTTAGTGAGTTTTTTTCGTTCCCGCCAGTCTGGAAGAAAGCGGTCCATCAGAGCATAAAAGCGGGCATTATGATAACGCTCAAATAAGTGCACGAGCTCGTGTACAACCACGTATTCAAGACATTGGGGTGGTTTTTTTACCAGTTCTAAATTCAGCCAGATTTTTTTGCTGCGTATATTACAACTACCCCAACGAGTTTTCATTGCCTTAATGCCAAAACCGCTACTGTAGGCGCCCATTCGAGGTTGCCAGACCTCTAACAGAGTCTCAACTTCCTGGCTAATCTGTTGACGATACCAACGATTAAGAACCTGCTTGCGTTGTATGTCATTATAATGAGGTAAGGACGTCAGCGTTAACTGATTGTGGAATCGCTCAACCGACGTTCCGCGTTTTTTCACCACAACATTTAATGTGCAGTTTTCGCCCCAACACTTATGTTGCTCACCAGATACAAACTTGTATTCAGGCAGGACCGGTTGCAAAGCCGCTCTCTCTCGCTGTTTTATCAACCAGTCTTGGCGGTCAAATAACCAACGCTCTAGTTCATCTAACGAGCAGCGACTAGGCGCCGACACTTCGACTTCGCCAGAAGAGCCTCTTACCCGTAAATACAAATTTTTTATCCGCTTGCGCTTTACCGTCACCGGAATGTCATTAACAAAAAGCGTGGTCTGGCTGACACTTTTATTCAATGTTGGCCTCTTTACGGGCCACTATTAACTGCTTTAACTCTCGAATTTCCTGTTGTAGCTCACGTATCGACGGCTCTTTATCTGCAGCTTCGGTATCCGCATCCTGCTGAGCCAGCTCAATACGCTGCCCCTCTTTATTCATCACGTTAACGACAATACCTATCACCATATTCAAGAACGCAAACGCCGTCAGGAAGATAAAGCTCATGTAATAAATCCAACTCCAGCCATAGACCTCCATAGTCTCGTACTGAATATCAGTCCAGTCTTCAAATGTCATGACCCGGAACAGGGTGAGCATTGACGTCGCTATGTTCTCCCACAAAAACGGATTGATATCAGCAAACAGATAACTGCCCACGGCCGCGTATATATAAAAGATAATAAACATGAGCAACACGACGTAAGCCATTTGCGGCAGTGCTTTTATCAAAGAATTTATTAATGTTCGCAGTTCAGGGATGATTGAAATCATCCTCAGTACGCGGAAGATCCTGACCAAACGAGCTAATAAAGCCAGTTCGGAATCATTTATCGGGATAAGGCTCATGACCACAACAACGGTGTCAAATACGTTCCAGCCCGATCGGAAAAATGCCTTTTTATCCTCCTCAGCAACAAACCGGATCGCTATTTCAAATAAGAAAAACAGCGTAATGAACCAATCTAAACCATAAGTTAAGGTGTTCGCAAAGGACGGAAGTTCGTAGGTTTTCGCACCAATCTCTAGTGCTGAAATAATAATAACGGTAACAACCACCGTCTCAAAAATCCTGTTGCTCTTTAGCCTGAATAAGCGCTTTTTTACATTTTCATACATACGTCATTACTCAGAAGAAAAACAAGTATAAGACAACCGCCAACACTAAACGGTAGATGACATAAGGCCACATACCGAAGTCATTGAGCCATTTCAAAAAGAAGTGAATGGCCGTAATGGCCGTTAAGAACGAAACAACGCCACCGACGAGAAAACCAGACCAATCAACAACGACAGAATTGGACGCAATTTCCAGCAGCTTAACCAAAGCGGCCGCGGCGGTAATCGGGATAGCCATAAAAAATGAAAACTTAGAGGCAGCCTCGCGGTTCAAACCTAAAAATAATCCAGCGGTCATTGTGGCACCTGAACGTGAAGTGCCCGGAATGAGAGCGACCGCCTGTGCTAACCCAACAATAATTGCATCTATAAAGCCGATATTCTGCAGTGTTCTGTTGCCTCGGGCAAAGCGATCTGCTACGGCTAAAAGTACCGCAAATACAACGGTGGTTGTAATAATAACGCCTACTGCTCTTAAGGTGGTGTCGATGTAATCAAGCAACAGTACGCCCGCAATACACGCTGGTATAGTTGCAACGACGACAGCCCAACCCAGCCGGCTTTGACCGACATGTTGACGTACCTTGATGGAGTGCAGTCCGTCGATAAAGAGCTCACCTACCTCTTTGCGGAAGTACAAAATAACGGCAAGCAACGTACCAACGTGAACAGCCAGATCAAAACCGACACCCTGATCTTCCCAACCCGTCATTATCGGCATCAGGATTAAATGGGCAGAGCTCGATATGGGAAGGAATTCGGTTATTCCCTGGATGATCCCCAGGATGATTGACTGTAAAAAATCCATTAAAAATGCTCGCCTTCATTCTGTGCAAATAGAAAGCGAGCATTATAGTCAGTTTCGTTGTCAGAACGAAAGTAACATTAGGTGATTAAGCACCGCATTTACCTTCACCACATTTGCCTTCTTCAGATTTATCGTGCTTTTTCTCACCTTTTTCGTGCTTCATCTCGTCGCCGCGCTTGCCTTCACCGCATTTACCCTCACCGCATTTGCCTTCCTTTGCTTTTTCTTTCATTTCTTCAGACTTCGCTTTCTTCTCTTCCCCACATTTACCTTCACCACATTTCATTTCTTGAGGTTGAGACACTTCATAACCGGAAGACAATTCGGTCGCTTCAAAAGGGTTTGCCTGCGCTGCAGTCATACTCATTGCAGACGCTACCGATAATGCCGAAGTAATTGCCAGAGTTTTTGATGTCAGTTGTTTCATAATAGTCACCTAAATTAAGTTTATAGAAGCAATTTAACTGTAGTTTACTTTTAGGTTAAATAAACCGTTATTTACATATTATTAACCTAATATTTTTTCATGCACAATTCGAATCACACTCTCTCCCTGAGCGTCATCAACAAGAAAGCAAAGGTTGTGTTCGCTTGCCCCCTGACAGATTAAACGCACGGCATAATTATTGACTGTATTGAAAGTGAGTTGGCTAATATGCGCATCACGTCCAATACCATTACCAATGATAGCCACCAACGACAAACCCGTTTCAATTTCGACCCGGCTGAACTGTTCTAACTCTTCCAGCGCAGCAGCCGGCAATAACGCTTCCCCATTAGCCACACTCCCCCCTTCATCGAGGGTTAAAGCTATACTGACCTCCGACGTCGTCACCAAGTCTACGCTCACATTATATCGAGCCAGTATCTCAAAAAGGCGAGCCAAAAAACCGCTCGCGTGCAACATGCTTAAACTATGGACCGTTACTAATGTTTGATTTCTTCTTAGTGCAACGGCGCGCACATCCGGCCGAGTTGTGGGTGAGGCTGAAACGTATGTTCCACCGGCCAAAGCATCTTTGCTGCTGCCAATAAAAACTCGGATGTCATTTTGTATTGCCGGTGCCAGACTCGAGGGGTGTAGGATTTTCGCCCCAAAAGTTGCCAGCTCCGCGGCCTCTGAAAAACTCATTTCCGCTATCGCGCGGGCACTGGAACAAATTCTGGGATCCGTTGTATAGATACCGGCTACATCGGTCCAAATTTGTAAATCCGTTGCATTAAAGCCAGCCGCTATTAGCGCAGCACTGTAATCACTTCCGCCACGACCCAGGGTTGTTGTCTGCCCTTGGTTATTTGAGCCAATAAACCCCTGAGTAACCCAAACGCAGCCGGGTTCAAGTTTCTGTTTTTGCTCCAGACAATGCGATTTAGTAGTGAGTTCATCTGGTTGGGCTCGCCCAAAATCGCTGTTTGTTTTGAGTAACTGTCGCGCATCCAGGGTATCCGATACAATTCCATTTTGCTCCAGTACCCACGAGAACAATAGACTGGAGCAACGTTCACCAAAACTTAATAATTCATCCCGCCATGCAGCCCAGTCTTCTATTGGTTTCCCGCAATGGCACCCGAGCTCCTCATGCAGTTGAGAAAGCGCTCTTTGTTTGTCTTCAGAAAAAGCAAAGCTTTCAACTATTGAGGAGTGAATAGCGCCTATTTCATCCAGTAAAAAGTCAACTTTCTTGTCACGTGCGATCGCTATATCAGCCAGCCGATTGGTCACCCCGGCACAGGCGCTAACAACAACCAGACGAATAGACGAATCATTTTGAATGATTTCGGCACAGCGCAACATAGAACGGTAATCCGCAACGCTTGTACCTCCGAACTTAGCAACAGTGAAACTCACGTACTTCTCCAGAACATAACAGCATTAGTGTTCGGAGAACTTAGGTTTTGCAGAAAAATACTGGCGGCGTCGATGAATGGCCGAGAGGAAAATGCAAAGACCAGAAGCTCTCCACCTTAAAAGGTGACAGTTGCGGGTGTTCAAACCCTGCAACCGGCAACATTGCGCCAAATAGCAATGTTACCTCGGCGTGACATCCCCTCTTATTCGACTTAATTCTGGCTTTGGCGGCCTAAGTTCGAACATCCCTGATGTACGCACCTCTTCTTTGGGGAAATTAGACCACGGCTGATAAAGCGCGGTCAATTTTTTTGCTGACTAAGACTGCTTTAACGTATCCATATCAATGACGAAACGGTACTTAACATCCCCCTTTTTCATACGCACAAAGGCTTCGTTAATGTTTTTTATATCCAGCATTTCCACGTCGCAGTGAATATCGTGCTCGGCACAAAAATCGAGCATTTCCTGTGTTTCTGGAAGTCCACCAATTAAAGACCCCGCTAATACACGACGTTTCATGACTAAGGCACCAGCTTGCAATGCAGGGTCAACAGGCTCTAACAAGCCAACTAGGATATGCGTACCATCAACCTTAAGACAATTAATATAAGGGTTTAAATCGTGTTGTACCGGGACGGTATCAAGCAGAAAATCGAAGGTTTCGGCTGCCGCTTCCATTTGTGAGTCGTCGGTTGATATAACGACGTGATCGGCGCCCTGCTTTTTCGCTTCCGCTACCTTGCTCTCAGAACGAGTGAAAATCGTCACTTCCGCTCCCATTGCTTTAGCGAACTTGACGCCCATGTGACCTAAGCCACCCATACCAATAACACCTACTTTGTGCCCTTCTTTAACACCAAAATGACGCAGCGGCGAGTAAGTCGTGATGCCCGCACAGAGTAAGGGTGCAGCTTTTGCCGGGTCGAGTTTCTTCGGCACCCGAACGACAAACCGATCGCTAACAACGATTTTTTCAGAATACCCGCCGTAGGTTATACTTTGGTCATGCAAGTCCTCTCCGTTGTAAGTTGGCACCATTCCATTTAAGCAATATTGTTCCAGACCTTTTTCACACGAAGAGCATTCCCGGCATGAATCCACTAAGCAGCCAACTCCTACTGTGTCACCAACACTGAAACCTTTAACCTTGTCACCGACAGCTGTCACTTTTCCTATTATTTCATGACCGGGTACAACGGGATAAATTGTGCCACCCCAGTCATTTTCAGCGTAGTGAATATCGGTGTGGCAAACACCGCAGTGAGTAATGTCAATCGCAACATCATCGTCTCGCAGCTCCCTACGCTCTATTGAATGAGGGGCCAGCTTCGACGTTTCTGATTTAGCCGCATAAGCTTTTGTCATGTATTACTCCTTTTAATTGTTTTCTCACATTAACGTACTCATAAAACTCAATTTTAGATTCTGGGCTTTAGAGTTATTGCAACCTATTCGCCGACAACATACCATTCAATGATGCTGATAAATAAAAGATGACTTATGAAGTACACCTTTTCCATACTGCTAGCCTGCTTTCTTTGCCTGAATTCTCCGGTGGCGACCGCTTATATAGAGCAAGGTAAAATCACTGAAAAAAAAGACCGTCTTAATGATTATTTGATAAGACACTGGGAAACTCGTGACGGCTTGCCTCACAATTCCGTGAATGAAATTATTCAGGACGACAAAGGCTACCTTTGGTTAGCTACCTGGCAGGGGCCTGCGCGTTTTAATGGCCGCCGCTTCGACATCTATGACAACCTGCGTGAAACCGGCTTGCCGGATGTTGGAATGTTTACAGCAGCCTATAGCCATTGTGATGGTAGTATTTATGTGGCCGGCAGCCGCGGAGGAATTGCTCGTTTCTATGATGGTCACTGGGAAGCGTTGCAATCGGCTCCCCCCTTTGTCAATCACTTGTACATTGATGAAAGTTGTAATCTTTGGGTTTCGACCTCAGAGCTTGGCCTGCTCGTTTATGAAAATAACCAAAGAGCAGCACAGTTCACGACGAAACACGGCTTAAACTCCCTGTTTATTTTCGAGTCGCTTATTGATAGCCGGGGCAACTTATGGGTCGCAACCAACAAAGGTTTGCAGGTGAAAAAGGCTGGGCATACGCGTTTTGAAAGTGTGCCCTCAATCCCACAGCAACTGATTACATCGCTACTTGAACTTCAAAACGGGCAGTTATTAGTCGGCACGGAAAAGGGACTCTACCGTCAGTCAAAGCAAAACGAATTTGAACGTATTTTTCCGGAAATCGAGAGCAGAATAAGTACCTTATACCAATCACCCAATAACAATATTTGGCTGGGTACCTACCGGGACGGACTCATTCGTATCAACAAGTCTGGCATTGAAATATTTAACACGGAACAAGGTCTCCCCAATAACCATGTTCTCGATATCATTCAAGATCAGGAAGGCAGCTTTTGGGTCGCGACGCACGGTGGTCTGGTTCAATTCAGAGATGCCTTATTCACAACCTATACAAAAAAAGATGGATTAACCGGCAACTATATCAGAGCAATAGCTGAGAATAGTAATGAAGAACTTATCGTTGGCTCCAGCCATGGATTATCAGTCATTAATGACTCCGGAATATCGCCTTTGGGGCAAGGCACCGTATTACCCGAGCAGTCGGTCTTATCTTTAGCCTATGATCATGAGCAACAGCTTTATATAGGGACCTACACCGACGGACTGTATATTTGGGACGGCACTAAAATAGTCAATCATTTTGATAGCGACAACTTGTTGAAGACCGATGAGATTCGCCAAATAGCGCTGGCCCCCAAACTTGGTGCTTTTCTGGCGACCCCTGCCGGGCTCACCCACTTATACAAAAATGCTAAAGGGGAGCGAGTTTCCCAGCATCTGTCCCAAAATGATGGGCTGACCAATAACTACACAACCGCCTTATATCTAGACAGCAATGGGACGCTCTGGGTCGGTTCTGCAAGAGGCGTTGTCAGTATCAAAATTACGGCAGAAGACGATCAGTACCGTTACCAGATTGCCCCCGTCGATTTAACGCCGCTTAACAATGCGGAGCTCGCATTTCATATTACCGAACAAGCTGGCTATTTGTGGATGGCAACCGATCGTGGGCTCATCGTTCATAACCTTGAACAAGATACCTGGCAAATTTTCAACCGAGATCACGGGCTACCGTTTGACAACTTCATGTCCGTAGCATTTGACGGCGATGGCAACCTTTGGTTAGGTTCAAATCGCGGTCCTGTAATGGTTGAGCATGATTCTTTTACTAAGGTATTAAAGGGTGAGGCTGATACACTTAATGTTCAGCGTTATACCGAAGTAGACGGCCTGGAAAGCGCTCAAATCAATAGCGGCGGCCCCTCAATGTTGCAGACTCAAGATGGTAATATCTGGCTCGCTACCAGTAAAGGTGTTTCCGAAGTCGATCCTAACACCATCACTGAAATCGGAAACCTGCCACCGGACGTTAATATTGAGTCCGTAAAAGCAGACAATGAGACGGTTATATTTGGTGAGGAATTAGTAGCTGAGACCGACCGTATTGCATTTGAATTTGTTGCTCCCGGTTACCTTATGGCTGAACAGATCGATTATCAAGTACGCTTAGTTGGCTTTGATAAAAGTTGGGTGAATAAAGGCTCCCTCAATTCAGCTGAGTACACAACTCTGCCCGCCGATGACTATGTGTTCCAGGTTCGTGCTCGATACCCTGGCGGGCAATGGAGCCAGCCCGATTACTTCGCTTTCCGGCAGTCTGCACATCTTTGGATGCAGCCCTGGTTTTGGATTGTTGCGTCGTTAGTGGTCGCGCTGCTGACCCTAGTAGCCGTAAGAGCGCGTCTTGACCAGCACAATAGAACACGACTGCAGCTAGAACAGATGGTTAAAGAAAAAACCGCTGATTTAGAAACAATGGCGCGCCAAGATCCTCTAACGAATCTGGGAAATCGTCGTGCCTTCGATGAACACTTACAACATGAACTCAACCGGTGTCGCCGCGACGGCACATACTTAAGCCTTGCTATTCTGGATATTGACTACTTTAAAAAAGTGAATGACCGCTTTTTGCATACCGTTGGCGATAAAGTATTGATTCGATTAGCTGAGGTACTGAACGATGAAATTAGAGATATTGATTATGTGGCCCGTTGGGGTGGTGAAGAGTTCGCTGTTTTGATAACCAATTCTGAACTTGAAATGGCTAAGGAAGCAAGCGAGCGAATGCGGGAGCGTATTGCCGCAACCAATTTCAGTGACTTGGTTGAAGACTTAAAAATTACCGTTAGTATTGGTGTAGCCAGCAGCTACCATTACGCTGATCATTCCAGTTTACTCGTTGCTGCCGATCAAGCTTTGTATCAAGCGAAAGCGTCAGGTCGCAACCGAGTGGAGTCAAAACCATGAATAACAACAATTGCGTTCAGGTCAAAGAGTTTCTTGATGATGACAGCGAAACGTTCAGTTACGTTGTTTACGATGCTGAAAGTAAAGGCGCAGTGATTATCGACCCCGTACTCGACTTTGATTACGCCTCTGGTAAAACCTATACCCAAAGCGCTGAGCGCATCATTCGTTTTGTACAAGAAAAGCATTTAGACGTGGCCTGGGTACTGGAAACACACGCTCATGCCGATCATTTAAGTGCAGCGCCTTTCCTAAAAGAACAGTTAAAAGCGCCTATTGCCATTGGCGAACATATCACCGAAGTGCAAAAAATATTTAAACAAGTCTACAATCTTGATAAAGAATTTCTGCCTAATGGTGAACATTTTGACCGGCTTTTGAAAGACGGTGATGTTTTTCATGTAGGCAACATGACGATCCGGGTCATCCATACACCGGGGCATACACCGGCAGATATCGCCTATCTCATTAATGAAAGCAAAGTCTTTGTTGGCGATACGTTGTTTAACCCCGATGTTGGCACAGCACGATGTGACTTCCCGGGCGGTAGCGCCAGCACTCTATATCAGTCTATTCAAACGTTGTTTAAGCTTGATACTACAACTGAAATGTATATTTGCCACGACTATCCTCCGGAGGGACGTGAACATCAATGCAAGACGTCTGTCGGGGAGCAAAAGCAGAACAATATTCACGTGGGAAAAAACACCAGTGAAGAGCAGTTTGTCAAATGGCGGGAAGAACGCGATGCAACGTTAAATATGCCTCGCCTGATCATCCCTGCTATCCAGGTCAACATCCGTGCCGGGCAGCTCCCGCCCGCTGAAAATAACGATACCGTTTACTTAAAGGTTCCGTTAAATCGTCTATAACTTATAGCAGGTACTTAGAACGATGAAAAAAACCACTCTCGCTATTTCGTTTTCGTTACTTTTGGCGGCTTGTGGTCAGCCATCGCAGACGGCTACAAACGAAGAACAACAAAAAAGCACAATTAAACAATCTTCTCCGAGTAAACAACTGCAAGCAATATACAAAAACTACTTTGAAGAACAACTACAGATTAACCCGTTACTGGCAACCTATATTGGTGATAACCGCTACAATGACGAGCTTCCCAATTTTTACTCGGAAACATACCTGGAAAAGTCGTTAGAACTTGAGAAACGCTATTTACAAAAGTTAGACAGTATTAACGCAGACCAATTGCCGCGTTCGGAAAAGATTAGCTATGACATTTTTAAACGCGATCGAGAGTTAGCAATTGAAGGGGCCAAGTACCCTGATCATCTGCTGCCAATTAATCAATTTTATAATATCGCCAATCGCTTAGCTTTGCTCGGCTCAGGGACCTCCGCGCAGCCATTCAATACAGTCGAAGACTACCGTGCCTGGGCCAGTCGCATGGAAAAAATTCCGAGGCTGTTTGACCAGGCAATAGAGAATATGGAAAAAGGCATCAAACAAGATATTGTTCAGCCTCGTGTTTTAATCGAAAAAGCAATTCCGCAAATTGATGCACAGATCACCGAGAACATTACCGAAAGTATTTTCTGGCGCCCTGTTGATAACTTGCCGGAGAACATAGCAGAAACAGATGCTGAAGCTATTCGAAAACAGTACCAGGATATTATCTCTAATACCGTTATGCCCGCCTATCAAAAACTCAGTGACTATCTGAGTAGTGACTATTTACCAGAAGCTCGCACTGAAACTTTCGGTTTAGGCCAGCTTCCGGGGGGAATGAAATGGTACCAACATAAAATAGAGGACAATACGTCGACGGAGCTCAGCGCCGATCGTATTCATAAAATTGGTCTGGACGAAGTTGCCCGCATTCATGATGAGATGCGTGACATTATAAAAGAAACCGGCTTTGAAGGTGATTTGAAAGCTTTCTTCGACTTTATGACCAACGATAAACAATTCATCTACGACAGCCGGGAGGAAATGGTCGAAGACTATCGTTCACTGCGCAGTGCTGTTGACGATAACGTCGGAGAACTGTTTAATATCTTTCCTGAAGCAGAATACGAAGTTCGTAAAGTAGAAGAGTTTCGTGAGCAGTCAGCAAGCTCCGGTTCTTATCAATCGGCCCCTATAGATAACTCACGTCCTGCCATTTTTTATCTAAATACCTACGATTTAGGCTCACGGCCCAGTTGGGCGAAAACAGCCCTGTTTCTACATGAAGCGGCGCCTGGACACCATTTTCAAATATCGATACAGCAGGAACTGGAGGAATTACCGAAATTTCGTAAATTTGGGGGCGAAACTGCTTATACAGAGGGTTGGGGGTTATACGCAGAGTCCTTAGGTTACGATATGGGCCTCTACAGTGACCCTTACCAACGTTTCGGCCAACTCGCTGCCGAACTATGGCGATCTATTCGCCTTGTCGTCGATACCGGTATACACGCAAAAGGATGGACTCGCCAACAGGTATTAGATTATATGTACGACAACGCGCCTGTTGCCGAAGCCCGAGCAGTATCTGAAGCAGAGCGATTCATGGCGCTGCCAGGGCAAGCCTTAGCCTACAAGATTGGCCAGCTTAAGATTAGTGAATTGCGTCGCCATGCAAAAAATAGGTTAGGCGACAAGTTCGATATCAAAGCATTCCATCGTGTGATTTTAGAAGATGGGGCTGTCCCACTTATCATACTCGAGCGCAAAGTTAGGCGCTGGGTAGCACAACAGCTTTAAATTAGAGTAAGTGATCAACCGGTAACCTGGCGGTTAACCAAACCGCCAGTCGCCGCCAAATACCGGCTCCAGGCTCTTTATAAAGCCGGACTGCCGGTATTTTACTTTTATCCAACCAGTACAGTTTATAAAACCTATTGAGCCGGGTTTCATAAGTTCGTAACGGCAGTTCATGCTCAAACATGGCATTAATTCGCTCAGCCATCTCTGCAGATTCAATTAGCAGCCCAGATTCTGTATTAATTTGCGCTGAGCGGGTATCAAAGTTAAAAGAACCGACAAACACCTTTTCTGCGTCCACAATGACCGTTTTTGCATGTAAACTCGATGCCGAGCGCCTAAAGTACGGCCGAATATCTTTACGTAACGGCTTTTCTTCTGAGCGACGCAACTCGAACAATTGAACACCCGCCAATAGCAGCCGCCGGCGGTGCCGTTGGTACCCCGCGTGCACAGCCGGTACGTCAGTCACCGCTAATGAGTTGGTTAACACCCTGACTTTGACACCTTGCTCGGATAATTGCTCCAACTCCTTCACACCGTCAGGTGTTGGCACAAAATAGGGGGAAACTAGAACGACAGAGCGTCGTGCCGCTCCTAAAACCTTTGTCAGCTGATGAGTCACCAACCGTTGCGGTCTGCTATTGAGCTTTGCCTTTAAAGGATCGTCGCTGACAACCACTGCTGTCGCCTCGTACCAAACATCTGAATCGACTTGGGGAAGCCCCTGCAAATGCTCATCAGAAAGCACGAACTCATGCAGATCCTGTAGCTCCGGTTGCTTTTGATACTTTAACCAAATGTCCTCAAATAGTCGGACTCGTTCAGGTGATTTTATCGCACTGATAGGAATAGACAACGGACATGCCCAGTAGTGTTGCCAATCTTCAAGTAAGGTCTTAACGACCTGTCCTTTTGCGATCACGTCGAGGTCGGAGAAAAGTTGGCCCGCATGGGTACCAAAGTACTCATTGCCAATATTACGACCGCCAACGATGCCGACTTCCCCGTCCACCAGCAACGCTTTATTGTGCATGCGTCGATTCATTCGCTTAAAATCAGTAAGCCAGTTCAACCAGCGCCAGCGACGGTGCTTAAACGGATTAAAAAGCTTAATATTAAAATTAGAGCGGGAAGATAAGTCGTGTAATAAAATCTCTAACGGCTTGCTGTGCAAATCATCCAACAGGAGATCAACTTTGACGCCGCGCTCCACAGCGTCGAGCAGTTCTTTCAACAAGGTTAATCCACTACTGTCCGGGCGCCATAAATAATATTGCAATGCGATATGATGCCGCGCTTTACGTATCAGCCTCACGCGTTCAATAAGTGCCTGGTGAGCCTCTTCCAAAAGCAGAAACCGATTACCGGATGAGGTCGTTAGTAAAGTATTCATTTTATCTTACTTATCGCCCTTTCGAGCCCGTCCAGAGTTAACGGATACATTCGTCCACCGACTAAATCATGAACCATTCTTACCGACATGTAATAACGCCAATGTTCTTCTGGTTGAGGGTTAAGCCAGGCGACTTTTTCAAAGTGTCGGGTTAAACGATTCAACCAGGCTTCACCGGGTTCTTCGTTCCAGTGCTCAACACTCCCCCCGGGATAAGCTATTTCGTACGGACCCATAGTGGCATCACCAACAAATAAGAGCTTATAGTCCTCGCCATAAGTTTGGATTAACTGCTCCGTTGAAATTTGTTCTTCTCGCCGCCGTGAGTTTTCGCGCCATACCCCTTCATAAACACAGTTATGAAAGTAAAACAACTCCAGGTGCTTAAACTCATTTTTTAACGCGGTAAACAATTGTTCGCATTGATATACGAAATCATCCATCGAGCCGCCAACATCCAACAACAGAATGATTTTAACCGCATTGTGGCGTTCAGACTGCCACTTCAGATCAAGTAAGCCGCCTTTTTTAGACGTGGCTTCGATGGTTCCATTTAAATCAAGCTCGCTGGCTGCACCGGTTCGTGCAAACTGACGAAGTTTTCTAAGCGCAACCTGAAAACCACGTTGCTCTAGTCGGGCGTTATCGTCAAGATCTCGGAACTCTCGTTTGTCCCACACTTTGGCTGCGCTGCGATTTCGATTACCGTCCTGCCCAATTCGGATACCTCCGGGATGGTAGCCGTAAGCACCAAAAGGTGATGTTCCGCCTGTGCCTATCCATTTAGAGCCACCCTGATGGCGTTTCTGCTGCTCCTGCAAACGCTCATGGAAAGTTTTCATTAATTCATCAAGACTTCCCAACTGCTGTACTTTTTGCTTCTCTTCATCGCTCAGATTACGCTTAAGTGCATTCTCCAGCCAGTCTTTGGGGATTTTCTCAGTCACATCGACCTTGGCAACCTTGTCGACGTACTCACTAAAGGCTCTATCAAATTTGTCGTACTGCGACTCATCTTTGACCAGAATAAGCCGGGACAAATAATAAAACTGCTCCACATCAGCAAAGGCTAAGTTGGCTTTCATGGCACTTAATAAATCCAGCCATTCGGTAATACTGGTTTTAAGTCCATGTCGCCGCAGGGTTTGAAAAAAATCAATAAACATAGTGCTGGTTAGCGCCGTTGAATGCGAGCGTACTCAGCCAGGCGTTCGACATCCTGTTCGTGCTTGAGCAAAGCACCCGACAAAGGCAGCAACCCGCCTTGTTCTCGGCTTTTCTGAAGATCATCAGCGTCAATGTCTTCCACTAACAATAACCGCAACCAATCCAGTAGCTCAGAGGTCGATGGCTTTTTCTTTAACCCGGGCACGTCTCGTAGTTCGAAGAACAACGCAAGAGCCGTGTCCAACAAGTTACTTTGTAGTTTAGGAAAGTGAACATCCACAATGGCCTTTAAGGTGTCACTGTCCGGGAACTGAATGTAGTGGAAAAAGCAGCGGCGTAAAAACGCATCGGGTAACGCTTTTTCGTTGTTTGAGGTAATCAAAACAATAGGACGCTGCTGCGCTTTTACCTGTTCTCCGGTTTCGTAAACATGAAAAGCCATCTGATCCAGCTCATGCAATAGGTCATTTGGGAATTCAACATCAGCTTTATCAATTTCATCAATTAGCAACACCGGACGCTTATCGGCAGTAAACGCTTGCCAGAGTTTTCCCGGACGAATGTAGTTACTAATGTCATGAACTTTTTCACTACCCAGCTGGCTGTCACGTAAGCGGGACACTGCATCGTACTCGTATAAACCCTGTTGCGCTTTTGTTGTTGACTTAATTGACCATTGCAACAACTCCGTATCTAACGCACTTGCCAGTTCCTCGGCAAGTCGGGTTTTCCCGGTGCCGGGTTCACCCTTAAGCAGTAACGGCTTTTCAAGTGTTACAGCGGCATTAACCGCCGTTGCTAACTCTTGTGATACGACATACTGAGAACTGCTGCTAAAATCCATTCTTCTATCCCTAATTAAGCTTAAAAACTGCGGCTATGGTACAACAGACACTTTGCCTGTGCTAATCAGAGACCACTGTCTGGAGGTATTTTATCAAAGCGTTCAAGCACCTTCGCAATGTCGGCCTTAACAAAAGGCTTTGTTACATAGTCGTTCATGCCTGAACGCAATGCCTGGGTTCGGGTTTCAGGGTAAGCATCAGCGGTGAGTGCAATGACGTAGGGCTGATGAATGTCCATAGCGCGTAAAGTAAGAGTTGCCTGCATACCGTCCATATGAGGCATATGCAAATCCATAAACAGTACGTCGTATTTTCGCGACTGCAACATTTTCAGTGCGGTCTGAGCGTCGCTCACCAAATCGACTTTTTGGTTTAGCGATAGCAGCATTTCTTTGATGATCAGCTGGTTAATTTTATTGTCATCAACAACCAAAATCTGTCTTTCTACTAGTGGAGGTATTGCAGGCGGTTTAGGTTCATGCCCCCCTCCAAGCTGAACGTTCATTGGCAAGCTAAGAGTAAAACAAGAACCAACGCCAGGCTTGCTATCCACCTGAATCGTACCATTTAGTAGCTGTACTAAATTACGCACAATGGCCAAACCCAAGCCACTGCCACCCTCGGCACGGTTAAAGCCATCCTGTTCTTGCTCAAACAACTGCCAAATGCGCTTAGTATCGTGAATACCGACGCCTGTATCCTGGACTTTTACCACCAGCTCACCTTGGCTCTTCTGTTGGGCATTTTGATACCAGCTGGCGGAGAGTGCTATCGAACCCTGTTGAGTAAATTTAAGCGCGTTACTGACTAAATTACTCACCACTTGTGCCACCCTACCCTGATCCATTAGCGTTCTTTCAGGAATGTCACCACTGATATCAACCACAAAGTCGAGTTTCTTATTTTTCACTGGTTGTTCAAACAACTTAACAATATGACTTATCACCTCTGCCGGAGAGTGAACCCCGAGAGACACTTTTAATTGTCCTTCTTCTGCGCGCGTTAAATCCAGAACATCATTCAACGTCGTTAACAGGTAATCGCCACTGTTTTTTATCGTTTCCAATAGTTGCTGCTGATGTGAATCTAAATCGGTTGACTCAAGTACCGAGGCTATGCCCAGAATACCGTGCAGAGGGGTTCTAATCTCATGCGACATATTCGCTAAAAACACATTTTTTGCACGAGCTGCCTTGCGTGCATTTAATTCTGCTTTTTTCTGTTCTGTAACGTCGGTAACCGTGCCGGTATACCGTACCGCTTTACCTTCACTGTCCCGCTCTATAATTTTTCCGCGATCCAACACGTAAACCCAGTGCCCGTCCCGGTGTCTTATCCGGTGCAAACTCTCGTAAAAAGGAGTAATACCATCCAAGTGCTGTTTTATCGCTTGCCATACTCTGTCATAGTCTTCCGGGTGCATACGGCTGGACCAGCTCTCTACCGTGGCATCGAGCTCGCTTGAATCCCAACCAAACATATTGGCCCAGCGTTCATTAAAAATCGTGACCCCGGTTTGCGGGTTCCACTCCCAGGTTCCCAGCCGCGTTGCGTCCAAAATGAGCTGTAATCGGTTACGTTCCATTTCAAGCGCAAGCTGCAGCTGTTTACGCTCAGTTATATCAATCAAATAACCGTAAAGGTGATTGCTTCCGTCGTCTTGTTTAATAACTACCGTTGTATCAGACACCCATACATCCCTTCCCTGAATATGTCTTACACGGTAATCCTGGTGCGTTATCGACGATCCTGAAGCGCCGCTGAGTAAGGTCTCAACTTCGCTCATCACTCGAGGTAAATCATCCTTATGAATAAGGTCTCGATATTCAATTTCACGCGTTTCTAAACGCTGTTTTTTAAGCCCCAGTAAGTCTTCGATATTGTCTGAAACAAACAGAACCGGCCATCCGGGGGAGTCTTCCCAGACAAATAAGCTTAAACGACTGCCAACATTAAGTAGGGCCGCCAGGTTTTCATTGGAAACGGGTGTTCTCATTAACTCTAGCTCAAGTTTTGTGCTTTCTTCCGGCCAGTTTGCCGCAATAGTAACTTGGTGTACACTGACCAAAATAATAACATAGAAACGACAATACTCAGATGGCTCAGGCAAACGTCAATGAATGGCAAACTGCCCTGCTTACGCAGGTTGATCAACTCATAGAGTTGGCTAAGACGCGGTTGCCCGGAAAACAACACCCCGTTATTCGTGGACCTGAGTTTTGGCAACGTTTTGCTAAACATCATTACGTGCGAGCCGCAGACTTACTCAAGGCCGGGCAAGGATTTGAGGCAGCGAAGCATTTTCGCCGTGCCGCTTTGTTCGGTCACAGTAAAGCGATGCTGTATCTAGGCCAGATGTTTTTACAAGGTAAAGATTTACCGGAAAGTGCTTTTCACGCGTGTTGCTGGCTAACCCTGGCCGACAGAGCGGGAGAGACAGAAGCCGAGAAAATAATCAGTCACTTTCTGCATAAGTTGACCGCGCGACAATTGAACAGCGCTCGTCAGCTGGCCGCCGAGCGCTTCGAACAAATATGTGACGCCAGTTTTGACGTGCATGGTTTATAAAATTAAGGAAGCCACAGTTGAGTTTTTTCCCGCAACTTGTCTGTAGCCACCCAATCCTGAAGTTGATCGGCCATACGTTTTCCAGCATCAACCGCTTTTTCCCAGTAATCAATGCGAGTCGCAGCATCAAGTTTTGCAAAGTCGGTGCGATCGGGGATTTTCCCGTATGGCAATGACTCAATAAAGTCCTCTGATGGGCTAATGAACACCACTTGAGGCCATTTTTTTCCAGTCGTCCGCCGCCAGCTTAATCGTTTATCAAACCAGCCCGGAATGGCTTCATTATGAAAGTGGGGGTAAAGCACCAGTCCATTTACGTCAGAAAAGTCTAGATCGAAGTGGTAATCGGTCACCCCACCATCTCGATAGGTTCCCGTGGGGGCCCCTGGAATATCGACAACCCCGTCCAACACCAGTGGAATCGAACCCGTGGCTAACAACGCTTGCTGAAAATTCGACTGAGTCAGTTCGACATGGTGGGTAGGTAGATCTTGCCACCCTTTTGAAAAACTCAGATCAGATTGCGGATGATGAAAAATAACGCGCTCATAAAATCGTCCTAACCAGCGACGGTTGAGACTATTCGCAAACGCAGAGCTCAGCAGACCCAACATTTGCTTTTTCGTTTCAGCAGCTGTCCAGCCTCGGCAACGTGCGACAATAAAATGATGACGGACCGCCGACTGCCCCAAAATTTCGGTGACCGCCTGATCAGGTACATACTTGGCTAGGAGCTCTTTGGCTTCACTGGTAATTTCATCTTTGTCCGGATTCGCACTGTAGGTTTGAGTTCTATATAGACGACAAAATAAATCACTCGCGGCGACAGGATCTTGCTGACCAAGTGCCGCAAAGCGCCAGGCTCCGGCCGATGTTCCAAGGGTATTTAGCGGTTCTTTCTTATGCTTGAAAAACTCACCAAAAAGCCATTTATCAAGCCCCTGAAGCACAAACCATTTAGGACCGCCGGACGCGCCTAACAGCAGACCGATATCATCAGCAGTCAGCCCTTGCTCCTGAATGTGCTGATAAGCCGATGCTCCGGCCTTTATGTTAATCCAATCTGTCATACAACGTTCCCTGTCTTATAATTGTCGTTTTCTTTCAGCTAGAAAGCCGAGCAAGAAAAGTATTCCTACTGTGCTTAGCGCGAGCAAATGTAATGGAATGAGGCTTAACCATCCCGCTAAAACTGGCGTGAACCAAACCATTAACCAGCCGTATCCAAACGCACAAACCACAATGAAAACCAACGTTCGGAAAACAAAATGCCAATGACCCACTTGCCGCTTAACCATGCGGTTAATCTCAGACCCATAAATGACCAATAAAGTAGCAATAATCATCATTGCTAATTCGTAAAAATGTGGGCGGATCATGACACCCAAATTATTTAGCACATTCTGCACGCTAATACCTCTCTAAACAGCATCGCTCGATTATACGAATTTTCTGCCACTTTCGCATCCCAAGTTTGTTCTTCGCTGTGTTATCCTAAGGTAATAAAGAGACTTATTTACAGGACCTTCTATGAAAATCATTTCATTCAATATCAATGGCATACGAGCAAGATTACATCAGTTACAAGCATTGATTGATAAGCACCAGCCAGATGTTATCGGCTTGCAGGAAACTAAGGTTCATGACGACCAATTTCCTCTGCAGGATGTTGAAGCTATGGGTTACCACGTCATTTATCACGGTCAGAAAGGCCATTACGGGGTGGCAATGCTGAGTAAAAAACCGTTGGAAAACCCACAGTTCGGGTTTCCTTCGGACGATGAAGACGCTCAGCGTCGGATGATTATGGGGGATTACCCACTTGCCGACGGCAGCCATGTGCGCATCCTGAATGGTTACTTCCCACAAGGCGAAAGTCGCGACCACCCAACGAAATTCCCGGCCAAAGAAAAGTTCTATCGGGACTTAATGAGTTACCTGAATAACGACCTGTCACCGGAACAACCTGTTATTGTTATGGGTGATGTAAATATCTCACGAATCGATTTAGACATCGGTATTGGTGAAAACAACGCAAAACGTTGGTTAAGAACCGGCAAATGCAGTTTCCTGCCGGAAGAACGGGAATGGATGCAAAAACTAATGGACTGGGGCTTTACCGATACCTATCGGCAATTAAACCCGGATGTGGATAATCAGTTCAGTTGGTTTGATTATCGTTCGCGCGGCTTTGATGACAACCGCGGGTTACGAATTGATCTGATTCTGGCAACTAGAAAGCTGGCAGAACAATGCGAGGACAGCGGTATCGACTACGACCTTCGGGGTATAGAAAAACCCTCTGATCACGCCCCCGTATGGTCCACCTTTAAAGCCTAACCTTTTAGTACCGTCGGTTGAGGTTAATGCTCTTCCGGCGGTAATGTTTCCAGCGCCTTACGCAAGATAATAGCCAGATCCATATATTCAGGACCTTTCTCACCTTGCGGCTGGCATTCCACACCCTGCTTTCGTAGCTTGTCCCTAAGTTCTTTATACCAATGTTGCAAGGTCGGTTTTAGTTTTTGGCGCGATCGCCACCCAAGCCAGTACAACCCCTGAAGCGGCAAACTCAGCATGATAAGTGACAGCATTAAACCCGGCGCCAGTTGCTCTGGTGACATAAACTGCCAGGTGAGCACAGCGTTTAGTACTGCAATACCCGGAATCCAGCTAATGGCTTTGCGCGTTACCGGTATTATCCGTGACTCAGCCATCGCGGCGACAACCGAATGATGAGGCCATTTATCGGCATACACCTTTCCATCTCTTAAAACTTCAAAAAATGAACGACTCATGAATACCTCTTAAACCAATACGCTGTAATTATAACCGATCAGCGGCGGATTGTACGATATTCAAACTTTAAATATTATCTTTATTTATCAATAGATTACCACCTTACAACCGTGTAGTACACAAAGATATCCACAGTTAATGTGGATACAGTTGCACCCAGGCTTTAGCTTTGCCACTATACTATCTGAATTACTCAGTAACAGGGTGTCAGCAGTGACGACAAGTCAGTTCCCTTCTATTTATGCACCAATAACCGGACGGGTGATCACAGTACAACCGTCTGCTCTGGTTTGTCAGCACGGTCTACTTGGAAAAGGCATTGTCATAGAAATGACCGGCAGTACCTTATACGCCCCTTCTGACGGGGCCTTAACCCATATCAGTAGTAGTGGCGACTACTTGTCCCTGCGCCTAAATGACACTTACTCTCTCCAGTTAGTCACGGGTTCGGGCGATTCCTTCGGGAGTCATCCAGCACTTAGCGTACTTTGCCGTAAGCAACAACAGGTTAAATTCGGTGACCCACTGGTAAAGATTAACCAATCGCTATTACGCAGTTTAAAGCCTATGCAACAGCGCCTTACGGTACTGCTCTGCTCACCTGCGTCCGAGCAAATCACCGAACCATTTAATTGGCTGGAGTCAGGACTTGTTACCGCAAAAGACAGTTCACTTATTACTTATTAACACCGACAGGAGCTGTACCTATGTTGCGCGTTTATGGCATAAAAAACTGCGATACCGTTAAAAAATCTCTTAAATGGCTAGATAAACACGAACTTGCTTATGAATTTATCGATGTTCGCCAGTCGCCTCTGCAACAGGAAACAGTAAGCCATTGGTTAAAGCAGCTTCCGGCTGAGTCTTTATTAAACAAACGTAGCACCAGTTGGCGTAACCTGTCTGATGAACAAAAGTCATTGGACGATTCCGATGCTATAGCCGCTCTTGTCGCTGAGCAACCAACATTATTTAAGCGGCCGCTGGTTGAATCAGATGACAATATTCACTGTGGTTTTAATGATAAAGTCTGGAGAGACCGTTACTTATGAGTTCAGAAACGTTAAAACTTGCTCACGACCTGATTTCCAGACCTTCTATTACCCCTGAAGATGAAGGCTGCCAGGAACTCATTGGCCAGCGGCTTGCGGCATTAGGCTTTAACCTCGAACCAATGCTCTTTGAGGACACCAGCAACCTTTGGGCTCGTCGAGGGCAAGGCCGGAAACTGTTTTGTTTTGCCGGTCATACCGATGTGGTCCCGCCTGGCGATGTTAACGACTGGCGATTTCCACCGTTTCAGCCAACGTTGCATGATGGTTATTTGTACGGTCGAGGTGCTGCTGATATGAAAGGCAGTCTGGCAGCCATGATTACGGCAACAGAACGTTTCATTGAAGATTACCCAAATGTCGATGCTGACATCGGTTTTCTTATCACCAGTGACGAAGAAGGACCCTTTGTTAACGGTACCAAACGGGTTATCGAAACATTGCAGGCACGTAATGAAAGTATTGATTGGTGCATTGTAGGCGAACCATCCAGTACCGACATGCTTGGCGACGTCGTAAAAAATGGACGCAGAGGCAGTTTGACCGGCGACCTGACCGTTCTGGGCATTCAGGGGCATGTTGCATATCCTCATCTGGCACAAAACCCGGTCCATGATCTGGCGCCGGCACTCAGCGAATTAACAAAAGAGACGTGGGACAACGGCAACGCCAGTTTTCCGCCAACAACCTTTCAGGTATCGAACATTCAGGCAGGTACAGGTGCCGGAAATGTTATACCCGGGCGAGTTGATACTCAATTTAACTTCCGCTTCTCGACCGAGCTGACAGCGGAAGAAATCAAGCAGCGCGTCGCAGTGATACTTGATAGACACGAGCTAAAATACCATTTGCAATGGAAATTAAACGGCCCACCGTTTTTAACAGAGTCAGGGAAATTGGTTGAAGCCGTTCAGTCCGCCATTGAACACGAGTGTGGTTTCTCAACAGTCCTGTCGACCGCGGGGGGAACTTCCGACGGCCGCTTCATTGCTCCTACCGGAGCTCAAGTTATTGAGCTCGGCCCTGTGAATGCAACCATTCACAAAGTAAACGAATGTGTTAAAGCCAGCGATTTAGATAAACTCAGTGAGGTTTATTACCGTTGCATGGAGAAGCTTTTATGTTGAGCAATACAGAGCTTACCGGTGCATCAGAAACGCATTTGGTTACAGTGGATGGACACAAACTGCATCCGGCTGCCGCTGACGCCTACCTCACTATGCAAAAAGAGGCTGTTGCCAGTGGTCTTGAACTGGCCATTGCCAGTGGCTTCCGCTCGCTGGACAGACAACTGTCCATATGGAATCGCAAGTGGCGAGGCAAGTTACCTCTTTTGTCCGAACAAGGGGAGTTACTTGACCCCTCTCGTTTAACTGACACGGAGAAAATGCACGCTATTTTGCATTGGTCCGCGTTACCTGGAAGCAGCCGTCATCACTGGGGCAGTGATTTTGATTTGTATGACCCGCGACCTTTTCAAAACAGCGAACTCAAGTTGCGTCTGGTACCCGCGGAGTATATTGATTCGTCAGGACCTTGCCACAAACTTTGGCAATGGTTAACGCAACACGCTCATGAAAGTGGTTTCTTCTTTCCGTACGCCCGTTATCAGGGGGGAGTCGCACAGGAGCCATGGCACTTGAGTTACCGTTCCGTATCAAAAGAATGTCAGCGACAGCTCAGTCTGGAAACGTTGAAAGACACCATTAACTCACTCGCTATCGAAGGCAAACGTACTATTCTTGAGAATCTGGCACCAATAAAAAGGCAGTACATAGACACTATAACGGAGGATGACGGATGGACGAATATTTGGTGTGGTTAATAATATTATTAGTTGTTGGCGTAGTGGTCAGTAATATTATGGTGCTGAAATATACCGCTAAATTCAAATGGCCTGGTGCGAAATCGTCCAAAACTGAAGACGACTCCGACCAGGACACTGATACTAAAGACTAATCCAGCTCGACACCTAAGCGCTTGGCAACTTCGCGATAGGCTTCAACGACACCGCCTAAGCCCTGACGGAAACGATCTTTGTCGAGCTTTTCACGCGTTTTAGCATCCCAAAGACGGCAGCCATCCGGCGTGAACTCATCACCGAGCATGATTTCACCGTCGAACACACCAAACTCAAGCTTATAATCCACTAGTAACAGACCTGCATCAGCAAACAACGCTTTCAGAACATCGTTCACCTTAAAAGTCAGCTCTTTCATTCTCGCAATTTGCTCTGCGCTTGCCCAACCAAATGCCTGGATATGATATTCATTAACCATAGGATCATGCAGTGCATCATTCTTTAAAAAGAACTCGAAAGTTGGAGGCGTCAGCTCTTTACCTTCTTCAACACCTAAACGGCGCACCAAAGAGCCAGCGGCCACATTACGGACAACACACTCTACCGGAATCATATCCAACTTTTTGACCAAAGAGTCAGTATCGTTCAGGCGCTCGTCCAACTGAGTCGGAATACCAGCCTCTTCCAGCCTGGCCATAATAAAGTGGTTAAACTTATTGTTCACCATTCCTTTATCATCCAGTTGCTCGACTTTTTCACCATCGAACGCTGAAGTATCATTACGAAACTCCAGAATTAGACGATTCGGATCATCGGTATGGTAGACCGTTTTTGCTTTTCCCCGATACAGTTCACTGCGTTTTTCCATGAATCTTTCCACTCGCGCTTAAGTTAAAGTTTGCTTTGCTTCTTAACCGAATTTTTGAAGGCCTCAAACACTTTATTAACCCATTCGTCAGAAACAACTTCATCGTTCTGATAAACCGTAACTGAAGTATCTTCACCCTCTTCCAGTAACCGGAATTCGTACTCGCCTTCAGCTATACCAAGAGCTTCGTAGTCATCACCACCCATGAACAAAAATCCGCTGCCAGGCTCACTGTACTCGACAAAATAAGTTCCTGATTCTCGGTTTAAATCTTCAACGTCAAAGCCAATATCTTCAAGTACCAAGTTAACCAGAGGCCAAACTTGCTCAAAGCTGTCTTTGACTATAAAGACCGAGTGTCCAGCGCTAGTCTTCGATAGTAACGTATCAATACCTTCCGCTTTTTGACGGGCAACAGCCATTTGCTGTTCACGGTTTACTTCAGAAATAATGGCATTAAGTAAATCAGCTTCCAGATTCCGAACAACTAAAGGAGCTACTTTTTTCTGCTTACCATCAATATTCTGCGAAAAGTCATCCACATTAACCTGTAAGCTAGTGCTACGCTGGTGCGACTCAGTCTGCTGAATCAACTCATAGCGAAACGTTCTTTCAAGAACACTTTCACTTTCACCACCAATACCCAGAAAACCGCCCTCGCCTTCAATGCTTTGCTCAACGGTCATTTGCTCGGTAAGCCAGCGGTTCTCGCCAACATTTTCCCAGGCAATATTGCGACGTTCTAAAACATCTTTCGCCGCAGCACGAACAAATTCAGTCACTGAATCCCCCATGCCGTCAACGATATCGAAATAGACCCGAGTTTCGGTTTCGCTTTCTGATACTCGGGCACCTAACGCAATAGGACGCACTTGCTGAGGAGCGGTAATGTTGACCCGACGCCCAACCATAGAGGAGTCGGCGTTAGTATCGGGAATGCGATATTTAGTGCCTTTCTCGGGCTCTTCCAACCCTTGTGGAATATCCAGCGCTGCAGTAGGTTGAATATTGACATAATCAAACCCTCCACTCGCACGTTCCTTCTCCACTGACGAACAACCAGTGACCACAGCGGCAACTACGCCTATCAACGCGAGGCGAGACAATTTCATTAAGACTCCTGAATATTCAGTAGGTTTGCTTTCTGTAACACTGACTCAATCAACTGTTGATTTGACTCTTCCGGAGGCGTCAGTGGCAGACGATAATTAGCACTTACCCAACCCATTAAGGCCAACGACCATTTCACAGGGATCGGGTTGGATTCAATAAATAGCATGTTATGCAAAGGCTCCAGCTCGGCATCAATCTGACTGGCAAGTTGTTTATCACCGGACAACGCCGCCGTAACCATTGCTTTTATTTTCTCGGGGACAATATTAGCAGTCACGCTGATAACGCCATCGCCGCCGGCAAACATAAACTCACGTGCGGTGGGATCATCACCACTGAGTAAGATGAAATCGTTACCACAACGCTGCTTAAGTTCCTGTACACGGCTAACGTCGCCAGTCGCTTCTTTAATACCAACAACGTTATCAATTTTGGCTAACTGCTCAACCATCTCCGGGGTCATATCAAGACTTGTACGGCCAGGAACATTGTAAAGAATTTGAGGTTTATCGGTTACATCAGCACACGCTTGATAGTGCGCGATGAGCCCCGTCAGGGAAGGCTTATTATAATAAGGCGTTACATTCAAAAAACCGCTGACGCCGGCTTGCGTCATTTTCTCAGTGAGTTGAACCGCTTCACTGGTCGAGTTTGACCCGTTCCCGGCAATAATTTCAATACGCCCAGCACTTAATTCAACCATCGCATTAACGACATCAATGTGCTCTTCATGCGTTAAGGTCGTTGACTCCCCGGTTGTGCCAACAGCTACAATAGCGTCTGTACCCGCTTCGCAATGTTTGTTGACCAAGAACTCAAGTTCACTGTAATCGACATTGCCGTATTTTGTAAAAGGGGTAACTAAAGCGACAATACTGCCCTTAAGCATACTTTCTCCAAGTCCTGAATTGGGGCTCCAATGGTAATGCCAGCCCCGACGAAACACAAGTGATAGGAACGTAAGTTACCAAGAAGGTTCCGTAAACTTTTACCGCTAAGGCATTTTCCAAGCTTGCTTGTGTCCGCTATCATATTGGCACCGTTCACTAAGTTCCAGGAGAATACAATGCAAACACTCACAGAAGGTGATAAAGCACCGGATTTTACTCTACTTGATGCTAATGAAAATTCAGTCAGCTTATCAGCATTATTAAAAGAACACAGAGTGTTGGTTTATTTTTACCCAAAAGCCATGACCCCAGGTTGTACTGTGCAGGCACAAAACTTAAGAGACAGTCGCAAAGAACTGGAAGAATTTAATGTTGTTTCTGTTGGGATCAGTCCTGACGCCCCTAAGCGCCTGGCTAAATTTGCTGACAGAGATGAACTTAATTTTACCTTACTTAGCGACGAAGACCATCAAGTTGCCGAAGAATTTGGCGTGTGGGGTCTGAAAAAGTTTATGGGCAAAGAGTATGACGGAATACACCGCATTAGCTTTCTTGTGGAGCAGGATGGAACCGTGTCAAAAGTATTTAATAAATTTAAAACAAAAGAACACCACGAGGTTGTACTCGAGCATCTGAAGCAAGCTTAAACTATCAAAAACACCGCCTTAGAGCGGTGTTTTTTCATCTACATTTTGCGCGCTTTCACCACCCCATGCCGTTAATACCGCTTTCACCAAACTTGCCAGAGGAATTGCGAAAAACACCCCCCAGAATCCCCATATCCCGCCGAATATCAATACTGCGGCTATTATATACACTGGGTTTAAACTTATCGCTTCAGAAAATAATAACGGCACGAGCAAGTTACCGTCCAGAGCCTGGATAACCAAATAGGCAACCGTAACCCAAACAAAGGGCCCGGTTGGGCCAAATTGAAATAGCGCCACCAAAACCACCGGTATCGTCGCAACTGCCGCACCAATATAGGGAATTAAAACAGACAAACCCACCATGATGGAAAGCAAAGCTGAATAGCGCAGGCCAAACAGACTGAAGGTGACAAAAGTTACGGCCGCAACCACCACCACCTCAATGGCTTTGCCACGAATGTAGTTCATAATTTGTAGATTCATCTCTTGCCCTACCTGCGAAATCAACTGACGGTTTGATGGCAGCAAGCGACTGAAATGCGCGATTAATACATCGCGGTCTTTTAGCATAAAGAAAATTAATAACGGCACAATGATTAGGTACACCAGCATCGCCATTATGTTGACGATAGAAGCTAATGAAACCGTCAATAAGCTCTCGCCTAAACCAACCACCCGACGTTTCATTTCCTGGGTGAACTCATTAATCTGGTTATCATCAACAATGGTTGGAAACATTTCAGGGAGCTTATGCAGCCAGATTTGTAAATTAGTGACCATATCCGGCAGTTCCTGGATCAAGGTCGTACTTTGCTGCCAGATAACAGGCACCAGTGTCAGCAACAGGAATAGCATCAGAGCTAAAAATAAGGAGAACGTTATTATGGTTGCGCTTAACCGGGATAAGCCTATTTCCATTAGTCTCATTACTGGCCAATCCAGTAGGTAAGCCAACGAAATGGCAATGAGTAAGGGCGCCATCAAACTACCAAAAAAAACAATAATTAATACGGTAACCACCAATAACAAAAACAAGGTGACAGCGTTCGGATCAGCAAATTTTCGTTGATACCATTGATTAATGTATTCCAGCATAGCCCAGTTCTCTTGAGTTTTATTACAATGATAATATCAGTCCTTGCAATCTTTCGATAACCCCATAGAGTAAAAAGGAACTAAAGATTACAAATTAGCTCTTAAGAAAGAGTCAATCCGTTTCAGTTAGCCAATGAGTTGTTGATGTCCACCAAAACAGTGCATTTTTTAATCGCGTGCTTATTTTCTTTCGCCTTAAGCTATAGCGCCGGAAGTGCTGCGGCACAAGCTCACCAGAACCTACCGGAAATTGGAACCACCGGTGCCGCCTTTATGAGCATAGAGCGCGAACAGGTTGTCGGTGACTTTTACATGCGCCAGGTACGCGCGCAGGCTCCCATTATTTACGATCCCGTATTAAACAGCTATTTGAACAGTATTGGACAGCGTCTGGTCAGAAATACCAGTGGTGTGCGCTATCCCTTTAATTTTTTCTGGATAAACAATAAAGAGATTAACGCTTTCGCTTTTATGGGCGGGTATGTTGGCGTACACACAGGGCTTATAAACGAAGCCAGGACTGAATCAGAGCTGGCAGCGGTGCTTGGTCACGAAGTAGCACACATAACCCAGCGACATATGGTTCGCCGTATGCAAGAACAGCAGCGTAGTATGCCCATGACCATTGCCGGTATTATCGGTTCTATCCTAATTGGTATGGCCAATCCAGAAGCCGGCGCTGCTGGTCTTTACGCGACAATGGGAATGGCTGGACAGTCACAAATTAATTACACCCGAATGTATGAACAAGAAGCCGACCGAATTGGCCTCTCCGTACTTGCTAACGCAGGCTTTGACCCCAGAGGGGCCCCAAACTTTTTTGCACGACTTGCAGAAAAGTACCGCTACGTTAGCAAGCCGCCGGAAATGCTGCTGACACATCCCTTGCCAGACTCTCGTATAGCCGACACACGCGCCAGAGCCGAAAATATGCAACGTGTTAATATCGCTCCGAGTCTTGAGTTTGCTCTCGCAAAAGCCAGGATCCAGGCGCGCTATATGAACGAGGCTTCCGCAAGTAACTTCGAATCGATGCGCTTAAGTCGTGATCCCATCGAGCAAAAGGCCGGACAGTATGGTCTAGCCATACGCGCTCTGGACAACGGCAATGCTGAAATAGCTCAGAAACTGATAAAACCGTTGTTGGACAATGCTCCGGACAATTTATTTTATATCGATGTTCAAACCGATATTCTCCTGGCAAAAAAAGAGTACGATACCGTTGTCAACTGGCTGAGAGGGAAATACATTCAACAACCGACTGAGCCGGTTATTACCCTAAACTTTGCTAATGCTGCGCTTCAGGCAGAGAATACCGCTTTAGCCGAGCAGCTCCTGCGCGACTTCTTATTGCGTGAACCCAAACATACATTAGCCCTTGACCTTCTTACCCAGGTATATGATCGCAGCGGTAAACGCGCGGCCATGTATGAAACGCGGGCGGAAGCCCTCGCCTTAAGGGGCAACTTCAGACTTGCTGTTGATCAGCTGCATGAAGCGCACAACCATACGGACAATACCTTAACGCATAAGCGACTGAATGCCCGTATTGATCAGATAGAGAGTTTAGAACAGCAAGTTCAGCAGTTAATGTGAGCTAACGGCTTTATTGAGAGACTCTAAATCTTGCTCTCCCATCAATGGTCCTTTAACACTGCCATTCGGTTTGATCACATAGGTTGCCGGCAACATTTGGGGTCGCTGAAAAGGAAATTTCGGCGCGGGGTTCATTAGCGCAAGCTGGAACTCAATACCATGGCGCTTCTTAAGCTCCGCAAGCTCGCTGTTAGACATAGGATCAAAGCTGACACCAATTAACTTCACATCCTTTGCCTTTTTTTCATTAAAGTCATTAAGTTCCGGAAGCTCTCGCAAACAAGGAGCGCACCACTCTGCAAAGTAATTCACCACGACCGTTTTACCCTCAAGGTTTGACCAAATAAAGGTTTCGTTTTCATCGGTGACAACATCCGGCTCTTGCGAGCAGGCACTGATTAATACAACAAAAGCCGCGCAGACGAGCGTTCTCAGTTTCATTCCTTACCTCAATTACGTTACTATTAACCCATACTTAGATACTACAAGGTACGATACTTATGAGCCAAATCACAATTTATCATAATCCTCGTTGCTCAAAATCAAGACAAACTCTGGAGCTGCTCCAACAAAAACAGGTTGAGCCAAACATTGTAGAGTACCTTAAGACACCGCCCAATGCCGCAGAATTAAAAGGTATCTTGGATAAACTAAACTTTTCTGCTGAACAACTTATGCGAAAAAAAGAAAGCGTGTATAAAGAGTTAGGCCTGGCAGGTGTCAGTGACGAAGATGAGTTGATTACAGCCATGATTAATAACCCCAAACTTATTGAGCGCCCTATCGTTATTCATGGGAATAAAGCCGCTATTGGCCGTCCTCCTGAAGCTGTATTGGACATTTTATAATGACCCGGGTCGTTATTCTCTACTACAGCCGCAACGGTGCAACGCAACTCCTTGCCGATGCCATTGCAGAAGGGATCACGGCCGCCGGTGGCGAAGCCGTTTTAAGAAGTACTGGTCACGGTAGCAATGCGGTAAGCGATCGAGATCTCGAAATTGAAAATGCTGACCTTGAAAGTTGTGATGCACTCATTTTAGGAAGCCCAACCCGATTCGGCCATATGGCTTCAAGCCTGCAGAAGTTTTGGGAAGGCACCTCTCGTGAGTGGTTACAGGCAACCTTAGCGGACAAACCCGCAGCAGTTTTTACCTCCTCCAGTTCACTGCATGGCGGTCAGGAATCCACACTATTAACCTTATCGTTGCCTTTGTTACACCATGGCATGCTACTGGTTGGCATTCCCTATTCGGAGCCAGCTCTGCACCAGACTCAGTCAGGTGGTTCGCCCTACGGTGCCAGTCACCACGCGCAGAGCAGTAAGTTAACCGAGCATGAGCGTCAATGCGCTGTCGCCTTAGGTAAAAGGGTTACAGAAACTGCTTCTAAGCTCTCATCATAGGATTTATCAATGCCAACATCTCCGCGCTTTTACCGCTGGTTAACACAAATTTGCTACTGGCCTTTACTTATTTTAGTGGCACTATGGCATGGCATGCCCACCAATGCCCCCGGTACGCTGCCAATTTATATCGGATTAACGTTGTGGGTGCTGCCGCTGCTCTTACCCCTTCACGGCTTAGTTAAAGGCAAACCTTATACTCATGCCTGGACCAATTTTGTTCTAATGTTTTACTTTTTACACGGCTTAACAGTGGTGTATACCCACCCGGATGAGCGTTTATGGTCGGTGTTAGAACTGATATTAACGACCGGTGCTTTTATCGGCGCTACGGGGTATGCGCGCTATCAAGGCCGGGCTCAGGGGTTGGGGCTCAAAAAACTAAAAGATTACGACTAAATTTCAAGAACTTGCTTAACAAAAGGAATTGTTAAGCGACGCTGAAACGTGATTGATGCCTTATCGAGCTCATTTAACGCTGTCATCAAATCACGCATTGAACGGCCTAAGCGTTGTGTCATAAAGCCAGCCACATCTTTCGGCAGTTCTAATCCCCGCCACTGAGCCCGTAAAATTAACGCCTCAACCTTTTCTTGATCTGTCAAAGGCTGAACTTGAAATCCTGTGGCCCATTGGAAGCGAGACTGCAAATCCGGCAATTGTACCTGACTTTGCACCGCTGATTGCTGGGCGGTCATAATTAAACGCGTGGACTCATTATCCGTCACTCTATTAATTAGCGAAAACAATTCAAAGTTCCAGGACGGCTCTGCTGTCACCGCATCAATATCGTCCAGACAAATAAGATCGGCCTGATCAATGCCCTGCAAAACCGCAGCCGCATCGACCTTAGCAAGCTCTCTCAAAGGCAGATAGGCGATGCGCTGCTGTTGTTCTACAGCAGCAATAACACTATGCATTAAATGACTTTTACCAACGCCATGCGCACCCGACAACCACGTCAGTTGCTGATTTCGCTTTAATGGCGGCTCAGTTTCCGGTAGTGCCTTTAGCCAGCTTGATAAAGTGAGATTATTGCCAACCAAAAACGTTGAGAAGATCTCATCATCAGGTAACTGAACAGCCAGTGGCAACTGCTGGGGTGACATTAGCGGTTCTCATTCCAGCGGTAGACTGGCACCGCAGCTTGCTGCACCGCCACAAAAGGTCCCAATTGCTCTGAAGCCAGTCGGCCATCGAGATTAATAGCCTGCAGTATCTGATCGACGGGTCCATTAACCACAATTTCAAATTCACTCATCCCCTGAGAATACGTTAATAAACGCACTTCACTAACCGAGACTATACTTTTCAAAAAACTCTCCAGTTTCAAAACGCTGCCGAGCTCTTCTAATTCCTTCACTTTTAATATCATTGTATTGCGTACGTTTTCATCACCTGCGGTGACACTGTAACGAGCCGCGAGTTTCGACATAAGTTGTTCAATTAAAGGCTCCGCCAACCAGTCAGGACTGATGGCAGTGACCTCGCCCGACAACCGATCATCCCCTATTTCGGCCAGCCAACTTAAACTCCAGGGTTCCTCGCCTTCTGAATGCTGAAGAATACGCCCAATTAACAGACCATCAGGGCCATAACGTTCGGAGGCCGTTCGAACCGGCGACAGAAACCGCCCCCACACATCCATTGCATTAATCGCAAAACTATCGGTTAAGTCCATTAGCGGTAATTGAACGGGAATACTGTATTGCCTTGCGTAAAACTTTAACTGCTGAGTAAAAACCGATTCGCTACTACTATCAATAATGACTCTTTCACCATTTTCATTTTCTTTAGCAATCCATAACATCAGCTGTGGGCGGCGACTGCCCCAGTAAGGCAGTTGATATTCAGCCAACAAGCTTCGTAATTTGCGGCCATCAAAAGTTGCGGTCAGCGTGCGTTGCCCATTATTTTCACTGTAACCGTATTGAACCAAGTAATTATTGACATCGCGCTTTGCGCGTTGAATTGCCTCATGATTGGCTAACTCAGCTTGCCCGGTCAGCTTCGTAATCACGCGGTCAAACGCTTTATTAATTGCTCGCTGTCTGTGCGAATCGCTCTGCGAGGCAACTTCCACTTCTGCCGAATACAAATTATCGATCAAACGCGCGTTGCCACTGGGAGCCGCAAACAGCCCCAATACCAAAACCGATATGACAACCACGTAGTGAACCAGCAACTTTGACATGTCATTATCCAAATAAGACTTTGAGAGCATATTAAACAGCCAGGTAGCGAACAGCAAGTAACAACTTGTGGATAAGCTTGTGGGAATCTTCACTAGGAAAATAAAGCCACTAAAGGTAGTATTGCGACAAACGGACGAAGGGTGACAAAGGCATGCTAAAACAACAGCTTCGAGGTATCAGTTCCTTACTGGGCAGCATCAGTTTAATTGGGGTCTGTGTCGGTATGACCAGCACCTTATTAAGTTTGCGCGCCACCATTGAAGGCTTCGGCACTCTGGTTACCGGGTTTATCATGTCGGCCTACTTCATTGGCTACTTATTTGGCTCTACCCGAGCTCCTAAAGATATCCGCCGAGTGGGCTATATCCGCTCATTCGGGGGTCTTGCGGCATTGGCTGCGTTTAGTATTTTGATGCAAGCTATTTGGGTTGATCCCATTGTCTGGTTTGTCATGCGTTTTATTACCGGTTTTGCCATTTCCGGTATTTTCGTTATTGTTGAAAGCTGGCTGAACACAATGGCGGATAACCGTAGTCGTGGCACCTTGCTGTCCGTATACTTAGTCATTATCTACAGTGGACTCATCGCCGGGCAGCTCATTTTGGGTGTGGCTGATCCCGCAGGCTTTGTGGCTTTCGCCATTGTTGCTCTGTTGATTAATCTGGCCCTCATTCCCATTCTGGTTAGTGTTACTGCAGAACCAACCACTCACGAGAATCGTAAAGTGCCTATCTCACTGTTGCTTAAAACGGTACCCCTGGGTGTGGTCAACGCATTCATTATGCAGGCCTGCTATGCCATGTTTTACGGTATCGGCCCAATGTATGCGTCTTACATTGGTCTTAGCGTTGTGCAAATTACCTTTTTTATGGCCGCATTCATTGCCGGTGGCTTAATTTCTCAAGCACCTTTTGGCTTATTATCAGACCGAATCGATCGTCGTTTTGTTATCGCTATCTGTGCCGCCGGAGGAACACTCACTGCCGCCGCTCTTTCACAACTCGGCGCGTCTAACGCTATTTTCATTTATTTAAACGTTGGTCTGCTGGGGGCATTCATTCTGCCTTTGTATTCACTCGGCATGGCACACACAAACGACTTTCTGGAACGAGATCAAATGGTAGGTGCCACGGGGGCAATTATTAAGATTGGTGGCGCAGGCTCTATTATCGGAGCTCCTGCTGTTGCGGCATTAATGCAGTTTGGTGCTATTAACTACTTTTTCTTATTATTGGCAGCGCTGACTGCCATGGTCGGTTTCTATTCGCTGTACCGCATTACACGTCGCGCGAAAGCCGAAGACCAGTTGCACAGCAACTTTGCCATACTGGCACCGTCACAAACGTCTGATGAACTATTAACGTCTATGGCGGAAGAAGCTCCAGAGACAGAAGAAGACGACGACGATGAAATGGAATCCAACGCCGTCCTTCGATAGAGGCTTAATTTGAGAGCAGGTCATTCACCCAAACAGTGGCCTGCTCAAGAATATCATTTAAATGCTGCTCACTTACAAAGCTTTCTGCATACACTTTGTAAACCGGCTCAGTACCCGAAGGCCTTGCAGCAAACCAGCCGTTTTCGGTGGTTACTTTAATACCACCAAATTGTGCCCCATTTCCTGCCGCTTTGGTCGAAATATCCGACACACTATCACCCGCCAGCTCAGGCAATTTCACTTTGTATGCACGAATGTCTTTAAAGCGCGCGTTCTTATCAGCACTTGAAGCCGTATCAACCCGACGATAATACGAAGTGCCATGTTGCTGGCATAGTTCATCATAATACTGCCCTGGGTTTTTACCTGTTTTTGCCGCTATTTCAGCTGCCAACAACGCCATAACAATGCCGTCTTTGTCGGTGGTCCAAGTGTTCCCTTTGCGATCCAGCAAGGTTGCTCCGGCACTTTCTTCGCCAGCAAAGGCAATGGTTTGCTTAGCAAGCCCTTGCGCAAACCACTTAAAGCCAACCGGTACTTCCATTAATGGTCGGTCGTTTGAATTGACCACACGATCGATCATAGCACTGGATACCAGCGTCTTACCTATCGCCATACTTTTATCCCAGTCACGATGTTTACACAAGTAATCGATAGCGACAGACAGATAGTGGTTTGGGTTCAACAAACCGTGGGTAGGCGTAACAATACCGTGACGGTCGTAATCAGGATCGTTACCAAAAGCTAAGTTATAGTTTTCTTTCAGCTCAAGCAGGCTGGCCATGGCAAAAGGTGATGAGCAGTCCATTCGAATTTTGCCATCTTTATCCAGCGGCATGAATGAAAATGTCGGGTCAACAACGGCATTACGAACGTCAATTGATAAGTTGTAATGCTCAGCAATTTGCTGCCAGTATTTAGCACCTGAGCCGCCCATAGCATCTACTGCCAACGTCAATTTTGCGTCTTGAATTGCGGCCATATCAATGCAGTTACCCAACTGGTTAATGTACTGACTACGCCAGTCAACAAAGGTGAGCTTAGGGTGTTGCAAAACATCTTCACTTTCACACGTATTGACGCCAACCAGGCCGGACGACAACAACGCGTTCGCATACTTCTCAATAATTCGCGTAACATCTGAATCGGCTGGTCCACCATGCGGTGGGTTGTATTTAAAACCACCGTCTTCCGGCGGATTGTGCGACGGCGTAATGACCACCCCGTCGGCCTTCGCTTTATTGTCACGGTTCCATTCAATAACCGCGCGGCTTAATACGGGTGTTGGCGTGTAATCGTGCTCAGACTGAACGTGTACTTCTATACCATTACCAATAAAAACATCTAAGGCGCTAATATAAGCGGACTCTGACAACGCATGAGTATCCTTAGCCACCATGATAGGACCGGTAATGCCCTGCTCTTCACGGTAGGCACAAATAGCCTGAGCAATAGCCAGTATGTGCGCTTCATTAAAGGAGCGCTTTAATGAGCTACCCCGGTGGCCAGACGTACCAAAACTGACTTTTTCTGCCGCCTTACGAGGGTCTGGTTCATAAACGTAATAAGCACTTGTTAGCTGCGCAATATTGGTTAAATCGGCAGGTTGCGCTAACAAGCCTGCGCGTTCGTGATTTGCCATTATAAAAAATCCCTAATTTTTTCTGCATCTGCTGAGTCATAGCCCAGTTTTTCAGCCACCTGAGTCAACATCGCTTTTTTCTTTGTCGTATTAGTATTGGTGATAACCCAAAATGGAGAGTCCGGTATCTGCTTCGGATTGGTGCTGTTGCCGGAGGTCAGCAACGCTTCCTCTGAACGCGCAAAATACTGACGATCGCGTCCTCGAATATCCAGTACCTGCGAAAAAACGTCCGGATGGCAACGATACAACATGCTCAAGATATAAAGGAAACGCGCAACCACACTTTTTTGAATAAGAACGTCTTGCTCATTCATGCGATTGAAAACTGATTCCGCCGGTTCGCTTTTTACTTTAGCTCCGGGCTCATTACCCGCTACATCAAGCAGCCGACGCAGAATATCAGACGCGCTCTCGCCTATTTGTCTGGTGTGGCTTGCAATGTATGCGTATAGGTCATCGTCAATGTCAATCCGCTTCATTGTTGACTTTCTACCTCTGAAATTTGAAAGGTTGTGCTTTGTCACTTGCAACACCCCGACAAAGCCTTGAAAATATGCATCAAAGTTTATCACTAAAGGCCGTTCGATGGCAGACTCTTCATTGTTGAATCACGAAACACTCGGCACGGATACAAATCCGGCTATCATCATCATTCATGGCCTATTTGGCGATAAAGACAATTTAAAAAGTGTCGCCCGGGAACTGTCCGAAAATTACTTTTGTATTTTGCCGGATGCCCGTAATCATGGTGATTCGTTTCACAGCGACACCATGACTTATGCGGCAATGGCTGAAGATATCCTCAATCTGGCCAACGCCTTAGAAATTGAACAGTTTTACTTACTGGGGCACTCTATGGGAGGCAAAATTGCCATGGAAACCTGCATGAAAGCCCCTGACAGGATTAAAGCAGCCATATTCGCCGACATCTCACCTACCGCTTATGAAGGCACCCACGACAGCATTATGGAAGCCCTGTCTTCATTAAATATAAGCCAGGTGAAAAGCCGCGGTGATGCCGATAAGCAACTAGCCGAAAAAATTTCTGAGAAAGGTATACGTCAGTTTCTGTTAAAAAATCTACAAAAAACCGATAATGGCTACCAGTGGCGTCTTAACCTGGACGCCCTTAAGCATAATTATCAGCTGATTTCAGCCGCCGTCAGCAAAGGCCAATACAGCGGTCCTGTGCTCTTTATTAAAGGGGGCAACTCAAACTATCTGACCGAGAAACATCAACAAGAGGTTCGCTCTCGTTTTAGTAACGCCTCAGTAAAAGTGATAGAAGGTACCGGTCACTGGTTACACGCTGAGAAACCCCGACTATTTAACCGTTTGGTTACTGAGTTTCTGACTGAGTAACCTCGCCAGCAGGCGTGCTTTATGGTAATCTAGGCGCCGTTAAAAAACAGTCAATATCGCGTTACAGACTATCGAGTTAAGCACCAGCGAGGTGAAGTCGTATGTTAGCTGAATATTACGAAGAAATTGAAGTACTGGTCACCAATTTTACGCTGGCCATACTATTCTTACTGATAGGCTTGGCTATTCGTGATGTCCTGAAGCGCTCTGCAGTACCTAAGTTCGGGCAAATTATTGTGTGGATGGTGCTGTTCCTTGGCTGTTTTGGCTTTATCGCTAAAGGTATTATTCAGGTACTCTGGGAATCTGGGGTTTAAAACCCAATTGATCATTTACGCCGCTGAATGGGAATCCACTCAGTATTGTTTGTTCGTATAATCAGGTGAAAATTGACTTATGGCAACTGTTGGAATTTTCTTTGGAAGCGACACCGGTAACACCGAAGCCGTCGCTCAGATGATTCAGAAGGAACTGGGCAAAAAGCTGGTCGACGTCAAAGACGTGGCTAAATCCAGTAAAGAAGATATTGCCAGTTATGACTTGCTACTGTTCGGTATTCCGACGTGGTACTACGGTGAAGCTCAGTGCGATTGGGACGACTTTTTCCCCGAACTTGAAGAAATTGACTTCACCGATAAATTAATTGCTATTTTTGGCTGCGGCGATCAAGAAGATTACGCTGAGTACTTCCTCGACGCAATGGGTATGGTGCGCGACATTGTCGAAGCACGTGGCGGTATCATTGTAGGGCACTGGCCGACCGAGGGGTATAATTTTGAAGCCTCTAAAGGAATGGCAGATGACACCCACTTTGTCGGTCTGGGTATCGACGAAGACCGCCAGCCAGAGTTAACCAAAGAACGGGTTAACAAGTGGTGCCAGCAAGTTTATGAAGAAATGTGTCTGGCAGAACTGGCAAGTGACAGCTAATACAGGGTATGCTGTTGTACATGTTTAACTGAGATACGAATCATTATGGCGAGTAACGACGAACAGCTGAAAAAAGCGGGACTAAAAGTCACTTCCCCACGGATGAAGATTCTGGAGATATTAAAAAAGCCAGATAACCAACACATCAGTGCTGAAGATGTCTATAAAATTCTGCTAGAACAAAAAGATGAAATTGGCCTGGCTACCGTATATCGGGTACTAAACCAGTTTGATGATGCTGGTATTATTACTCGCCACCACTTTGAAGGTGGACGTTCGGTATTTGAATTAAGCGCTAAGCATCATCATGATCACCTCGTGTGCTTAACCTGCGGGCACGTATTCGAATTTGAAGATGATGTTATTGAACAGCGCCAGGAAAAAGTGGCTACAGCCAATAAAATCAAACTCACCAATCACAGCCTCTATCTTTACGGTGAATGTCAGCGTGGCGATAGCTGCGAGTACAAAGCCGCTGCTGAGGCAGAATAAATATGGCGCTGCGCTGGCTCATATACGGTGCATACGGTTATTCGGGCAAACTTATTGCTCACCAGGCAAAAAAACGCGGTTATCAACCCATTTTAGCCGGCCGTAACGAAGACTCCCTTGAGCCAGTTGCCCGCCACTTAAGCCTTCAGTACAAATCCTTTTCGTTAGATAGTCTCGATGAGATAAAAAGACAATTAGAAGATGTCGATTTAGTCATTAATTGCGCGGGTCCCTTTAGCCAAACTGCAGCGCCTCTTATTCAAGCCTGCATTGATACCAAAACTCATTACTTAGACATTACTGGCGAAATTGACGTATTTGAATACGCTCACTCAATGGACAAAGCCGCGCGTAAAGCCGGTATTGTTATTTGCCCCGGCGTCGGATTTGATGTAATTCCAACAGACTGCCTGGCAGCACGCCTAAATGCTCAAATGCCGGAGGCAGTGCATCTAGCTTTAGGTTTTGACTCCGGTTCACGCATGAGCCGCGGTACAGCTAAAACCAGTATCGAACGTTTAGGCCGCGGCGGTGCTGCACGTATTAACGGGCAAATTACCGACGTTCCCCACGCATGGCACTCACGCTGGATTGATTTTGGCAATGGTGAAAAATGTGCCATGACCATTCCCTGGGGCGATGTCTCTACGGCCTACTACACCACCGAAATACCCAATATTGAAGTTTATATCCCCGCCAGTCCGCGCTTAGTGAAGAAAATGCGCCGTATGAATTGGTTCCGCTGGGTATTTAAGTGGAAGTGGCTTCAGGCAAAGCTAAAGAAGAAGTTGGAATCACAACCTGCCGGGCCGGAAGAAAAAGAGCGAAAAGACAATCCCACTTATGTATGGGGTGAAATATCCGATGCCAAAGGCAATAAAAAGAGTATGCGGGTTAAAGTGAAAAACGGCTATTCACTAACCGCTGAAGGTGCTGTGGAATTAGCGATTCACACCTTAAGCCATAAACAGTCTGGGGGCTTTTACACCCCCTCTCGTTTATACGGCGCGAAACTACTGAAACAGTTTACGATTCAGTAGTTTGCTGTTGTTCTATTTTTGCCCAGCTATCACGTAGTCCAACCGTCTGGTTGAAAATCAAACGTCCTTCTGTTTCAGCATCTTGATCCAGACAGTAATACCCCAAACGTTCAAACTGGAAGTTTTCACTCAATTTCGCAGTCGCTAAATTTGCTTCGACAAAACCGGTCTTAATGACCAAAGACTCCGGGTTAAGCGTCGAAAATAAGTCATCCTCAGCGGCCGGATTAGGCACCTGGAATAAGCGATCATACACACGGAATTCGGCTTCTTTCGCCGTTTCAGCAGACACCCAGTGAATAACGCCTTTCACTTTGCGCCCATCTGCAGGGTCTTGACCTAATGTATCCGCGTCGTAATGACAGTAAATGGTCTGAATTTCACCATCAGCATCCGTCTCTACCCTATCCGCACGAATAACATAGGCATTACGCAGGCGAACTTCTTTATCCAGCACCAAACGCTTAAACTTTTTGTTAGCCGACTCGCGGAAATCTTCCCGTTCTATCCAAATTTCGCGGCTGAAAGTTACCTGGCGAGAGCCCATTTCAGGGTCATTCGGGTGGTTCGGCGCATCCAGCAATTCCTGCTCACCTTCCGGATAATTCTCAATAACTATTTTAACCGGGTCCATCACTGCCATAGCGCGTGGTGCATTGGCATTTAAGTCGTCACGGATGCAGGCTTCCAGCATACTCATTTCAACCTGGTTATCCATTTTCGTCACACCAATACGACGACAGAACTCACGAATGGATTCTGGCGTATAACCACGACGGCGCAAACCGGCCACACTGGCAACCCGGGGGTCATCCCAGCCAGTTACTTTGTTTTCTTCTACAAGCGTATTGATAATACGCTTGCTCATTACCGTGTATTGCAAGTTCAGGCGTGAAAATTCAATTTGCTGCGGATGACAGTCGATGCTGATGTTATCCAGTACCCAGTCATACAAGCGACGGTTGTCCTGAAACTCCAACGTACACAAAGAGTGCGTAATGCCTTCCAACGCATCGGAAATACAATGGGTAAAATCGTACATCGGGTAAACACACCACTTGTCACCAGTCTGGTGATGGTGCACAAAACGCACTCGGTAAATCACCGGATCACGCATGCACATAAACGGTGAGCTCATATCTATTTTTGCTCGTAATGCCGCAGTGCCTTCTTCGTGTTTCCCTGCCGTCATGTCAGCAAAGTGCTTCAAGTTTTCCTCAACGGAGGTATCACGGTATGGGCTGTTAACGCCCGGCTCTTTCAGAGTACCGCGCATTTCTCGCATTTTATCCTGAGGACTGAAATCAACGTAAGCCAAGCCTTTTTCTATCAACTCAACGGCATAGCCATGCAGCTGATCAAAGTAATTGGATGAATAGCGCGGCTCGCCTTCCCAGTCATAACCTAACCACTCCACGTCCTTTTTGATGGAGTTCACATAATCCACTTTTTCTTTCAGTGGGTTAGTGTCATCAAAACGCAGGTTACAGGTGCCGTTGTAATCTTCAGCAATGCCAAAGTTCAGCACTATCGATTTAGCATGGCCAATATGCAAATAACCATTAGGTTCCGGAGGAAAACGGGTGTGTACAGTCGAGTGTTTACCACTGGCCAAATCTTTATCAATGATTTGACGAATAAAATTACTGGGACGAGAATCAGTATCAGCCATGAACCTTTTGTCTCCGCTACAAAATCAACACCGGATAAAATGAAGCGGTTATGATCGCAGGTTATCGCCTGCCTGACAAGGTAAGCGAACATTAAAAAACTGATAAAAACGCCGTAGTTGCTGCTGTGCGACTTTACCTTCAATACGCGTAAAACGAACCGTCTGGCCTGGCTGGCATTGTGCCAGTCGCCCTAAATCAAAAGGATTAATAGTTCCCAGCTTTGGGTATCCGCCCAGAGTTTGACGATCGTGCATCATAATGATGGGCTGGCCATTAGACGGCACCTGTACCGACCCCACATTAACCCCTTCTGACACCAAACCTTCGCCGTCGTATTCCAGGGCTTTACCGGACAAGCGTATACCCATGCGGTCGCTGTCTTTTGTTACTTCGTAGTCTTCATAGCAAAAAGCTTCTTTAGCCGAGGTAGGAAATTCATCGTACTGGAAACCAGGTATTAAGCCAATAACAGGAGTTTTCTCATAATTTGGCCGATACTCCCAGCTAACGCGTCGCGATATCTCATAGTCCTGTTTATCATTAAATGCGACCTCGTCACCCGCCTGCAAGGGTGAGCCGTCGCCATGCAAGCCGCCAACAGCATCCCGCGTTACGGTGGCGCAACTGCCCCACTTAGATTCAACCTGGAAACCGCCCTGCACGGCTAAATATGATCGGACACCGGCACTGGCGAAACCCACTTTTAGCCGCTGACCGGCACGTACTTTAAAGTTCTGCCAATTCTGCAAAACCTCATCGTCCAGCTTAAGTTCAACATCAGCTCCAGTCACTGCACACTGGCAATCCTTACCAAACTCAACCTCGAGACCACCCAACGTAATCTCAATCTGAGCGGCATTAAATTCATTATCAAGCAACCGGTTTGCCCATAAAAAAGCATGTTCATCCATAGGGCCACCGCGAGTCAGACCTTTAGACAAATAACCGAAGCGACCAAAATCCTGGATCGTTGAGCGCATACCAGGCTCAATAATACGCATCATGATAACGCCTCCGTGTCACCGCCTTCGTCTGTAAACTCTTGTTTATCTACAGAGTAAAACTCCACTTCATCGCCCACATTGAAGGGACTAATAGTGCCGGATGACGGATCATAAAGCTCAGTTGAGGTCCGGCCAATAATGTTCCACCCACCAGGTGATGCCGACGGGTAGACCGCTGTTTGGCTCTCCGCTATAGCAACACTGCCTGCCGTAATCTTTTTGCGGGGATTATCTAAACGCGGCGCTCGTATGTCTTCTGGCACTTCGCCTAAATACGCAAAGCCCGGCGCAAACCCCATGGCATAGACCCGATACGTTTGTTCTGTATGTGCTTTTATCACATCGTCCACTGAACAGTCGTTAATTTCAGCAATACGGGATAACTCAGGCCCAACACTCTCATCATAATAGACGGGAATACGGTGACGTTTACCGGCTTTTTCGCTGTCATCGCTAGCCAGACCCTTAAGCACTTTTTGCAAACGGTCGCGCATCTCTGGCTCATCAATGCTCAACACATCGTAGTAAACCATTAAGGAGTTATAAGACGGGACTAAGTCCAGCACAACGTCAGACAGCTGTTCTTCTACGGCCTTAACTGCCGCCAGAACCCGTTGGTTTACCGACACACTAATGCCCTCGCCTAAATAGGCTATGACGGCATCAGCGCCAGCGGAAACCAGTTTTGGTGTATCAGACTCTTTACTCATAAGTTATTCATAAGCTTGTCGGACGATATCTCGCAGTTTCTCCACGGTTTCTATCGTCTTTGGATTATCACCGTGAACACAAAGAGAATCGATTTCAATCTGTAGCGACTTACCGGATACACTCTCAATAGGTCGCCCCTTGGCAAAAGCTTCAGCCTGAGCGTAAATCGCGTCATTGTCATCGTGTACTGCATCGGAACAACTTCGGGAACGCAACTGCCCGTTATCATCATAGGACCGGTCGGCAAAACCTTCAAACCACAGTTCCACATCAAGCTTTTTAGCGCGGCTTCTCCAGGCATCGTTCTCGGGCGTTGCCATAACCATTAGCGGTAAGCTGGTATCATAGTCACTCTGCAGCGCAGCGATAGCTTCGCAGACCGCGTCAAACTGTTGACCATCACTCAACATGTCACCGTAAAGTGCGCCATGTGGCTTAACATAGCTAACGGTGGTTTTCTGCCCGGCACAAATGCCCTGTAAAGCCCCTACCTGATATTGAATTAAGGCCGTGACCTCGTCCGCCTTTAACGCCATATGCCGTCGCCCAAAGCCAACTAAGTCGGGGTAAGCCGGGTGAGCTCCTATGGTCACATTATGCTGTTTAGCCAACTTCACCGTTTTCAGCATGGTAAGAGGGTCCGACGCATGAAAACCACACGCCACATTAGCGCAGTCAATGTGAGGCATAATTAGGTCATCTGCCCCCATTGTCCAGGCGCCAAAACTTTCACCAATATCACTGTTTAATGTGATTCGACGACTCATTCTTTACCTTTTTCAGATTTTCTGGCTTCAATGTCACCCATTAACTTGGTCAGGCCTACACCAAACAAATACAATCCAATGCCCACAGAGGCTAACTGTAATGGCGGCAAACAAAGTACCACCAGTTGGTGTTTTGCAAACACAGCTACAGCCCCTATCAATCCCATGGTCGTAATAGCACTGGCGACCAAGGTCACCGGCCCCATCCAGGAAATCAGTGATCGCAGTCTAAGCAAGGCTCCCAGCCCACCAAGAACAAGGCCCCAGGCAATGGGAACACCTAATTTGTACCAGCTCAGATCAAAGTTCGCTATCAGCGTAATCAGCTCTTCCTGCTCTGCGGTATAAAAAAACAGCCCGACAGCGCCAGCTAAAATAACAATTCGTTTCGCTATATTCATTAATTCTGTTCCTACATAAATAGGCTAATAATAAAGAAAATGATTGCAATAACCGGCACCCAAAGAATAGGTGACTGATACCACTTCAAAACAGGTTTATCAGTACGGTTGAGCGATTGTAACGTGGGTTGTTTATAAAGCCAGATGATACCGATCAACATCAGAACAGCACCCGACAACCTGACATTGGTGTCATTATCGCTCACCACCCCCAACACAGCCATTAAAAGGCCAGCAATAAGAATCAGTATTGCCAAAACACGTTGCCACATACTTACCCCCAAGTCATTGTTCTTATCGTTATTGTCATTATACTAAGAATTTATACTGTATCAGGTTCTGGAGCCATATGTTAAAACGAATTTTACTAGGCCTAAGCGCCATAATTATTACTGTTGTGATTATTCTGGGTAGCGCTGTCGTTTACCAAAAGACCACCATGCAGCCTGATTTGCCCAGTGAAGAGGATTGCGACATTCAGCAGTTAGTAAACAATGGCGATGGCTCCTTAGAGGCCCATTCTTACTGGTGTAAGCGCGGCAGCGATGCACAATGGCAGGGTCACGAGGTATGGCTTTACGAACCCCGCATTGAGAAATGGCAACGCATACTCACCACAGAACACGATGGTTGCCTGAAATTGACCTTAAACGACCAACAGCTGGACATAAACCACGACGGTAGCCGTGGCGATATGAACTTGGTTGAACCGGTATTCTTGTTTACGGACGCCAACGGTGTGAGTCAGTCCCTGTCGGTGCAGGTATCGACCACCGGTGACGCAATGTGTAATGGCGCCGAACAATGAAAGCAGGTTAAGCCAGCTTTAACACCCATTTTAGCGGCAGGCGTTTCATTAAAAATGCCATCAGTGCCCAGGGCCAGCGCGGAACATACGCTTTTACCGGCTCTTTATTGATGGCTTCAGCCAACAGTCGGCACCCCGTTTCCGTGTCTACCATGAACGGGGTATTTTTCACTTTTTCATTAATTTCAGAGCGTATGTAGCCCGGATAAATGGTTGAAACCTTTATTGGACTGTTGCTGCCATAAGTTTTCATTAAGTCCGCCCGAATGCCTTCAGTTAAAGACGCCAGGCCCGCTTTGGTTGCCGCATACACGGTCATAGCCCGTGGCATACCGCGGAACGCACTCATGGACGAAATGGTCACCAGGTGTCCCTGTTTTTGTTCGCGCAGAATTTCCATAGCCGCTTCGCATTGCGCCAGAGCCGCTACAAAATTGGTTTCCGCCGTGGCTTTATTGGCCTCGAAGTAGCCAGTACCTAAAGCTGCACCTTTGCCCATGCCGGCATTAATGATAAAACGGTCAATTTCCCCCAGCTCTTGTTTAAATTCCTGAAACACACGGAATACGTCCTGGTGCTGGTTTACATCCAGAGTTTTAATACTGACGGTTATATCGGAATGCTTACCCTCGAGTTCTGCTTTCAATTCTTCCAGCCTGTCTAGCCGGCGGGCGCACAGGCATAAACTCTTACCTTGAGCAGCAAACTCCCGCGCCATGCCCTGCCCGAGGCCTGAACTGGCACCGGTAATTAAAATATTTTTACGGTCTTGAGACATTTTTTAATTCTCTTTTATTCATGTTTTTAGGCTCTAGCAATACGACGGCGGCAGCGCCACAGCAAATAGTTCACCAAAAACCAAAAGTTCTTAAAGGCTTTATTGGTGGTCTGCTTATGGTGATACCGATAATAAATTTGCTGTGCTATAACAGCCAAACGGAACAAGCCAAACACTTCGTAAAAAGCAAAGTCTTTCGCATCGGTGCCAGTTTGCTCGCAGTAATAGTTGATAATTTCTTTGCGGGTTAGCATGCCCGGATAATCGCTGGGTTGACGTTTGGTCGCTCGCGCGACCTTGTCATCGCCGGCCTCTATCCAGTACGCCAGCGAGTTTCCTAAGTCCATTAACGGGTTGCCCAAGGTCGCTAGTTCCCAGTCCAGAATACCAATAATGTCCGTTGGGTCTTCTGGGTTAAGAATCAGGTTGTCTAAACGAAAATCGTTATGTACCAGGCAGATAGCCTCATTCTTTGGCTGATTTTCCTGTAGCCAGCGCATAACTGAACCTGCCCCAAACACATTCCAGGTTTTGGCTTTTTCATAACGGCCACACCAACCGTTTACCTGCCGCTCGGTATAGCCTTTGCCTTTGGCTATTTTGCGCAGACCTGTGCTGTCTAAATCCACCTGGTGCAGTTCAATCAGTCTGTCCAGTGCATTGGTGCATAATTGACGTGCCTGTTCGGAAGAAAGCTCCAAACCTTTCGGAAAACGCCGGCGCGGGATAATGCCAGTAATGTGCTCCATCACATAAAACTCAGCCCCAATGATTGACTCGTCTTTGCAGTGCGCCAACATTCTGGGTACATGAGGGAAAGACGGTCGCAAACGTTTCTGCAGACGGTATTCACGCCCCATATCGTGCGCTGATTTAGCCTTAGTACCCTCGGGTGGGCGACGCAAAACCAGCGCAAGGCCATTATAATCTAAACGATAGGTCCAGTTTGAAACGCCCCCATTGTATTGGGTGACGCGCAGTTCACCACGCTCTTCGGGCAATTCATTACCTATGTTTTCTGCTAGCCAGTTATCCAGCGCCTCTATTGGCAGTGCTTCTTCTTCTCTTACCTCAACGGCCTGATCAGTAACCGCAGATGCTTCAGTCATTGGCGCGCCCTTTCCATTGTTTTTCCCATTTTTTTAACTCTGTTTTTGCTATGGTCGCACGGTGCACAGCGTCAGGTCCATCCGCAATGCGCAGCGAGCGGGCTACAGTTAATAACCCCGGTAACGGCGTGTCATGACACATGGATGCCCCACCGAACAACTGCATAGTTTCATCCACCACGTTTTGAAGCACAGTCGGTGCTACCAACTTAATCGCCGATATTTCTTTGATGGCCCTCATGGCACCGACGTTATCAATTTGCCAAGCGGCGTGCAGGGTCAATAGACGAGCCTGATCAATAGCCACACGCATATCAGCCAAACGCTCACTGTTACCACCCAGATTTAATAGAGGCTCGCCAAAAGCAATACGCGAAGTACCCCGCTCAATGAACAGCTCCAGCGCTCGCTCTGCTGCGCCAATAGCACGCATACAATGGTGAATACGGCCTGGGCCTAAACGTCCCTGCGCAATTTTGAAGCCGGCACCGGGGCCAACAATGATGTTCTCTTTGGGTACACGAACGTTGTCGAACACCACCTCACCATGACCATAAGGCGCGTCATATTCGCCAAGGGCTGGCAGCATGCGCTCAATGCTTACGCCCGGCGTATTTAAAGGCACTAATACCATGGAGTGACGATAATGCTTTTCGGCATCCTCGTCGGTTAAGCCCATAACAATGGCAATTTCAGCGTCGGGGTGGCCTAAACCGGTACTCCACCATTTGCGACCATTAATCACCCAGTCGGAGCCGTCGGCCTTAATGGTGGTTTGCATATTGGTGGCATCGGAGGACGCGACATCAGGCTCTGTCATACAAAATACGGAACGGATATCGCCCTTCAGCAGCGGCGTTAACCACTGCTCTTGCTGTTGGTCATCACCAAAGTGATACAGCACTTCCATATTGCCTGTGTCAGGCGCATTGCAGTTAAAGATTTCCGGCGCCAGCAGGCTGCGGCCCATGCGCTCAGCAAGTGGCGCGTATTCCAGCGTACTTAGCCCAGCGCCAAGCTTTTCGTCCGGCAAAAACAAGTTCCAGAGCCCCTGCTCTTTTGCCTGTTTTTTAAACTCAGCCACCCGTGGGGGCACCTGCCACTCACGCCAGTTAGGTGAACTATTCAGCCTATAATTTTCTTTCTGGTACTGGTCTTCATACGGCTCAATAGACTCCACCATAAAGGCATTCAGCCGCGCCAGATAATCCTTTGTTTTCGCACTGTAGGAAAAGTCCATAACACCCACTCCCAACGAATAGTTAACTGCATTGTAGACTTGAACGTGCTGGTGGTACAACCAGAGAGGTTAGCTCCTGCATAGTTAGCGTCTCCCACTCTTACTAATGACAGGCCTATTAATCACGAGCCTAAAACACACCGCCATGGACAAGCTGGATTTATTATTTACGACTACCTCGAACGCGGTGGAATGGGGTTAACCCGAAGGAACTCAACTTTAGAAACTTTAAAGACCGAACCATCAGCATGATGCTCTGTAATTGTTCCCTCGAGCTTCCCGCGGCGCAACTCGAGAAGCTCTACCGTGGTGGTTCCCGAGAGATTATCTACCGTCAAACGATATCCTTGCTCAGTCTTTGTTACCTGTTCGGCTGAGAGTTCAAACGCCTTTAAGTTATCACTTGCAACATCAGCATAACGACGCCAAGTGACGGTACCGTTGGCTTTGAAATCCAATGATTGCAGTGTCGAGAAATAGTCTCCCTCTTTAACACCCAGCCATAGACTTCGATCTTCACCAAATAGCTTTTCGGGCCCTGCCTGATAAGCATCACGCAACATATCGCCATAAAATGTTAAAAATGCCCTGGCGGCGGATCCCGAATAGCGCTCATTAATTTTAAAAGGGGCAGCCAGCACAATACCCCCAGCGTTATCGAGTGATACCTCAACGACTTGAAAACCTGTCATCGCGCGCTGAATATAAAACATGAGACGCGCGGGCTCATCAGGGGACGTCGCTTGTCGCCTGACTGCACACTGAAAAGCATCACACTGCATATCGTCATTGGTAAAAGTATAACGCTTTGCAGCAGTTAAACCTCGGGCAAGCTTCATTTTATAGATCGCATGCTGACCGCTTTCGCGCAACTGAACGACACGAAACTCTTCGCCAATTCGAATAAACCCCTGATAAACGCCAGGTTTCATACCTAGCTTTTGTAGTGGTGAAGCACTATAGCTGCCACTTTGATGACTCGTTATCTGCTGCTTATCCGGAGTAGACGAACAACCGATAATTACCCATGTCAAAACCAGTAACATCAGCCCCTTTTTTTTATTCATCCTTGTAATCCTTTGGTGACGTGAACACTAAGGGTAACGAATGCGTATCCAAAGCACTAGCGCAGTAGAAAATGTTGAAGTCGCCTACATTTTTAGGTCTCAGTGCTCCAGCGCATTCTCCATATATTCGTTACATTTTTGGTGCAAGATAAAGAGGCTCACTCATACCAATAATTACACTTGTAGTTTTTTTCTTCTTCTGATGAATAGCTATGTGATATCTAAGTGGCAATTGCATTTTACTCAACTGTTCCTTTGAATAAGCCCCACTCGTTGATAAAGGAGTAGTCCACTTAATTGATACAGAACCGTTTTTTGAGTCAATCTTGCAAGGAGCTTTTTCTTTAGTCGTGGTCACCAGTTGATTTTTTCCGGTCGCAAACAAGACTGAGCAGTGATACAGATTGGTAAGCTCTTTGTAGTCCTTGATGCTATAATCAAATTTTACATCTAACTGGTGCTTTTTCGTTCCAGCTTTACCCAGTTCAGACACTTTCAGATTACTAATGACGGCTTGGCTATTATTCACGTTTGAGTAATTCATCGATGTACACCCGCTCAAAAGCGCAACGGTCACGATACCCAGAATTTTCTTCATCTTTTCCTCCTTAAAAATACGGCAATAAGAAAAATAATTAACCGTGGAGTTCAGCAACTGCCAGGGTTGTTCCCAGTTAATCATGTTGCTTTTCCAGCCACAGCTTTAATTCTTGATTGCCTACATAAATACCGGTGACTTCTCTATTCTGGTTCAGCACGAAATAGGTTGGGAAGCCCAACTGTCCAGCAGCTCTTAGGAGAGCTGACTCTGTATACTCACCATCATAAGTGATAAATATTCTCCAATAAATCTATCTTAGCAAGGATCATTGAACTTTCGATATCAGTTTACAACACTTCATTTAGCGCCTATCGTTTTAGTGATTTTTTTCAACAGGATAAGTCCGTGAAACAACTTCTTCTAAGAACCGTAACAGTAGGTATCTTTTTAAACCTTCCTCCATTACTAATGTCGCTTATGGCTTTCCTTAAATTAGATATCTTCCCTATCATTTTGGCATCGTTACTGTGGGCGAACATCCCACTTCAGTATATTGGTATGGCATCACTCTTCACTCAAAGTCAGATAACTTTTAACGAATGGGGTGTTAGTCAGGCCTCCCCCGTGGTTTGGTTCTCTATAGTCGTGTTTTGGCTGCTTATGGCTGCTTTTATTAGCTATATAAGCCTGCTAAGAATAAGCAGAGCTTAGGAAGGTTCCTATCTCAGGCGGTGTTCAGTCCTCGCTCACAGCGGTCTGGCTGCACCAAGAGCGGACATCGCCCAACTAATGTTTAGATAACAGAAAGAATGACACATAAAGCCAGGCCTTACCAAGTAACCCGTCCATGAGGTAGAATGCACACTCTTATCACTATTAAGTTGCGCATTAATACATGACTTTTTCTGAACTCGGACTTTGCCCTGAAATTCTTGCCGCCCTGTCACGTCAGGGTTATACCGAACCAACGCCCATTCAAGCGCAAGCAATTCCGCCTGTACTCGCGGGTAATGACGTTATGGCCGCGGCACAAACAGGCACAGGTAAAACCGCAGGCTTTACCTTACCGATATTAGAAAGGCTGAAAAGTAACGAGCGCGCCAAGGCCAACACAGCGCGGGTTCTTATTCTAACGCCCACTCGCGAATTAGCTGCTCAGGTGGGTGAAAGTGTTGCGACCTACGGCGCTGGCCTGCCCTTAAATTACGCGGTTGTGTTTGGTGGTGTGAAAATTAATCCGCAGATGATGAAGCTTCGCAAAGGCGTTGATATTCTGGTCGCCACACCAGGCCGCTTGCTAGACCTTTACCAGCAGAACGCCGTTCGCTTCCCGAAATTAGAAGTATTGGTGCTCGATGAAGCCGACCGCATGCTCGACATGGGATTCATTCACGACATTAAGAAAATTATTAAGTTGTTGCCGGCTAAGCGCCAGACACTCATGTTCTCAGCAACGTTTTCCGATGACATTCGGACCCTGGCTAAAAGCCTGGTGCACAGTCCGGTAGAAATTTCCGTGGCACCGCCAAACTCTACAGCGGAGCGTATCGAGCAAATCATGTATGCGGCAGAGAAGAGCGAAAAGCCGCGCATGCTCATGCAAATACTGCGAGACCTCAACTTACCGCAGGTGCTTGTGTTTTCACGCACCAAACACGGTTGTAACCGTTTAGTGAAGCAGCTTGATAAAGGCGACTTCTCTGCCGCTGCTATTCACGGCAATAAAAGTCAGGGTGCCCGCACCAAGGCATTGGCCGACTTTAAAGCCGGCAACGTGCAAGTGCTTGTCGCGACCGACATCGCCGCCCGGGGCATAGACATCGACAAACTGCCCTACGTGATCAATTACGACTTACCACAGGTGGCTGAAGACTACGTGCACCGCATTGGCCGCACCGGTCGTGCAGGCCAGGTTGGCCACGCCATTTCATTGGTAATGGATGAAGAGTTTAAGCTTCTGAAAGCCATTGAAAAACTGATAGACCAGCCTATTGAACGACGTAAATTGGAAGGCTTTGCCGATGTTGAACTCACCGGTAAAACGCCTGCACCTACGCGAGGCCAGCGCCCACCGCGTAAGCCTGCAGACCGCAGTGGAAACAAAGGTCGTGATGCGAGTCGAAAAAAGAGTAATTGAAAGGCTAATTACTCAATTCTGACGGTGTCGTCTCATGAAGAACCATTGATTGATCAAAGTACAGTTTATTACGTTTAACTTTTGGATTACGTTCTAAGCTACTTAAAATATAGTCTCTCCAGGCGTTGTCGCTATATTTTGAAAGCTTTATGAGAATATCATTCGGTGTATTCGGATTGCTGGCTAAGCTAAAATCAGTTCCAACTTGACCTTGAATAGCATATAGCGATTCAAGAACATCCCTTGGTGTAGAAGGGTTTCTCGCGATCCTGTTGTCTATCTCGTAGCCGAAGCCTGATTGAAAACCGACGAGTTCTCTCAACCTTTCTGGCTGAGTTGCAGGATTAGCGGAGTCCAAAAGTGCATTTTTCTTCTCAACAGAGCTTCCGACCGAGTACGCGGCAAGACACATCAGAATAGCGGTTATTAAGGCGTAGCTAATTACTTTTACCCGCTCCGCATTGATAGATGCTCTAATGAGTTTATAAATTGATAAGGTTAATAGTGCCCAGAGTATCGCACTAGTAATGAACGCGAAGACAACAACAATACCAGCCTGAGCGTCGATAACAATGTCCGTCAGGTTAGCTTCAAAGTTGTATTTGGTAAACGCAATTGCAAAGCTAATAATAGTAGCAATCAAAATTGTATGTAGCTTATTGAGCTTTATAGAAAATTCCATTTTCGTTCCTCATTGAAAGAAGTCGCTTTCACTTCCCAATATGTATTAGCTTAACTAGCATTTCACTAATAAATGTAAATTACCATCCAAATGGCACACTGATTACGCTCATGAAAACGTTCACCTGAACTCTTCAAATGTTCCGGCAAGACTCATTAGCGTGTTCCGTCTCGCTCACAGAATGTTCCAAAAGCTCCGCATACCCACCGAGCAATATTCCCTTCTGCTATACTCAAGCATAAGTACAAAAAGAGACCTTAGTCATGCCTTATTGCCGCACCCAATTTAAGCTTGTGAAGCCAGAGCAGGTGGAAAACGTGCTTACGTCGCTTACGCAAGAATGCTTTGTTGGCGGACAAGCTGCTTACCAATTAGACGATGGTTCTTTCTCGGTTGATGCCGGGGAAAACGATATTCGGGCTATCTATGATGAAGAGAATGCCGCCATAACATTCTTCTGCCGTTACCAACGGGATATGAACTTTTACGATAAGAAACTGATGGCTTTTGCCACCAAGCATTGCATTGACACCAAACCTTGCACCGCCTCATCTGAATATTGAACAGCGACCACTTGCCTTGATGCGAGCAAAAAAAGCCCCGCGAGGGCGAGGCTTTGGATTCAAAAATCAGTGTTTAAGGTAATTCGAAATACTGTCTATGGCGATGGATACGGCAAAGTTTTCCGTCACAAAACTCTAATTTTAGTGTGTTGAAATAAGATGCACCTATATAAAACTGCCAAAGATCCTTTTTCTCAAATTGAACAAACCCAACATTATGAAAAAGTGGACTTATCATTACATCGAAACCACTTTCGGTTGCCAAAAATTGTTCCATTTCTGGATTAGATTTGATTTGTATAAAAACCCCTTGCTTATTCCCAGCAAGCTCCCCAAAAGCAACATCCAATCGGTCATAAATCTCTTTCTTTGTATCACCAATTTTAAAACCATACCCAGAACCAGAAGTTAATGTATCGTTGATGTAAGTGGCCCAAAGATATATCGGGTAGGCTAGAATGATAATAACTAATCCAATTACTAATCCTTTTATTGACATTTAGTGCTCCTCCCTAAATTCGACTCTGTTATGCTGATTTGCACCCGGTTGATTAGCTCCATTGTCTACCTTCGCAGAACCTCCATCAGCTCTGTGCGCTATTGCACCCGCTGCTGAATTACTGTTTACACCACCTTGGATAATTGGGACTGCACTATACTCTTGACCGCCCTTAACTGAATCAGCTAATGACGCTACTTCATTATCGGGCGCATCTATTTGCCTAAACGTGGAATCAGAGCCATCTTGACTCAGACTTTGCCAAGCAGCTGAATCAGTCTGAAAAGTTCCTGCTGAAAAACCTTCTGTAGTTGCATTTACCTCTCCCATGGTATCGTTCCCTACATCACCATAAGATCTTACGATACCATTCGGATCACCCAAGAAGTCTGCATCATGAACAATAAAATTATGGTTTCCTGCGCTACCCAAAATGCCGTTCAAAGGTCTACTTACTAAGAAAGAATCAAAACCATCTGGGTCTACATATTTATAGGGATTGTTATTAGCGTATGAATAACGATTAAACCCGTGAATATCACCTTTTCTCAAATGACCGAGCGTATTCAACGGATCATTCGAATAAAATCGCCCAATCACCGGATCATAGTATCGTGCCTGCATATACATTAATCGACAGTACGATCCATAGTGCATAGTAAAAAAAATTTACGTTAATCCAATCTCTTAGCAGTATAGTCTAGTTCTCGATGCCTCTCCAATTGAGCACCAAAAACAAAGCCCCGCGAGGGCGAGGCTTTGGATTCAATTTGATTTATTTATATCCGCGAGTTTGCACGCTTAAATAGGAAATTGATACCAAGTAGGGGGATAAATGTAGTGAAAGCTAGATATTTTAAATCGCCTTGCAACAATCCACCTGCATAAACAAAAATGAAAAGCGTCCCCCACAAAAGCACAACTTTTACGCTAGATTTGGAATCATCTCCAGTATTTGCACTCGCTTTTTTTAACAATCCAAAGCAGAAAAACGGATACAGGATTGATTTTGCAATTAGTACCAATTGCGACGAGGCGTCACTATTTTTCAAAAAATTTTTGTAAAAGTAGTACATATTATACACCCCAGCCGAAAAGAACGAGAAAATCACTAATCTTGCAGGGGCTTCAGTATAAAAATTTAAAGTTTCTTTATTTTTGATAGTCATACATTACTCAAAAGTTTTCTTTATTTTGTCTACTGCCTGTTTGACAGCGTCGGAAGTTACTTCTCCTTTAAACTCAACACCTACCGAGGCAGCCAAGCCGACTTTTCCATTGGGCTCGTCAAAGCTAGCTTGGTTTTTAACATCTCCATTAAGGGTGTTCTCCGACATTACTTCTCCTCCATAGGAAATCGCACCAACAGTTACATCAGCAGTCACCGCAATTTCGGATTTAGAAGAGTCTTGGGCAATTTCACCGCTCTGCTCAACAGTCAAACTAGGCTTTACTCCAACCCCGATTCCTAGCCTAGGCCCAGCCGTATACGCCGCACCAACCTCTAGAGTTTCAGTGTCAAAACTTACCGAAAAGCCTACTCTGGCTCCAGCAAATAGCATTGCTTCACCGGTTAATCCCAAGGATATTTTTTCTTCACCTGTGGGGTCAGTATACTTATATGGATTGTTTGCCACATATGAATATCGATTGAAAGTGTCAATTTCACCTGTAAATCCAACAGGATCATTGGAGTAGAAGCGACCTATCACTGGATCATAGTATCGTGCCTGCATATAAACTAAGCCGGTATCATCGCCAACATGGCCGGTGTAGCCTTGTTTATTCGATGGACTATTTGTATCACCCACTTGAGCAACGGCTTCGCCATCAAGCAATATTTTATAGCTACTTTTACCGTTAATTTCGGTCATTAAAAGCGTACCTTCGCGGCTGTACACAGTTAGTCGCTCAGTACTCCCTGAACCGATCACTAGACGATGTCCGAGGGACATCATATTCGTAACGGTTCGAACCGATACTAGTTAATTGACCCGCAGTATTGTAACTTAAGCTAAATTGGCTTTAGACATACGTCGGTCAGTCGTTCGGTTTACTTTCCGCTATCCATGCTTCAATTTCATTAAACATTTTACCACTCGAAAACGGCAAGCCATGGTAATCGTCATAAATGACCAGTTTGTGCGGGTGATTAATAGTAGACAACTTATTTGCCAGAGCCTTTGCCTGCTCAACTGAAACTCTTTTGTCTTTTGAGCCATGAAGTATAAGAATGGGCACGCTGCGAGGTAGATCTTTCACCCAGTAAATTACAGATCGTTTTGTTATCTCCGAATCTCTGTTACTCGTAAAGTTCGGCACCCTATAAGCTAAAACTTCTTCCATTTCAGGCCTTTCCTCAAGTGACTTAAATAAGTCAGAGGGTGAGCCGATCACGGTTAGTGACTTTATGTTATCAAGCTCTTTCAGTGAGAGAAAAGCCGACATGCCGCCTCGACTCATGCCAACCATATGAATTTGATTTTTATCTACATAGGGCAACTGAGACGCTATATGAACGATATTAGTAACATCTTTTACATCCCTGCCTCCAAACTCATCGACTTCCTCTCCCGGCCCGTCTCTGAGCTCCATTCCTCCGCGGTACTGAGTTGCTAAAACGACAGCTCCTATCTCTGCTATGGGTTTCAGATGCAGGAATATATCAGAGTAGGTTAAAGCACCAAAACGACCGTTACCCCCTCGATTAAAAATGACCGCAGGCAATTTTTTTTCCTGTTCGATATTAGGAGTTAACAGTATGCCCCCAACAGGATACAGGCCACTTTTATAGACAATGATCTTGCAAGTGAAATTGGCTCGTAGATCTTGGAATTCTTTCTTATTTACTTTCGAACGCAAGATACTCTCGAGCCTATTTCGTTTTGCTTTGCCGTAATCATTCGAGTTAATTTGCGAGTTAATAAAGCCTTCATAAGTATCGCCAAAGCAATCTTTCTCCCTAAGAATACCATCGGACGGGTTTGCTAAGGCGTATGCTGAGAATACTAATGTCATAGATATTAATGCTAATTTTGTGATTCTAGTTATCATTTTATTAACCGTGGATGATTGCTTTTTATTAGCGTTATAAGGTTATCTGACTAAAGATACCACCCTTAGTTCTTTACCAGTTTCCCTATAACTTGCCTGTCTTGTCCAAAAATGCTTACTATTAACCATCTCAATATCATCGCTTTTACTAGACAGGTGCGACAATGCCAGAGAACTTAAAGCTTTATGAAGCTGTGATGCTGCTTGCGCTGTGCGAAGAAAAAGGAACCATGAACGGTGCCTATGTTGAATATGCTACCGCTGGTGCCATTGCCGCAGAACTATTAATGCTTAAACGTATAAAAGTAGAACATGACAATAAAGAGAAAGTCGCTGTGGTTGATGACAGCTCTACAGGTGATTCTCTATTGGATGAGGCCTTAACCATGATTTCCGAATCTAAACGGCAACGTAAATTAAAAGACTGGGTTCAAAAACTCGGTGGTATTAAAGATCTTAAACATAAAGTTGCACACATGCTTGCTACGGACGGCATTGTCGAGGCAGAAAAGGTAAAGGTGCTATGGCTATTTAAGCGCCGGGTGTATCCAGAGGTTACCCCAGAGCCGGAACAGCAATTGCGCCAGAAAATGCGTCACGTGGTACTCAGCGATAACGATGAAATTGAACCACGAATCGCTATCGCCGTTGCTTTGGCCAATAGCGCAAAGCTTTTACCGCAGGTATTCAGCAAACAAGAGCTGAAAGACCACAAACAGCGCATTAAGCAACTGGAAAGCGGTGAGCTCGTTTCTAAAGCGGCGAAAGAAGCGGTTCAGGCTATTGAAGCCGCGGTTATGATAGCGGCTATTATGCCAGCTATCACCGCGGCAACGGTAACCTCGAGCCCAAGCTCTTGCTGAGTTAATTGGCAGAGGTCCCTACGATTTTTTAACAAATACCTCTAAGAACTTTAACGCGAGTGGGTTCTTTTCTATTTGTGCGCTAGTCAGGCTGTTGATTTCGTGTCGCAGGCCATCGGTATTGCCAAGCGCGACTAAGGTTAATCCTGAATCTGGTGCTTTTAGTAAAAGTGCGGCATACGCATCCGGCCACCAGCCGCCGTGCCATACAAGCTTATGGCCATGCCAGTTCTGAACAAACCAACCATAGGCATAAGGCATTGGGTTACCCTCTCCATTCTTGGCTGGCGTCCACATTGTATCTCGCAAAGCTGCCGGGAGAATTCGTTCTTCGTCCAAAGCGATGGAGTAATGTGCAAGCGCTTTGGCGCTGGCGATAATCCCTGAGCTAGCGTTCAGTTCAGTATTCGGTAATACCGAAGGCGCAAGTCCATCTGACTGTTCCGAAGCATGGCGAAACGGTGGTGCAATATGCGTGAGTACTTCACCTCCGGAAGGATCGCGCCAGCCAGCGGCTATTCCTTTTAATTTTGCCGGTGCAATGACGTATTTCGTCATCCAATAACGCCAGCTTTTATCTGTATTCTCCTCTACCCAATTGGATAGGCGACCAAACACAACGGGATTGTAGAAGAAACTTGTACCAGGCTCTCCCTGCACTTGATGTTGGAGCACGTGACGCAGCGTTATCACCTGGTCGCACTTTAACTCGGGTATCTCGTGGCCATTATCCAGAGTACCTCCGCCGAAAATGCTTCCGCTTGTCGTTAACCACTCACACCGCCCGTCCCAGTCACTCAATGTCGTAAAGTCCTCATCGAGATCAATGTGTCCATCGGCTTCCATAGCCAATAACGTAGCGCCCGTGAACGTCTTTGTAATAGACGCCGCAAGGTACGATGTGTTTTCTGTTGTAGGCTCTTCTGCGTCGTGGTCCTGAAATCCGATACCTTCAAGCATAATAATTTCGCCGTTGTCTACGATTGCAACGGACAAGCTTGGAATTTGATTATCGATACGAAAGTCTTTGAGATAAGACCGGAATGATTCGATCTTCTCTTTAGAAATCTTCGATTGTGCTGACGCTTCACCTACTGATAAAAATACGAGCGTAATCGCCAGCAAATAACAATTTACTGTTCTCATGATATTTTCCTACGCGGTGTTGTTTAAAGACTGGAGCTAGCGGCTGCTAGCTTCTTTTTTCCAAGAAAGGGAATACTGGGATAAAAATACTTTTGTGCTTTGAGTACAGCGATAACGTTAGCCAACATGACTAAAACGGCATAAGGAATGACAGCGATAAAAAACAAAAAGCCAAAGCCTTTGATACTCAGTAGTGCAATAAAAGCAAGAGCATAAACCAACGTCATCGTTATCTGGAAGTTAATGACTGCCCGCCCGTGTAAATCATACAGTGGGTTATCTTCGCGCTTATGGATCCATATAAACAAAGGGCACAGGATGTTTAAAAACGGCAACACAAAACCAATAAATGGGGATGAGTGCATTAGTAACAGCCACTTTGTCTGAATATTTTCATCACGCGGGTTATCCAGCTGCAATAAGTCATCGACATCCAATTCGAGGGCGGCCGCTAACAGCTTCACCGTTCGTAAATGGGGAGTAACTTCGCCTTTTTCTAAGCGCTGAATAGTGCGAATGGTTACCATGGTTATCTCTGCAAGTTGCTCCTGCGAGAACCCTTTTAATTTCCGTTGGTAAGTTAAACGTTCTGCGAATTTAGTACTTTTCATTATTATATTCAGCTCTATTGCCCGATAGTTCGAGTAAAATCTTACCTAAAAGCACCCGACATCGTTACGACATTACTATGTCATGTACCTGTCATTCGCTTTAATCAATCAAACACACAACCAATATAACCACTAATATACCGATTGGAACGGCCCTAAGCTATAAACCTGAAACACAGGGCGCGCAGACTTTTTGTTTTTTAACTTTGTTTTAACAACTATACTCCTTACAATACTCTTTTAGTTCCTGACACAGGACGTTAAGAGTGCCCTGCAGGACGGCTCAAGGCTTTGACTTATGCTACTCATTGATGCACTCATCAGGTTTTCAGCAATTGGCTTTTTACTGCTCATGACAGTAGCGGTCATTCGGGATTTGCCACGCTCAACCCGATGTTACTTAATGATTGCCACGAATCTCTGTCTGGCAAGCTTTCTGCTTGGCTCTATGCCGAGTGAATTTGCCCTTCCTTCTCTCTGGCAAATTCCGTTTCGGTTATTAGACACTTTACTGCTACCAGTCACCTGGGTATTTGTATTAACACTTTTTCATCGAAACCTTCGGTTTGGGGTGCTGCATTTAGGTATTTTTATCGCTGTCAGTGGTTCCATACTCGTGGAACGATTCGTCTGGCTAAGCTGGCTAGACGAGTTACCACAGTGGTGGTCGGTTGTTGTCAATACACTGGCGCTTGGCCTGGTGACACATATGATGCTCGTTACGTTACTCGGCCGTAACGATGACTTAATTGAAACACGCCGAAAATATCGCCTCTATTTTTTATTCATTATTACTGCATCGATGCTTCTCGCCATTCTGGTCGGCTCTGTTTGGTTGCGCAGCTCACAGCCGACAATATATGCCCTCAGTGTCTGGTTGCCGATTTTTTCCATGGCTCTTTGGGTGCTAAAAGGTGACCGCTCAGCGCTGACTTTTTATCGCGATACCGCTCGCAAAAATCCCTTATCAGTAGCCGATGAACAAATACTGTTTAAGCTCAATGAATTAATGAAAAAGGATAGGATTTATTTAAACGAGACGCTTACGACCCGTGCTTTGGCTCAAAAATTAGGTGTCGCAGAACATAAATTGAGAACGTTAATTAACACGCAGACCGGATTCAACAACTTCAGTCACTACATCAACTCTTTCCGATTAAAAGACGTAATAAATTGCTTCTCATGCAGAGACAACGATCACCTTCCCATCTTAACCATTGCATTGAATCATGGCTTTAACTCGTTACCGCCTTTTAACCGAGCCTTTAAAAAAGAAACCGGAATAACCCCGTCACAATTTAGGAAAAACCAGCAAGATTTTCGAAATTGATGTGATATTTTTCATAATCGACCAGCTTTCACACCCCGGGTTCTCTACTCTGAGTGTACTTATCAGAACAAAAGGTTACTTACTATGAAGGCTGCTAATTTTAAGAAAGCCAGTTTACTGTTATTTATTATATTGCTTACTGTCACCGCCATAGCATTCGCTGTCATGTACAACCAAGTGAATCGAGCCTGGGGCGAGTATATCCCTGTAGTTGACACCTCCTCTTATGAGAGAACCCAGGGCGTTTATGCAATAAGTCACGCTAATGTTCTCTCCGAAAATGGACAACATATGGTACCTAATCAAACGGTCCTGATTAGAGAGGGAAAAATAACTGAAATTGGTAGTGACTTATCTATACCCAATGACGCGGAATTAATTGATGGAACAGGAAAGTTCATTATACCCGGACTCATCGATGCACACGTGCACTTATGGCAAAGCCCTAACGATTTACTTTTGTATTTAGCTAACGGTGTGACGCATATCCGTGAGCTGAATGGCAGCAACGAACATCTGCAATGGCGTGAAGAGATTGTCGCAGGAAGACCGGGCCCAGACTTATTCGTAGCAACCCGCCGACATAATAGTTCCACCGGTATCGCCAGCATATTCGATCGCTGGGCAGCGAAAGTGAGCCCTGTCTCCAGCGTTGAAGAAATACCTGAGTTAGTCAGTGAAATTCAAGCTGAAGGTTACGATGCTATAAAAATATATACCCTTTTAAATAACGAGCACTTTTTCGCTTTTAACCGCGCTGCTCAAGCAGAAGGCATCAAGATTTTAGGGCACATCCCCAATAACTTACCACTTACCCAACTTTGGTCATCAAATCTAAAAGAACTGGCGCACGTTGAAGAGCTTGTAAAAGCACTAGACCGAGAGTTCGGCGGCTATACTCGTGATAATACCGCGGCGTTCCTGCAGTTCGTTGAAGAGCGCAGCCCCGAGATCATGAACCGCCTTAAAGAGAACGGTATGGCGATCGTTTCAACCCTGGCACTTGTCGAAAGTATTCCCGAGCAGAAAATGAGTGTGGAAAGTGCACTCAATCATGTTCAGTCCGACTATGTAAACCGGGGAATTGCCGAAGCTCTACACCCCAGCATTAAAGTCATGGGCTGGCTTCCCGAGGTGAACATCTACCGACTACCGGCGGACTACCCCGAAAACCTTATTCAGGGCAATCAGCGTTACTGGAAAGCCTATGCAAAGGCAAATCAGATTATTTTACAAGCGATGCGAGAACATCAGGTGAGAGTTCTTGCCGGAACCGATGCAAATGTGCCAGTAATAGTACCAGGGTTTTCAATGCATGATGAGCTTGTCGCTTTGACTAAAACCGGATATACACCGGCAGAAGCTCTGAAAAGTGCTACGGTTGAGGCCGCGATGTGGATGGGTTTAAAAACAGGGGTGATTGCCAAAGGTTACCAAGCCGACCTTCTTATACTCAACCAGAACCCGCTGAAAGATATTAACAACACGAGAGCAATTTCAGATGTCATATCTAACGGTCGTTGGTATTCGGGTAGCGACACTAAAAATATGCTGAAGGCAGTTCGCAGGGCAAACCAGTAACGGATAGCGACGGCTTGAGTGGCTAGCAATTCTCATTAGATTAGTTTGGGATGTGGGGTTTTACTTGTTTTCCTCTCATTTAAATGTTTTATTAACAAAAAAATATGAGGATAATAAATTGAATAAAGCTATCATCATCCTTTTGCCAGCCATACTCCTTAGCGCTTGTGGTGCAACTCAACCCGAACCTTATGAAAAAGATGTTAGCCCCAAAAATAGACAAGAATACAACGGAATCGAAGGTATGGCGCAATATCAAAAAGATCAGAACTATTTGATGGATAAAGAACTAGCAGATAAATGCGCGGCGGCTAGGATGGAGCTTATTATTGCTGAATCAGAAAACAACACTAATGAAATTAAAAAGCAAAAAGCTCTAATAGAAGACACGTGTGTATAACAAATTAAGCTGTTGTAGCCTTTTGTAATATGTCTTTTTCCGTTTCAACATCACGCAGACGCTTCTCAAGCTCACGTATTCTCAGCTGATCGGCCGTCATTGGTGTGGCTTTGGGTTACTCACCACCGCGTTCCTTTCTGAGGTGGCCAAATTTAGTTTGCCACTACATTGCGCTGTGCGAAGAAAAAGGAACCATGAACGGTGCCTATATTGAATATGCTACCGCTGGCGGCATTGTGTCAGAAGAGAAAGAAAAGTCCTTTGGGTCTTTGAACGCCAGGTTTATCCAGAAGTAAACCCGGAACCTGAACAGCAGCTGCGTCAGGCAATGCGTCATGCCGTACTGAGCGATGGCGACGAAGTTGAGCCACGAGTCGCTATTACCGTAGCTTTAGCCAATAGCGCTAAGCTCTTACCCCAGATATTCAGCAAGCAAGAGCTGAAAGATCGTAAGGAGCGCATTAAACAGTTAGAAAACGGTGAGCTCATTTCCAAAGCCGCTAAGGAAGCCGTTCAGGCCATTGAGGCTGCAGTGATGATAGCGGTTATTATGCCTGCTATAACGGCTGCAACGGTGACGTCTAACCCGGGTGCCTGCTAGGCAGAAACTCATGTTGTATTAACAAAACTATCACTTACAATGCTGCTTTAATTTCTGACACAGGACGTTAAGAATGCCCTCTTCCAATATCACACTAAAATTATTGCTACTTTTTTTTTGCTCGACCTTATTCACTGGATGCGCGTATTCTCCAGATAAAGAAGTAACTGATTCCTCCATTCCAACATTAGATGGGCCAAGATACGGCCACGCCGCAGTAGCTGCCAGTGAAAATATTTATATTATTGGTGGCTCGAATAAAACGGGGGATCTGTCTAGTATCGAAATTATCGATCCTAAAACCAAAAGAACAACAGTTTTGCGAGACAAGGTAATACCTCGCCGATATTTAACCGCTGTGTGGGATGGAAAACATTCAATTTACATATTTGGTGGTATAAGCCGACAAAACGGTCGGTTTTGGCAAGAAGGAACGGTGGAGATTTTTAATACCTATACACACGAAGTAACCACCACTACACCAATGCGAGTGCCCCGACGATTTAACAGTGCGGTGCGGTTAGGCAATAAAATTTACGTAATAGGAGGCTCTGTTTATTATCCTAAAGCTATTGAAAGAGGATATGAACTGCGCGCCACATCGCTGGTCACTGCCTTTGATTTAAACACTAAAAAATGGTCCCGACTAGCAAACTTACCAGTCGCAAGAGACACTCGGGCATTCACCTTTAACGACAAGGTTTGCACTGTAGGCGGTTACGATAACTTTAATAGTTTCCCTGTATTTGATTGCTATGACCCAACCACTGGAAGGTGGCAGTTAATGCCAGATGCTCCCGATTCTGTCAGCGCGCATTCTGTCGCTGTTCATAATAACAAGCTATACGTGTTTGGTGATTACAATAACCTTGATCAGGTTTTAATGTATGACTTCACGGGTGATACTTGGTCATATCTTGATTTGCCCTATAAGGCCAGTCGACATAATGCGGCTGTCGTGTTTGGCAATGAGGTATTCGTGACTGGCGGCAATACCGATAGCTCTGGTCCATTCTTAGATGATATTCAAGTGTTTTCACTGCCATTACAGTGAAACATAACGGTCAGTTGGTCTGTCTAAGGCAAAGAAGGAGGATAACTCAGATTAATTAAATCTTCTTTTACCGAAACTTTTAACCATGTTTTGCCGTATTGCTAGATACATTTAATAATTTGAGGCAATCATTAATGTTTGGACTTTTTAAGTCAAACCCAACGAAAAAAATGCGCAAAGAGCTAAAGCAGTTGCAAGAAAAAGCAATGGAAATGCAGCGTAACGGGAACATTCGCGATAGTTCCCATATCAGCCAGAAAGCAGACGAGCTTTGGAGTAAGATTCAGGCATTGGAAAGTCAGAGTAAGTAAGTCGCATCAAATATCTGTTTTAATTTTCACCCCAAATTACGCATAAAAAAAGCCCAACATCAAAGTGCTGGGCTTATTTATCTGATTCGCTCATTAGCTAGCTTTTCAGCTCACCTGACGATGACTCAATATGAGCACGGACGAACCACTGGAACTGCTCCAACTCGGCTAACTGACCTGTCAGCATATCTTCCGAAACCGGGTCAAGTTCAGAAAGCTTATCAATCGCTTTCCTGTGATCGGAGTTTATACCGTCATAGACTTTATTAAGTGCGCCTAAATGCTCTGTGACCAGACCCTTGCCAATTGAATACTCATCCCAGGTTCTACGGTCAACAATTGACTTAGGAGTGCCAACTGGTACTCCTCCCATTGTCGCAATCCGTTCTGCGATGGTATCGGTCATTTCCCGAACGGCATCAACCTGAGGATCTAGCATTTCATGCACACCGATAAAGTTCGGCCCGACCACATTCCAATGAATGTGCTTCAGAGTAAGTTGTAAATCGATAAGCGCAACCAGCCGGTTGTCGAGTAAAGCGATAGTATCTTGCGCTGCCTGGTTATCAACGCCAGGAGCAGTAAACTCAGCCACTTTCTGTGTATTGTTGGCGTTACTCATTGTTCCTCCTAATGCTTATTTATCTACTACTTACTACGCACAAAAGTGGCGAATGGATCGAAAAAAGGGAGGTCACCCTCCCTTTTTTATTCATCCAACTTGCCTATTAATCTATTTTAAAAGATTTGGGCTGTGGTGACACGGCTAGCCTCAACCTGTATGCCACCAGTGATATCGTTTGCGAATTCACCGGAGACCGATACATAATCACCCTTAGAAACTTGTTGGAAGCCTATGCTATCGAGAAGGTTAGTCGATAACTGTGACACATCAACGGTAACCTGCTGAATACCACTATCAATGGTAAATTCGTCTGCGGTATCGTTTACTGAGGTAACGGTACCGTTAATATCGACAGGCCCGGAAGTGTCCATGGCAATAACGTCCAGGCTAATATTGGCCTCGCCTGACTCTTCATCTGCCGCACTAGCGTAGAAGTAGCTATCCAAGTTTTCTACATAAACGCTAGAGGCTTCTATTTTAGCGTTCTCAGCGAAATCGTCATCAACTTCACCATAAACGGTAATTTTATCGCCACTTAACAGGGCCGAACCTTCATTGGTGTACCATTCCCAGTCATCCATCTCGACCGTGATATAACCTTGACCGTAATCCAAAGTAAAATGCTCGGCTGAGGTTGTTGCGACCTCACCAGATATGGAAACCCAGGTTTGATCGGGCATTGTTTCAAAATCTTTCGCTTGTACAGAAAATGCAGCTGCAATAGCTGACGCAATAAGTGCCGTGCGTAACATAATTTCCTCCTAAATCTTGAGAAAAACTCGTACTGCACTTAATACATACCAATTAACTGACTAATTAGATCAACTTTTTAGATCGTTTTTAAACATTTCTTACTTCATGCGCCGTAAAAGAAAACAAAAAACCCGGCTCAAGGCCGGGTTTTGATAGAACGTTTGGCGGGATTATTTCCAGCCGGTTTTCTCTGCAAGCGCTTTTCCGATATCGGCTAAGCTGCGTACAGTCTGAACGCCTGCTGCCTCAAGTGCAGCGAATTTCTCATCAGCAGTACCTTTACCGCCGGCAATAATGGCACCAGCATGGCCCATACGTTTGCCCGGAGGTGCAGTAACACCAGCAATATAAGAAACAACCGGCTTAGACACATTGTCTTTAATGTACTCTGCCGCTTCTTCTTCTGCTGTGCCGCCGATTTCACCAATCATAACGATAGCTTCGGTCTCTGGATCTTTTTCGAACAATTCCAGAATGTCGATGAAGTTAGAACCCGGAATAGGGTCACCACCGATACCAACACACGTTGACTGACCAAAGCCAGCATCTGTTGTTTGCTTAACCGCTTCGTACGTTAATGTACCTGAGCGTGACACGATACCCACTTTACCTTTCTTGTGGATATGGCCAGGCATGATACCAATCTTACATTCGTCCGGAGTAATAACACCCGGACAGTTTGGACCGATCATGCGCACGCCTTTGTGCGTCAGATATTCTTTAACGTACAGCATATCCAGCGTAGGAATACCTTCAGTAATACAAACAATCAGTTCGATACCAGCATCTGCCGCTTCGATGATTGAATCTTTACAGAAAGGAGCCGGTACGTAGATAACTGATGCGGTTGCGCCAGTTGCTTCTACGGCTTCGCTTACTGTATTGAATACAGGCAGACCTAAGTGTTCCTGACCACCTTTACCAGGTGTCACACCGCCAACCATTTGCGTACCGTAAGCAATAGCTTGTTCAGAGTGGAAAGTACCCTGACCGCCAGTAAAGCCCTGACAGATAACTTTGGTATTTTTATCGATCAAAATGCTCATTATTGACCTCCTGCCGCAGCAACAACTTTATCAGCAGCATCAGATAAGCTCTCTGCAGCGATAATGTTCAGGCCACTTTCTTTCAGTTTTTCTCTACCCAGTTCCGCGTTGTTACCTTCTAAACGGACAACAACCGGCACTTTCACGCCAACTTCTTCAACAGCGCCCATGATACCTTCAGCAATCATGTCGCAACGTACGATACCGCCGAAGATGTTAACCAATACGGCTTTAACAGAGCTGTCAGATAAGATGATTTTGAACGCTTCAGAAACACGTTCTTTGGTCGCGCCGCCACCAACGTCCAGGAAGTTAGCTGGTTCACCGCCACTTAATTTAACGATGTCCATTGTACCCATCGCCAAACCAGCACCGTTAACCATGCAACCAATGTTGCCATCCAGTGCGACGTAGTTCAGCTCCCATTTGGCCGCTTCTGCTTCACGCGAGTCATCTTGTGACGGATCGTGCATTTCACGGATTTTAGGCTGACGGTACAACGCGTTGCTGTCAATGCCAACTTTCGCATCAAGACAGTGTACGTTGCCTTCGTCAGTGATAACCAATGGGTTGATTTCCAACAGTGCTAAGTCGTACTGTTCGAACATTTTCGCCAAGCCTAAGAACACCTTAGTAAATTGCTTAACCTGATCTGGAGTAAGACCCAGTTTAAAGCCTAATTCACGACCCTGGTAAGGCTGTGCGCCAACTGTAGGGTCAATTTCAGCTTTCAAGATTTTTTCAGGGGTTTCTTCAGCGACGGTTTCGATTTCTACGCCACCTTCGGTTGAAGCCATGAACACGATTTTGCGTGAAGCACGGTCAACAACAGCACCTAAATAAAGCTCGTCAGCGATGTCAGTGCAGCTTTCAACTAAAATCTTAGCAACCGGCTGACCTTTCTCGTCGGTTTGGAAAGTAACTAAGTTTTTACCTAACCACTGCTCTGCGAATGCACGAACGTCGTCTAAACTTTTTACTAACTTCACGCCACCCGCTTTACCGCGGCCACCAGCGTGAACCTGACATTTAACAACCCAAATGTCGCCACCAATACGTTTTGCTGCTTCTACTGCTTCATCTGCAGTGTCACAAGCAAAACCTTCAGATACTGGCAAACCAAACTCTCTAAAGAGTTGCTTACCCTGATACTCATGCAAATTCATGATGCTCTTCCGATTCGTTGAAACAACTAAAGCAGCGTCGTGCTGCTTACCCGAATACCGCGCCGAATTTTAACTTGCTCAGCGCTTAATTAACAGCCGCAAGCTCAAATAAGCGTTGCGGCTGGGTTCTCAGCGTCTAGATATCCAGGATAAGACGTTGAGGGTCTTCTAGTAACTCTTTCACGGTAACCAAAAAGCCTACCGATTGTTTACCATCAATGATTCTATGGTCGTAAGAAAGAGCTAAGTACATCATTGGCAAGATTTCAATCTTACCGTCAACCACCATGGCGCGTTCCTGGATTTTATGCATGCCCAGAATAGCGCTTTGTGGTGGGTTCAAAATAGGTGTTGAAAGCAGTGATCCAAATACGCCACCGTTGGTAATAGTGAAGTTACCGCCCTGCATTTCATCCATGGTTAACTTTCCGTCACGGCCTTTAATGGCTAGGTCACGGATACCATTTTCCATGTCGGCAATGCTTAGACGATCAGTATCACGTAATACCGGCGTTACCAGACCACGTGGTGTAGAAACCGCAATGCTGATGTCGAAGAAGTTGTGATACACAATATCGTCGCCATCAATAGATGCGTTCACGTCAGGGAAGCGTTTCAGCGCCTCTGTTACCGCTTTGACATAAAAGCCCATGAAACCAAGACGCGTACCATGTGTTTCTTCAAACACATCTTTGTATTTCTTACGCAAGTCCATAATAGGCTTCATGTTGATTTCGTTAAACGTCGTCAACATAGCCGTGTCGTTCTTCGCTTGCAACAAGCGCTCTGCAATACGCTTACGCAGACGCGTCATTGGCACACGTTTTTGATCGCGGTCACCTGAAACGGCTGGCTGCGAAGACTGCTGTTTGCTACTGCTGTCAGACGATTTAGATGAAGACTGACCTTTAACGTGTTTTTCAACGTCTTCCTTAGTGACGCGACCGCCTTTGCCCGTACCTTTTACGTCACTTGGCTTAAGACCGTGCTCGCCTAACAAGCGACGTACTGCCGGACCGGCTACTTCGCTGTCGCCTTCATCTTTGTTTTCTTCAGAAGACTTAGACTTACTGTCATTAGACTTTTTATCTTCAGACTTATCACCTTCAGATTTGCTTGCACTATCACCACTTGAAGCGCCAGCCTCTACAATACCAATGACATCATCAGCGCTAACAGTGTCACCTTCTTCGTGCTTAATTTCAGCCAATACGCCATCAGCAGGAGCCACGACTTCGAGAACCACTTTATCGGTTTCTATATCCACCAGGTTCTGGTCGCGTTTGACTGAATCACCAGCTTTTACGTGCCAGGTTGAAACAGTGGCATCTGAAACAGATTCAGGCAGCTGAGGAACTTTAACTTCCATTTTCTCGCCTGAACCTTTCTTGTCCGAGTCTTTCTTATCAGACGAATCCGATTCTTTTTTCTCAGACTTATCTGATTTCTTTTCTTTTTTGCCATCATCCGAATCTTTATCTTCTGACTTATCGTCAGACGAAGACCCGCCGTCACCTTCTTCAATTTTGCCGATGACTTCTTCGGCGTTTACCGTTGTGCCTTCTTCGGCTGTAATTTCGCCGAGAACACCGTCCGCTTCCGCAGTTACTTCAAGCACTACCTTGTCGGTTTCGATGTCAACCAGATTCTGGTCGCGAGACACTTTATCGCCAGGTTTTACGTGCCATGTTGCAATAGTTGCATCTGCAACAGACTCGGGTAATTGAGGAACTTTAATATCAATCGCCATGGTTCATCTTCACCTATTTAATGGTTAGCGCTTCGTCAACAAGATTTTGCTGCTGCTTGTTGTGCTCTGAAATGTATCCGACCGCTGGTGCGGCTGACGCACTGCGACCACGATAAGACAACTGAGCTCCTTTCGGAATTGCGGCCCAGAAATGGTGCTGGCTACTATACCATGCGCCCTGGTTCTGAGGCTCTTCCTGACACCAGACAAAATCTTTAACGTGCTGATAATCTTTCATAATGTCTGCCACTTCTTCTGCAGGGAACGGATAAAGCTGTTCAATACGAATGATGGCAACATCTTCTTGTTCGCGTTCGCGACGTTCTTTCAGTAAATCGTAGTAAACTTTACCGGAGCAGAACACCACGCGTTTTACCTTTTTCGAGTTCAGATCATCGATTTCACCAATCGCGTTCTGGAACCCGACATCCGCCAAATCTTCCATTTCTGAAACGGCTAACGGATGACGTAATAAGGATTTAGGCGTCATCACTACCAGCGGTCTGCGCACAGGGCGTAAGTGTTGACGTCGGATCATATGGAATACCTGAGCGGGCGTTGTCGGCACGCAGACTGACCAGTTATGATCCGCAGACAATTGCAGAAAACGCTCCAGTCGGGCTGAGCTGTGCTCTGGCCCCTGGCCTTCGTAACCGTGAGGCAGTAATAAAGTGAGGCCGCACAGGCGCCCCCACTTTTGCTCACCAGAACTCAAGAACTGGTCAATCACTACCTGAGCGCCGTTCACAAAATCACCGAACTGGGCTTCCCACATTACCAGAGATTTTGGCTCTGCTGTCGCGTAACCGTATTCAAAAGCGACAACCGCGGCTTCAGATAAAACCGAGTCATAGATTTCCATCTGCCCTTGCTCTGATCCCAGATTATTCAAAGGCATATAAGTTGAGCCATCTTCCTGATTATGCAGAACCGCATGGCGGTGGAAAAAAGTACCTCGACCACTGTCCTGCCCGGTCAGGCGAATATGAGTACCGTCATTGACCAAAGTGGCGTAGGCTAAGGTTTCTGCAAAACCCCAGTCCATGGACTTTTCGCCCTTCGCCATTTTTCCACGTTCCTGATAAACCTTAGCAACGCGAGAGTTCAGCTTGTGTTCTTCTGGATATTGAGTGATTTTCTCACCCAAATCTTTCAATTTTTCCGTTGAAACTTTGTAGTCATACTCAACGTCCCAATCGTTACCAATATACGGAGACCAGTCAACCGAGTGCTGACGCATAGGACGGTGCTCATCAACCACCACTTCGCCTTTATCAAGAGCGTCGCGATAGTCTGACACCCACTGTTTCGCCGTGTCTTCATCAACAATAGAGTTCTTGATTAACTGCTTGCCATAAAGCTCCCGAGCAACAGGCTGCTCTTTCACTTTAGCGTACATCAGTGGCTGCGTTGCGCTTGGCTCGTCGGCTTCGTTATGCCCATGGCGGCGATAACACACCAAGTCGATAACCACATCGCGTTGAAACGCGTTTCGATAGTCCAACGCCAATTGGGTGACAAATACGACCGCTTCTGGATCGTCTGCATTTACGTGGAAAATGGGTGCCTGCACCATTTTTGCAATATCAGTACAATACTGAGTAGAGCGCGCATCTTCCTGTTTCGATGTTGTGAAACCCACTTGGTTATTAATGACAATTCGAACGGAGCCGCCGACACGGTAAGCTCGGGTCTGTGACATATTAAAGGTTTCTTGTACCACGCCCTGACCAGCAACCGCTGCGTCACCATGAATGGTAATAGGCAGTACTTTTTTACCTTCCGGGTCTTTCAGGCGATCCATACGCGCACGAACCGATCCCATAACCACTGGGTTAACAATCTCAAGATGAGATGGATTAAACGCTAGTGCCAAGTGAACATCGCCACCCGGAGTTGCGTAGTCAGATGAAAAGCCCATGTGGTATTTAACGTCACCGGAGCCTTTGCTGCTGTCATGTTTACCCGCAAACTCATCAAATAAGTCTTGTGGTTTCTTACCCAGAACATTCACTAAAACGTTCAAACGCCCACGGTGCGCCATGCCAATAACCACTTCTTTGGCACCTTGCTCACCCGAGCGCGATATTAATTCTTTTAACAACGGAACCAGACTGTCACCGCCTTCCAGCGAGAAACGTTTAGCCCCCGGGAATTTTGATCCCAGATACTTTTCCATTCCGTCAGCTGCAATCAGCTCTTTAAGAATTTTGGTCTGTTGTTCTTTTTCAAACTTAGGCTTTCCAAGAACACCTTCCAACCGTTGCTGAATCCAGCGTTTTTCTTCGGTTGAAACAATGTGCATGTACTCAGCACCAATAGAGCCACAATAAATATTTTCTAATGCCTCGTGAATATCACTCAGCTTCATTGTGTCTTTGCCGACGGCTAAAGACCCCACATTAAACTCACGTTCTAAATCATCTTTACTTAAATCGTGGAAGTTTAATGATAAATCAGGAACGGTCTCTTGTTTCCATAAACCGAGAGGATCGAGATTGGCATGCTGATGACCGCGGAACCGGTAAGCATTGATTAGCTGTAAAACTTTGACTTGCTTCTGATCGGCGGCAGTCGTGCTGCCTGTTTGAGATTGCTTCAGCTTATTTTTCGCAGCTTCGCGGAACTGCTCTCTCACTTCGCTGAGTTTGGTATCAACAATGTGATTCTCTTTCGGCAACGCATCGAACATTTGACGCCATTCATCACTGACTGCCGTCGGATCATCCAGATACGCCTCAAACATTTGTTCAATGTAGGCAACGTTACCACCGGCTAGATGCGATGTTTCTAACCATTCACGCATTACACCATCTTGCATTGCGTTTCCTTCACCTGAATAGATAAACCGTTTTTATAAAAAAATAGCCACCCTTTGTGGGATGGCTATCCACAACATCAACCGCTTGAACTGACGCACCAATCTAACAAGTTAAACTGCGCGGTTCAAAAGCATCGATTTAATGTGTCCAATAGCCTTCGTCGGGTTCAATCCTTTCGGACAAACGTTGACGCAATTCATAATGCCATGACAACGGAAGACACTAAAGGCATCGTCCAAGTCATCTAAACGTTCGTTTGTTGCCGTATCGCGGCTATCAATTAAGAAGCGGTAAGCCTGCAAAAGCCCCGCAGGTCCGACAAACTTATCCGGATTCCACCAGAACGACGGGCATGAACTTGAACAACAAGCGCATAAAATACATTCGTACAGACCATCAAGCTTAGCACGCTCTTCTGGTGACTGCAGTCGCTCACGCGCCGGTGGTGTTTTATCGTCGTTAATAAGGTACGGCTTTATTTTCTCGTACTGCTGATAGAACTGACTCATATCAACAATTAAGTCACGAATAACCGGCAGCCCTGGTAATGGACGAATCACGATTTTACCGCCTTTTAAGGCAGAAGTTGGAGTAATACACGCCAAGCCATTTTTGCCGTTCATATTCAGACCATCTGAACCACAAACGCCTTCACGGCATGACCGCCGGAACGCCAACGATGGATCCTGCTCTTTCAATTTAATAAGCAAATCCAGCACCATCATGTCCTGATTTTCTTCCACCTCTAGGGTGTAATCTTTCATGTACGGCGCGTCATCAACATCCGGGTTGTAACGATAAATCGAAATATTCAATGTTTTCATCGTTGACCCCTCTATTAGTACGTGCGAGCTTTCGGAGGGAAAGCTTCGCGCAGTTTCGGTGCCATATTCACCTGACGAGTCACCATGTCTTCACTCTCCGGACGGTAAACCGTGTGAACCAACCACTTATCATCATCACGTTCAGGATAATCTGCACGACTATGAGCACCGCGACTTTCTGTACGGAAGTTTGCGGCAACGGCTGTCGAGAAAGCAGTTTCCATCAGGTTATCGAGTTCCATACATTCAACACGTTGCGTATTAAACTCTTTGGACGTATCGTCCAGGCGAGCATGCTTTAAGCGCTCACGAATTTCTTTCAATTCTTTAAGGCCATCGGCCATTGAGTCGCCTTCGCGGAATACCGAGAAGTTCATTTGCATGCAGTTTTGCAAGTCTTTCTTAATTTGTGCAGGGTCTTCACCTTTCTGAGTGTTTTCCCAACGGTTAAAGCGAGACATTGCTTGTTCAACGTCGTCTTGAGAAGATTCACGAGCTTCACTGTTGGCAGCTAACGTTTCGCCTAAGTGCATGCCTGTTGCCCGGCCAAATACGACCAGGTCAAGCAGCGAGTTACCGCCCAAACGGTTTGCACCGTGCACAGACACACAAGCAATTTCGCCACAAGCAAACAGACCTGGAACAGGTTTTGTTTCACCCTTGTCGTCAACCGTCAAAGCCTGACCATTAACGTCTGTTGGAATACCGCCCATCATGTAATGACAGGTTGGAATAACAGGAATAGGTTCTTTCACCGGATCGACGTGAGCAAAGGTACGTGCTAAGTCGCAAACACCAGGAAGACGACTTTCCAGCGTTTCTTTACCTAAATGGTCAAGCTTCAGCTTAAGGTGCGTACCCCATGGCCCGTCACAACCACGACCTTCACGAATTTCAGTCATCATTGAACGCGCGACAACGTCACGCGAAGCAAGATCTTTCGCGTTAGGTGCGTAACGTTCCATGAAGCGTTCACCGTCTTTATTCAGCAAGTAACCGCCCTCGCCCCGGCAACCTTCGGTCACCAAACAGCCAGAACCAGCGATACCCGTTGGGTGGAACTGCCACATTTCCATGTCTTGCACTGGCACACCGGCGCGCAGTGCCATGCCAACACCGTCACCCGTATTGATGTGGGCGTTCGTGGTTGAAGCAAAAATTCGTCCGGCACCACCAGTCGCTAATACAACAGACTTAGCTTTCACATAGTAAACTTCACCGGTTTCAATATTCAGTGTTGTCACACCAGTAACTGCGCCGTCTTGATTCTTTACTAAGTCCAGCGCGTACCACTCAGAAAATACCGTCGTATTATTCTTTATATTTTGCTGATACAGCAAATGCAACATGGCGTGGCCGGTGCGGTCTGCAGCTGCTGCAGTACGTGCAGCCTGCTCGCCACCAAACTCTTTTGACTGGCCACCAAATGGGCGCTGATAAACCTTGCCGTTTTCAAAGCGTGAAAACGGTAAACCCATATTTTCTAATTCCAGAACAGCCTCTGGGCCGGCCTTACACATGTATTCAATAGCGTCCTGGTCGCCGATATAATCAGACCCTTTAACCGTATCGAACATGTGCCATTGCCAATCATCTTCGTGCGCATTACCTAAAGCAACGGTAATACCACCCTGAGCTGAAACCGTGTGAGAGCGCGTTGGAAACACTTTGGACATCAACGCACAGCTCATTCCCTCTTGGGAAATTTGCAATGCTGCTCGCATGCCGGCACCGCCAGCACCAATCACCACTGCATCAAATTCTAAAGTTTTAACGTTCACTTAAACACCCCACAGTACGAATAAGCCAGTGAGCCAAACAGCGATAAGACCAACGCTGAAAATTAATTGGATAAAAGCTCTTAAACCCGCGGCTTTCACGTAGTCTGTTGATACCTGCCAAATGCCAATCCAACCGTGAACTAACACAGCAGACAATGCCAGCATGGTAGCGACTTTCATCCAGATATTGGCAAACAAGCCATTCCACACTTGATAAGTTACATCTGGCGTAGAAAGGAAGAACCCTGCCATGAACAGAGTGTATAGAACCAATACAATTGCGCTGGCTCTCAGTAAAATGTAGTCATGAGTACCACTGCGACCAAAAGTAGCTGCTGCTGTTACCATAGCCAAACTCCTACTAGTACGGAAAGAATGATAGAAAGGACGAATGAAACGTTCGCGCTAATTCTTCCCGAGTTGAGTTCTTCCCAGTAGCCCATGTCCATCATTAAGTGGCGAAGGCCAAGGATTAAGTGAAATCCTAGCGCTGTCAAAATACCCCAGCCAATGAATTTGGCAATAAAGCTGGTCATGATATTCTCAACCTGAGCAAAGCCTTCGGGACCACTCAGTGATACAGCAAAAGCCCAAGTCAAAAATGCCAGAGAGAACAGCATAACCACACCGGAAATACGATGCAGTATGGATGCTTTGGCAGCGGCAGGAAACTTGATAGTTGATAAGTCTAAATTAACAGGTCTTTCTTTTTTCACGATAGATTGCCTTTTAATAAAGCACAAAAGAAATGCAATTTTCGTTTGCGCGACACAGATACATGCCACCAATACGGCGCAAAGTATATCGAGCCAAACCATTAATTACAACGACAAACTCATAATTGAACGGTCAACAAACACCTTGTACTACTAAAGTCTAACGTAACTCGATAATTGTTCAATCTTAGTAATCTTTTCGTCATGTTTATTACGTATCTTTGACTATAATTGGTTCATGTTCCCCGATTAAAATTGACATTTAAGGGCATGATCGAGTTAAATTAGCGCACTTTTTCAAAGTAGACAGTGAGGAGAATTCCTTATGGCTGATCGTAAAGCCACTTTACAGATTGACGGCCAATCCATTGAATTGCCGGTACTTTCACCAGCGGCAGGCAAGGATGTAGTTGACGTCCGAACTCTGGGTAAACATGGTTACTTCACCTTTGACCCTGGGTTCCTGGCTACAGGCTCTTGCGAGTCGGCTATCACCTACATCGATGGTGAAAACGGAGTTTTACTACACCGCGGTTACCCCATTGGCGAACTAGCGACCCAAGCAGACTACTTAGAAGTTTGCTACATGCTGTTACACGGTGAAGCGCCGAATGAAAAGCAATATAATGAATTTAAAGACACCATTACTAAGCACACCATGGTGCATCAGGGAATCCATAATTTCTTTAATGGTTTCCGTCGCGACGCACACCCAATGGCAATGTTGTGTGCGGTAACCGGCGCTTTATCCTCATTCTATCACGATGATTTAGATATTCATGATCCCGATCAACGTTTACGCAGTGCTTATCGCTTAATTGCTAAAATTCCAACAATTGCAGCCATGGCGTATAAATTCAGCATTGGTCAACCTTTCGTGTATCCACGTAACGACCTCGGTTATGCAGAGAACTTCCTGAACATGATGTTCTCTGTGCCAGCTGAAGACTACAAGATCAGCCCGGCAGTTGCTCGTGCAATGGATCGTATCTTTACTTTGCACGCCGATCACGAACAAAACGCATCAACCTCAACGGTCCGCCTTGCAGGTTCATCAGGCGCAAACCCTTACGCCTGTATTGCTGCCGGTGTTGCTTCTTTATGGGGCCCTGCACACGGTGGTGCCAACGAAGCGTGCCTGCGTATGCTGGCTGAAATTGGTTCAGTTGAGAATATTCCAAAATACATCGAGAAAGCGAAAGATAAGAACGACCCTTTCCGCTTGATGGGCTTTGGTCACCGCGTTTACAAAAACACCGATCCACGTGCAACCGTTATGCGTGAATCTTGCCACGAGGTACTGAAAGAACTGAACCGTGACGATCCGTTACTTGATGTTGCCATGGAACTTGAGCGTATCGCGCTAGAAGACGACTACTTCATCGAGAAGAAACTCTTCCCGAATGTTGACTTCTATTCTGGTATCGTTCTGAAAGCAATTGGTATTCCTACCAATATGTTCACCGTTATCTTTGCACTGTCACGTACCGTTGGCTGGGTTTCTCACTGGCACGAAATGATGGGCGAAGAAAACCAGAAAATTGGTCGTCCTCGTCAATTGTATACTGGCTATACAAAACGCGAGTTTTCGCCGATTAAAAAGTAAGAATATTCAGTCTTACGAAGGCGCTCAATTGAGCGCCTTTTTTTGTGCCTCACGCTAATTAGTTTCAGTACATCGCTTTTCACCCCTTACAGAACGTGCAACTGCCCCTCAATTTCTTTATACTACGTCGCGTTTCGTTGGTCGCCACAGAGCTGACAGACATATTCATTTTCAACATGCTTTAGCAGGTTGCAGATAATTATAGAGAGGCTTATGCAGCAAGTAGTCAATGTACAACAACCCATCATTACACCACGTAAGTTCAAGGTCTATCAGCATCGCCAGTTAGATAAAATTGAGGCGTTAAAGAAAGTGCCTGCTGACATGCGCTTTGAGATGAAAGTCGTTGCTAATGTTCTGCCGTTCAGAGTTAATGAGTATGTCTTTAATGAACTCATCGACTGGGAAAATGTACCCAATGACCCCTTATTTCAGCTGACTTTTCCGCAAAAAGATATGTTGGAACCTTCAGCTTACCAGCGGATGGCTGATTTGATGTCGGGCAAACACACCACCAACGAGGTGTTTGATTTGGCAACTCAGCTGCGAGACGAAATGAACCCTCACCCGGCCGGCCAAATGCAAATGAACGTGCCGCACGTTGACGGTGAACCGCTACCCGGAATGCAGCACAAATACCGCGAGACAGTGCTCTTTTTCCCGGCTCAAGGTCAGTATTGTCATTCCTATTGCACGTTTTGCTTCCGCTGGGCACAGTTTGTCGGTAAAGCAACACGCTTCAACTCAAACGATGCAGACCAGCTGCACCGCTATTTAGCCCAGCATAAAGAAGTAACCGACTTATTGGTTACTGGCGGCGACCCTATGGTGATGCGGACTCGTAAACTGGCTCATTACTTAGAAGATTTGCTTAAGCCTGAGTTCGAACACATAAAAACCATACGTATCGGCACTAAGTCTCTGACCTTCTGGCCATACCGTTTTATTACCGATCCTGATGCGGACGACATGCTCCGTCTGTTGGAGCGCTTAGTCGCCGGTGGTAAACACGTATCTATAATGGCGCATTTGAACCACCCTAATGAACTGCGTACCGAAGTCTGCCAGGAAGCGATTCGCCGACTGCGCGCCACTGGCGCTCAAATACGCTGTCAGGCTCCGCTCCTGAAACATATTAATGACGACCCAGATGTCTGGGCTTCTATGTGGGAGAAGCAAGTACAGCTTGGCATGATCCCTTATTACATGTTCGTTGAACGCGATACTGGCGCGAAACGCTACTTTGAAGTGCCATTGGAGCGTACCTGGGAAATTTTCCAAAAAGCGTACCAACAGGTGTCCGGTATTGCACGTACCGTGCGCGGCCCGTCAATGAGCGCAGGCCCGGGGAAAGTGGAAGTTCAGGGTGTTACCGAAATTGCCGGCGAAAAGGTCTTCGCTTTACGCTTTATTCAGGGGCGTAACCCCGACTGGGTTCAACGCCCTTTCTTCGCTAAATACAACCCGGACGCCACCTGGTTGCACCAGTTAGAGCCTGCATTTGGTGAAGAAAAGTTCTTTTTCGAGGATGAATACTCAAAAATGGCAGCGATGGACTAACCATCGCTTGCCAGCTGCCTCGCCCGCTGCAGGTCTTGTTCAGTATCAATGCCTGTAGCCGGGGCTTTAATAGCTTCTGCAACGTGAATACGCTCACCATGCCAAAGCACTCTCAGCTGCTCTAACGACTCAAGCTGTTCTAATGGGCTTGCCTGCCATTCTATGTAGCGTCTTACGAAACCAGCTCTATATGCGTAAATACCAATATGGCGATGGTAATGCTCCGCAATAACCTGGGTTGCCCGCTCGGCCGAAAAGTGCTCCCGATCCCACGGAATAGCTGCACGACTAAAGTACAGTGCGTAGCCTGCAGTGTCAGTAACAACCTTTACAACATTCGGGTTAAAAATATCGTCGGCGTCATCAATCGGAACCGCTAAAGTTGCCATTGGTGCCTGGCGCTGATTCGCTAAATTATCGGCCACTTGCCGAATAATTTCCGGCGGAATGAAGGGTTCGTCACCTTGCACATTGACCACCACTTCATCTTCCGCAAGTGCCAGTTGTTCAATAACTTCAGCCAGGCGTTCGGTACCTGAAGAATGCTCACTTGAAGTCATCATGACGCGGCCACCAAACTGCTCAACACCCGCCTTTACCCGCGCATCGTCGGTTGCAACAATGACTTCTGCAGCGCCACTCGCCTCTGCTCTTTCAACCACATGCTGAATCATTGGCTTACCGCCAATGTCCGCTAAAGGTTTACCAGGCAAGCGGCTGGAACCATAACGGGCAGGAATAACAACCGTAAAACTCATGAAGGAACCTTTTCTAACTCTTCTCCGGACAACTCACGGGTTTTATCCGCTAATAAAACCGGAATGTTTTCATCTATAGGGTAGGCCAGGCGCTCGCCCCGACATACCAACTCGTCTTTCTCTGAATAATAGGTCAGCTTCCCCTTACACTTGGGGCAAGCCAGAATTGCTAATGTTGTTTTATCAATGGACATTTTTCTTCCTTTCCAGCTCCGCCAGTAAGTTGGTTTTCATTACTTCCGGTAGCTTCGCTTCTATCGTCTGATAGTACCAATTCGGTTGTGCAAACGCCTGACATTTGCTGGCGTCTTTTTCAGTCATTAATATAGGATGACTTGATAGCTGAGAAAAGTCTTCTTCTCTATACACATGATGATCATTAAAGCCCTGACTGCCTGTCAGCTTTATCCCTTGCTCTGATAGCGAGTTAAAAAATCGCTGGGGGTACCCAATGCCGGCAATCGCATAAAAGTCATCGTCAGCTTTCAGTTCAACCTTTTCATCATTATCGACCCGATGCCATTGCCCCGGTTCAACATCAACCACATGCTTAGCAAAAGCATGTCGTCCGTAGTTAGAAATAACCCAATCAGCACCCTTTAAACGCCAGGGCCCTTCACGCAAAGGTCCTGCTGGCAACAGCCAACCGTTACCGGTTCCTCGTTCAGCATCTAACATGATCAGCTCAATATCACGCTTGAGCCCGTAATGCTGCAAACCGTCATCACTAATAATGACGTCGACGTCAGGGAATTCCTCAGACATAAGCTGTGCAGCCTGAGCGCGTTTCGGTGCAATAACAACAGGACAGGCAGTTCTTCGTCGCATGAGTAAAGGTTCGTCACCGACAAAGTTGGGGTCATCATTTTCCGAAACCGAGTGCGGGAAGGGCCCTTTGCCACCGTAACCCCGGCTAATAACGCCTGGTTTCCAGCCTTCTTCTTTCAGCCATTGGCATAAAGCAATAACCATCGGTGTTTTGCCTGTACCACCAACGCTGATATTGCCCACAACGATAACTGGCACATTGGCTTTATACCGCCGAATTAAGCCCGAAAAATAGAAGCTCCGACGTAAATTAGTCACCAACCAAAACAATAAAGACAGTGGCGTAAGCAGAAAAAGTAAGGGATGCAGTCGGGCTTTATACCACTGTTCTTGAAGCCACATCAAACGGCCCCGCTAAACTGCAAATGGTACAGTTGTGCGTAAGCGCCATCGTTGTCTAATAGTTCCTGATGGGTACCACGTTCAATAATTTCGCCGTTATCCATGACTAGAATTTCATCCGCATTTTCTATGGTCGATAACCGATGCGCAATAACGATAGCGGTTCGGTTTTGACGCAAGGCGCCCAGAGCGTCCTGAATGTGACGTTCTGATTCAGTATCCAGTGCTGACGTTGCTTCATCCAAAATCAGGATGGGCGCGTCCTGCAACAATGCCCGTGCAATTGCAATACGCTGACGTTGACCACCGGACAGCATCACACCATTTTCACCAACCATAGTATCGAGGCCTTTCGGCATGTTGTCGGTAAACTCTGTTACATAGGCCTGTTCGGCCGCTTTTATGATGTCGTCTCTGGACAAATTTTTCGCTGCCCCATAAGCGATATTATTCGCAATAGTGTCATTAAATAACGTGACATGCTGAGACACTAAAGCAAACTGGCGCCTTAAGCACTTCAGCTTGTAGTCATTAATATTGTAACCATCGAGCAAAATTCGTCCTTGTGACACATCGTAAAAACGCGTCAAAAGATTCGATATTGTCGACTTACCACTACCTGAGCGCCCAACCAGTGCAATAGTTTTACCCTGATCGACATTGAAGCTAATATGATGAAGCGCTGGATCATCGTCTTCTTGATAAGAAAAAGTGACATCATCAAAGACGATGTTACCCGCTGCACGCTCAATGACCCGCGACCCTTTGTCAACTTCAATCGACTCATCAAGAATCGCAAAGACGCTAGTCGCTGCGGCAATACCGCGCTGAAAGTCGCTGTTTACGTTTGTTAACTGCTTCAATGGCCTCAATAGCATAAGCATGGCGCCTAATAAGGTAGTAAACGCACCCGCTGAAAGCTCACCCAGCATTTCAGGAAAGCTAGCTATAACCAAAACCATAGATAAACTTAAAGATGCAATAAACTGAATAACCGAAGTGCTTATTGCCCGAGTGTTCACCAACTTCATATTCTGGTTACGAGTAATATTATTTATCTCAGAAAAACGCGCCGACTCTTCTTTTTGCCCCTGGTGCATGAGTACAACTTTATGACCGTTAATCATTTGCTCGGCGGTTGTTGTGACGTTACCCATGGCCGTTTGAATACGACCACTGACTTTGCGAAAGCGCTTAGATACAATTCCGACAATTTTTGCAATTAAGGGGCCAATTACCAGAAATACCAGTGACAATTGCCAGCTGTGATAAAACATCAAGCCCAGCAATCCGGCAACAAAAGCGCCCTCTTTAACCAGCACTAACACGGCCCGGCTGCTGGCTTCCGCTACTTGTTGGGTATCGTAAGTGATTTTCGAAATCAAATCGCCAGTTGAATGCTGATCATGGAAGCTAACCGGCAGTCTCATCATGTGTTCAAACAGCTGCTGCCGCATTTTTGTCACAACTTTAAAGCCAACCCAATGCAAAAAGTAGTTTGACCCCACATTAAGTAAACCGCGCAAAATGAAAATGAAAGGAACAAAAATAGCACCATAGATCAAAACGCTAGAATTTTGTTCTGTTAAGCCATCATCTATTAAGGTTTTGATTTGGGATATGAATAATGTATCGATGCCCGCGTAACCAATCATACAAATAACGGCAACGACAAAAGCAGCTTTATAAGGCTTGATATAACCTAGTAAGCGTTTAAAGTCTGTCTTTTTTTTAAGCTGAGAATCCATGTAATCTCATATAAGTCATTAACACTTGGAACATTCTACCTGTTTTCAAAGGGTAACTCCAAACTCCATGTGTCTCCGTCGCTTACAATAGTCAGCTGACCTTTGTTTTTCGTTCCAAACCAGGGCTTCTTTGTACGAAGCAGCCTTTCAGTTGTATACCGATGCGGAAACCTATAACCCCGGTGGAGGCCATAACTGATAAGGTATATATCCGCATCTACCGCTTGCAACAAAGGCCAACTGGTCGATGTTTTGCTGCCGTGATGAGGAATTAACAGGACATCAGAGGCTATTTCGGCCGGGCTATCTAGTCGCTCAAGTAACCCTTGCTCTGCTGACATCTCAATGTCGCCCGGTAAGAGTGCCGTGAAATTACCATAGCGAATGCGTAATACGCATGACCGGTTGTTTTTACTGAAGTTTTCCGAACGACCGTATACCGGTGTCGGCCACAACACTTCCCATTTTATATCATTCCAACTACCGCTCTCTCCGGCATGACAAGGCTTATTGCTGGAGTCACCTCGCCATATTAGCTCAGGATAGCGCTCTGAGAGAAAACGTATTCCACCATTATGGTCTTTATCGCCATGACTAATAAACACCAGTTCGGGGACTAGTCCATGATAATTTAGAAAGGGTTCAATAACTGACTCAGCAACGCTAAAGCCAGAATTAAATTCAATTCCAGTGTCCACCAGCATAGCCCGACCGTCCTTTTCAAGCACCACCGCCTGACTCTGCCCTACGTCCAATACATGAAGGCGTAACTTACCGTCTCTTTGGTTAAACAATACAAAAGCCAACGCTGGCAAACACAACAATAAGACAAAGCGCTGCCAGCGGATTCGAAGCGGAACCAACAATGCCCCAATCAGTGCGAACAAAACGGCAAACCTTGCCGCACGCGTTATCGGCCATTGATTCAATTGCAACCAATTAGCCGGTTCTTCGGCTATTACCTTAAGTAACGGGTTTAGGTAGGTAACAGGCAATTCTGCCAACTGCCAAATAGGTTGCACAAACGCACTGTCAAATAGCGCAAAAATAGTTCCAGCAAGAGACAGAGGAAGTAGCCAAAAACTGATAATGGGCAATACCAGCAAGTTCACTAAGGGTGCGAATAAGGAAAAACCGCCAAACAACATAAAAGACAACGGCGACATTACAACAAGTAACAGCCATTGGATAAACCATAAATTCTGAATGGCTGCAAAACGCCCCCGACGCTTTTCCCAACGCCAACTCGTTAAAAAGAGCGCAGAAACCGCTGTAATTGACAACCATAAACCAGGGTCCCGCCAGGACATCGGATCCACTATTAACACCACAACCAAGACACGCAGTAATAAACTGAATGGTCTTAAATTCACTTGCAGCATTAAGTGCCCTAAAACAACCAGAAACATGGTCAGGGCTCTTACAGTAGAAACCGGAAAGTTTGCCAGACCGGCATAACCGGTGACCACAAATGCGGCAAAAGCTAAGGACCAAAAACGAAGGTCTATTTGCTCTCTGATTTTCATACTGACGGGGAAGCAACGAAAGCCTAGACGAAACAACAGAACAGCGGTGCCGGCAACCATCCCTAAATGCAGCCCCGAAATTGCAAGACTATGAGCCAGACCTGTCCTCTGCCAAATGTTCCGGGTGTCCTCTGTTAGCAAGCTGCGGTCACCAATGGTTAATGCGGCCAGTATTCCCGGCTCGGCTAAATCGACACGCTTTATTGTGTTAAAAATCTTCTGCCGAAAATTAGCTGAACCTGAGACTTTTATTCCTTGCTTGATAGTTCCTATAGCGTGGATGTTATTGCGCAGTAAGTAATGTCGGTAGCGAAAGCTGCCATGATTTCTGTAGTCAGTGGCGAGTTTAAGGCGAACGTCCAAGTCCCAACGCTCGCCCATTTCAGGTATCCCCGACCATTCCTTTTGATACCAGTTTAACTGAACTCTGGGCTGCTGCCAGTAAGGCAGTATTTTGTCAGACAGCAGCTCTACTCTGCCAGTTACTCGCAGGTGATAAGGATAACGCTTGGAGATTTCATCGACTGTTAATCTAAGTTTAGTTTCAGTACCTATAAGTGAAGCCGGTATTGCACGTAAATTTTGCCAATAAAGGTTGGCATTAGCCCATAAAATACCGCAAAATAGTAGCATCAGCAGTAATATGATCGATCGTTGCTTTAATTCTCTCTGCTTAACGCAAAAATAGGCATAAACTATCGCCAAAAGTAGTAGTGCGATAGATGAAACAATCAGCCAAAATTGAATGTCAGAGTGTAATAAGGCGGACGTCATTCCGCCTAAAAATACCAATAACCAGCGGTCCATCATTGCTCCTTCCATGGGGCAGTAACAGGATAGGTAATAAACGTCACATTATGGCCAGACGCTTCATTAAACGCTTAATGCCTGATCATCAAAAAATACGTGAGTCAAAAGCGATTCGTGTATTTGGGAGTCTCCTGCACGATGCAAACTTGTGGCATCTGAATCGACGCTCGGCTTCAGGAGCCTTTGCGGTTGGTTTATTCTGCGCCTTTATACCGGTTCCTTTTCAAATGCTCTTAGCGGCAGCCTCAGCAATTCCATTTCGTGTAAACCTACCGCTATCAGTTGGGCTAGTGTGGGTTTCAAACCCTATTACTATGCCACCGATGTTTTACCTCTGTTATCTGCTGGGCAACGCCATTCTCGCCGAACCCCCTCAACCATTTGCCTTTGAGCTTAGCTGGGCGTGGTTAATGCACAGCGTTTCAACGATAGGCCCCGCGTTTTTGCTTGGCTGCTTAATTTTAGGAACCGTATCAAGTTTTATTGGTTACGTGGGTATTCGGTTACTTTGGCGCCAGTCAGTAGTAAAAGCGTGGCGCCGTCGTAACAAAGGAAACACTTAACTGCTGCCATGCAGGGCTTTAGCCGGCTCAACATGAACGGCTCGCCAGGCAGGATAAAGAGTCGCTAAGAAGCTCATAATCAGTGCGACTCCCGCAACTAAGACAATATCGGACCAGATCCATTCGGATGGAACATTACCAACAAAATAAATGTCGCTGGAAAGCACATCAAAATTAAACCATTGCTCAAGGGTCATCATAATATTCGGTAAAAACTGCGCTAACAGTATGCCCCCGGTACAACCAATAACCACACCGTAAACGCCATTTATAAGCCCTTGTAAAACAAATGATTTTAATAAATCCTTGTCGGACATCCCCAGGGTTTTTAACATGGCAATTTGACTGCGTTTTTTTGCTACCGTCATAATTAAAGTTGAAACAATATTAAAGCAAGCCACTGCCATCACTAAGATCAAGACCAAATAAACAACCCAACGCACCAGCTCTATATCGCGATACAAATGGCCATGACTCCGGGTCCAGTCATCCAGATACACCAACTCGGGCAACTGGTTACCAATTTCTCTGGCGATACCCGGAGCCGCAAACACATCGTTTAATTTCAAGCGAATAGAGTTAACGCCGTCAGAAAAGTTGAGTTCGTTCTTTGCGGTTTCTAATGAAACATAAGCGTTATGGTAATCAATTTGTCCACCAAACTTAAAAATACCACTGACTTTGAGTCTGACACGCTCAGGAGAGCGAAAACCATTCGCTGACTTTTCAGGTTTTAATAGCGACACCGAATCACCAATATTGAGTTCAAGTTCCTCGGCTAAACCGGCACCAAGTAACAATCCCCCTTGCTGTTGCCAACGCTGCCAGTCCTGCTCGCTGACATAATCCGCAAGGGAAGATACGCCATGTTCATACTCAGCAGATATCCCCCGCACTTGAATACCATGAAAGCTGGATTCACTTTGTACCATCACAGTCGCATTAATTCCCGGAGCAACCGCTGTTACATTCGGGTGTTGTTCTGCAATAGCAGCCAGTGCTTTCCAGTCATTCAAATGCCCTTCCACTGCCCGGTATTCAACCTGAGGGACAACCGCCAGCAGCTTCTCCTGAAGAACCTTATTAAAGCCATTCATCATTGATAAGGCGGCAATTAAAACAGCACAACCAAGTGCAATGCCGATAGTTGAAGAAGCCGATATAAAGGACAGAAAGCCCTGTTTAGCTGAGCCCTGGCGAAAGCGACGTGCGATTAACCATGCCAATTGCATCAGTTCTGGTCCTTTAGCAAAGCACCATTTTTTAGCACTTCTACTCGCTGCAACTGCTCAGCCAACTGTAAATCATGAGTCACCACAATAAACGCGGTTCCCATCTCCTGGTTCAGTTCAAGCATTAATTGATAAACGGCTTCAGCTGCTTTTCCATCCAAATTGCCTGTGGGTTCATCTGCAAGCACAACCTTGGGTTTATTCACGAACGCCCTAGCTATTGCAACACGCTGCCGTTCGCCTCCGGAGAGTTGAGATGGGCGATGAGATAAACGATGCCCTAGTCCAACGCGTTCTAATAACCGTTGAGCACTTTGCTTAGACTCTTTCTGGCTTTTACCCGCTATCATTTGTGGCATAGCCACATTTTCTAACGCGGAGAACTCAGGCAGTAAGTGATGAAACTGATAGACAAAGCCAAGATTTTGGTTTCGCCACTGAGCTAACTTATCAGATTTCCAGTGCGTCATTTCTTCATTTTGATAAAATAAATGCCCACCTGAAGGCTTGTCCAAACCACCCAGTAAATGCAACAAGGTACTTTTGCCTGAACCCGAGGCACCCACTACCGCAACCATTTCTCCGGTTTGCAGAGAAAAATCAATGTTTTTTAAAACAGTGACCTCGCTGTTCCCGTCCTGATAAGATTTACTGAGTTCAGAGCAAGCCAACAGCCTGTCAGTCATAACGTAGTGCCTCCGATGGTTGGATATGCGCAGCTTGTGATGCAGGGTATAGAGTTGCTGCCAGTGTTAATGCTATTGCGGCAACGGCTGTCGCTGTTACTTGAAAGACATTAATAATAATGGGCAAACCTTCATTTGAACCGGCAAATATCTGAGCACCAAATAATGCCAGAATGTCATTCAGGAACCAGCTGATCATTAATCCTAAAATGACGCCTAGTAATGATCCAAGAACGCCGTTGTATAGCCCTTGCAGCATAAACACAGCACGAATACGGCGATTCGATAAGCCCAATGTCTGTAGTATGGCTATGTCGTGGCGCTTATCATTAATAACCATGACTAAAGCCGATAATGTATTAAACGCGGCAACTGCAATAATTAAAGCCAGCATTAGCCACATCATGCGCTTTTCCATGCCAACCGCTTCAAACAGTTGCCCGTAATTTTGGCGCCAGTCACTCACGTTAAGGTCTGTTTGATTACGTAGTTCCATTGCAACCATCGGAGCATTAAAGGCGTCATTCAAGAACAACTGCAGGCCACTGACTTTTCCTTCTGGTAAGCGAATCAGGCGCGCTAAATCACTACCGTGGGCGAAAACAACGGACTCATCTACTTCAGAACCCATAGCGAATAGGCCACTGACAACAAATCGTCTTTGAGCTGGTACCATCCCGAACGGTGTATAAATGCCGCCTTGAGCAGCTATCACCCTGACCGTGTCACCCACAGTAATGCCTTGCATTCGAGCCAGACGCTGCCCAATGACCAAATGGTAAGCACCGGGTTCTAAGCTATTCCATGACCCCATCACCATGCTATCGGAAAGTGAGGGTGGTACGGCACCCGTATCGGGGTAAATCCCCTGAATATTTGCGACTGACATTTTCTCTGAAAACTGCAATATACCCTGCGTTTGTACGTAAGGGACTGAACCTCTAACTGAGGGCAAATTAGGAAGCTGTTGCTGTGCCTTCTGCCAGTTGGTCAGCTCTGTTGAACTGCCGGCATCGGTTAAGGTGACCTGAGGTACGGCCCCCAGAATCCGTTCTTTTAGCTGACCTTCGAAACCGTTCATAACCGACATAACAACCACCAGCGCCATAACGCCCAGTGCAATACCAGCAAAAGCAAAGCGGTTGATAAACGCAGTAAACGCAGCCCCCTGCCTTGCCCGGCTATAACGCAGGCCAATAAACAGCACGACCGGCTGGAACATATACCCTCAATTATTTGATGGTTGCTAATTCATAACGAGCAAGGATAATGAGTTGTATTGAGCCTGACAACTAAAAGCCGACATAATGACGCAATCGCAGACATCAATGACATCACCAATAGGGGATTTCTTCACTGTAAGAGATCATTTCCCGGTTAATTTAATTGTACTGGAATCGGCCGATAGCATCCCGGATGAAGACACATTTATTGCTGAAATCCCAGAGCTTTTTACTATTGCATCCAGTATGGCTGAAAGCGACCAGCAACAACTGCAAAGTATCAAGGTGGAACAGTCCTCAGGCAGTGCGTTAGTCGCATTTCTTGAACAACAGCATAAGCGCATGAACATTTTGCTGGGCTATATGCTGCGCAATGAAGATGACCCGGATCATCGTTTTGAGGGTGTTGAATATGGCGGCGGCGGTATCCGCATTCTAAATGATTCGCCCTTAACAGAAGGTCAGGCGTTCCAGGCCAAATTGTTTTTCAAAGAAGAAGCGTTGGCAATATATTGTTACCTGACACTTGATAACTGCCAGCAAGAAGAGGACAGCGACCGTTATCGCTGCACGCTCAGCTTTGCTCAAATAAGAGAAGAAGATCAAGAACTGCTTATTCGGGCTAGTCTCCACGCTCAAAGCCGTCAGCTTAAAGAACGTTCGAAGCAGCGCCGGGAGCAAAAAGAAAGCGACACTTTGTCATCCAAATCCTGATTGATTTCGGTATAATACCGACGTTTTTCTAAACCAGTTGAGTAGTCATGACTAAGGCATCGGTATTAAGACCCCCTTTTCCACCGGCGGCAAATAAAGATCTTACCTGGCAGGAGTTGCATGGCAGCTCGCCAGCACTGGCTATCGCCAAGTTGATTGACGCCACCCCCGGGCGGGTTTTGATTGTTACAGCGGATGCCAATCAGGCACACCGGCTGGAGCAGGAAGTTAAATACTTTGCTGGTGAACACACTGAATACCATGACGATATAACCCTGTTCCCTGACTGGGAAACTCTGCCCTACGACAGTTTTTCGCCGCATCAGGATATTATCTCTGATCGTTTGCGGGTTCTGGCTCGGCTCCCGGACGCCAAACGTGGCGCGCTGATAGTCAGCATCAACACCCTGCTGCATCGAATTGCACCAACCTCTTTTGTTCAAGGCCAGGCATTACAAATTGAAAAAGGCCAGCAACTCGATAGTCTGAAACTACGTCAACAGTTAGAAAATGCCGGCTACCGCCATGTAAATCAAGTGATGGAACACGGTGAATTCAGTGCCCGCGGCTCCATTTTAGATCTGTATCCCATGGGCAGTCAGACCCCATACAGACTCGACTTCTTTGACGACGAAGTCGACAGTATTCGACCATTTGACCCTGAGACTCAACTGTCCAAAGACCCAATAGACGCCATTAACTTGTTACCGGCGCATGAGTTTCCGTTAACCAAGACGGCAATTGAACACTTCCGCGCCAATTATCGCGAGCATTTTGACGCCAGTACCGAGCGCGAATCGGTTTACCAGCAAGTCAGTAAAGGCCAGTTGCCCGGCGGTATAGAATATTATTTACCGCTATTTTTCGAAGAAACCGCCAGCTTGTTCGATTACCTTCCGGACGATACCGTGTTGGTCACTTTCGGTAATATTCAGGCCAGCCTGGAACGACTTTGGCAGGACATTAATCATCGCTACGATCAGCGTCAATTCGATCCATTAAGACCACTGTTGCACCCGAATGAGTTGTTTCTTCCGGTCGATAATATTCACGCGGGCTTTAAAAACTACCGCAGAGTACGGGCCAACGTGCCAGCCGAAATGGCACAACCCGGGCCGACCCCGTTTATTACAGAAGCTGTCACTGAAATAGCCGCTGATCACCAGCAAAAACAGCCTTTCGCCAAGCTCAAGGCCAAGTTAGAACAGGCCTTAGCAAATAATGAGAAAGTGCTACTGTCTGCTGAAACTGCCGGCCGCCGTGAAGCCTTACGAGAAATTGTCAGCAAGCTTGGCCTGTCGGTTAAACTTTGTGCCGGTTTAGATGAATGCCCAACGAAGCAAATTGGATTAATCATTAGCCCAATTATTAATTCCTTCTATTTGCCGGACGCCAAACTTTGGTTTATTACCGAAACCGAACTCTTTGGCAACCGCGTGGTGCAGAGCAGGCGCCGGGCGCAAAAAGCGACTGTCAGCGCTGACACCCTTATTCGCAACCTGGCGGAGCTGCAAATTGGTCAGCCCGTAGTGCACCTTGACCACGGTGTGGGTCGTTACCAGGGACTGACCACGCTAGATGCCGGCAACGTCACCACCGAGTTTGTCACTATTGAATACGCAGGCGCTGCCAGGCTTTATGTGCCGGTGGCAAACCTCAACGTTTTAAGTCGTTACAGTGGAGGCGAGGAAAGTCATGCGCCATTAAATAGGCTGGGCAATGACAGTTGGGAAAAGGCCAAAAAGCGGGCAGCCGAAAAAGTTCGCGATGTCGCCGCAGAATTATTAGATATTTATGCCCGGCGTGAAGCGAAACCTGGCTACGCCTTTAAAATTAACGATGAAGATTACCAGCGCTTCGCGGCTGGATTTCCTTTTGAAGAAACTATTGATCAGCAAGCCGCAATTGACGCTGTTCAGCACGATATGCAACAGCCTCGCGCTATGGACCGACTGGTGTGCGGTGACGTTGGCTTTGGTAAAACCGAAGTGGCGATGCGCGCCGCATTTTTAGCTGTTAATGAAGGTAAGCAGGTCATGGTGCTGGTCCCCACTACCCTGCTTGCCCAGCAACACTACGAAAACTTTAGTGACCGTTTTGCTGACCAGGCAATTCGGGTTGAAGTGTTGTCGCGTTTTAAAACAGCTAAGCAGTCAAAAGGAGTGCTTGAGGATCTGGCTAATGGCAAGGTCGATATCGTTATTGGGACACACAAATTGCTTCAGGACAATGTAAAGTGTCATGATTTAGGTCTGTTAATAGTCGATGAAGAACACCGTTTTGGAGTCCGCCAAAAAGACACGATTAAACGCCTGAGGGCTGACGTTGACATACTGACACTCACAGCAACGCCTATTCCCCGAACCCTGAATATGGCCATGAATAACATTCGGGATCTCTCGATTATTGCCACTCCGCCAGCCAAACGGCTGGCAGTGAAAACTTTTGTGCGTCAATACGATGAACCCACAATTCGCGAAGCCATTCTGCGTGAAGTATTGCGTGGCGGTCAGGTGTATTTTCTGCACAATAACGTCGACACCATTGAGAAAACCGCCGCCGATATTGAAGCTCTGGTGCCTGAAGCCCGTGTTGTCGTAGCCCACGGACAAATGCGCGAGCGAGACCTTGAACGCATTATGTCAGACTTCTACCATCAGCGTTTTAATGTTCTGGTATGTACTACCATTATTGAAACGGGTATTGATATACCCAGCGCTAACACCATAATTATGGACAGAGCCGACCACCTCGGACTGGCTCAAATGCACCAGTTGCGCGGCCGTGTCGGGCGTTCCCATCATCAGGCTTATGCCTACTTATTAACACCGCACCCCAAACGCATGACCAAAGATGCGCATAAACGTCTAGAGGCAATTTCCCAACTCGAAGATTTGGGTGCGGGCTTTATGCTTGCCACTCACGACTTAGAAATCCGCGGTGCCGGTGAGTTGTTGGGAGATGATCAAAGTGGTCAGATTGAAAGCATTGGATTTACCCTGTACATGGACATGCTGGAACAAGCCGTTCAGGCATTAAAAGACGGTAAAGAGCCTGCGTTGGCGCAACTCTTACATGAGCGCGCCGAAATTGATTTAAAACTGCCGGCACTTTTACCCGAAGCTTACATTCCCGATGTTAATAATCGTTTAAGTTTGTACAAGCGAATTGCTAACTGTGATACCAGCCAGCAGCTGGACGACTTACAAGTCGAATTGATTGATCGTTTTGGTCTATTGCCAGACGCAGCGAAGAATCTACTTAGGCAGACACAACTTCGTAATAACGCTGAGCAGCTGGGTATTCGCAAAATTGATATCGGTAATCAAGGCGGTATTATTGAGTTTGCTGACGACACTAAGATTAACCCGGAAACCATTATTGGGCTAATTCAAAAGGCGCCCAATTATTACAAACTGGACGGGCCGAATCGTTTACGTTTAAGTCAGCCACTGGAAGATACTCAAAGCCGCTTAAAACTGATAGAGTCTCTGCTGGAAGAGTTTGCAGAACAATCTCAGGCGGCATAACACAGGAGTGAAGGAATGGCGCTGGCGCATCGTGGGTTAAAATCGATACTGGGTCTGACAACGGCACTAATGGCCCTCGTGTCTTTTAGTGCCGCCGCTCAGTCTGATAAAGACTACTGGCGCTGGTTTGAAGTGGAAGTTCTGGTCTTCAAACAAACAACCTCACAGCAGTTGAGCGAAGATTTTTCTCTGGCTCTGCATCCCATTGCTGTTGATCACAGCCGGAACTTATTAACGTCTTACTTCAGTCAAAAAAACCGTGCACTCAGAAGCGCACTGCCGTTTTGTGTCGAGCTGGCTAAACAAAACTGGCAAATTGATATAGCCTGTCAGTACGAAAATGAGGATCAGTGGATACCCATTGCCGGCAATCCGCTTGCGCCTGGCCACGCGTTAGCCGAACTCAATTCAACAGAGGTTATTGTTGATGGCCCCGGCGGAAATATTGAAACCGCTTCGCAGCCTTTTTTAATGCCGAAAAACGTACTGGAACTGTCGCCCATCCGCAGTCAACTAAAAGCAACCGGACAAGCAGAGCCCTTATTACATCTAGCCTGGAGACAGCCTGTTTTTACTCGTGGCGTTGGTAAAAAATATCGCTTATTTGCTGGTAAAAACTACAGTGACGAATTTTTTTATAATGGTTTTCCCCGGGAACAAGAAAACCTCAGAACACCATTATCAAGCGCCAGCGAACAGCAACGCATGGCCAATATTCAAAGCTTGCTGAACATGATTGAAACAGGTTCTGAACCTTTCAGTGCGTTAAATTCAGAAACGCCTATTCGTCCACCGTTGATGGCAGCGGGTTACCCTGAGCTCGCCTGGCAGTTTGATGGACTAATGCACATATTCCTTGTGGGAAACTACCTTCATATTGATGGTGAGTTCAATTTACGCGAGCCCGACAGAATAAAACGTGCTGTCAACGATATAGAAGCACAGGCATCACTGGCACTGAATAACTCGAGCGAAGACATTCCTTATTTGCGCAGCTATTACTTTTCTCAGTTACGGCGGGTGATCAGTCACGAAACACATTATTTCGACCACCCTAAAATGGGCGTCGTTGTTCAGATTCGACGTACGGATTTGTCCGCTCCACGATACTAAACAGTTCCGAGGCACTTATGGAAAAGTACGAAGAATTGCTCCTTGCGCTTAGAAAAGTCATTCGGGCCATCGATTTGTATTCTAAGCAGTTAAACAAGTATTCGGGATTAACCGCCCCCCAATTATTAATTTTGCGTGAAATCAATGCCGCTAACGGCATAACAGCCAGTAAAGTGGCACAGAATATCAACCTGAGCCCAGCCACAGTTTCTAACGTCATTGAGCGGCTTGAGCACCGACAGCTTATACACAGACACCGGAGCGAACAAGATAAACGCCGAGTCTCGCTGTACCTTACTGAACAGGGGCTGACACTGCTTGAAAAGGCGCCACAACCACTTCAGGAAGATTTTATCAAAAAATTTCAGGCCTTAGATGAGTGGGAACAATCGCTATTACTTTCATCCATGCAGCGAATTGCCAATATGATGGATGCAGAACGTCTCGACGCAGCCCCCGTACTTGAAGTCGGAAGCTATCACAACCTGGATAACTAATATGAACAAAAAAATACTTAACTTGCTACCGGCACTTTTCTTGTCCGGAACTGCAGTAGCGGACACCTGTGGCAACGATAAAGACATCATTCCCATCCCGAGTATTCAGGGAGAAGCCCAATTATCGGAGAAAGCAGGTGATGAGGTAACGGTACGGGGAGTTGTCACTGCAAGCTGGCAAGAGCCAGACCAACTCGGCGGTTTTTTCATTCACAGTTTCGCAGAGGATATAGATGACAATCCAGCCACCTCAGAAGGACTCTTTGTTGCAACAAAAAAACAGCACTCATTGGTCACTGCTGGTGAGCAAGTAATAATAACCGGGCAAGTGGCTGAGCGTTCGCAGTTAACTTCTCTGGTTAAGGTTTCTAATATAGTAACTTGCGGAACAAGCGACAACATACCTGACTCGGTCGAACTGAGATTACCCGTTCAATCACTCAGCCAACTTGAGGCTCTGGAAGGGATGCCGGTTAAGCTATCCGCCGAAAAAGGCGAAAATTTGACGATTGCCGGCCATTATAACTACCCTCGCTACGGCTATTTCGATATTTCTTCAGGCCGTTTATGGACACCTACCCAAGTGGTTATGCCTGGCAAAGATGCCAATCGCCAGGCCAAAGATAACCAATTAAATCGTTTGCAGGTGGATGACAACAGTGACATTGTTGAGCCCACTCCCCTTCCCTTTGCGCAACTTCAGCATGGCTCCCAGACGAGTCTGCGATCGGGTTCAACCGTCGCGAGCTTTCATGGCGTCCTTAGTCAGTTTCATGATGGTTACAGGATCCAGCCAACCGATGAGCTGCAGCTAAAAACAGCATCAAAACAGCCTGAACTTTCAGAGAAAGCCAGTGACTCTATCCGTATCGCCAGCTTTAACGTTTTGAACTTTTTTAACGGCAACGGTGCGGGAGCCGGTTTCCCTACCCCAAGAGGAGCCGACGACCCAGAGCAAATGCGGCGTCAATTGAAGAAAATTGTTGCGGCACTAACGGCTATTAACGCAGATGTTGTCGGTCTAATGGAGCTTGAAAATGACGGTTTTGGTCAGCACAGCGCGATAATGCAATTGGTTAATGCATTAGAAAAAGCGTCCGGCAAAGACTACGCGATAGCCGAACCGAGAGCAGAAAAAATTGGTACCGATCAAATTACGGTTGGTATTATCTATCAACCTGAACGGGTCACACCAAGCTCACACGCGTTGTTTACCCGTCAAGGCCCATTTTCCTGGGGGAGTCGTCCACCGCTGGCTCAGAGCTTCATTGCTGACCACAATGGTAAAGAATTTAGCGTTATTGTGAATCACTTCAAGTCTAAGGGCAGCTGCCCGGAAGATGCCGAAAGCCTTAACAGCAATCAGAATGACGGTCAGGCTTGTTGGAACGATCTCCGCCTGAAGTCATCGCAACAATTGGTTCAATGGATCCAGAGTGAGGCTTTGACAAACTCGATATTGTTGGGCGATTTTAACGCTTACTATCAGGAGGACCCCATTCGTTATCTGAGTGAAAACGGATTTTATAATCCATCTGATGCCACTGACTACTCATACGTTTACGACAGCCAGGCAGGTGCTTTAGACCACGTGTTTGTCGAAAACTCTCTTAAGGGGTCAGTTAAAACAGTATACCACCTGCCTTTTAATGCTGATGAACCCTGGGTTTACGACTACCGCAACGAAACGTATTTCTCAGAAGGCCCTTTTCGCTCTTCTGACCACGATCCGCTGGTACTCGATTTAGAGTTTTCTGAATCCGGCATGTAAGCATTGTCCGTTCCAAAGTGAACTTCAAACTCAATACCAACTAACCACTGTCCACGACGCCGCTCTTCCATATGCCCTCGTGGCCAGTGGTAACCCACCCAACTCTCAACAAAAAACCATTCACGCAAATACCGCTGCCGATTCAACAATCGCAATCCATAGTCCTGAATAGGCACCGCATGGTCGGTGTTACCCTCTATCCAGGTTTCCGTCGCCCAGGCTTTGTCTTGCCCGTACAAATGATATAAACGCGCACTACTACTCCATCGAACCCCTTTTGTTTCTTCTGCGAAGGTTCCGATTGAGCCCCACCTTAATAGCCATGTGTCGGAAAGCGTCGCTTCATAATCAATACGTTGAACAACGCCAAAACCGTCGCTATCGCGCCAAAAAGCGGAAGCTTGAGTACGGACTTGTTGGTTTTCAGACAGAACAAACCCCGTCATGTAGCGCGCTCTTACATAAGTATCAAATCTCAGTCCCCCCCGAATCCCGACACTGTAAGACACCCGGTGCGCTTCGTTAATTTCCGGCTCAAATCCAAGGCCTACCAGCCATTCTTCATCCGACTGTGCCGAGCGAATTACTGATGGGCGCCCAGCTGAATCGTCACCCAAAAATTCGTTCTCATCGACACGCCCAATAAAGGCAGAAAAGTTCTCTTTAAGTTTGGGTAAAGCGACCCTCGCTCTAAAACGCGATTTAATTTCAAAACCTTCGTACTGGTCCCATTGAGGAGCTACCGACAGTCGCCCATAAGAGCGTTCATACTGTTCGATGCCCTCCTCTCCAAACAAACCGTCAAGCCAGCGAGCAGACACGTCAACCGATGATCCAAGCCCGCTGCGAAAACTGTCCAGCCACATCTCATCTTCATCATCTGATTGCTGGAATCCAGCAGCAGAGTGACAATTGAGACTAAAAATAATAACGAACCAAGTAATCTTTTTCATATAAAACGGTCTATAACTAACCACCACCTGCAGTTGGAGAACACAATGTCGTTTCGCCTTATAATTGTTATTGCTAGTTTGTTAGTTTCCTGTTTCAGCATGGCACAGAATAATGAGCCAACAAAGCAAAAAAACGAAAAAGTAGCGACTTTTGCCGGCGGTTGCTTTTGGTGTGTTGAGGAAGCCTTTGAAGAAATGGCGGGTGTCCGGGAAGTGATATCCGGCTACAGTGGCGGTGAGGAAGTTAACCCGACTTATGAGCAAGTCTCCTCAGGTCAAACAGACCACACTGAAGCGGCACAAATTTACTATAATCCCGATATCGTTAGCTATGCTGCTTTACTGCAAAAGTTATGGCGTATCAGCGATCCAACGGATAACCAAGGCCAGTTTGTTGATCGAGGAAAGCAGTATCGTCCTGCTATTTTCTATCACAACAAACAACAAAAGCGCATTGCGATGGAGTCTCGAGAATGGCTGGATAAAAATGGGCCTTTCTCTGAACCCGTGGTGATTGAAATAACGCCCTTCGAAAGCTTTTATAAAGCGGAAAAATATCATCAGAATTACTACGAGAAGAACCCCGTTCGCTATCGTATTTACACTTATAATTCGGGCCGTTATGACTTTGTTGAAAAACATTGGGGCGATACTTCCGACGTCGATTACCAACAATACACAAACAGTAACCCCACAGGCCAAGAACAAAAGCAAGGTTACGTGAAACCCAGTAAAAGTGAATTGAAAGAACGGCTAACCGATATACAGTATGCCGTAACTCAGGAACACGCAACTGAACCCGCTTTTGATAACCCTTACTGGGACAACAAGCGTGCCGGTATCTATGTCGACATTGTCAGTGGTGAACCGCTGTTTTCATCCGCGGATAAATACAAATCGGGCACCGGCTGGCCAAGCTTTACCAAGCCCATAACGCCTAACGCCGTCGTTGAGAAAGAAGACAGTAGCTGGTTTTACACCCGCACTGCAATTCACAGTCGCAAAGCGAATTCTCACATTGGCCATGTTTTTAAAGATGGTCCACCGCCAACCGGCTTAAGGTATTGCATGAACTCAGCGGCACTGCGGTTTATTCCGCTGGAAGATATGAAAGCGGAAGGTTACGGTGACTACATTCCTGCAGTCACCGGAGAGTAAAAAATCAAACCGTCCAGCCCAGTTCGCTTGCACGTTGCTGGGCTTGCTTAGGCACATCGGTCGCCACAAAATGATGATGTAACACCTGAACACCGAGCATGTGGTTAATTACCGCGTCAAGTTGCACCCGCTCTTCGTTAGGCACATTTTCATCCTGATGCCGCTCAAAGGTTCGTACAACCTCATCGTAGTCCAGCAGGCCGGCTAACTTAACCGCCTCCTCATTCAGGAATTGATCAGCCAACTTCTCTACCGCTTTCCATTTTTCAGGATCGGTATGTGCCGGCGGCGCCATAAAAGCAAACTTCTCACGCTTATAAAGCGTCTCTGGCAACAAGCCTTTCATTGCTTCGCGTAAAACATATTTCTCTTTGTTGCCTTTAATTCGCAAGTGCGGGGGTACAGTGAACGCGTACTCGGCCAAATGATGATCCAAAAACGCCGGCCGAGCTTCCATTGAATTCGCCATATCGACCCTGTCGCCACCCCAGGTCAGAATTTGCCCTTCTAACATTGTTTTAATCCAGACATACTGAGCTCTGTCTAAAGGATGACGCCCGTCGAGCATATCCTTGTCGAGCGTATCCGCTATTGCTTTACTGGGGTCATAATCGCTGACTTGTTTACGTTTTCGCTCTGACATGAGCGGTAGCGCAACCGATGAACACGACAGCCAAGGCTGAACACAGCTCGGAGTGAAGCCCATTTTCTGGTTAAATGCGTCGCTGACAAACTCTTCCCGCGCCAACATAGCGCCTTTAAAAAGTTTATTGTTTTTCTCCAGCAACTCTTGCCACTCAACACGTTCAACTTCCGGTAAGTGGTCCAGGCCATGTAAAAACATGTCTTTACGAAAAGCCGGGTAACCCGCGAAAAGTTCATCGGAACCTTCTCCGGTCATTACCACTTTATAACCTGCTTCGTGCACCTCTTTGCTCATCAAGTATTTCGCAACACCCAGCGTGTTATAAATGGTTCGCTCGGTGTGCCAAAGCGTTTTCACAAAGTGATCGTAAAGATCGTCTGCTTTCAGACGCATAATATGGTGATCCGCCTGAGTGGCTTCGGCCATTTCTTCAGCAATAGGCGTCTCATCGTAGTCGGCGGAATCAAAGCCGATAGTAAAAGCCTTAACCGAAGTTTGTGTTGATGCGGAAGCAAGACCAAGAATTGCACATGAGTCAATGCCACCCGACAGATAGCAACCCACAGGCACATCCGCTGTCATGCGGTGTTGGACAGCCTCCAATAACTTAGAACGAACACCTTCAATGTATTGCTCTTCATCCACATCAGCTCCGGGGTAGCTCTCCTCAGGCGGAAAGTCGACATCCCAGTATTTATGTTCTGTCGCAACAACTTTTCCGTTTTTGCGTTGCAGCTTAACGACATAACCAGGCTGGACCTGATTAATGCCTTCAAAAGCCGTGGAGCCCGGAACCATCACCTGAATTAGTTGATGATATAAACCTTCTGCCGAAAACTCACGTTTAACGTCCGGGTGAGCAAACAACACTTTCAACTCCGAACCAAACACAACCCCATGCTCAGTCTCCGTCCAGTACAGTGGTTTTATTCCGAACCGGTCACGCACCAGGTAGAGACTCTCATCTTTTGTATCAAAAAGACCAAAAGCAAACTCGCCACGCAGCTCTTTTAATGTCTCCTCCAGCCCGTAGCGCTCAAACAAATGCAGAACAATTTCAGAATCGCTTTTACTGTTAAATCGCGCTCCGCGAGCGGTTAAGTCCGCACGAATCCGTTTAAAATCATAAAATTCGCCATTATGCGTCAGCATTAACCGCTTATCTGCAGACAAAAAGGGTTGTCGACCTCGCTTTTCGTTTAGGTCAATAATTGATAGCCGGGCGTGACTAAAACCCACGCCATAATCTTGTTGAACTTCGTATCCAAAACCATCCGGTCCGCGATGATGCATTATCGCTGCCATATTGACTAAGGTTTGGGGGTCAATCGTTCTTTCCGTTTGATGATGAAAAACGCCAGCAATTCCGCACATTCTTTGCTTTTCCTCGTATCAGACGACATCAATGACGCGCTCAGCTCGCTGTACCATGCAGGTCAGCAGCGCCATACGTAAAAACACAGCTCCCCTAGCCTGGCTGAAATACCAGTTATGGGGGGTAGAGTCGAGATCGGTCGATAGTTCCTGACCGCGTGCTAAAGGGTGTAAAATAATGGCGCTGTCTTTTAGCGGTGACTGCGTCGTTAAGTGAAATTCACTACCATAAGTACTAAAAGTATCACCTTCCCATGAAATGGCATTGATATAAACCACATCGAGTTCTGGTAATACCTGCTCTAAGTCTCGAGTGGTACGAATTCTAATTCCGGCTTGTTCAATTTGTTCTCTTTGTTCACTTCCGAATAATTGAGTTGAAGATTCCTCATCGTGAATAATAACAATTTCATCAATGGCTTTAGGAAACTTGACCAGGCACTTTATAAAGCTGCGGACGGTCCGCATTTTATTAGGCACCCCAATAATACCGATTTTTATAGGTGCTTTTGCAGCTTCATCAGTCACCAAGTCCGGCCGCCACTTAAACAGCGCATACATATCAGCCAAGGCTTGCGTTGGATGCTCATCGGAGCCGTTGCCCGCATTGATAATAGGAATGCGTAACGAGTCAATCATCTCTTCTAAAGAAGTTTCATTGTTATCACGAAGTACCACACAATCGCCGTAATTATTAAACATTTCTGCGACATCCGACAGGCATTCGCCCTTAGCGATACCGGTGGTAGAACGATCGGTAATTGACATGATATCGCCGCCCAACCGATGCCAGGCACTTTCGAATGATAACCGCGTGCGCGTACTCGGCTCATAAAACGCACTGATTAGAATCTTTCCTTGTAATGACGTACTAAACCGCCGGGGGTTCGCCTCATACTTCGCAGCCAACCGAAACAGTTGCAACATACCCAATTGTGAAAATTGATCAGCCGATACCACATGCTGATTCGATAATTTCAGCAGGTAATCACCATCTTCCTGAATTGCTTTCAACAACGCCTTTGGATGAGCATCGCCACACACATCGGGGCGATCCCGTTCAAAGGAGACATCCTTTATAGTCATACAATTACCATATGGTTTTAGAAATAAAATCTTTAATAAAGAGCCCCACCAGCAGTATCGGCGCTAAACAAGTCATTATCAAAGCCAAATAAATCAGCCATTCGAAAACGAATTCACTTATCAGCATGAACTTGATCTCCCTCATTTAACTGGTCCCAGTCAAACGCGTTGTTGCTACGTAGAATACCAACTAAGCAGATAAGGCCGGAAACTGCGCATGAGGCCAATGCAGCGACATAAAAGCCAATAACGAAATAACCCAGCATACCGAATGCTGTTCCAAACGCCATAGCACAAGCAGCGTACCCTCCGGTCAAACGACGATGATAAAGTCCCAATACTATTGGCCAGATTGTGCTTGCGACAAATGCGCCTGCGAAATTCAACAAAGCCCCTAACGTCGCAATACGCGGTAAGCAAAACAACCAGGTCATAATGCCTAAGCCCAAAATACAGCTACGGTTAAAACGCATGAGTGTTTTATCACTCGCTTTGGGCTTCAGTCTTTTATGAAAAATATCCCGAGTTACTAAATCGGACGTTGCAGCAAGTAATGAATCCAGACTGGATGCCAAAGCAGAGAAGATAACAATGAAAACAACAATGGCTCCGGCTTTACCCAACACTGCCGCTGCAACCGTCGGTCCAATCATGTCAGGACTTGGTGGGAAAATGCCCAGCTGAGGGGCAGCAAGCGCGATAAAACCGGTAACGATAGGAATAGGCAGCCATAGCAACCCTCCTGTTAAATAGGCTTTATAGGCCACATTTTTTTTAAAAGAGAGTGCCCGCGACCACCAGACATTGGAGTGAAATATCTCACCAAGTCCAAAGAAAATATTGTTAAACAAAAACATAATTGCCGCAGGAAATAAAAGATCCAGAAGCCGCGGATGTTCAGCGGTCAAGTTGCTGTGAATGCTTTGCAAACCAACATTATCAATTAACCAATACGCAATAAAACTGACACCGACAATAATGATCAATGCCTGGATAAAGTCAGTAGCAATAACCGCCCGCATTCCGCCAAACAGCGTATAACCAACACAAATAAGTAATATGGTTGTCATGCCAATGTGGTAATCAAGACCACTCAACGATTCCAGCAAAATACCACCAGCCATACCTAAACTGATTAACCATCCGAACGCATAAACAACGGAAATGATAATGAAGATCAGCCAGGCAAAATTCCCGTACCTCAGCCGTACAAAGTCTCCGGAAGTGTAGCCATTGGGTAATAATTCTTTAATTCGTTTAGCCATTGGCGCAAATAGAATCAAACCTAATGCAGCAAAGGAGTACCCTATCATTCCCCATATGCCAAACTGATAAGTTAGCTGAGGTGCCACCAGCGTGGTGTTACTGGTTACCCAGGTTGCCATGGCTGTTGCTGCAGCAAAAGCAAATCCGACATTGCGTCCCGCTAACGCAAAATCTTCGTGACTGCGGTTCTTTCGTCCCAGCCAATAACCAAAAGCAATCCAAAACACCCCAAACAGGATGATAATGGCGATACCAGTACTCGTTTCTAAAGCAAATTCAGTCATGGTGTTCTTTTCTGGAGTGTACCCATTGGCGGTGCAATAGGAGTAAAGTTGCTACCAGGGTGACAAAAATAACCAATCCGATAAAAAACAGTGTCAGGGCCTGCCAAAGTGGGTAATGTTTTACAGTGACTTTAATCGTATTGCTGATAAGACTTTGACCGTTAGCATTTTGCGCACGGGCGCGTAAATAGTACGAGCCGTTACTAAAACCCGTCAGCGAAATGTCTTTAAAATCGCCCAGTGTCGGGAACTGGCGAGTGCTTTGCGTGAACTCTGAATTGCTGGCAACCTCAATGGTAAGTCTGTTAAGCTCCGCTTCATCGGCAGCACGAACAGAAACGGTAAAATAACCTTCTTTAACGACAGAGCCAGGCCCGCTTAGCGTTAATGAGTCTGCAAGCGTCATTGTTGGCAGCATGCTAAGTAAACATAAAGCCAACAAAATATATCGATAGTTAAAGCAGTTTTTCTCTTTGATCATTAAGACGTCTGCTCACCAGCGTAGGTTGAAACTTCAGGCTATCAGCAGATCTTCGCAATTTCAACTGTTTGAGGCTGTCATCTGTTTTGTGTTTTTAGCCGTAGTTAACTCAACATATTATTCACGTTTAGTGGTCAGATATTCAATGAAAAAGTATTTATGCAGTCTGGGGTCAAACATAGAACCTCAACATCACTTTTCTCAAGCTCGGGCTGCCCTCGAGGTATTGTCTGGCGATATAACCTTCTCAAGAAACATTCCGACATCTCCGGTTGATATCAACACCGACAATGCATTTTTAAATGCTTTGTTTATTATTGAAACGCCAATGACCGCTGGCGAACTAAAACGTGAGTTTAATAGAATTGAAGAGGCACTTGGGCGTGATCGTTCTGATCCGGAGCGAAGCCTAAAAGACCGCACCATCGACATCGATATTCTTGGAAGCGTTGAAGAAAGCCCGAAGGTACCTGATTATTTAACTTCCTTACTACCAGATTTAGGACTCGCCTCATGAAAAAAACAGCAATAATTACCGGTGCAGGACGACGTTTTGGTTTTGAATTAGCCAAATCTTTACTGGCAGAGGGGTATCAATTATTTGCCCACTATAATAGCTCTCGTGACGGTATTGATGAATTAGAATCTCTAGGGGCAAAAGGGGTGCAGGCAGATTTCACCGATGTAGCGAGTGTAAAAGCCATGATCCGCACAATCAGCGATGCAACAAGTTCCATCGAGCTTTTAGTCAACAATGCGTCTTGCTTTTTTGACAACGAAACCGTTGATACCGATAACGACGCGTTAGCCTCCGTATTCCAGGTGCATGGTATGGCACCTTATTTACTTATTAGCGGCTTGCGACAGCAATTAAGCCAGTCAGAAAATGGACTGGTCATTAATATTACCGACATTTACGCAGACCGCCCTTCCACTGATTATATCGCCTATTGCGCTGCAAAGGCCGGGCTGGCCAATATGACTCAAGCGTTTGCGAAAACTTTAGCCCCTTCGGTGAGAGTCAATGCCATTCAGCCGGGTCCAATTCTCTTTCTACCCGAACATGATAAGGAGCATCGTCTACAAGTTCTGGATGAAACACCGCTGCGTGTGGAAGGAGGTTTAGGACCCATGATAGAGACCGTTCGGTTTTTACGCGACAACCCTTTCATTACCGGAGAATCAATCAAAGTTGATGGTGGTCGCGGCTTGATGATATAAAAAAACCCGGCGCAATGGCCGGGTTTGCTTTCACAACTTATTCTGCGTTTATTTAAGCATTCCGCGCAATACGTAATGTAAGATACCACCACTTTTGTAGTAGCTCATTTCATTACCGGTATCGATACGGCACTTAACCTCAAACTCAACTTCGCTTCCATCCTTGCGTTTCGCAACAACTTTCAGCATTTGTCCGGGTTTTAGATTATCATCCAGGCCTAAAATCGATATCTGCTCTTCGCCGGTCAATTTGTGCTCTTTAACGCCTTCGCCTTCAGCAAACTGCAGCGGCAGAACTCCCATACCCACCAGGTTAGAACGGTGAATACGCTCGTAGCTTTCAGCCAATACGGCCTTAACACCTAAAAGCGTTGTACCTTTAGCAGCCCAGTCGCGACTTGAACCTGTACCATATTCTTTACCTGCCAACACAACGAGCGGTGTATCGTTTTCCATGTACTTCATGGCCGCATCGTAAATTGGCATCTGCTCGCCAGTTGGAATGAACTTGGTGTAACCACCTTCAACATCATCCAACATTTGGTTCTTGATGCGAATATTGGCAAAGGTACCACGCATCATCACTTCGTGATTACCCCGGCGAGAACCATAAGAGTTAAAGTCTTTAATTTCTACGCCATTCTCCTGCAGATACTTACCTGCCGGTGAGTCCGGTTTAATGGAGCCTGCTGGCGAGATGTGATCCGTCGTAATTGAATCAGCAAATACAGCCAACACGTTTGCGTCTTTAATATCGCTTGGCGCTTCCAGTGGCTTATCAATACCTTCAAAGAACGGAGGATTCTTCACGTAAGTAGAATCATCCTGCCAGTTATAAGTATTGCCTTCAGCAACGCTAATTGACTGCCATTCTTCATCACCTTCAAAGACTTCGCCGTATTCTTTGCCGAACATCTCGTTATCCACCATTTCCACAGCTTCGGCAATTTCTGAACTGCTTGGCCAGATGTCTTTTAAGAACACATCGTTACCCTCTGAGTCTTTTCCTAAAGGATCTTTACTCAAATCGGTACGTGTTGTTCCAGACAGCGCATAGGCAACAACTAAGGGTGGCGAAGCCAGCCAGTTCGCCTTAACTTCCGGATGAACTCGCCCTTCAAAGTTGCGGTTACCTGACAACACAGAAGATACCGTCAAATCGCCTTCATTAATGGCTTCAGTAATCTCGTCATCCAGTGGACCCGAGTTACCAATACAGGTAGTACAACCGTAACCGACTAAGTTAAAGCCCAGCTTATCGAGATATTCATCTAAGCCGGCTTTAGCAAAATAATCGGTAACCACTTTAGAGCCCGGAGCCAGCGAAGATTTGACCCATGGCTTACGAGCCAACCCTTTCTCCACGGCCTTTTTGGCCACTAGCCCGGCTGCCATCATGACACTGGGGTTAGACGTGTTAGTACAAGAGGTAATCGCAGCAATCACCACGTCACCATGCGACAATGAGTAATCCTTGCCTTTAACCTGCACTTCTTTGTCTTTCTCGCCTGATTTCCCGTTAGTTTCCAGAATCAAGTCAAAATTGCTGCCCAGCTGCTCCATATTCACCCTGTCCTGAGGGCGCTTAGGTCCAGCTAAGGACGCTGTCACAGAATCCAGATCCAACTCCAGCGTGTCGGTGTATTCTGGCTCATTGTCATTGTCACGCCATAAACCTTGAGCTTTAGAGTATTTCTCGACCAGCTCAATGGTTTCCTCATCGCGGCCTGACAGACGGAAATAGCGCAGAGTTTCATCATCTACCGGGAAGAAACCACAAGTTGCACCATATTCCGGTGACATGTTCGAAATGGTTGCCCGGTCTGCCAATGGCAGGTTATCTAAGCCTGGACCGTAAAACTCAACGAATTTGCCAACAACGCCTTTTTCACGCAGCATTTGGGTAACCGTTAAAACCAAGTCAGTTGCAGTAACACCTTCTTTCAGCTTGCCTGTCATACGGAAACCGACAACTTCCGGTATCAGCATAGAAACAGGCTGACCCAGCATAGCAGCTTCGGCTTCAATACCACCGACACCCCAGCCTAATACACCAATACCGTTGATCATGGTGGTGTGTGAGTCAGTGCCGACCAAAGTATCGGGGTACGCAAAAGTTTTGCCGTCTTCTTCTTTCGTCCAGACGCTTTTACCTAAATACTCTAAATTGACTTGGTGGCAAATACCCGTACCCGGTGGGACGACGCGGAAGTTTTTAAAGGCGCCCTGTCCCCACTTCAGGAACTCATAACGCTCTTTGTTTCTTTCCATTTCAAAGCGTACGTTTTGTTTAAACGCCCCTTCCGTAGCGTATTTATCAACCATAACCGAGTGGTCGATAACCAAATCGACGGGGGATAGCGGATTAATCACTTCCGGATCATGTCCCGCTTTTGCCACTGCATCACGCATAGCAGCCAAATCGACAATGCCAGGAACGCCGGTAAAGTCCTGCATCAGAACTCGCGCTGGTCGATATTGAATTTCACGGTCAATTTTTTTCTTCTTCGACCAGTCGACCATGGCTTGCAGGTCATCCTTTGTGACGGTTTCGCCGTCTTCATTGCGCAATAGGTTTTCCAGTAAAACTTTCATTGAAGCCGGAAGTTTTGAAATATCCCCCAAAGCCTCTTCTGCTTTAGGCAGGCTATAGTAATGAAAGGTTTTCCCTTTTACGTCTAACGAACTTAAGGTTTTCAGACTGTCTTTGCCTGACATAGATTCTCTCCCTTTCGCTTCCAAAGCGTTTTTTTAGCCCAACGGTCTTCTAAATATAGACAAACACAACCGTTTCAGCCATAGAATTTATACGTTGATGAAAACATAAATCACAGGTTTGTGCCAATTAACTGGTGGTTAAGTACTCAGTTAAGCGGCTATTTTTATTATAAATTGTGTTTATATTACATAGTCCGTAAAAAGCGTTTAAGATCAACAAACATCAGTCTAACCGAAATCAATAAGGACATAATGGATGAGTCAGGTACTCGACGATTTACTCAACTTGCTGACCCTGGAAGGCATTGAGGACGGACTTTATCGTGGTCAAAGTCAGGATTTGGGCTTTGGTGCCGTTTTTGGCGGTCAGGTGATTGGACAAGCGCTTTCTGCTGCAAAAGAAACTCTGCCACAAGAACGGGTTTGTCATTCTTTTCACAGCTACTTTTTGCGTCCGGGTGATGCAAAAAAACCTATTGTCTACGACGTTGAAACCATACGCGACGGGAAAAGCTTTTCGGCCCGAAGAGTAAAAGCCATCCAATACGGCAAGCCTATCTTCTACATGACCGCCTCTTTTCAGCAGCAGGAAAGCGGTTATGAACATCAGGATACGATGCCTGAGGTGCCAGGTCCTGAAGGCCTGGTCTCAGATTTGGACATTTACCGCGAACACGAAGAGCTGATACCCGCCCCGCTACGCAAAAAGTTCATTTGTGATAAACCCATAGAGATGCGGTTTGTAACGCCCTATAACCCGTTTAAGCCGCAGAAAGATGAGCCTCGCCGTTATGTCTGGTTTAAAGCCAACGGTAATATGCCCGATGATCAAAGAGTTCATAAGTATTTACTGGCTTATGCGTCTGATTTTAATTTCCTGCCAACGGCACTGCAACCCCATGGAGTGAGCTTTGCCCAGCCTAATATGCAGGTTGCTACCGTTGATCACGCTATGTGGTTTCATCGCGACTTTCGCATGGACGACTGGTTGCTTTACGCGATAGACAGCCCATCTGCCAGCGGACAGCGCGGTTTAGTTCGCGGGCAAATTTTTACTCGAGATGGCGTACTAGTGGCATCGACAATTCAGGAAGGTGTAATGCGGGACCGCGGTTAAACGCGATCCCGAAATAGCTTTAGGTCAGTGACACAAAGAAGCCGGCAATTGCGGCACTCATCATGTTTGCCAAGGTTGCGGCTAAAAGAGCACGCATACCTAAGCGAGCAATATCATGGCGTCTGCTGGGCGCCATCCCACCTAAGCCACCCAACAAGATAGCAATCGACGAGAAGTTAGCAAAACCACACAGAACGAACGTAATGATGACTTGAGAGTTTTGGCTTAATTGGTCTTTGTAATTGACAAAGTCCAGGTAAGCGACAAATTCGTTGATCACCAACTTTTGCCCAATAAAACTTCCGGCCAGTTGCGCTTCATCCCAGCTTACACCCAATACATACGCCACTGGCTGAAACACATAACCGAAAAGCTCCTGCAGGGTCAGGTCGGAATATCCAAACCAGCCACCAACCCAGCCGAAAATACCGTTAACTAATGCAATAAGCGCAACAAAGGCCAACAACATAGCACCCACGTTCATTGCCAACTGAAGTCCGCTGGATGCGCCTTGTGCGGCAGCATCAATAACGTTCGCGGAGTTATCTTCAACTTCTACTTCCTCAAGGTCATTGCGCGGCTTTTCGCATTCGGGGATCATCATCTTCGCCATCAGGAAACCTCCCGGTGCCGCCATGAAGCTTGCCGCAATCAGATATTTTAACTCCACGCCAACACCGGCATAACCGGCTAGCACCGAGCCCGATACAGACGCCATGCCACCGACCATCACGGCAAAAAGTTCAGACCGAGTCATGGTACCGATAAAGGGGCGTACCATCATGGGCGCTTCTGTTTGTCCCACAAAGATATTGGCAGCGGCAGACATAGACTCCGGACGACTGGTTCCCAATAACTTTTGCAGACCACCACCCAAAATGCGGATAACCCACTTCATAATACCTAAGTAATACAAAACAGAAATAAGAGAGGAGAAGAAAACAATGACCGACAGGACTTGAATAGCGAACACGAAACCAAACTCTTCTGATGCCAGGTTCCCAAACAAGAAATCGATACCCGCTTTAGTGTAACCAATAACGGCGGAAACACCTTGTGCAAAGCCAAACAATAACTCACGACCAAGAGGCACATAAAGCACAAAGCCCGCTAATACAACCTGAATACCGAAAGCCCCCAGGACGGTGCGCCAGCGAATGGCTTTCCGGTTCGTTGAAACTAAGTAAGCAACGATAAAAATGACAGCAACGCCGAGAATACTATTCATAAAAGAACCAATTTTTTATTCCGCCAGCAACTGACGTATTTTTGTTTTTATAATATCAATCGCGATTTCGTTTTGACCACCACGAGTAACAACGAGATCTGCGAATTGCTTAGACGGGAATATAAAGTCAAAGAATGCGGGGCGGACGTACTGCTCATATTGTTCTGCAACCGACTGTAACGTGCGGCCTCGTTCTTCAATATCGCGTTTTATACGGCGCAGCAAGCAAATGTCTAAAGGAGTATCCATAAATACGGAGATATCGAATTGCTCACGCAACTTCTCATCCGTTAGCAACAAAATGCCTTCAACCATCACCACTTTTGCCGGTGCTACCCGAATAGACTCATCCAGACGAGTGTGTGTTTTGTGGCTGTATTGTGGCATATCAACAGCCTCACCCGATTTTAACTGGCGCAAATGCTGCATCAGTAAATCATGTTCAAAAGCAGCTGGCTGATCATAGTTCGTTAAAACCCGCTGTTCCATCGTCATATGACTTTGGTCACGGTAGTAAGCATCTTCTGCCAGAATAGCAATACCGTCAGTTCCTAACTCAGCCACCAACTCCTGATATACCGTTGAGGCAAACAGGCTCTTTCCTGACGCTGAGGCGCCAGCTATCGCTATTACTGTTATTTTACTCACAAGCTTCCGTTTCTATTTGCTGTAAACCGCGCGCAATTATCCTTGATTGTCCGCGTAATTAAAAGACTTGACTGACACCTTTATTGTCACAACTTTTACCCTTAAACCCAAGAATGTTTAATTTCGTTACAATTTAGTCCGAACATCTATGTCGACCTCTCGTATAGTAAGCGCGCTTAATTAAAATAATTCAGGAACTATTATGAAAATGATGAAGACCTTAACAGCGGTCGCCGTAACAACGGCTTTGTTAGGTGGCTGCCAGACAACTCAGTCAGCTAATAATAACGAACAGACCATCAGTCAGTCCCAATTTCCGGAGATTAACGTAAACTACGAAACCTTTACTCTGGATAATGGCTTAACGGTAGTTGTTCACGAGGACCATAAAGCCCCTATTGTGGCAGTAAATGTCTGGTACGCCGTTGGTTCAAAAGACGAAGAGCCGGGTAAAACCGGTTTCGCTCATTTATTTGAACACTTAATGTTTAATGGTACAGAAAACTACGACGATGAGTATTTTGGTCCGTTTGAACGCGCCGGTGCTACCGAAATGAACGGCACAACAAACAATGACCGTACTAACTACTTTGAGAACGTCCCTACCCCAGCACTTGATATGGCGTTATGGATGGAATCTGACCGTATGGGTCATTTGCTCGGAGCAATTACTCAGGAAAAACTGGATGAACAGCGCGGCGTTGTTCAAAATGAAAAGCGTCAGGGCGAAGCACAACCGTACGGTAAAGCATGGAGCTATATTGCCGAGCAAACCTTCCCTGAGGGCCACCCCTACTCCTGGTCAGTTATTGGTTCAATGGAAGACTTGAACGCAGCGTCTCTTGACGATGTGCATCAGTGGTTTGAAAATTACTATGGAACCGCTAATGCAGTATTAGTTTTGGCGGGAGATATCGATGTTGAGACCGCAAAAGAAAAGGTAACAAAATACTTTGCCGATATAGAGCCTGGCAAACCGCTACAAAAGCAGGAGTCCTGGGTTGCTAAACGCGAAGAACAGAAACGCGCAACCATGGAAGACCGAGTGCCGGCTGCCCGCGTCTATAAAGTGTGGAATACGGCAGAAATGGGCACCGCAGACTCTGAATATCTTAGCCTGCTTGCCGACATTCTGGCCAACGGTAAAAATTCACGTTTGTATGAGCGTCTAGTGTATAACGAACAAATAGCCAGCTCTGTTAGTGCTTTTCAATATGGTCGTGAATTAGCCGGACAATTTTTAATTACTGCTGATGCAAAGCCTGGGGTTGAGCTTGAGCAGATTGAGAGCATCATTGATGAAGAAGTTGAGCGCTTAATTAATGAAGGGCCTACTACAGCAGAACTGCAACGCACTAAATTCAGTACAACAGCCGACTTTGTTCGTCGTGCTGAGAAAGTTGGTGGCTTTGGCGGCAAGTCAGATATTCTGGCATCTGGAGCAGTTTACCACGACGACCCAGGCTTTTATCAGCAACAGATGGAATGGACAAAGCAAGCGTCCGTGAATGATCTTCAAAGTACAGCTGAACAATGGCTAAGCTCTGGTGATTTCGTTCTTCATGTTGTACCACAACCAGAATATACCACGCAGGAAACCAACGCCGACCGCTCACAATTGCCAGACATAGGCGACCTGCCGGAATTGGAACTGCCGCAAGTTGAACAATTTACCTTATCAAATGGTTTAGACGTTTACCTGGCACAACGCAGTGACACACCAACCGTGGAAATGAGTTTAGTGTTTGACAGCGGTTATGCTTCTGATGTCGGAGCGAAACTGGGTACAGCCAGTTACACCATGTCGATGCTCAAAGAAGGGACAGAGAGCTTAAGTGCATTAGAACTGAATAAGCGTCTCGAGTCACTGGGAACAAACCTAAGCGCATCCGCCAGTCTCGACAGTTCGCGCATTAACATGGACACCCTGACAGTAAACTTTGCGGAAAGCTTATCGTTAATGAGTGATGTCCTGCAGAACCCTGCTTTTGCCAAAGAAGAAATTGAACGTAAACGTTCAAACTGGTTAGAGCAAATACGTAAAGAACAGGCTAGACCTCAAACACAAGCCTTACGTGTACTACCTGGGCTCATGTTCGGTGACGGGCACGCTTATAGCCAACCGCTAACGGGGTCTGGTACAGCAGAATCAATCAAGTCTTTAACTCGCGACGACTTGGTTCAGCACGCACAAACCTGGTTGCGTCCCGATAACGCAAGACTGGTCATTGTTGGCGACACCAGCGTTGAGCAAGCTAAAGCTTTATTAGAAGAAGAGCTTGCCAGTTGGCAGGCACCAGCGTCTGACAAACCCCAAAAGACGTTTGATTCCGCTATGGCATCGGATAACAGCCGTGTATTTTTGATTGATAAGCCGGGAACTCCTCAGTCATTGATCATTGCTGGCCAACTTGCGCCTTCTGGCCGAGTTGATAATGCCGACACCATCGATGTCATGAACACCATTCTTGGTGGCAGTTTTACCAGCCGTCTGAACATGAACTTACGGGAAGACAAAGGTTGGTCCTATGGTGCACGCTCTATTTGGCTGGATAACGAAGGTCCTGGATTGCTAGTGGCTTTGGCACCGGTACAAACCGATAAAACCAAAGAATCTATTGAGGAAATTGTTAAAGAATTTACTCAATACGAGGGAAGCAAACCGGCAACACAAGACGAGCTCGCTAAAGTAAAAGCCAATAAAACGGCTAAGTTACCAGGCGCTTATGAAACAAAAGGCAGCCTGCTTAGCGGTTTAGTCGGTACCTTTAATAAAGGTAAAGATGTCGAGTACCTGGAAGATTATGGACAACGCATCAACGCTATTACACTTGAAGATATAAGGGAAAATGCGGATCAGGTTCTAAAACCGGAAGCAATGACCTGGGTTATCGTTGGAGACTTAGCTGAAATTGAAGAAAAAGTCCGTTCACTCGATTTGGGTGAAGTGACCATTCTAAGTGACAGCGACGTTAAATAACCGTAATGACACCCCAGTCTTGATGGCTGGGGTGTTCTTCTTGTATTAACCTCCGAACAATTGCTCTGCACGACTATGCAATATCCAGCTGGTTAAAATGTATTTATCGTTAGAAATTGGCGTTCTGCCCCGATGAGTATGCGTAAAATACGCTGGTGCTATGACCATTTGCCCCGCTTTTGGCATTAATGAGCGGTCTTGGTAATAAAAATCGGTTTCCCCTCCCTCATCGACATCATTTAAATAGTACATAAACAGTAACGCCCTATGCAGTGGTTCCGTCGAACCTTTCTGTGGGAATGCTTCGCAATGCCAATAATTGTAGTTTCCTTCCCCTTTTCGGTAACGTTGCATTTGTATAGCGCCCACGCGAAACAGCTTTTGCATAATGGCCATTTCATTGCCTTTAGCAACTTCATCAAAGTTATCGTGCGTCAGCGGCGTCGGTTGCTTCGTTTTCGGATGTTGCAGCGTAAGAGCTACGGGGGCAATCAAGGCAAAATGGTATTTCTTGAAATACTCCAGTGCATAGCGGGCTGTCGTCTGTTGTATTTGTAACAACAGCTCCTGGTATTCCGTATGATTGTTCAGGGCTAAATCAGTGCTGGCTTTTTTACTAACATCGACACCACCGCCGGTGCGCCCTTGAAAAGTATGTGGAGACTGTTCAAATACGTTAATTAGTTGCTCGCAAAACTCGGAAGATAAGGCGTTGTCATAGGTTTCGATAAAATCATTCATAGCGACGACTCTTTCCAGTAACGGAATATTTAAGGATAAAAAGTGGCGTTTAAAAAAATTTTAATTTAATAAGCTGTCGACTTCCGGGGCTGGCTTACCAATATAGTAGCCTTGTAGATACTCAATTTGCTGATCACACAGATAACCATTGACGTCTTCGTTCTCAACGAATTCAGCAACGATAGGAATGTTTAACTCCTTACAGATACTAATTAACCCATTGAGAATACTGGCACTGGTTGGGTCATGCAGAATGTTCTGGATAATACTGCCGTCAATCTTGAGATAATCTGGACGCAAACTTATCAGGCGCGAAAAATTGGAATAACCAACACCAAAGTCATCAATTGCAATCTGTCCGCCTAAGCGCCTGACTTCTTTAGCAAAAGCCTGGACTTTGCTGAAATCTTCTGTTGATTCCGTTTCGGTAATTTCAAAAATGAGCTTAGCTCTTTTATGTTCTGCCAGTACATAGTGAATAAAACTGACCGTATCGTCATTCAAAACGTCTTCAATCGATAAATTCACCGATATAGCCACCTGATACTGCTCTGACGTCAGCACCGCCTGCTCAATAACAGAGCGGGTTATCTCACAGTAGTAGCGAGTAGTCTTCGCTTTATCTAAAAATAACCCAGGGGTCAGATCTTTATTGTTTTCCCTCAGCCGAACTAAAGCCTCGTAATAGCTTGGTTTATCTTTCTTTGTGCTTTTAATTGGCTGATAGTAATTCACGAAGCGATGATCAACTAAAGCTGATTGAATTTTAGGTATCCAGTTCACTCTATTTTCATTCAAAAATTCACGCTCATAAACCACCTGAATTTTGTAGCCAGAGTAGATAGTTTTAGCTTTAGATAGTGCACTCTCAGCTAACTGTAGCTGTTTATTACGACCAACGCCCATGCCAATAGCAACATCGAGAGCGATATCGCTATTTCCAACTTTGAGCTTCATTGAAGACAAGGCTTGATGAAAGCTTAACAAGTGATCCTCAAATAAATTCGGAATCATTCTAAAGTCGGGAATTAATGCGAACTTATCGCTGTACATACGATAAATATTGATGTGTTTCGTTTTCAGAAACGCTGATGCCCAAGCACTAAATTCGCGCAAAAGCTCATCGCCAAATTCAAGGCCGTAGAAGTCTGCGTAACTTCTGAATTTCCGAATATCCAGTACCGCAAGGCATTGCGCCTCGACACGTTTAAGGTCATTGAGTAAGTCAACTCGGGTCGGTAATCCGGTAACCTGATCAAAACGCGCCTCCCGAAGCAATTCATCGAGATAAATTTCGCGAGAAATATCCTGAAATAACAAAACCTGTTCGGTCAACTGACCATCGGTTCCATATAAAGGGATTGCCATGCAGCGACACCAGTTATTTCGGTTAGAGCTCTCTAAGCAAAGAGTTCCATTCCACGCATCGCCTTTATCTGAGGCTTTTTTAATCGCATTAACCACACCAGCACGATTGTCGACAGGGAGAAAAGCTGAAAAAACAGTGGTTTCCCTTAAGTAACGAATGTCGAGTAGCTTGTGAAGAGATTCACTCATCCAACGAATAGTGCCTTCCGGCGACAGTCGTGCACATAAAGCTGAAGATTCAAGCGTATTAATGTACTGCTTTAACAAAAATGTATCACGCATTCATGCTTGCTCGGCTTATGTCAAAAAAATAAATGTTAGTTTTATGTAATGTACCGAATTCGCTAAGATAATAACAGTGCACACCGAAGATATTTACTTAACCTGGGTCATTGACTCCCGTATAATTCGTTCAAAATTTATTTCACCCGTTATCTGTCAGGTAAATTCTCATGAAAAAACTAATTTCAACACTGATATTATTCAGTGCCCTTTCATTTTCTGCTCATGCAGAAAAGTATTGGTCAGATACGAGCTTAACTTACTTAAACGGCAGTGATTACGAACTGGGAGATACTGACCGGCAGGTACTGACCTTTGAATATATCGGCGGCTACAGCTGGGGTAAAATATTCAGCTTTGCCGATAGACTAGAGTCCTTTAACGGCGATACCGAAACCTATATCGAGTTGTCTCCTGAACTGTATTTGTTCGAGTTTCAGGATAGTCCCGTTAAGAATCTTAGCCTTACCAGTACAGCTGAAATGGGAGATGGCTTCACCAATTACTTGTATGGTTTTGGCGCTGCATTCAATGTCCCGGGTTTTCAGTATGTCGAACTTGATGCTTATAAACGAAATAACGATGGCCTGCCTAACAACTATCAGTTAACAGCAACCTGGGGATTGCCTTTTTCAGTCGGTAACACCAAGTGGCTCTATGATGGTTTTATTGATTACGCTTCAGGCATCAGCAATGTTGGTCCCGCTAACTTAAACTTTACGTCTCAGCTCAAATGGAATATTGCCCCTTATTTCGAGTTATCAGCACCGCTTTATGTTGGTATTGAGTACGTGTATTGGCGTAATAAATTTTATATTGACGGGTTAAATGAGAACAATCCGAATCTTTTGGTCAAATGGCACTTTTAAAGAAAAAGGGGCCTTAAAGCCCCTTTATTGACAAAACTACCGTTCAAAAACGGTAAGTGACACCAATATTTAATGCATTAATAGTGTACTCGTCTTTATCAATTAACTTGATCCAATCAATAAAATAGGTGGTCCGGGGATTACGATCGTACTGGATACCCGCGCCATAACTTAGGCTGTTAAGAGTGGTATCCTGTCCACCGACTCTAAATTTCCCGCGGGTAAATCCACCGGTCACATACAGCGCCACCTCAGGCGATAAATACAAGCGGGGTTTCGCCAGAATACTCGCTGAATAGTCCGTTTCAAACTTTACGCCCTTATCACTGCTGCTGTGAACACCAAAACCGTAACGGGCTTCTGCGGACAAGCTGTTGCTGTAACGGTACCCCAGCATTAAATTGGCCGTGTGGGGCGTAAATGAAGGAGAGCCTATAAGCTCACTATCAACATTGAGCTGCGCTAAAGACACGGCCCCGTAATAACCGCTGTCTTGCGCGTGTGCAAAAACACTGAACAGTAAAAATGCAGTGCCAGCCAAAATAGTCCTTAAAAACGTCATACAACTCCCTTATTAACGTGATTTTCCTGATTCAGTTATTTTAGCAGACTCCATTACAGGTGATATACCCCCTGATAATCAGCAACATTCACGTTATACGATGTATTTTTCATTAAATAATCGCGAAAGGTTTCAAGTGCATCTACCTCACCATGCACCAATTCAATTGCTGTGCTCGGCTTTAATTTAGACTGTGCCAGCCAATCGGTTATTTCTTTGTAATCAGCATGACCTGAAAGACCTTCTAATGAGCGTATTCTTGCTTTCACCGGTAACCATTGTCCATGAAGTTTAATCGACTCTGCGCCCTGTAGCATTTTCGCCCCGCGGGTGCCTCCCGCCTGATGGCCGCTAAACAGAACCGTGGCACGATGATCGGTTAACCAGCGTTTAAAGTGATGAAGAATGCGTCCACCCGTTGCCATACCACTTCCGGCAATAATAATGTGAGGGCCCGTCTGAGACGCAATCCCTTTAGACTCATCAACAGAGCGCGTGTACTCCACTGTACTGAAGGTTCTTGAACAATCCGAGTCACTTAACCGATGAAGCTTGTGAAACCGCTGATAAAGACCAGACACATTAATCGCCATAGGCGAGTCTAGATATATAGGTTGCTTGGGAATGCGTTTTTCATCCATGAGTTTTACCAGCAAATATTGCAGCAATTGTGCCCTGCCAACTGAGAAGCTTGGAATTAATAAGACCCCTCCCGCCTGTGACGTCTCATTAACCACTTCTGCCAGCTGATCTTCAGCTTGTGCTGTTTCTGCATGCCGACGGTCGCCATAGGTAGATTCTAATAAAAGTAGGTCTACATCGGGTAAAGGCTCAGGTGAGTACATCATGATATCCTGAGGTCGGCCAACATCACCAGAGAACCCTACTCTCTTACCTTCCGCCTCAACAATTACACTGGAAGCGCCAAGAATATGACCCGCGGGCTGCAACAAGATGTTGATATCCCCAATTGAAAATTGCTGATGAAATTCGACTCCTTGAAACAACCGCATAGCAGACTTTGCAGTTGCCTCATCGTACAAAGGCTCAGGTTTATCATGGCGACTCAATTTATGCTTACCTAAATACTTAGCGTCTTCTTCCTGAATACGCCCGCTGTCTGCCAACAGGATATCGCACAAACCTACCGTTGCATGGTGTGCAAATACAGGCCCTCGGAACCCTTCTTTGTATAGCACCGGAACAAAACCCGAATGGTCCAAATGAGCGTGAGTCAATACAACACCATCAACTTGATTAATTCCCATAGGAAGCGGTTGCCAGTTGCGTCGACGTAACCACTTATACCCTTGAAAAAGACCACAGTCGATTAAGATTCGGGTCGAATCCGTTTCTACTAAATATTTAGAACCGGTAACCGTCTCTGCACCACCTAAGAATATGATACGCATGAATTTTCCTTCTCTATACGATTCTTCCCATGCCTTTTCGCTTCTAACAAAGCTTTATCGGCACGATCAATTGTGGCCATAATATGTTCATTGGCCACCACCTGGGCGACTCCGAAACTACAGGAAAAGTAATGTTCAGTGCCAACAAGCGTTGTTTTGCTAATTTCAACTCGCAGTCTCTCAGCCGTTTCTTCAGCATAGTTAACCGAACTTCCCGGTAGTAAAATCATAAACTCATCACCACCGAAACGCCCCAGCAAGTCGCTATTTCTTAAGGCCGAAGCAACCCGGTTGGTTATTTGAACCAGAGCTTGGTCACCAGCAATATGGCCATAGCTATCATTAATCTTTTTAAAGTCATCGACATCGAACATGATCAAAGAAAGCGGTTTATTCTGACGTTTACTCAACTTTATTAACGCATCCGCACGCTGCATAAAGTGTTCACGCGATGCTGTTCTTGTGAGCCCGTCCTCTGATACTTGTCGAGTCAGTAACTGGTTATGAGCTATAAGAGTAGGAACCGTTAACCCAAACCACACACTGGCTGCAATAACCGTGACAGCAAACTGATAAACAATGGCATAATCCATTAACCCCAACAGCCCTACGGCTAATGCAGTCGTTGTACTGAATAGCGCCAGAGCAATGGCTGTATTCAGTGGAGATTCTGTATAAGAAACCCAAAGTAAAGGCAGGATAAGGAAAAATATTGAGAAAGCGGCTTCGTCTTTATCTGCGGTAACCGTTAATATCAGACACAGTGCTAATAACACTAGGATAAGTAGGATTTTCCAGACAAAAGAACTCTGACTTCCTGTTTTTACAGTAAAACTGAGCCCACCTAACCAGTGCTCTAGTTCTGGGTAACGCCAACTCATCAAACCGATAAACAGTGGCGACAGGACAATAATTCCACTCATATCGCCAATCCACCAAGGCAGCCAGGTATACCAGACAGCATCCGCTTCAAGCATTCCTCTGGCTGCCATCACTTCGGTTCCAAACCATGCAGCAAATAATGAGGAAGCAGCAGCAATACCGAGAAAGGCCATAATGGTGCTTGCCAGGCCATGGCTGCCTAAGCGGGTCAGTTTCGATCGTAATAGCCAGGCTCCAATAAAATAGGGAGTACAATGAGCTACACCGAATATTAACCCTGTTGTAACGGCTTCGCGGACAACAATTTCATTTCCGTATAAGCCCGTCACCCATAAAGTCGATAAAACTCCGGCCAGTAAAAGAGCCGGTATAGCTTTCCAGCGCATCACTAAAAGCGCCGCAAAAGTTAAGCCAGCTGGAGGGAACCATATACTGGCATGGGGTCCATATTCCATAATGGCGGCGACCCGCCACAAGACGACCCAACTAATGGTTAATAATAAGCTTCTGAATAAATACTGGCTCAAAATAAATCTTTTGAATAAAGCAAATGTATACTTCTACTGTTATCACAAACCATGATAAAGGCAACTATTAAACTCATTGACTTAATCTTTTTTAATTGCTTCACTCAGTCAATATAAGGAGTGAGGAATGACACAGTTATACCCCAAGGCCGATCAGTTTTTGGCCAGCACGCATCAGGTTGAAAACCAGCCCTCAACGCTGGAAAACTATAACCTATACCTAGCCGACAAAGCTCTGCAACAAGCCGTTGAACGTGAAGGAGCCAGTTGGGCTTTTTCTGATCTTATTGCCTTTGGCGAACTGGCCGGAAAGCGTGAAAGTATTGAACTGGGTTTTCAGGCCAACAAGTACCAACCGGAATTGCGCACACATGATCGCTATGGACATCGAATTGATCAGGTCGACTTCCACCCCAGTTATCACCAACTGATGAGCACAGCCATTGAGCACGGTTTGCACGCAAGCCCATGGAGTGAGCCTAAACCAGGCGCTCATGTCGCAAGAGCAGCCAAATATTACTTACATACTCAAGTAGAAGCTTCACATGGCTGCCCTGTTACCATGACTTTTGCAGCATTACCGGCACTTCGACATCAACCGGATTTACTGAAAGAATGGGGCCCTAAGATTACGGCGCGCCATTACGACCCACGGAACCTGCCTCATACCGAAAAGCAAGCCGTTACCATTGGTATGGCGATGACCGAAAAGCAAGGCGGATCGGATGTCCGGCTTAACAGCACACGAGCTTATCCTATCGATAGAGAAGGCTCAGGCCAGGCCTATGAATTGGTTGGGCATAAATGGTTTGTTTCAGCACCAATGTGCGACGCTTTTCTGGTTTTGGCCCAAACAACCAATGGACTGTCTTGCTTTCTGGTTCCCAGATGGCGTCCTGACGGCTCAAAAAACCCCATTCAAATTCAACAGTTGAAGCAAAAAATGGGCAATGCCGCTAACGCGTCCAGTGAAACTGAACTTCGCGGTGCATATGGTCAGATGGTGGGTGAGGAGGGTCGTGGCGTACGCACCATCATAGAAATGGTCGCCACTACCCGTTATGACTGCATGATAGGCTCTTCTTCAGGCATGCGACAGGCGGCAGTTCAGGCCATTCATCATGCCAGCAACCGCAAAGCTTTTGGCGCAATGCTAAGCGACCAACCTTTAATGCAAAACCTGTTAGCTGATTTAGCACTGGAAAGTGAAGCAGCGATGACATACACCATGCGCATAGCTCGCGCCATGGATAATCAGGATAACGAACATGAAAAATTGCTATCAAGAATAGCCACACCTGTAGGCAAGTATTGGATTTGTAAACGAACACCTAACCACGCCTACGAAGCAATGGAAGTAATTGGAGGCAGCGGTGTAATGGAAAATCACATTATGCCAAGGCTGTTTAGAGAGTCTCCGGTAAATGCCATATGGGAGGGCAGCGGCAATGTTCAATGTCTGGATATTTTAAGAGCAGTAGAGAAACAGCCGGATGTTTTGGATGCTTACTTTACCGAATTGCAACGTGCTGAGGGTGCGGATAAGCGCTTTGATCAATTTCTAATGCGCCTGAAGAATGAGTTTACTGACAAAAACACCATACAATATCGGGCTCGTACTATTGCCGACAAGTTGGCGGTTGGCTTACAAGCCGCCTTGTTAGTCCAGCACGCGAGTAAGGATATTGCGGATGCGTTTTGTGCCAGCCGGTTAGAGCAACATGGCGCCTTTAATTACGGCACATTACCACCCGGGCTCAACTGTGCTGCGATTGTCGAAAGGGCCTCACCAAGAGTCGAACAATGAGCTCCCCGAGTATCGCTAACAATAACCCCGAAACCAACCCAAATAGAATGGCACCGGGGTTTAGCTTAACGGTGTAAGAAAAGCTGGCACGAACTTCGCGCTGGATATCATCAACCGGTGTGAAAAATGCCTGTTGATAGGCACTCCATGCATTTTTACTGAAGTCTTGATAGGCTTGGTTCAGTCGCTGGTTTCGTTGATAAATAACGCTGATACTTTGCCCACCTTCCTGAAATACTTTGTCATCGCTGGCCTGGTAATGCGCTATCAGTTCTTCAATACTGCCATCAAAAAACCGTTCAGCTTCATCACGGAATTCATCCAGACTGCGCTCAGACTCAATTAAATGTGCCTGCAGACTTTTACCATACTGATCGACAAAACCGGGCAGCTGTATACCCGCCAGAACACCCGTAATGAGTAAGATAATGCGTAAATAGGAAGTGAAGATTGCCATGGTCTCTCCTTACAAAGCCAAAACCACTTTAGAGTAGACCTTGAGTGACAAGCAAACTTAATTACTCTTTATTACATTTAGTTGGCGAGTACCACGGCATTTTTGCCTTCTTTTTTCGCCTGATACATGGCTTTGTCTGCTCTCGCCATTATCCCTTCTATTGTATAAAGTTCAGAAGGTTTATCGCACTGGCAAAGCCCTATTGAGAGAGTGACCGGTAATTCAGCATGCCCTATTCCACTGACCAGCTGACTGCGCAAACGCTGCATCATAAGCTCAGCGTCCTCTGCTGAAATCATCGGGTGAATCGTAGCAAACTCATCACCACCAATACGGGCTACATAGTCAGTGTGCCGACTGTGTAAACGAATAAGCTCAGCGATTTTTTGCAAAACTTCATCACCGAAATGATGCCCGTGTTCATCATTGATTTCTTTAAAATCATCTAAATCGATAAAACTCACAGCGAAGGGGGTCCCCTGCAATTCCAACTGTTCTATTTCATCCTGCAACTGCGCGGTAAAAGCGCGCCGGTTCATAATTCCGGTTAGATGATCAGTGAGTGCCTGACGCTTTTCAAATTCAAGCTCCAGTCGGATCTTATCTTCGGCTTTTTTCTGTAAAGTATAGTCACGCACTATCGCAATACCATACAACTCGCCTTCTAACTCAAGCTGGTTGAGCATGATATCAACATGGAAAGTGGAACCATCGCGGCGAATTGCCGAAAAAATTAAACCGTTGCCCATTGAACGTCGGCCAGGGTACTTAAAAAACTTTATCAAATGTTGATCATGTTTCTCGCGCACATCTTCCGGCAACAACTGGTTAAGATGCAGCTCCAGCATGGATGATGACGAATAGCGAAACATCATTGCTGCCGCCTGATTAACAGCAATAATGAAGCCCTGCCGGTTAATAACGACGGCACCATCAGGAATCACTTCCAGAAAATCAATAAAGGTTTGTTTTACTTCCATTTTCTGATGCGGCTCCATTATTCTGTCGCTTTAAACTTTGCAATAACACCCTTTTGCAACGGTATTAACCCACTTAGGAGCCCTTGAGCTCACCGAAACTGACGGAATCAACTCTTCCACAAAGCTATTCTCTGTAGTACAGAAAGCACCGTCTGCGTATGGCCCAATGTAAATAAGCTTTGATGATTTATTAAACATAATAATGGCAGGCGTTGCTGGTACGAAGTCTTTTAGGCTCGAAACTTGATCAATATCAATTATAAGGTTCTGGCCATCGGACTCTGTCACTTGTCTTTTTACGCTGGCTATATGACCGGATGAGCGCCAATTGCAAGAACAGTCCTGTGAAGTGATATGAAAAACACGTCCCGGCACTTCGTAGCCAAGATGCTTGAGCTCTGCGACTAGTTCACGTTCAAGGCTCTCGTTGTTGCTAAGTTCCAATAGCAGTTCCTGCTCATCAAACCAGACTAAGCGCTGCTCCAGTAAGTAACTGATGCCAAAAAGTACCAATCCAAACCAGACGATAACAGCAACAATAAGCCATCGGTTGCGTGATTTACTTAGAGTTTTAGTCAACGATAAAACGCCCTACTTCTGCATCAAGCTGGTCTGACGCACTTTTCAGTGAATCAGCATTTTTTTGCCCACTGAGCAGCAATTCCGTTTCGGCCTCAGATAGCTCGCGCATTGTCTGCGCCGATCGAGAAATATCTTCACTTGCATTTCTTTGTTCTTCAGTGGCAGCGGCAACTGAGATCACTTGCTCCGCAACATGATGAATTCGCTCTGCAACTGCTCTCATTGATTCTCCTGACTCATCAGAATATATCACCGCATCATCAATTTGCCGAACACAAGCGTCCATTGAACTCACAGCCTCTGCAACTTCAGTAAGTATACTTCGGCTAATTTTACTAATTTCTTCAGCATTTCGACCAGTTGTTGCAGCCAGTGATCTTACCTCGTCAGCAACCACGGCAAAGCCGCGGCCTTCCTCTCCGGCCCGGGCAGCTTCAATAGCGGCATTAAGTGCCAGTAAATTCGTTTGTTTGGTAATATCGTTAATAGCCTCGACAACATTCGATATTTGGCGGCACTGATTATCTAACGTACTCAACTTCTCATTTGTTGCCAGTACATTGGATTTCAGTGAACCAATAGAGTCAGCTGCCGTTTTGGCTACACTTTCTGCGTGTTCGGAACGTTCAATGGACTCCTCTGCCGCAACTTTCACATCATTTGCCTGCTCGGAGATACTGCTGATAGTAACCGCCATCTGTTCAATTGCACTGGCAATGCTGTCTACCTCCCTGGAAGTTTGCTGTCGGCTGTCCATTAATTCCTCTGTTTGATGAGACAGTGCACCTGAAACACTCTGTACTTGGCCAGCCAGGCTCCGAGTACTTCGGATATTACCCTGAAACTGATTGAGCAACTCTCTAAACGCCACTACTTCATTGCTCTCTCCTTTAACTTCTACGGCTAAATCGAGCTTATCAGACTGCTTTACAATATCAGCAATGCTGTCGCGTAAAGCCTGAGCGCTAACCGCTTCCGTGTCGCTTTGTTTCGCGATAAAAGAAAGTACCACGGCTTCAGCTATCGCAAACCCCGCATGAATGGCCAGAATACCGAGAGTGACATAGCCTTCTGCAAAAATATAAACGTCAGCACCGTTAGATTGCAGAATAAAGAATAGAATATGGTGAACAGCGACCACTGCGACACTTGTGACGACAATAGCCCAATCGCGATAATAAATCAGAAACGCCATTACCACGAAAATTTCAAAATGCATTTCAACCAAACCCATGGTTTGATCGATATGAACGGCTGTAATAAGTTGAACAGCAGCGGCTATAACATGTCGTGTCAGCTTGCTTTGCCCCGCCGTCCGAATCAGCAACAACGGTAAAGACACAATCAGTAACGACAACAATACAGGTACAAACCAGTCGTTGGTAAGAAAGGCGATAACTAGCGTGATCAGTAGCTGAATCAGCAAGACGCCGGTAAAAACTCGATTGGCGGAATTAATCCACGGGCGGTACGACATGAAATTTCCTTTAAATATCCTCGGGGGGAGGAGTAAAACGGCGCGAATAATGCGCTCAAATTTTCATCAAATCAAGAAAAGTTATCCTATTACGCTGGTTTCTAAATAAAGGTTTACTGTGGTCTGTGGTACAATGGCAAAAAGCCGCATGCGTGTGGTGTCTACTATCATAATTCCCGGAGCTTCATGTCCACAGAACAAAACCAAACCTCATTCCAGTCTTTAGGATTGAGCGACAATATTTTACGTGCCGTTACTGAATGCGGTTATACCACCCCGACCCCAATACAACAGCAAGCCATCCCAACTGTGATGGCAGGTCATGACCTATTAGCTGCCGCGCAGACTGGAACCGGAAAAACAGCCGGTTTTACGCTGCCATTGCTACATAAACTCTCCAGTACCAAGACCGAAGGTAAGCCAGTTATCAAAGCGTTAATTTTGACGCCGACTCGCGAACTGGCTGCTCAAGTTGAAGATAACCTCAATACCTACGCCAAATATACCGGTCTTAAGTCTTTGGTTATTTTTGGTGGCGTTGGTATTAACCCTCAAATTAATGCATTACGTCGTGGTGTCGACATTCTGGTAGCAACCCCAGGGCGTTTGCTGGATCATAGCCGTCAGGGGACGGTGGATTTAAGTAAAATTGACGTCTTGATTCTGGACGAAGCGGACCGAATGCTGGATATGGGCTTTATTCATGACATTAAAAAAGTGATGAAACTCATACCCGAGAAACGCCAGACATTGCTGTTTTCAGCAACTTTTTCGAGTGAAATTAAAGCCCTGGCGCAGCAGTTTATGCATGAGCCAAAGCTGGTTGAAGTTGCACGCCAGAATGCGGCAGCAGACACGATACAACAGCGGGTTTACCCGGTTGATAAAAAACGTAAAAGAGAGCTGCTCAGCTACTTAATTGGTAGCCGTAACTGGCGACAAGTACTGGTCTTTACGCGCACTAAACATGGTGCCAACAGGCTGGCAACACAATTAACTGATGATGCCCTGCCCTCTATGGCAATCCACGGAAATAAAAGTCAGGGCGCAAGAACCAAAGCCCTGGCCCAATTTAAAGCCGGAAAATTGCGCGTACTAGTGGCAACCGATATTGCCGCACGTGGTATCGATATCGACGAGCTACCCCACGTTATTAACTTTGAGTTGCCTCAGGTAGCTGAAGACTACGTTCACCGCATTGGTCGCACCGGCCGAGCTGGCAGTGAAGGTGAAGCGGCATCACTGGTCTGTGTTGATGAGCATAAATTGTTACGCGACATAGAAAAACTGACTAAAAATGAGATACCTAAAGAGGTTATTCCGGGCTTTGAACCAGACCCCAGTATAAAACCGGAGCCAATCCAAAAGCCCAGAACGGGCCGCCCTCAGAACTCACGTCGTGCGCCTCGCCAAAAAAGGCCAGATACACGACGCTAGTTTCACGGTCGGAAGCACGGCTAGACTTTATTTCAAAAAGTCTAGCCCTCCGGTAACCGCTGCAACCTGAGCATCAATACATTGCTCAGGTGTTGCTTTCGGGCTGTCAGGGTACACTTCTGTTGTGGTGGCATACTCGGCTTTACTAAAGCTAATACACAGCCCCATTTTTGCGGTTGGCAATAAAATAACACCGCGCTGGGCAATGTCTTCGCCTATCAACTTATTCTCGTCGTCAGCGTCCGCAATATGCGTCACTTGCTCTACCGAATCCAACACCGCTTTTTGAAAGTCCGGGTATGGCTTTTCTGAATTACCAACTAAATAAAAGCCGTCTGGAATATTCCAGTTGGTATTCACTTTACCGTCCATAGCAGCCTTGGCCGGACGAAACTCACTGTTATCTGTGTCAGTTGTTTCGTGCAAGTCGATGTGAGCCAAAATATCCACCCCAAGGCCCGCGACATAATTCATAATATGCGCACACTCGCCTGCGGGAGAATCAACCACAAAGGAACGGTTAGGATCAATGGCGGCAGGATTCCAGCGATTAATCGTCTCATAACCCCAGGGACTTAAGCACGGCGCCACTACAACATTAAAATTTGCCTGATAAGCGTTTGCTTTTGCTTCAATAAAACGCAGCGCGCCATGCACACCGCTGGTTTCATAACCATGCACGCCACCTGTCACTAAAATAGTTGGCTTAGCGCTATCCCAATCTTTTGTCTTCACAGCAAATAAAGGGTAAGTCGCGCTTTCGTATGCAAGTTCACCGTATTGCTCTACGTCAAAATCGCTTTTAAAGGTTTCAATTTTGCTGACAACATCATCAAAGTATGAGCGCTTTTTGCTTTGCTCAGCCAGCCAGCGAGCTTTCTCTTCTGCTCCCCACGGCTTACCCGGCGTTCCAATATGATAAATCGTTTGTTGCGTCATATTCTGATCCTATTCATTAAAACAAGGCAGCTATATTATCAAAGTCTTTGCCTGCACCAAATTCTATCATGCTGATTAAGCCGCTTTGGTCGACTCTTTATTATTTGTTTTTGCTGGCCCAGAAGTTTCCGTTGCAGTTTTTTCAGTTTTTGGCTTTTTCGGTTTTTTTGCACCTAACGCAATAAGTACGTTCTCGCGTTCTTTTGCTAGAAATAAGGCCATATCTTCAAGCTGCTGCTCGTCAGTAAAAATTTCACTGCCTTTAATGAGTGGATTTAAGGCTTCTGCCATATCCAAAATTTTATCGTGTGCATCGGCTTCGGCTTTTGAAGTGAATGTCATTTTCTCGGCTCCGTCGCGAATAACTACATATTGGGTTACTACAGCCATGGTGTGGTCCTTTGCTGATGTGTAAATATACTGTTTATTTATACAGTAAGGTCACATAGATTGCAATAGTTGCTACATCCGCTAAACTGCGCAATCGCATAATCTCCTCATTTCGACAGGAAGCAAACCGGACCCATGATTCAATTCTCTAAAGCACAAGTTCAACTGGCCATTTTTGCCATGGCGATTGGAAGCTTTGCAATTGGTATTGGCGAATTTGTCATTATGGGGCTACTACCGGACGTTGCGACGGACTTTAATACAGATACCCGCCAAACAGGGCATTTAATTAGTCTTTATGCACTGGGTGTCGTTATTGGCGCGCCACTTATTACCATATTATTTGCACGATTTCCGCGCAAACCCATGCTACTCGCTCTACTACTGGCGTTCGCTTTAGGCAATTTTGCCAGCGCCTCTGCAGACAGCTACCCGCTACTGCAGGTATTACGCTTTTTAACAGGCTTACCGCATGGTGCTTATTTTGGTATTGCCTGTTTGGTTGCTGCCGACATGGTGCACAAAAACCAACGCGGTATGGCTGTCACCATGGTCATGATGGGTCTAACCATTGCCATTTTAGTTGGCAATCCATTAGCAACCTGGCTAGGGCAGCTTATTGACTGGCGCACAGTTTACTACACGGTAGGCGCTCTTGGGCTACTGGCGCTGATCATGATTTTCTTTGTGGTTCCGCAACATCCGAACGAACGAAAAACCTCCGCCAGAAACGAAATACAAGCATTACAAAACCCGCAGGTATGGCTGACCTTAGCAATAGGCGCGATTGGATTCGGTGGAATGTTTTCAGTTTTGAGTTACATAGCACCAACACTGATAAACGCAACCGGGCTGGCACCTCACTGGATACCTGTCGCATTATTCATCTATGGAATAGGCTCTCTGGGTGGCAGTTTAGTCGGAGGCTGGGCGGCTGACCGAAACTTGAAATTAACCATAGGTGGTTCCCTGCTTTGGTCAGCAATTGTCCTGGCCATTTTTCCGCTCACATTACAGAGCCTCTGGAGCATTATGCCCATGGTCTTATTACTGGGTAGTGCCGCCGCTCTGGTGCCCGCTCTTCAGGTGCGCTTAATGGATGTTGCCGGTGAAGCCCAAACCCTGGCAGCGTCTTTGAACCATTCAGCTTTCAACGCTGCGAATGCGTTAGGTGCCTGGCTGGGCGGACTCGCCATTATATCCCCCCTAAGCTGGCAAGGCACAGGCTGGGTTGGATGCGCACTGGCCTTAGCCGGGTTATTACTGTTTTGGATAACAAAAAAGCACAGTCGTAAAACACCGAATATTATGAGTCTTTAACCTGTCCTTCAACATCCAGTTCCTGTAACTCTTCACCAGGTTTTGCATAAGATAAACGTGCAGCCCGCTGGGTACTATGGTATCCGTCCAGCCCTGAAACCGTCATTGCTCCCAGTGATTCAATATCAATGAAGCCGTCGTTTTTTACAGCCTCTTCTTTCACCTCCACCCAACGTACTTCACCGACAATTAATGCCGTGTCGTTATGCTGAATAGGAATAATTTCCACCAACTGCATACCAATTCTCAAAGCACTTTCCGCTACGTGGGGCGCGTGGAACCCATCCGCAAATTCAGGAGTAAGCCCACAAGCCTCAAACTCCGAGGTGTCGCGCGGATACCGTGCTGAGGTCTGGTGCGCCTGCTGAAAAAACTCGTTGTTGACTTGATTAATGGTGTAAACGCCACTTTCTTCAATGTTTTCCCAAGTATGCCGGGTGACAGACTGAGGGCGCATAATAAAGCCGAGAAAAGGCGGGTTGCTACCCAAGTGCACAACCGAGCTTATCATTGCCAGGTTATTTTGCTGATGTCGGTCACGTGTCCCTATCACATTGGCACTCTTAAAACCCGACAGACAGTTGACGAAGCAGGCTCTTTCGCTGTCTTCCATGTTCGCTAGATCTTGCTGTTTATAGGTTCTCATTAAAGCTCCGAGTTTATTGTCTGATTAGTTAGCTATACGTTCTATCTCTACATTACGATCGTTTACAAATAACTTATTGCGAACTATTATCATTTGCGTTAGCTTATTTACTTAAAGCCAGATAAAAGGACAAAGAATGACTGACACTTATCAAAACTACTTTACTAGTCAGGCGCAGTTAAAAACCGCCACGTCACTGCTAAGCCAAAAGAACTATGAGTCCGCAACCGCTTTCCTTGCACAGGCGCGAGAGTCAGTGAAAGGCGTTTTCAATGAACCGGCTCTGGCTGCTAACGCCATCCAAAACTATACAACCTGTTCAGTCTTACTTATAGCCACTTGTATTCGCCGCCATCAGCAAATGCAGGCGCACGAGTTTCAGCAGGAAAGCATGAAGCAGTTAATACAGTGGCAGCAGCACACATCGGCTCAACCGCTCATAGAGCTATGCCGCTATTGTTATCAATTACTTATTACGGGGTGTCAGCATTCTCGTTGTCTGGGGCATTGTATACAACAATTAGAGGAGACGGGTTATGCGCAGGAACAAACCTGAGCGTTTAAAACTTTCAATGAGTAAAGAGCAGCTCAAGAAACTGTTACTTGAACAGAAGCTCGTTGCCAGCGATATTCGTTGTTGTGATTACTGCAGCCAATGTGAATTAAAACAGTTGATACTCGAATGTGCACGTATAAATTGCAGTAGCTCGTTAACGAATTTTGACAGTTAAAACTCTTTTTTCCTAAGAGCCTTCTTCTGCCCCAGTTGCTTTTTACCGGTTAATCGTCGCTCCTTAGCTGAGCGGCTGGGTTTTGTCGGAATCCGCTTTTTTTGAACCTGTCCGACACTGCGAATTAGCTCAATCAGCTGTTCAAGTGCCAGCTCCCGGTTACGAGCCTGGCTGCGAGTCTCCTGGCATTTGATAATGACTTTGCCACTTTGAGTAATACGGTGGTCAGACTTTTTAAGCAGTCGCTGTTTATAAAAATCAGGCAAGGAAGACGCCTGAACATCAAAAATAAGTTGAGCTGCGGTGGCCACTTTATTCACGTTTTGGCCCCCCGCACCACTAGAACGGATAAACTGCCATTCTATTTCATGTTCTGAAAATTCAACTCGCTGTGAAACTCTGATCATTTTACTCTGCGGGTTCTATAAAGTTATCAATGCCTTCCTCTTTTAAGGCATCTAATGCTTCTGCAAGAGCGTCTTCTTCTTTCTCAAACTCATCTTCCCAAAGGGTCGAGTTATTATTCTGATCAACAATTTCTAAAATCCAGCCACTCTCTTCAGAGCGATAAATATCTATTTCCACGGTTTTGCCGTTGTCACTGTATTCTTGCGTGTGTTTACTTTGAATCACTTGCTGTTCTTCGCTCATAGTCGGCTCTTTTTGTTGATCAGTGTGGGGATGCATTCTATCACTCTTCCGTCTCCCCCGAAGGGTCTTTTTGCAATGCTTCTAGTACATCGCGTACGAAATCGTGCTCATTGAACCCTGGTTCCCCAGCAAGATCATAGCCCCGGCGAACAACGACTAAGTTTTTTGACGGAATGACCACCAAAAACTGTCCTCTGTTGCCACGCGCGGCAATGGTGTCATTCGGTAATTCCGGAAAGCGTTCATTGTAAAGCCACCACTGCGCGCCATACCCTGGAGCTCCTTGCGGCGGTTGGGCCGGTGCCGGCATGCTGATGTAATCGAGCCAGCCTTCAGGTAGAATTTGCTCCCCCTGCCATTTTCCTCTTTGCAGGTGCAGAACGCCCAGGCGAGCTAAATCGCGAGCAGTCGTCCACACCTGTGACGATAAAATAAAGTCCCCACGCCAGTCAGTTTCCGGGAACGTGTGCTGCATACCAATCTTTTCCAATAGAGCTGTGTGCGGAAACTCCAAATACTCTTCCGTTGTATCAAAACGTTCATGAAGCGCCCGTAATGCCAATAATGTGTCATTGTTAGCGTACTTCCACCGGCTCCCCGGGGCCACCTCAAGAGCGGCTACCGTGGCGGTGTCACTCACCAGCCCGCCTCCCATATAGACGCGGTCGGTGCGATTCCCCGCTTTGTTACTATCTAAGCCGGACGCCATGTGTAATAAGTTTTCCAGCGTAATGTTTCTACGCGGATCAATTGGGTGCGACCAGTTGGCAATCCCCGCTGGAGCACCCAACTCTAACTTATCTTGTTGAACGGCAGCCCCAATAACGCTGCCACCAATACTCTTCGCAACCGACCAGGTGCGCTGCGAGGTTTCAGGAGTAAAACCTTCGATATAGCGTTCCGCAATAATTTCGTCAGGTGTTGCTATCAATATTGCTGAAGTTCGTGCCCCTGAACCATATTTTTTAGTAAAAGCTTGCTGAAGTACTGACTCTAACTCAGGATTATCATTAATAGCATTAACCTTGGCGCGTTGCTGCCATGGCTCTCCATTATCCTTTCCGGCTGCGGCTTTCCCGCTATATGGATCCGCTACCAATTTAGCATCGTCTGTACTGGCACCTACTGGCAAATCCACGCAGCCCAACTTCGGACGCCACACTGATATCCGCTCCCTCTTGCCCTCATCGTAAGCAACCCTGACCCACTGGTTTTCTTCGTCAATGACAGGCTCCATAGTCCTCACGCGTTCAGCAATTAATGAATAAATGCCACTCAACTCATGTTCGCGAATTTGCTCCATATTTTTATTGCCGTTAAAGACAGCACTGCAGGTAAAGCCTGCGGTATAGCCAGCCGCATGAGCGTTTAACGTAGTCTCTGTTTCTTCGGCCTGAGCAAATCCTATCATTAACAAACTGCTCACAATCACTAACTTAAGTGCTTTATTCATTAATCATCCGCCCGCGTGCTCCGGTTAATGACTCAATGTACGAGCATGACGCAAAAGAAGCAAACCACGGTGGTCATCCGAATGTTAAGTTTTGTGGTATATTACTGCGCAACTATTTACCCGAGCAGGATAATCCTATGGCAGCTTTTGGCACCGTATTTATGCCACAAATGACGTTGGCAACTTTCGAAAATTCAAACTGGAGTGCGCCTAAACTCGTCTCATCTGACTCAATACAGTTACACCCCGGCGCCCATGTTTTACATTACGCCAGTACCTGTTTCGAAGGACTCAAAGCATTTCGTCACGACAACGGCTCTATTAATTTGTTTCGTATGAACCGCAACATAGAGCGCATGCAACAAAGCAGTCAGCTACTCTCATTGCCTAAGTTTGATGCCAGCTTGCTGCAAAACATGATTTCAGATGTTGTCAGTCATTTTGCTGACGAGGTTCCAAAACCACCGGGATCCATGTACATACGACCCACTCATATAGGCACCGAAGCCGCTATCGGCAAAGCAGCATCCCCCACCAGCTCTTCAATGCTTTACGTGTTGCTATCACCGGTTGGCGACTACTTTTCCGGCGGGGCAAAAACTTTGCGCTTACTGTTAGAAGAAGATGGCTCGCGCTGCGCCGCACACATGGGCATGGTTAAAAGCGGTGGTAACTACGCCAGTGCGTTGCAGCCTATTTTACAGGCACGAGCTTCCGTCAACGCTGATCAGGTGTTGTTTTGCCCTAATGGCGACGTACAGGAAACCGGGGCTGCCAATTTCTTGCTTATCGATGGCAACGAAATTATTACCAAGGCGCTGGACAGTAGCTTCCTGCATGGCGTAACCCGAGATTCTATCCTGACCATTGCACGCGATATGGGCATGACAGTTTCAGAGCGCGAGCTTAGTGTAGAAGAGCTGCTTGAGCGGGCTAAGAAACCAAACACTGAAGCGGCTTTGTCCGGCACAGCTGCCGTTCTCGCCCCTGTTGGTACCTTAATTCACAACGGACAGGAATTTCCCGTCGGGGACGGAAATGCGGGAGCAACAACGCTGAAGCTGCGAAAAGCACTGAACGATATCCAGTGGGGCAAAGCAGAAGATAAGCACGGGTGGTTGACCCAAATCTAATTGTTTGGCGGCAATACGATCCATTCAGGATCCTCGAATTCACCGAGAGGTGTAATCTCACAAAAAGGCGCAGCGCTACGAATAATGTCAGCAACAGCCGGGTCATGCTGACCTTCCATAGCGTCCCGCTGTGCCTTGCTTTCCCATGTCGCGATGGCAATTAATGTTTTTTCATCGCCTATTTTTCGATGCAACTCTGTACCTTTGGCACCGGGAGCCTGCTGGATAATTTCGCTAGCTTTGACCCAGGCATCTGCGTATTCCTCTGCAGTATGACCCTCTTTAATACGAACTTGAAAAATATACTTCATAGCCTCTCCCTCAGTTATTCTTCTTAAGTTTCTTTGTAATTTAACGCTCATCAGATAACAGAATAACACTGCCTTTTTGTGGTTTTCATTAGTTGCCAGAATACTAAAAAATGTCTCCCCTTTACTCACTGTAAATCAATGTAAATTTATTTGCTTATATCGGCGCCAGGGTCTTTGCTTAGTAATAGACTTTCAATGAAAAAGCGAGGGTACTATGAGTAACAACCAAGCTAAAGCTGAAGAAACTGTCAATAAATCTGCGAATAAGGCCCACGACACCATCGATAAAGTCGCTGATGCGGCTAAGAATGCTTCTGATCAAGTCGGTGAGAAAGGTCACGACCTAAAAGAAACTCAGGAAAAATGGCTTTCTACTGCAACCGATTACGTTAAGGAAAACCCCATTAAATCGTTGGGAATTGCAGCAGCTAGCGGCTACTTATTGAGCAGGTTATTTAGTGACCGCTCCTAATAAAGCAGAAGCGAACGAAACTGAAGGTTTGCTTCAACAAATCCAGGCGCTGGAAAGCGAAGTACGAGGTGTTGTTAAAGCACAGCTCCAGCTAGCGGGTATGGAAACCCGCCGAGCGGGGGAAAGCTTTGTTCGAATGGTAGCCTTAGGCGTTATCGCCAGTTGCTTAATTTTGTCTGCCTGGGGAGCACTAGTGGTGGCCGCTGTAGCCATCGTCGTCAATAGCGCTGTTTTATCTCTGACAACGGCGCTTATCGTCGTTTCCGCTTGCCATCTCGGTATCGCACTTTACATTATTAAGTACATCAAAAGGCGAAGCCGTGACCTCTTGTTTTCTAAAACAAGCAGCAGTTTTTAATGGAGGTTTTATGCCATCAAGCCTGGATAATCAAATTGCGCAAATGGAGCACAACCTTAAGCGTCGTAAACTCGCTTTAAAAGCTCGTTCAAGACAAGCGGTTGCCACCACCTGTAACAAGTTATCGTCGCCCGAAGCGCTTTGCTTTGCTGCCGGTGCCGGGTTCTTTATCGGAAGGCTGTCAGACAAACCACGACAGAAAAAACCTCAAAAGCAGAAAAAGCCAAAATCAGGAGCGGTGATTAATGTATTAAGAATCATCTCAGGCGCTCAAACAGCCGCCGGTTTTGCAAAACATCTGTAAAGATGACCGTAAAACCGAATAGATGTCGCTATAGTGATTGTGGTAATGATTTTTCAATAACAGGAGGTTTACCCCATGAAGAATTTAAAAATGGTACTACCAGCAAGTTTAATCGCGCTTTCAATGCTAACAATTTCAGGTTGCAGTGAAGCCGAGACCGAAAAAGCTAAGTCTAAAGCTGAAAACGCAATGCAGGAAACAAAAGACACAGCTCAAAAAGCTCAAAGCTACACTGAAGACAAAGCAGAAGAAGCTGCTGAATACGTTGACGATGCTGTCATCACTACCAAAGTTAAAGCGGTAATATTCGAAGATGACAATTTGAGTAGCATGAATATTAATGTTGAAACGAGCAACGGAATTGTTCAGCTGTCTGGCTTTGTTGAGAGTGAAGCCGATATCGATACAGCAGAGAACCTTGCTTCAACGGTTAAAGGTGTAAAAGACATCGAAAACAACCTGCAGGTTCGTGCGGAATAGTGCGAACACTTAATCACACTCTTTAAATAAAAAGGCGGCTTCTGAAGCCGCCTTTTTATTTTCGCAAAACTAGAACACCTATCAAAATACTGGTAACTTTACGGCATAATAAAAATTAGATACCTAAGACAATGCCAAGCGATAACTTTAGTAATCAACCAATACCGCCTGACAATCTTCCAAACGTTAGCGCACAACAATTTACACCGTTAAGCAAAGTTTATGTGAAGGTCAACTTGCTGTGCCGCTTAGTCTTTTGGTTAGTCCTTGTTAGCGTTCTTTTAGTACTCTACTGGCAGCCTTGGTTCTCTCTTCCGCCAGAAGCCGCACGTTATTTACCGGAGCTGCAGTTAGCTGCTGGCATATTGGGGTTGTTAAGCTCAATCTATGGGGTTATCGCTGACAAACAAAAGGGCTATGCAATACGGGAACACGACTTCAGCTATCGCAGCGGCGTTCTATTTAAATCCGTTGTAAGTCAGCCTATTTTGCGTATACAACATGTTGAATTAAAGCACGGCCCTATCGATCGACATTTTGGGTTAGCTAATTTAGAAATTTTTAGCGCCGGTGGATCAATGTATACTTTCTCTATTCCCGGCTTACCAGAAGAGAAAGCCCTTGAAATGCGATCGTATGTATTAACGCACGGTGATATTGCAGCAAATGATTAGTTACCAGAATCAATGGCTAAAACTGTCGCCAGTAGCAGTAATTTATTTTGCCGTTCAGTTTATTAAAAGCATTGGCAATAACCTAATTTATCTGCTCCCGGCTATTCTTGTCGGTTATAATCAATTTGCCGAGAATGGCCCGATGATACTGTCAGGTATCGGCGCTATTTTGCTTTTTGTTGCAGTAAGTGCGTTGCTCAAATTTTACTTCTATAAATATCGTCTAACGGAAGGAAGAGTTCAAATTCATTCCGGCGTATTACAAAAAACACACATTGACCTTCCTTTTGAACGCATACAGAACGTTCGTTTTGAGCAGCCTATTTTTTATCGGCCCACCAACCATATTTGTATGCTTTTGGATACGGCAGGTTCGAGTAAACTAGAAGCCAAAGTTATTGCTTTACCCAAAGAGGTCGCCGAATCCCTGAAAAAAGAAATACTCGAACACAAAACTGAACGCATTGACTCCACAGAGCCCGAAGAACCTCAGGCAGAGCAGGAAGAGCTTTTAAATTCTCGTTCAATTCGTGATTTAATCGTTCATGGGCTTGCCAGTAACCGCATTTGGATTGTTTTGGGCGCGTTGGCCCCCTTCTTTAATTCAATTTCAGAAGAGTTTGTGAAAAGCATAGAGAGTATGGGGGTTGACGTCGACTCTCTAGTTTCCTCGTCTCAATACGCATTCTGGCAATATATTTTGTTTTTCTTATCTATCGCTTTTGTTGTTATTGCGCTTATGGCGTTGTTCTCAATTCTAGGCTCGGTCATCACCTTTTATAATTTTAAATTAACACGGAGTGATGATCGCTATATTCGCCGTAACGGGCTTTTCACCCGGCATGAAGTCGTTATGAAATTGTCCCGACTTCAAATGATTATTTATCAGCAAAATTGGCTCGACCGTCTTTTACAAAGAGTGAATCTAAAGTTTGAACAATTAAACGCAAACCAGGGGCATCAGTCCGGCGAAGGCTCCAGTGGAAAAATTATTGTGCCCTCTGTAACCCTTGAAGAAGCACATCACTTAGCTGCGGATAGCTGGCCCGACAATAAACTCAGCACAGTCGATTATCAGCCGGTTAGTAAACGGCTTGCCGTGCGGAACACGCTTATTGCATTCTGGCTGCTCATTCCACTGGCGGGTGTTTTCGCTTACTTTGGACAAGCAGAGCTGGCATCGGCGTCAGTTGTTTTGTTTGCTGTTTCTACTGCTTTTATCATTTTAAGTTGGAAACGATGGGGTTACGCCATTGACGATAACTTCATTTATCTTAGAAGGGGTTTAATCGGCATTAATTATCGCTGCTTCCCTATCCATAAAGTTCAACAAACTCAGTTCTCTCAAAGCGTTTTTATGCGACGCTTTCAATTATGCTCGGTTAAATTTGTATTAGCCTGTGGCCGGCAAACACTGCCTTTCGTACAAGATACAACGGGAAGGACGTTCATTGATGTCTGCCTGTACCGTGTCGAAGCCCTGAAAAAATCCTGGATGTAATTATGGAATTACCTTTTTCACAAGCCTGCGAAAACAATAAAGACCCAATACTCAATATTCTGAAACGGGCTTTTGCCGACTCCTCTCACGTACTAGAAGTGGGTAGTGGTACCGGACAGCACGCAGTGTACTTTGCCAGGCAACTCACGCACCTTAAGTGGCAGGCAAGTGATCAGCCTCAATATTTATCTGGAATAACAGCTCGCATTAAACAGGAAGGCGAGAACAACCAGCCTGCCCCTCGGGAGTTTGACGTTTTTAAATCAGCGCCTAACGGTCAATTTGATGCCCTATTCACAGCAAATACCTGCCACATTATGCCTAAAGAAGGCGTTGAAAGACTTTTCGACCACTTAGGGGATGCACTTAAATCAGTAAAGGTGCTATGCATTTACGGACCGTTTAATGACAACGGCCACTTTACCAGCGACAGCAACCGAGCTTTTCAGCAGTCATTGCAGGCTCGTGATAGTCAAATGGGCATACGCGACCAACAATGGATCGCGAAGCTTGCCGACCAGCAAGGATTCAAATTAAAAAACATCCATACTATGCCGGCAAACAACCAACTCCTGGAATTTCACCGCTAGCCCTTAACAAGAAGGGCCGCTAATTTCTATTTCGTATTTGGTATAATACGTAACTCGACCCGTCGGTTTAACTGGCGTCCTCTCTCGGTGTCGTTATCGGCCACCGGCATACTCTCGCCATAGCCTTCAGTCGTTACCCGACGTGAGTCCACTCCATTACCAACCAAATGGTTACGCACGGCTTTAGCCCGGTTTAAAGACAACTGCTGATTGTACTCGGCCGAACCGGTGCTGTCGGTATGCCCTTCTATCAGCATCGTAGTCTTCTCGTATTTCTTCAGTACTCGGGCAACGTCATCCAGTACAGGATCGAAACTTTGAGAAATATTAGCGCTACCCGTCGCAAAGGTAATACTACTAGGTAATTGCAGACGCAGGTTGTCGCCATCGCGAATAACTTTTACACCACTGTCAGCCAGTTCTTCACGGAATTCCTGCTCTTGCTTATCCATATAATTGCCAATGGCACCGCCTGCCAGAGCACCAACTGCAGCACCCCAGACATATCGGCTTTTATCATGGTCGCCCGTTCCTTTGCCCAATAGAGCTCCGGTAACAGCACCAATGGTCGCCCCTTTCTGGGTGTTACTCATGTTTGCACACCCAGCCACTACCAAGGACGACATCACCATAGTTAGAACGAACTTTTTCATATATTTACTCCCTTGAATCAGTCAATGCCCAGAAAATTAGCATGCTTTAGTATAGCCACTCATGAAATTTGCAGATTCTTTACTTAACGCTTTCCTCTTATTACTCAGCAGTGATAACTTACGATCAACGTTGTAACTTACGCTTACCCTTTTATTAATATGACAATAACTGACTCAACTGAAGCCCGTTCTGCTCTTATACATTTCTTGCAAGAGAATGCACCTGTAACGGTTATTACTGGTGCAGGTATAAGTACCGACTCAGGTATTCCGGACTACCGTGATAGCAAAGGTGAATGGAAACGCACACCTCCGGTCCAGCATCAAGATTACATGCGCAGCGAAGCCGTCCGAAAGAGGTATTGGGCCCGCAGCCTGTTTGGCTGGCCGGTTCTTTACCACGCACAACCTAACTCTGCACATTACGCTATTGCTGAATTACAGAAGCAAGGGCTCGTTAGCAGCATCATTACCCAGAATGTGGATGGGCTTCACCAAAAAGCCGGAGCAACCAATGTTATTAACCTGCATGGATACGCCAATAATATGGTTTGTATGGGTTGTCGTCAGATCAGTCCGCGCCTTGATATGCATGAACGCTGCCTGACTATGAATCCTGAATTTGCAGCTCTTGAGGCAGCCGCAGCCCCCGATGGTGATGCGGACCTGGAAGCCGACTTTGAAAGGTTCAAAATTGCCGATTGTCTAAACTGCGGAGGTATTCTAAAGCCTGACGTGGTTTATTTTGGCGACAATGTTCCTCGACCACGTGTTGAAGAAGCTCAAAAAGCATTACAAGAAAGCAATGCTCTACTCGCTATAGGCACGTCGCTCATGGTGTTTTCCGGCTATCGCTTTGCACGACAGGCGTACCAGAACAATCAACCCGTAGCATTACTCACCCTGGGCAGGACGCGAGCTGATGATTTAGCGACTTTAAAGCTTAGTTGCGCTATTAAAGACGTACTCGTATCAGCGATTCGTAGCAACTGATGCATTACCGTTTCATTCATTTTCCGGGAAAGTGCCCGCCCTGCTATAGGCGGGCTTAAAAAGCAGTCAAAATTTAAAGTGTTAAAGCACTTTCAATATCACGATCTAAAAATATGTGCTCAAAACGGTGTTTGTATATCGTCTGCATTTCATTGGAAATTACCCCATTGCCAACATCGTTTTCGCCTCTAAAGTTCTTCTCAACTTTCAGTTTGGCATTACTGTCCAAAACCAAAACATCGACGTTATACCAAGAGCTATCTGAAAACGCATGATAGTCGTACTTCCATTCATTCAACGCGATAATAATCGATGGCTGGTTTTTTTCTGCTAATGCGTCTCTAATTCTTTCTATACTCATAGACGGGCTTGTCGAATAAAGCTCAGCTTTAATGCCCTGTTTGCTAAAACCCGCAACAAGCCTGTCACCTAAATAGCTGGTCATTGGCTGTGAACCCGGCGTATATTGGGAGTAAGGAATACCGAAATTGCTGCGGCTTAATCCTTCAAAACTAGGCGCTTTATCTCCATTAATAACGTATTCACGCTTATCAACCACAGCAATGGTTATCGATTTCAGATCAGCCGGCGCGTTAATTGCGGGAGCAGCCTGCTCAGCAGTCATTAACTGTGCACAGCCTGAAAGGTAAAGAGTGGTAATAGCTATCGCAATGAGTTTCCCTAACTTCAACATCGTTTTTCCTTAGTCAATAATAGTCGGCGCGAATAATACCCTAAATTGTTCCCTGGATGAACGAGCGAGATCAGGCTTTTATGAAATACCCTTTATTATTTTTGATAAGATACGCATTAAAATACGACTTCAAAATACGAAGAGGCAGGCATGAAAGCAGTGATACTCGATGCGGAAACCCTGGGCAATGGTGTAGATTTTTCAGCCATTGAGAAGCTAGTTGAAGACTTAGTCTTATATGATTCGACGACACCAGACCAGGTTGATGAGCGTATAAAGGATGCTGAGATTATTATAACCAACAAGGTTGTTATCAATAAACCAGCTCTTGAAAACGCCACGCAATTGAAGCTCATTTGTGTGTTAGCAACGGGCATGAATAACATTGATTTAGCCACCGCCGAAAAATTAAATATTCCGGTTAAGAATGTTGAAGCCTATGGCACACCAAGCGTTGCTCAGCACACTTTAATGATGATGTTGGCACTGGCCACTAAACTGCCGGTAATGCAAAAACGAGTAGCCGCAGGTGACTGGCAAAACTCCTCTATGTTTTGTCTGCTAGACCCGTCAACCATTCAACTAGCCGGCAAAAAGCTCGTTATCGTTGGCTCAGGGGAGCTAGGTCAGGCGGTAAAAACGCTGGCAGAAGCCTTTGGCATGACCGTTAAATTTTCAGCAAGACCAGGCAAAACCGATGACCCGCGCCCATCATTGAACGAATTGCTTCCCGACGCTGACGTCCTTTCTTTCCATTGCCCGTTAACCGATGACACTAAAAATCTACTTAACGCTGACAACCTAAAACGTTGTAAGCAAGAAGTACTTGTCGTCAATAATGCCCGCGGAGGGGTTATCAATGAGAAGGACGTTGCTGACGCACTCCTAGCTGGTAAAATTGGCGGTGTTGCGGCCGACGTACTGCCTCAGGAACCGCCGAAAAATGGCAACCCGTTACTGGACGCAATGAACGAAGGACTAAACCTTATTGTAACGCCACATAATGCGTGGACGTCACCTGAAGCGCGGCAACGGATTATCGAATTAACAGCCGACAACATTAAAGGTAGCAATCCAGACGATAATTAGAATTCATAGCTGAGTTCAAAGCGAACGGTTCTGGGCTCCATAACATGGTAATGCACATCTTCTACGCCAGCCACCGGTTCACCCGGCAGTCGCGACGCGTAGAAGTAGTCAATATCGTGATCATTGCTGTCAAAAACATTAAGTACCTGCATATTCATCGACCACGCGTCCCATTGTTTGCCCAGTAGAAAATTTACTACGGTTGAAGTTTGCGAACGTACAGAGTTATCTTCAACTAAGGGGCGCTCTCCCAAGTAACGAACCCGCACCGTGGAAAACCAGTTATTTTCGAAACGCTGCGTGACTCCAAACTGCAGAATGTCTTCCATTGCTCCGGGTATCTCTCGCTCAAGCACATTGCCGTCATCAAATTCAGCGTCAGTATAAGCGTATTCGAGATCAAAACTTAGCTGCTCACTGACGTTATAATAAGCTGCCAGTTCTATCCCTTGCCTTTTAGATGGCCGGCTTGCTTCGGTATTCCCGGCATCCCCGACAAACAAAAGTTCACTGTCCTGCTCTAGCGCCCAAAAAACCAGCGAGCTATTAAGCTTTCCGTTCGGACGCCAGCGCAAGCCAGCCTCGTAACCAAAGGTTCTGACCAGAGGATCAACCGGTTCAACCGCATTGCCACTATTGGGGTCAACACTGGCTACTGTGCCGCGTGCATCGTTCGAATGAAAACCTTGTCCGGCCGATAAGTAAACTTCCATATCGTTGTTCAGCAGGTAGGTCGCACTGCCTTTAAAAGACCAGAGTTCATCAGACGTCTCACCGTTATTGGCGTTAAGATCAACTCCATACCGATTAGTATCAATGAGAGAATTCACATCAAAGTTAAAATAGTCGTAGCGCAGAGAAACATTCGTTCTTAGTCGGCTGGTCCATTGATAGTCGTAACTGGCATACGCCCCCATATTCCACTCATTGACATCATCACTTCTAACCGCACCCAACCGCTCCCGCTGCTGCGAGTTGTACAGGCCAACTTCATTAATATCATCGTAACGCGTTGAAAACCCAAGCGTCAGGTTATTATCGGGATGCCAGCTTCCTGAAGCACCATACACTTTTCTGTCATCGACTTGCTCAAACTGATCGCCCTGTAGAGGGTTATCGAGATAATAAGTAAAGTTTGAAAAGAGCGATAACTCATAGTCAATAACATAGGCGGTTAATGCGTAATCTGCAGCGGTATAAATGGCATTTACGCTGTACCGGTGTGTTTTACCACCCAAGGTTTCATCTATAGAGCCTAACTCATCAATTAGGCCATTGTTTACCGCGCGGGAGGGAATTTGATCGGCGCTGTTCCATTCATTCTCGTATCCCATGGCGCCTAGTGTCAGCACGCCCCCGTCGGTGCGGATGCTATGCCGTAGTATTCCGTTAATTTTATTTACGTCTTCTTCAATATCGGTCCAGGGTCCATTATAAGTCTGATATTCAAGTGCATACAGCGTACTGCTGCGGCTGCTCTGCGAGATACTGTCAGCCAGTAACATTCTTTGGTAAGCGTCTTCTCCCAGGCTGACTTTGGCAAGGCCCTTTTTCCGACTCATCTGCGTACTGAAGCCCACACTTCCGGCGCCGGAAAAATCTCCTACATCGCCGTAATAAGAGCCTTTTTGATAGGCTATCTGATCAACCAGCTCCGGAATCAGAAAGTTAATATCGGTGTAACCATGCCCATGGCCATGAGTTGGCATATTAACCGGCATACCATCAACGTAGGTCGCAAAATCGGTACCATGATCAAGGTTAAAACCACGTAAAAAGTACTGGTTAGCTTTACCACTGCCACTATGCTGAGTCGCGCTCATTCCCGGAATCAATTCCATCAATTCGCCGGTACGCAACATGGGCCGAATTTCAATTTCCGCCTGGCCTAAAACGCCTTCAGAAGCCGACATCGCCTGCCCAAGCAAATTTGCCTGATGCCCTGAAATCAAAATCCGTTCGATTCCATCATGGGCTGCTACTTGAGAAGTCCCGAGTAAAGCGCCAGACACAACCAAAGAAACCAGCGTGCGTTTAAAAGCCATCATTAACTAAATTTTCCCTGTCAAAATTTTGCAGCAGTTTACCTTAAACGCATAATTCTATGTGTGAATTTGAGAGAAATAGGTGGAATCCATCGACAAAATTAAAAGCTAGAGCCCGGCTGCTTGAGGAATTCTTCTTCTTCCGGCGTCGATTGACGTCCCAATACGGCGTTTCGGTGCGGATAACGGTCAAATTGATCAATAATGTCTTTATGTTTCACTTCAAACTTATAGTTATTTTCAAGGCCGGGCTGGTCAAATAGCTGCATAGCTTGCTCATGAATAAGCGTTGATTCGCTGTGCATATAGGGCATGTATAAAAATGCTTTTTCGTTTGTGTTTAATGATTCATCTGCGTTTTCTTTGACAGCCTCCTGCGCCAGCACCAGAGCCATGGGGTCCTGCGAAAAAGCACGAGGTGTGTCGCGGTAAATGTTGCGCGAAAACTGGTCCAGCACAATAATTTCTGCCAAGCGTCCGTGTGCTGTCACTCTCCATTTCCAGCATTCTCCTGCCGCTGCTGCATTTAGGGTGCTTGAAAACCGTTCTTTAATGGCCTCATCCAGTTGGTCACTTTTGGCAAACCATTGTTGGTGGGTCAGCTCTTTGAACCAAAAATCGATAACATCTTCCATTTTAACGACCATGTTAACACCCTCTATTAAAAACAGTTCTTAACAATACAAATGATAATGGTTTTCATTATACTTATTTATATGGTGTAATACCCACCTGTTAAACGTTAATAACTAACCAAAATTATTATGAAAACACGATTCAGAGACAGCATGAACTGGCTTCATACCTGGGCCGGTTTAGTCGCAGGCTGGATACTCTTCGCTGTCTTTTTAACTGGGACATTAGCCTATTTTCAGGACGAAATTACTCAGTGGATGCAGCCCGAACTAAAACAATACGCCACCCCGGATGAAGCCGTAAAACAAGCTCAAAATTTTCTCCAAAATCGCGCGCCCAATTCATCACGCTGGTCTATCACTTTACCCAATGATCGTGCCACCACAACAATACTTTTTTGGCGAGACCCAAACGCTGGCGGGCGCGGTTTCAAGCGTGCTGCGCTTGATGGCAACGGCAACGAGGTTGCTCTTCGCGATACGCGGGGTGGAAGCTTCCTTTATCGTTTCCATTTTGATTTGCATTATATGCCCGTATTCTGGGCTCGCTGGCTGATAGGAATATGTGCCATGTTTATGCTGGTCGCTATTGTTACCGGCATTGTCATTCATAAAAAAATATTTAAGGACTTTTTTACCTTTCAGACCGGCAAAGGTCCCCGAAGCTGGCTTGACGGGCATACGATAACGTCAGTATTGGCACTACCCTTTCATTTTATGATTACTTACACTGGTCTAGTAACGCTGATGATAATGTACATGTCATCAGCAATATCGCTTAGCTTCGGAGATCGCGGTGCGTTTTTCCAGGCATTGGAATCACAAGTTCCTGCGCCACAGGTTAGCGGTCAAACCGCGCCATTAACCAACTTACAAACACTTTATTTCAATGCCCGGGAATCTATTGGTGATAAACCCATTAGCTTCATTAGTGTTGTGAACCCAGGCGATAAAAATGCCACCGTCAGTTTTCATGAAGCGGCCACCTCGTCGCTCATGTCCAATTATTCAACTCTGACTTACTCAGCAGTGAGTGGCAAGCTGCTTAGCGCAAAACCCGTACTAAATAATGCAGAGCTAACCCGGCGTACAATGATAGGGCTACATGCAGGCCGCTTTGCAGGCATTCAACTACGCTGGCTTTATTTCTTCTCTGGTATTCTTGGCACGTTAATGGTCGCTACCGGCTTAGTATTATGGTTTGAGAGTCGGAAGAAGAAATTGAAAGCGATGGAAAAATTATCTTTCGGTCATCATTTGGTAAGTGGCCTGAATGCGGGCTTTATTATGGGACTCCCCTTTGCCGTTGCCGTTTATTTTCTGAGCAACCGGTTACTTCCTGTCAGTGCAGACAACCGCGCTGAGTTGGAAATCAGTTGTTTCTTCTTCGCTTGGTTGTTCATGGTTTGCTATCCCCTGCTGAGAGGGTCCGAACGGACCTGGAGAGATGGCGCATTATTCAATGGAATTACCTTCCTGGCGCTGCCCGTTGTCAGCGTCTTTACTGTTGGTCGTCATATCTTTAACTATCAGTATCCTCGAGACTGGCCACTGCTAGGCATTGATATTAGCTTGTGGGTGACCGCTCTAATATTTTTGGCACTTACCAGATACTTATTCAGGAATAAAACGAGAATGGAGAGTGGAAAATGACAGCTGGAAATTCAAAGACATCTGCGCTGACTAACGCAATGGTGGGTTACCGAATTCTGCTGGCAGCTATCGGCGGCTTCCTTTTTACTCTTATCGTTACCGTATTTACGCCTGAACTGCTTGTTTGGCTTTGGGGCTGGAATAAGGCTTCAAGCTTAATGTGGATGATGCTGCTCAGTTTCGCCGTCTACTGTGCTCTGATTATGTGGATTATTGCAACGAAAAAACTGCTGAAAATCACGCTGATACTGCTGATTCTCGGAGGTGCTATGTCCTTTGGTTTTGTACAACTGCAATCACAAAATATGGCTCAAAATACCCAGAGCGAGGTGTCCCAATGATAGCCCTGCTTATGTGGCTTTTTAGCATTGCCGGATTCTGGCTGCTGTGTATTGTAACTGCACGTCACCGTAAGCTGTTTAATTTAAACGTCATAAGTTCAAGCAGAGAACGCGTTTATAAATTGGCTGGGTTCACGTTGTTAGCATCTGGGCTAGCCTGCACCGTTTTCATGCCCAATGCGGTCGATGCACTATTAGTTTGGTTCGGGGTCCTGACTTTCTCGTCGTTGATTATTTCCGGACTGTTAACCTACAAACGACAACATAAACACCAAGCATAAAGAAACGGTGCTACCTATTGTGTTGTGTTGACCAAAAGGTAATTGAACAAAAAGCCACAATAGCCAGTGTGAACAAATACGGTGACTGGGCCATAAAACTCCTTACCGGAGCTAAAATTTGATCGCCTGACATTACCCATAAGACTGCAGACACCAGTAGCGCGCTCAGGGTGGCCAGAAAGACAAGAATGCCGCGCTTTTTCTGTGATTTTCTAATAACACTCAGCGTATCGTGGGTAAAATTTTCATCAACTAAGCGACTTTTATAGCTGAGAAGATCATTCAAAGGATCCTGTTCGGGCGCACTCATGAGGCTACCTCCTGCTTGTTTTTAGGTGAGCTGAAATATCAACCAACTTTTGCTTTCCACGGGCAGTATGAGATTTGACCGTACCCAACGGCAGGTCAGTAATAGCGACAATTTCCTGATGACTCATCCCCGCACTTAAGGACAAGGTTAAACAGGTACGCTCCGCCACTGAAAGTTGACGCATAAGGCGCTCCACCATAATATCACTATCAATAGAGCTGGTTGGCCCCGGCAGAAACGGTAAAGTGTCGCCAGCTACTTCATTATGGCGATGAGATTTACGCTGCTCATTCAAAAAGCTACGGTACGCAATGCTGTGCAGCCAGGTACTAAAACTGGCGTCTGCGCGGAAGCTTTTCAGGTTTTTGTAGGCGCGTAAAAACACCTCCTGCGCTAAATCGTCAGCCAGCGCATGGTCGCCCGCCGTTAATCGTCGCAGAAAGTGCCGCACCCCATTTTGGTGCTGCCGGACCAAGGTTGCAAATGCATGTTGATCGTCGCGGGCTATCACCCGCGCAATCAACGCTCTATCATTCATCGTTAGTTAAGTAAGCCGAAATTAAGAAGGCAACGCCAATAAACACCGGGAATACCCCGAACATAACGCCGACATCCAAGTCACCCACTGACCACCCGGCCACTAAACAGGCCAGCCCGGCTGACACCAAAACCAGACCTTTACGACGGTCGCCATGACGACTACTGGGCGAAGTGCCCAACTGCCCTAAAAGCTCCGAAGTTAGTGTGCCTCCGTTTTCCAGATGCTTTTGTAAAGTTAACTGCAAGTGCTTTTTATGATGAGCCGATAAAGCCAGGCCCACAATAATAACGATTGAAATACTCAGCATGGCTGTAATTGGTACCCAAAGATCGGACATAACGCCCCCTATTGTTGTTAAATTATTTTACTTACACAGTATTAGACACAACAACGAATGCCTTTGGATGCAAAATTTATGGCAGTGGCTGATACCCTTTCCAGTCCGGTACCAACGGCTGTTGTTCACCGTCAAATTCAAGCGTCACATAGTGATTATCCACCAAATCGACGCACAAGTAGTCGTCCACCGCCAGTAAGTCGTCTTTATGGATTTGCTCAGCGTCCGCTAATCCGGCTTTGGAAACTTGTGCGCGAGCCAGTTGCTTTGCGGATTGTGGTGAGTCAGCGACCACCACAGTAAAGTCATGATACTCGGCCAGCTTGTTCGGAAAATAACCACCGAAGTTAACGAAATACAAGCGTTTTTCCGCAGGTTTCTCAGGCGCTTTAGAGGTAAGTTGAATGCGGTAGCCATCCACATGGTGCAAGTGAACGAAGCTGTCCAGGTGTAATCCTTTTTGCGTACCGAACCACCCTTTTCGAATAGTCTGGTAGGTATCTTCCATGCGCTGCCCCACCACAAAGCGAATATCATGCAGCTCAATGTTTGCCCCGGGTGCCGTACCGCCTACATACACTAAAAACAATTTGTTATCGGTTCCGTTCATTGTTTTGCCTTACTCATTGCCAATAAATCGGAACCGTGGTACGTCATCGCCGTCAATCTTTACCATTTCCGCGAACATATCAAAGGGGCGAACCCACAGCTTTTGTTCACCGTAAAGAGGTTGATAAAGCACCATCCACTCTTCTGTTTCGCTGTGGCGAGCAGTATCAATAACACGGTAACGCCCCCCTTTATAGTGTTCGTAAATACCCGGCTTTATGGTCATGTTGGTTTATTCCAATGCTTTTAGTTACTAAGGATTTGTGAATACACTTCATCTATTCTCCCTACCATACAAACATTTTAGAACTCGACACAAATTTTACCGAAGTGTTTACCGGACTCTTCATAACGGAAAGCATCCGCCAGTTCTTCCATTGCAAAAGTTTTATCAATGACAGGTTTTACACCATTGGCTTCCAGAGCCCGCACAAAGTCTTTCTGATTGTCACGACTACCAACAATTAAGCCCTGTAAACGCGCCTGTTTTGCCATTAACTTAGCGGTTGGCACTTCACCTGCACTTCCGGTTAACACACCAATTAAAGCAATATGTCCGGCAATAGCCACAGCGTTTATTGACTGCGGTAAAGTACCAGGCCCGCCCACTTCAATCACATGATCCACGCCGCGCCCGTTGGTAAGTTTGCGAACGGTTTTGCCCCATTCCTCATCTTCTTTGTAATTGATAAGATGATCCGCACCCAACTGTTTATAGTGCTTGAGTTTGTCATTAGAAGACGAGGTGGCAAACACAGTGGCTCCCAGGCTTTTTGCTAACTGGCAGGCAAAGACAGAAACCCCGCCGCTGCCTAGTACCAGCACCGTGTTCCCCGGCTTAATGTTGCCATCTACAACTAACGCGCGCCACGCCGTTAATCCGGCCGTAGTGAGGGTTGCTGATTCAGCATGACTGTAGCCTTTGGGCTGGTGCGTAAAAAATTGAGTAGGCCGCACCACCACTTCACGAGCGTAACCATCAATGCCATCACCCGGGGTGGAGCTAAAATCGCCGACTGGAGCAGGACCATTTTGCCATTGCGGGAAGAAGGTTGAAACGACATTATCTCCTACTTCAAACTCGTCTACGCCGTCACCTACGGCTTCAACTACACCGGCTCCATCAGACATTGGAATACGCCCGTCTTCGGGAGGCATAACACCAGCCGCAACGCCGTAATCATGAAAGTTAAGTGAACTGGCCTTTACCTTTACTCGAATTTCACCCGGACCTGGCTGACCAGGATCATCTATTTCGGTAACCTGAATGTTGTCCAGTCCAAATGGCTTTTTGAGTTTTAGTGCTTTAATTTTGCCGGTCATATTCTTTCTCCTTTAACAGATAATTTATAAGCCTGAGCGTCTCTAAAACAAAACCGTGAGACACTAGCTTTGCCTAAGAAATTGCTCCTCATGCAAGATACGTTGTATGTGCCATGATAGCTCACACCAAATAACTGACCAAAACTAACAACACAAATAACTACAAGGCTAATCCAACAGCGTTCCTGGCTATAATCCCGCTTTAATCGACTTAACTATGTACCCACATAAACTGGTTTCGTTCCGTAAGTAAGTTCTCCCAGATTTGACAGATCCCGATTATCAAATAACACTTAAGGTAAGTATTTAATTTTGTTGTAAATGGAGGTAGTTATGAATGCCGAGCAATATTTAAACGATTTTCTTATCAATCGACTACCCGATAACCGCTCACTGCCAGAGTTCTATGATGCTGCCGGAGAGCAAAAAGAAGAGCTTAAGCAGTTAGCCAGTGAAATAGTTAAACTTCAGACGGAAGCTGCCACGCCAGCTGACCACACTCGAACACAATCATACGATGCTCTTGCTCAAGAGCGAGAAAGTATTGTTTCGAATATGGAGCTGGCCGGAAGTCGAACCGAGCGCGAATCGCGCGAGCGACGCCTAGATGACATTCAGCGTGAAATGGAAACCGCCAGCCAGGCGGGCAGCGCTGAGGAAGCCGAAATTGGCGAAAAGTTTAGTCGACTTGAGCGTATTACTGATAATGTGATTGAAAGGATGTAACTGGCTTAAAATAGGTATTGTTAAACGTGTAAAAAAGCCGCTCATTTGAGCGGCTTTTTAATGGAATTGTTGGAGCTGGCGGGAGTTTAAAATTTCATATAACCAACTGTTTATATTGATCTTTTATAAAAATACGATTAAAAAGGAATACAACTAGGAATACATAAGCTTTTGCTTACTAGTCGTATCAGGTATTACAAACATCCGCTACCGCACCAGCTTAACAACCGGTTTAAGACACTGTGAAAATACTGGATTAACTATAAGACGTTACCCTATTTTTCTTAATGGCTACACTTTCCGCTTTCGGTACGAAGTACATAATTCAGTTTGAAAAAACGCCCTTATCAAAGCAAACGAGTTGCCTAATCCCGCTTTGTGCCAGGAGCGGACGTTGACGTTTTAGCTGCGCAAATGGAGTTCAGCGAGTATCTTTTCCAGCACAGGAACCAAATTAAAAGTTGACCGCACATTATTTGACTAAAGCAAATGGACCGCAATTAACGTCATGGTGGCTTGTATCAGCATGGATTACTGTAGAGAAATGCTCTGCGAAAAAAGCACTTTCTGTTGACCCTGATCCACAATATTGTTTTATCAGAGGAACGATTGTGGCAGCAGCGTTAACCAATAATGGAACTATATTGAAGAATACTCGAGATTCCTCTAAGTCATAGTAGCTTGAATATTCTGGAAACTTCTCAGTATCAAGGTACTCGCGAATTGCAATACTAGTGGACTTCCGTATTCGACTCTCATTTGGCGGCATATTGAGAAGAAACTTTAAATCACTCCAAGACATATATACATCAAAAGTATCTGCACCTTCATCTGGGGTCACAAAGTCAACTAGTACATAACGTTCCATGCGCTGAACATATTCGGCTTCTTGTGTATGGTATGTATAAAGAGTTCGAATCCGGTTTGCTTTGTTGTGGTGTCTAGCGTTACGTATGGCTAAAACAATGGCTAGAGGAGCTGATTCATACCAGTTTATTGGGTGATTATCCAGTTGCTTTTCTATAGCATCATAGAGGCTATGAAATGCGTTTAGCACTGAAGATAGGGCATTTTCAATATTTCCAATCGCTTCAGCTCTATCAATCAGGAGAAGGCCGTCTTGATTGGCTCTGAAATCGGCTTCCAACAGAACCCGAAGGCTTTGTGCTAACTCTTCAAAAGCATGTTCTATGGCTCTGTTATACAACTGAACTCTCCCTGCCTCCAAACGCCGGTCAGCATGCGATGTGGGATGAGGCAAAGCCTCAATATATTAGGCATCGTCGTGCTCGGCATTTTTATATTTCCAAACTCTTGAACACGTGGCTCAACTCTTTAAACACCTTGATACGACCTGAGAGTATTACTTCGCGCCACTCTTGAATTTCATCCACCGACATCTCGTGATCGCCAATGAATGCTTTCGAATAAAATTTCGTCAGTTCTTCACCATATTTCCGAACTAAATCCTGAGCTTCCTGCTCACCCATTAACAAAAGCTTTGATTCAGCGCTGGCTAGCACCTTATAGGAATTGAACAGCTCTGTGCGAACTTGGCGAAGCTCTTGCTCCAATGTTTCGTTTGGAGACTTCCCATTGGCACGCTTTCGTGTCCAATCAAGAATTCGCGCCCAGTAATTAAGGGAAATATGAGAAAACTCCTCAACTTCTTCAGCAACTTGACTGATGGCGCCACGCTTTCTTTGCGTTGCCTCTAGGCTCTTATCCGATACATGCTTATACCGAGTGACAGCATATGTTGCGATGCCGCTGATTGCAGCGCCTAGGCCAATCTTTACTGCTGTATCAACGATGTCTAGCCAAGTAGCGGCCAAAGACTACCTCCAATCAAATATATAATACCTTTAAATTATGCCTGCACACCTCGGAACTCGCTACAATTGGTAGTATTCGGTTCCTAATTTACTGTTCAAGTCAGCATTCGTGCGCCTGCAGGTCTCGAGCCAACAGAGACAAGTTGAGCATGCTCACGCACAATATCCAAACTGTTTGGAATGTAATTGAGAATAAACAACCTAAATGGACAACACAATGATAGAACACACGATGTAGCAGTGATAAGTGTGCGGTGCCTCATTGGCTTCTTCACGCTTCCCATAACAAGGAAACGAGTCAATCTTTAAATTAGTCAAAACGCAAAGGTCCGCTGTTCGCTCACAGCGGACCTTTAAATTTGAGCCGCTAATTTCCCAAAGGGCACGTCGAAAAGTTAAGTCTTAAGAATACCAGCCGCGCTTTCAATAACCTCTTTAAGCTTCGAGACGCCACTTTCGTCACGAAAGCCATGATCAAGCTTCGGTATCATTAATAAAGTGATGTTAGATGCGCCCTCAGCAATAATATTTTCAACCTCATGCTTGGTTCTATCGGGATCCACGCTTTTATCTCCAGTTGATTGTGCTATAAGCACAGGCGCGTCGATTTTTTTGAGCGGTTGGAGCAAGTCTCGCTCCAAAGCGTCCTTCCAGAAAGCATAGCCATGACCACTTACTTCAACCGGAAACGGCTCATTGCTCTCCTTAATCTGCGCTACAAATTGTCTGAAACCATTTAAAACCTTATCAAGTTGCTCGGCAGGAACAGTTTGCTGAATGCTGAATTCCACATCATGCTGAAAGCTGGATGACCCCGAGTTCAATGCCAATACAGCGTGCAAGTCTGAAATTTGTGCGGCTACTCCTAACGCAATGGAGCCACCTTCACTGCCGCCAGCTAGAGTGATTTTGCCGTAAGAATGCTTCAGAGCCTCGATAACTTGAACCCCATCGCTAATTCGTTGTGCCATAGTATCGTGCTTTAGATATTTGGTGGGGCAGTCATCTCGTTCTCCGGAGGAGTAGGATAAGCTATTATCGATGCCATATTTTTCGATGGTCAAAAGCGCTGAACCCGGAGCAAATTCTTGCCATATTTTATTTACCGACTCCATATGTCGGACACTGTTGCAGTCCGAGCCTTGGAAAATAACAAGCAAGTTTTCGGTTTCTGCGTTATCTAAGTAATAACGAATTTCAGTTCCATCACTACGGTAATACTTTTCATCAGCATAGGCTGCGGGCATGGCTAAAAAACTTAACGCTAAAATTAGTAAATAGGGCTTCATTACGCTTTCAACTGTTTGCTAATAAAGCTATTTAGTTGCGATTAGAAAGAAAAAGTTCATACATACCAGTCGCTACTGGCAATAGACAAGTAGTCCGCTTTGAGCGAAGATCGGACGTTCACTCCGTAACAGGCAATACGAACCGTTTTATACATCTTTAGCGTGTGCGTGGTTGGCACTTCATTGTATTAACCTATAATTTCAATAACTCTACGTAGCACAGGAATGCACTGAACCGCTTCATCACCCCGTTCTAATTGTGCTGAGGCAGTATCTACTTTACTGTATGATTTAAGATAATTTTTTTAGTCTTACTAGTATTGCTATACATGCTTGGCCTCGATTTATAACCTATAAGGTAGCGTATCTTGCAAGGTCTCGCTAAAAGCTGTTATTTGTAGAAACAATACAAAGCAGAAATGGTCGCAAATGAGCAAATACGAGATTAAGGGAAACTTATCCGAAAGACAGATCGAGTCAGATGTTTCACGCTTTTTTGGGTGGATATCAAAACACTCTCCATACCGTCTTTTGGCTATAGATGAGCAATTGACCGGAGCCGACAAAAAGTTTTATGACTCTGGATTCGCATTCTTAATGCAGTTTAAAGTTTCTAAAGGGTTGGAACCCGTATCTAAAGTCACGCCTTCAACAAGAAAAAATAGAAGCGCTCTAGAGTCCGTGCGGGAATTTCGTCAAAAACACGGCTTAGAGGATGACCCTACTCTGTATTTTGGTTTGAGGGCAATGTCTAAAAATGCATCTGACTATCAGCACAACATTTTGATGGAATATGCCAACCAGCAATATTCGCAGGCATTTTATGTTGCGCCATTACACCTAGATAAAGATGATTACGATAACAGTCTATTCGATTCAGCAAATAGACTTCTTACACATCCTTATGATTATAGAAGCTATAAATTGTTCAGAGGGGGTTGGGTATCTCATGTCGGAAATGTTCCTTTTCTAAATGAGCATGTATCAATTGTTCCTCACGAGAGAGTAACCACACACAAGCATTACTACTCTTTTTCAGCTACGGGTTGTGATATTGGCTGGCACTCTCCAGAGGTTATATCCGAAAAACCAAATCGGTTAAGTGATGTTCTTAGGAAAGAGATTGATATCTGCATAAACGAAAATAGGTTACTGAATTTGCGCGAGCTTGCTGAAAAACTGGTGAAAGGTTACGACCAAAGCGATTGGCAGAAAAATGATGAACCTTTGGAACGAATACAAACCTGGGCAAGGAAAATCCATGAGCAGCATCGAATTAAGGTGTTCCTGTTGTTGGTAAATCGAGACGTGTCAGAGCATTTTCGTGAACTATAGGCATAACAAAGCGCTGTTGTCGGACAGGTTTTCCGCTGCGCTAAAAACCAGCCGCATAGCGCAGCTTTAGTATTGTTAAGAGGAAGTGTATTTGAGTATAACTCATGAAACTAAATTTTTCGGTGACTTGGTAAGCCTTGATTGTTACGTACAAGACTTATTATTGATACTTGAGAAAACAGAAAGTATTGAGCTTGGTCGTAGCTCTGACAGACTTGTTTTTGACTGTTTTCCCGATGTAACCCGAAAAAGCCATATTGTTACTGTTCTAATTGTTCTCGAACGGGAATTCTCTACATTTTGCAACCGGCTTAAGTTAGCAACCGATCAGCCACTAAAGTGGAACGACCTAAAAGGTAGTGCTATCGAAAGATTTAGTAAATATTGCTCGACAGTTTGCGGTATTCCGGTACCAGAGAATTTATCGAATTTTCAAGACGTTAAAGGATTAATCGAACTAAGAAATTGTATCGTTCACAATGATTCGTGTATTGAGGGATTTCCCAAAGCAACTGTAATAAAACAATTAGCTTCTCGGTACGATGGAATAGACATAGACAATGGGTATATAACCCTTAGCCATGATGCCTGTATTGGGCTTACAGTCGTTGCTTTCAACTTTTTAGAAAGTTGGTATCAATCGGCTTTGAATCACTTAACCACATCACACTAACAAACTGTTTAAGAGTAATTCGCAAGGCATGGCATTTTCATTCCATCATTTGATTTTATGTTTAAAGTGGCATGGTTAAATTTTCGTGGTGGCGTTATTCTCTAACCTAACGCAGCGTTACCACTGCCTGTTTATGGCACATAACGGAAAGAAAGTTGGGCTAACGGGGCGCAGTGTAAAACTACGCCCTCTTGTTTAAAGGTTAAGTTTGATGGCTAGTTACCAAACGACTGCTCGCTGTTTACCGAGTCTTCGGTATTTTGGCCAGGGAACTGCCAGGTGAAGTCTGCGTATTCAACGCCAGAGCCGAACAGTTGTAATGAATGCCCAACAGCTGTGCTCGCTGACTCAGAAACACCGATATCTTCAGATACAAGCCCTTCAGCTGCGCCATCTTTGGCGCGAATAGAGCCCTCGTAACTGATAAACTGCACAGCCTGACCTTGTGCATCGACCAGCGCTATACCATCAGGAGAGCCGTTTTGCAGACCCGTAAAGGCGCTTGTTAACGTGCCAAAACCATTTTGCTGGTCAGCGATAATACCCGCTAGATTAATGGCTCCATAGACACGCCCATTGCTACCATTATAACCAACCAGACTCCAGCCACTCAGGTCAACGCCTGCAGTACCCGCAACCTCTATGAACTCACCACTATCGCTGCCGTCATTGTCGTAATGAAATTCGTTAATCCAAACCACCGGGTCGGCAGGCGCGTTAGGGTTCACGAAGGCTTGGTCAGTATTAACGGAGCCAGCGCTGGCCGACTGTGGCATTTGCCAGCTAAAGTCTGTGTATTGGCTACCGGAGCCTGTCAGCTGCAGAGAGAAGCCAATTGGCGTAGAAGACGATTCCTCAACACCGATATTCTCCGATGCTATGCCAGCCGCCGCACCGTCCGTTGCCGTGAAGCTGCCTTCGTAACTTAAGAATTGAACCACATTGCCTTTCGCATCAATTAACGCAATACCATCGGGAGATCCATTCTGTAAGCCACTAATCGCATAGCTTTGTGTACCAAACCCGTTGTTTTGCTCCGGTAAAGTACCGATTAAAGATTCGGTATGGTAAGCACCGCCACCATTACCGTTGTACGCAACCAATTGCCAACCACTTAGATCAGTGCCAGCAGTACCGGCAACCTCAACAAACTCACCTGTATCACCACCATCGTTGTCGTAGTGAATTTCATTGATCCAGACTGAGCCTCCGGTAGAGTCTCCGCCCTCTGCTATAGCTGATACCTCACCACTATAAGCTGATTCATTAGCAGAGGTATCAATAGCAGTCACGACATAAGAATAGGTAATACCTGCCGTTGCCGAGCTATCATCAAAGTTCGCGGTGGTCACTAAGTTACTATTGAGCCGAGTATAGCCTGTTCCCGAGTTAGTGCTGCGATAGACATTATAACCCGCTAAGTCAGCTTCGCTGTTAGCGTTCCAGGTTAGAGTAACGTAACCGCTGCCAGCTGATGCACTTAAGTACGTCGGTGCACTCGGCGCTGTCGTGTCGCCCGTCCCACCACCATCACTGCCACTGCATACGCTTTGGAATACGCAGTCAACGTATTCCGGATGATCGATAAACGGGTTTCGGTTGCCTTGTTGAGCATAAATAGCGTCGTTACGGCGGCGCTCAAAATCATCCACGGGATCCTCGCTGTGCCACTGTAATAGCACCGATTTTAATCCCATATAAGCCACCGAGATGTTGGTACCTTGATTGGATTGATCGATTAAATTGCGGTCGTCAGTAAGGATCAAGTCAGGTTCGCTATAACCGGTTACGCCATGGTTTCCGCCTTCATAGCGTACCGCCATATACATCAACGCACGGGCAACATCACCGCGACGACCAGACCAGGTTTCCCATGTTCCCGCCGAATAAGAGCCGCCTGTCCAGTTTGATTGGCTTGAACTGCCTCCGCGATTATTGTTGTACTCCGTTGGCTTTTCCGAACAAGCCGATGAGCAATTTGCGTAAGGTTTGTTGCTGCGGCTGGAGTTATAACCGCTATCCGAAATAAATAAGTGGTGAGCATCTGTATAGGGGTAATTAGAGCTGCCATCCGAAGGAAAGCCATAGGACTTTGGCCAGCTGTGCTCACGATTATAATAGCTGTTACCACCACCCTGCTTGATGTAGCTAGCGTTTCGATAAACATCGATCACATTATTGGAGTTATCCGGATCTTCATCGGCTACTTCTAGTATATCCCAGGTATCGGTACTGCTTGAGGTATAGGGGAAGCGTTGGTGGTCATCAATAATAGTGTGAAGTGACTGGCGCAAGGTTTGGGCATTACTTTGGTCGACGCTATTATAATAGCCCGTTGGAGGCTCTGCACTACTTGAAAATGAAACGGCAAATAAACACGATAGAGTCGCTAGCGTTCGCGTCAGGTTGCCTAGGGTAGACGAATTTTTCATCGAGTTACCTATTTTGTTTTTTTATAAGTTTTTGGTTTGTACATCGAGTGTTTATCGCAACGTTTGTACGAAAACGCGTACAATTTAATCAGGTTTAGATTAATGTTGCATGACAGTTGTGAAAAAAAAGTTAAGTGAATTCGCTGAAAAGGGTTTGTGATTTGCCACCTATTGTTTGATATTTAAAAGCAATAGGTGGAGTGGATCGGGAACCATCGACGATATCGCCTAAAAGTTCATATAAACGCTCCGACCAAATAGTACTGAAACAACTGCTATTCGGGCTTCTCAGTATCGTCATTCTTTGTCGAGGAACTGTTTTCGGCTGCAATCCGCTTATGCCCTTCCTCCAACGTCTTTAGTTGCCTATGATGTTTAAGGTATTCTTCCACCGACATACCAAAGCTAGCATCGAAAAGCATAGTTAGAGCCTCTTCAAGCCTTTCGAGCCGTATACGATGCTGTTGCTTTGTGAATTTTCCCTCCTTTGCTTTCCTAAGCTTCTTATTTTCCTCTAAAAGATTCTCATACTTTTCTCGCACACGCATTTTCACTGCGGGCTCAAAGCTCTCGCTCAAATTAAGTAATTCAATCAGAGCCTCCTTATTAGTAGCTTCGTAATCAAGGCCATGCTTGAAGTCTTCGAACCTGTCTTTGTCCCGGCGGCTAACTGAAATAGGTATAGCAACTATCCTATCCCTTTCCGCCTTATTTTCCTCTCTAACTCTATCTCTGATCGCTCTGCTTCCTCTTTTCCAATAAGAGTTTAAGTCTAAACTTGTTTCGGGGGTGCTTAATAAAGCAGCAACTTTTTCAGATGTAAGCAATTGGTCACTTTTTACTGAGCCATGTAAATCGACATGCGATCGGGTCGGATATTTGTCGAGAAAGAGCTCGAGCCATCGATAAAAAAGGACACGATTTTTAGGACTTACAAAGCTAAATTCTTTGGCAACGTGCTGGTCGATCAAATCGAACTTTTCATCGTCGCGATCAAAATCTAGATCTATTTCCTCTGCCGCAACTCGCTCGAGTGATTTCGATTTTCGACTCATGTATCTCTCCCGGCTTCTTCTATTAGCCATCCAACGACAACTCGAAAAAAACATATGTGACTATATATAACGACAAAACAACATTAAAGTGACATTTGATATTATTCAGTTTAAGGTATACCTAATAGCAACAACATTAATGTCGTTTATGAATAACCATAAGTCAGTATCCGTATTAACGAACGAGTATCCCATATCTCTAAAGACAAAACACCTACTTATAAATTTAATCGAGTGGGCCAACGAAAATAACAAGCCCCGCTTTGTTTTGACCACGGAAAAGCGTGCGGAAAACCTGCAGTTTCAGAGTAGCGACATTGGCGTATATGTAAAAAATAACTACCATGCGGAATTAACTGAGTTAGTGACGCAAGAGTACTTAGCCACGTCAAACTTATCGAAAGAAGATGGCAGAGTTAGTTTTTCTGTTACCGATTTTGAAACCGACGCATCCAATCACAGACCGCCATTTTCGGAGATGGCGATAAAACTGATAACCTCTAATCGAGATGACACAGCCGACCTTCTGAATGTCAGCCAAGATAAGCTCGATGATACAGAGAACTTTAAAGTCGTAAGCAAAGGACAAGCACAGAAAAGTAATAGGATTGGTGCGGTTCGGTTTATGCGTCCGCAACAAATAACTTTTGGGACCCTTCTTTGCCGAGCCAATGAATATGGAGTAATCAAGACTGAGCATGGTGAACTCGCTTCATTGTTAGGTATTACAACCAAGACACTGAGAAGCCACCTTTCACAATTTCAGAAGCTAGGCCTACTATCCGAATACGTCGGAGGGTTCGTTGGAAGCAGCTTAATGGGGAAAGCGAAATCAACCTTGATTGTAAAACCTGATATCGTTGTTAATAACTATAAGCTAGGTCGTTTGAATACCGAAATAACCCTATGCGACAACCCTGTAAGGCAAACCATATCCTTACTGCTTGATCTAGCAGCACTTAGTAGTAGTAGCCACATACTGACCGTTCTTAAAGGTCTATCAAGACAGCAAGAAATTAAGCACGCTATACCGCAGGAGTTAACGAATAATGGTTTTTCCATGCTCCGCAAGCTGTTTAAGGCCGAGCCTCCCATTGGGGACCGACCCTACAAACATTTCTGTTTCTTAATTGAGGAAGTCGTCATAAGTGAATTAAGGCGTTCTGGCTTTCCCCATTCAGACTCGGCAAAACCAAAAGATAACGCCTCTAATGCGACATTAGATGATCAACACGCTTTGTTCGTCGATGCTATCTCCAAAATGGTAACTGGCCCACTAACTAAAAGCATGGGATATCACAAGGCCAATAAAATAAGTGAGGCGGTCAGCTACTTTATGGCTAATGCAGCAATTGACCTATTCAATAAAATCCAAAGTGCAGTTCGAAATAGCCAACAATTTTCAGGCACGCCTAGTGACGAACTAAGACAAAAAAAATTCATGCTATACCCGGCGAGTAAGAACTTCTTTTCTTCATCCCAAAGTTTGTTGGTTGTCGATTGAGTACCCTCACCGTTGCAGTTAAGGCTATTGATATTTAATCAGAATCACAATATACGCGGAATGCGCATGACTTCACACGTTACACCGGGGAAAATTACGATGCTTGATGTATGTAATAATTAATATACATATAGAGTAAATGTATAAGCCACTAGAGCAGCAACAAAGCTGTTCATTAAACAATACCAATAAAGTTTTACATGGCTGACTACTTGTATGACACATAACCAATCATACGAGGAATAGTCATGAACAGAAGACCCCCTGATAATACAAACCTTAGGTTGACCTACGGGAGTTTCTACAACGGTTTAAGAGTCTACAACTACAAAGGGCCCTTAGCTATTAACTACCTTGAGTCAATTGAGCAAGTTCTAGCAAAAGCGATGGATGATTACGCAAGAGTCCTTGTAGTACGCTTTGACTTAAGATTCCCGATAACTGCTGAGTATGCATTTGAATCAGACTCCATTACTCGGTTTTTCGAAGCATTAAAGTACCAATTTTTAACAGACAGAAAACGACGTTTAATTAGCTCGAATCGTGCCCACCGTTGTACCCTTAGATATATCTGGTGCCTAGAGCAAGAAGGTTCGGAGAAGCCGCATTACCACGTTGCGTTGGTTCTGAACGAAAGTTACTTTGGAACACTCGGTAAGTACAGAGGTAGCGAGACAAGTCTGGCGTGTTTTATTAAGAAAGCCTGGGCAAGTGCGTTAAATCTGAATGTCTTTGAATTGGCTGGCGGTGTATATTTCGTAGATAACGCCAGCTACCACTTGCTGCGAAATGAGGGACGAGCTTCAATGTCTTACCAGGATGCGTTTTATCGCCTCAGTTATTTTGCAAAGCTTAAGAGCAAACATTACGGAGATAGCAGAAAATCATTCAACTGTAGTAGAAATTAGTAAAGTCTGGACTAGGTACTAAAGATTTCAGTGACAGCATAGGGTGGAGTATTAAACCACCATAATTGAAAAACGCCTCTAGAGAGATGGTTAAACAAACGATAAGCTAATGCCACTAAACCCAAGTACCAACAACTATTGCAAAGTTAAACAATTGGGGGCTCAATGCAAATAGTTTTCACCACTCTAGCAATTTTCTCTCTAATAGCTGCTGTCACTGTCGTTATTTACAACGTATCATCCGCAGTGCCCCTTGCTCTAGCCCTCAGCTTTATATTTCCTTTCATTGCGCTTATCCATGCGAAATGGACTAGGTCGACTAAAGGGATAGCACTAATTCTCTTCGGAGTTTTTTGGTCTAGTGTTTTTGCTGATGGATTGAAGCAACTACTCCTCAACAGGGAGCTATTTACTCAGTACTCTGGAATTTTCATGCTGTTACAAAGTTTAGCTATCTACTCTTGTGCTGGTGCAGGGGGAGGAGTGCTAGCTTCTTATGCGGATCAGTTCTCTAAAGATGGAGAAAGAGCCGATATAAAACTTATAGACAATTCCGGAAAGTTTAAGCATTTATCAAAGCAAATCGAGTCATTAAGAAAACGCTTTACGATAGTATTATGGTTTCTCTCTATAATTCTTGCGATACAATTACTCCTCTTTTTAAATTAATACTCGATGAAGAGAAAGAGTGCGGGTATATACCGCACTAAATTTCTAACTCAACAAAGTCCCTATCAACGTCTTCCTGCGTAATGCCAATGTAACGCAAGGTAACCGCCTCATTACTGTGCCTAAGCATCTTCATAACCCGTGCAAGGTCATTGGTGTTTTTGTAGAGATGGTAACCTCGCGTTTTACGCATTGAGTGCGTTCCCAGATCTAAGCCCACTTCTTCACCAATCATTGAGATAGCGCGGTTCACATACCGGCTGCTCAATGGCCTGGGTGACTGGTTAAGCGACCAACGGTTCCGATAGGACTGAAACAAGTAAGTATGGTCAGGGTGCTCCGAACGTATCCGTTCAATAATCGTTCTAGCTTTTTCGTTGAGCTTGATACTTGCTAACTTACCGGTTTTGCTTTCCCTGAGAACTAATCTATCCCCTTGGATATCGCTAAATCGAATTGACAGTAAGTCAGAAATACGTAAAGCTAAGTTTAAGCCAACGTTCCAGATATCAGATATCTGCTGACCGTAGGTTTTTAGAAGAAGATGGCCAATAAGCTTCACCTGGTCCAAGTCCTTCACTGCTTGTACTTCAGCCATGGTTAAGTTTCCTTATTTTTCTATGGTTTCGGAATGACAACACTCCATTTTTAGCCCTCGTTTTACAAGGGCTACTAAGTGCTGATATGACTACAAACGGAACAGCTTTTTAAGGTCCCGTTCTAGACGAAAAGCTTTGGTTAAATAATCGTACACCGACCTCTTCCAAAGCCGCTCTAACGCTCTCAACAACGTCAGGTTCGATCGACAAACCATTGGCATACACACCTTTATCGAACGTTAAAACAGCTCCGTACGCTTTCGCTTTGGACGCTGCCCGCTTAATGCCTTCACTATCAACCGCAGAGTCATCAGTGATGTGATAACGGATTTGGTAGGACGTGATGACATAACCCAGCTCATCGAGCAGGAGCAGGCCCAGTGGGCTTGCTGACATAGCGTTAGGAAAGTCTGACTCTGACCTTAAGCATCCAGTATTTTGCTGGCGCTCTCGCAGTTGCGGTAAAAGCGCTAATGCAGTTATTGCTGCCTTAATTCCCAGCACTACCCACTTTCTCGATGCCGGTGTCTTAAATATTGCCGCCATAAAGGTTTACTCCAGTATTTGGTTACAAGTGAATTAGCGCTAAAGAAGACCGCGCTCAGAGAATGACACGCACTCTTTGCCGACAACGATGTGGTCTTTCACCTCAACGCCGATAACAGCCAGGGCCTTTTGCAGGCGCTCCGTCAGGCGGATGTCCGCATTGGAAGGCTCAGGCTCTCCCGAAGGATGGTTGTGTGACAGCACGAGTGACGACGCTTTCGTTTCCAGTGCAGCTCGAACCACTTCCCGTGGGTACACACTGGCCGCATTGATGGTGCCGTAGAACAGTTCGCGGTACTCAATGAAGTGACCCTTTTCATCTAGGAAGATGATGCTGAATACCTCGCGCTCGTAGTGCGCCAGCTTATACGTCAAAAAGTCCTTAATGACGTTCGGGTTGTAAGGCTCTTTGCCTCGTAAGTGACGCTCTTCCAGGATCTGGCTGGCGCGATGAAAAACGTCTCGCTCAGCTTTATTGTTGGCTGATGAATAACAGCCTTTATCAAGTGTGTGCATTGTTAACCTCCTAATTTGGTAAATGCACAGCAGTGATATAGGTCTGAAATCTGATGGGCTCTTAACTATCGCAATAAAACATTACGGCTCCGACCGATGCTTTGAAAGCAAGCACGATCAATCAACACAACAGAAACTTGGAGTCATCATGTATAACCCTTTTACCTTTGACGCAGAGCACATTGCACTCATTCACAATCACTTTCACGACAACCCTTACTACATTAAAAGGGATGCGTTGGAGTCTGCAGTAAAACAAGCGTCCAACGAAATTTGGAATAACTCGACATACGGAGCTTTTGAAGCAGCAGGCGTTTACGCGTACCAGCTCATTCGCTCAAACGCTTTTGGTAGACAAAGCGGTGATACGGCATTGGTCTGCGCCCTACTATTCCTTCGGCTATACGGTCACGGTTTTGTCTGTACACAGCAGTACCTTTACAATTTCGTCGAGCGACACGCAGACCATGAAACGATGGCTATCTGCCTTTCCGGTGCTTATGCAGGAGCTGAAAGCTATGTTGAATCTCTCCATCTTCAACGGCCTCATGTGCCTATGGACATTGCTGATATAGCTCTCGATGAAGACATGACTGTGTCGCTTACTGCCGCTATAAAAATGGCTTATGACGTTAACGGAGACTACGGGGCTTCCCAAAAAATAAAGAAACCTAGGCTAGGTGGCCGCAGACGTTGGATTAGATTGGTCGATTTATAAAACTCAGGATGCAAAACGGCTGTACCCTAGCAGTACAGCCGCCCAGTCATAGTAGCCCCCGCTCAGCAAGCGAGACGACCTCATCAGTTACCAACATACAATCCAGTAGGGATACGTCAATCAGGTTCAGAGCCGACTTAAGTGTTGATAACTCATGCTCTTTGTCAGAGTGACTCAGCTCTTTAGCCGGTGAGAAATAACTGACAATAACAGCGGCAGCATTAACCTTAAGTACCTCTCGGTACACTATGGAAGCAGCTAGCTCTTCGCCCTCTTCAAACTCAACGTTATCTATGAGTCGGTGTTGGCTATCGAGTAGCAGTAAACCTGCAACTTCTTTTGAGCACTGCTGATAGTTTCCCTGGACGAACTCTTTAACCATTGAGGGCTCGGTAAAGCCTTCTCCCTGTTTAAATCGTGACTGGATTAGGAGATGCGCTTTGCTCAACAACTCTCGCTCTGAGTTGAACAAAACGCTCTTATCATTTTGTATTTGCTTGTGCATATCGATTCCTTAAGTATTAATGTATCAATGCACAGCGGTAATATAGGTTTCAAATGTAACTCAATAGGGGCATTTCGATCATAGAAATTCAGGTTCTTCGGTATTGAACTATCGAACATCAGCCCCAACCTCTTTGTTTGAAGAATAACTAAAACTCAAACTAAAGAGGGTAAATCATGATGAGTGACCACAAAGTTGATAATAACGAATATGACTCAGAGTTCGTTGCTTGTTTAGAGACGCATCTTCGCAAGTATGGGGAGTATTCAAGCTGGGCTGATGCTCCTGACGATTTTCTTGAGCAAGCAACTGAGCTAGCAGAAAAAGAACTAGGTCGAAAGTGCCGCGGCTAGGTCCTGAATAAATTTAAGCGCTCTACGGGTTAAATTACTGTTCCTTGAGCGCTTCTATGCTTCCATTTTGCGACATAAAGTTATGTCTAATAGTTAATGACTGTAGAGCCACTATCAGTTACCACTTCAATCTCAGTCAGCGAGCAGTCATCGTAGATTTTAAGCTCAATAGATTCACCGTACTTCAGATCGGTTGGTAGGTATGGCTTTCTTGAGTAAGGCGTTTTATCACTGTAGTCGCAGTTCCCGCGATTAACCAACATATCTTCCACCGTTACCTGCTCTTCAATTGATGTAATCTCAATTACGAAGTACGTGCCACCTGTATGCCGGTTGGTATGCTCCCAAGCCTCAATACTTACTTGAGGATCCGGATCGCTACACGCAGCTAAAAGTCCAGCAAACAATGCAATAGATAATGCCCTTTTCATGACTAGCTCCTTTCAGTCATTGGAATAAACGTTAGCCCAGATTTCCACATGCCTAATTAGTGCAGGGTTATTTGTGATCAGACGGACAAAATGAAGGGCGAGTGCGTGCTTAAAGACAACGAACTAATTAATGCTCGAGCTTAAGGCGAGCCGTAAACCAGTCTCAAATAATTTCTTACAGGGTCAACCAATCCCATGAGACAAACTCAGATAGGAGAAAACTCATGAGATTCATTCGTTTAGGAGAAGTCATTAACAAAGTTGGCCTTAGTCGTTCATCCATTTACCGCCGCATAGAAAACGACGGATTCCCCAAACCAGTATTACTTGGCGGCCGAGCTAGTGGCTGGCTAGAAAGTGAAGTCGACGAATGGCTAATGCAATGCCTCAGAAAATCACGTGGTGAGGACACTCACTCAATCACAAACCGTTATTAACAAGCGAATTCCAAAAACGAAATTTAAGAGTGGATAGAGCAACGTATTGCTGAACGCGACAATGAACTTGAGTAGACAAAAAATAAAGAGGGCTCCTAGAGCCCTCAGTCGTCCTTTTTCTTGTAGGTAACGGTTAAGGTGCCAGTTACCCGGTTCTTAGCAATTTCATAGTCCGGGTCCCACGTTGCTACGTTGTGTGCGCCCATAAACGCCGCTGAAGCGACACCCCATATTGCCGTTGGACCAAAGAAAGACCCTGCCATTAATGTCTTACGTCCCTTTGAAAAAACTCGGCACTTCATATCGAGTGTCTCAATATGACTTTCCAGCGTCTTGATAACCTCTTTGAAGTGTTTGCGCGGAACCTTCTCGATGACGAAAGACTCGTGGTCACGTAATAACTTCTTCAACTTTACATCAGGTAACTCGCGTACCCCATAAACCCGAACGTCCATTTAACTAATCCTTGCTGAATAAACACGAATAGACTCAGACTAGAGGGTTACACACGCTGCAGTAATTGATGGTAATTTGTGACGAACACTAACGAATGATGGAGTAAACGGTAGATATTGATGGTGAATATGGAGAGTTAATCGTCTGATTGCAGACCTAGCTTCATCATTAACAACGATCTGAATTGGGGGCCAATAGGAATTTGTTGCCCATCTGACATAATGCACTCAGTATAACGCCCTAACTCACTCTGTATGTGCTTCAAATGTTTTAAATTCACAACATAGCTACGATGAACTTGTAGGAAGTATTCAGGCATTTTCCCAAGCATAGACTGCAACGTTGCCCGGTGGAGCAAACGTCCATCCTCAAGGAACAATTCGACATAGTTTCCAGCTGCACGTAATAAAATAACGTTTGGATTCTCAATGATCGTGATTTTGCCAGGCTCTGTTTTAATAGCTAACAATCCATGCTCATTAATCATGACCAGAGCCCTGCAAACAACAGCTTTCCATACATAAGTATCTGTGCATAGCTTTTCTCCTTAATTCTTGGCAATGCACAGCCGTGATATAGGTTTGAAGTTTTGCCGAGTGAAATAGCCGTTAGCGTTCAGAATTTGGTATGCCAAAAAATACTGGATATCCATATCACCCTGTTAATTAGTCCAGTTATGTTGCCCGTATTTTGTCAAACCAAAATTAGAACAGGCTCAAAAGCCGCGAAGGCGTCATTTTGCGTGATTAAAGACCACATTTTAATGTCGGGCGGTCAGCCTGTAGCGATACACTCTTTAGTTAGCTAAAGTACGGGCCTTAAAGGGGTAGCAAAGGTTCCCCTATCTTGTAGCTAGTAAGCTATTGACTAATTTATTCACTACCCCGAATACTGGCGCTTTTTCATGCTCAATTATAAGACAGGCAATTTATTAGAATCTGAAGCTGAAGCCCTTGTTAATACCGTAAATACTGTCGGTGTTATGGGTAAAGGGATCGCTTTGATGTTTAAAGAAAGGTTTCCTGCAAATATGGAAGCCTATTCTCAGGCCTGTAAAGAGAATAAAGTTAAGACAGGCAAAATGTTCGTTACTCACACCAACGAACTGGTCAATCCTCAATGGATCGTGAACTTTCCGACAAAGCAGCATTGGCGTGCCAAATCAAAAATAGAATGGATTGAAGAAGGGTTAAAAGACTTAAGAGCTTTCATTATTGATAATAACATTCGCTCAATTGCCATCCCTCCTCTAGGGGCAGGCAATGGTGGTTTAGACTGGAATAACGTTTTGCCCCTGATACAAAAGCATCTGGGCGATATGACTGACATCGACATTCAAATTTATCAGCCTACGCAGCAGTACCAGAACGTAAGCAAACAATCTGGAGTTGAGCAACTAACAGCTGCTCGAGCAATGATTGCAGAGCTGATAAGACGTTACTGGGTATTAGGTAATGAATGTACCCTACTTGAGGTGCAAAAGCTTGCATGGTTCCTGCAACGAGCCATACAGCAAGAAGGGAAAGAGAGCCCGCTTAGACTGACCTTTCAGCCCAGAAATTACGGACCCTATGCCAGTGACTTAACTCACTTATTAAACCGGTTAGATGGTAGTTATTTACAGTCGGATAAGCGGATTCCCGACGCAAAAGCGACAGATGTGATTGCCTTTAATGATAATAAGCGGGAAACCGTTGCAGCTTTCCTACAAGCTGAAGCAACTGAGTTTCAATATGCATTGGATAAAGCGACAGAAATTATTGAAGGGTTCGAATCTCCCTTTGGACTCGAGCTGCTCGCGACAGTTGACTGGCTGATAACTGAGGGGAACGTAAATCCAGACACAGATAGTGTAATAGAAGCATTAACCGATTGGCCTGCTGGCGCTAAATGGGCGCAACGCAAACTAAATATGTTTGATAAAAAGGCCATCTCAATTGCTATCACCGCATTGACGAAAAAGCTGCACTAACAGCCCAGGTAGCTCGCCCAATCGAACTGGTATTACCCTGACTACCCATACTCGATGAGAGTGCGACCTAAACTGTCGCACCGTTCCTCCAAACTTGAACCCGTGACATCATTGCTATCCGTGGCATAATGACTGCAAATAATGGATAACAATAACGCTTACAATCAGGTTGTACGGGGACGTTAATAATAATGACAACAATTAGCCAGGACAGCATCAATAAAGCACTTTGGAACGCTTGTGACACTTTTCGCGGTACAATAAATGCCGGAACATACCAAGACTTTCTTCTGACCATGCTCTTCCTCAAGTACATCTCGGATGTATGGCAGGACCATTACGACCAATATGCAGAACAGTATGGTGATGAGCCTGAGCTCATTGAAGAGATGATGAAAAACGAGCGCTTCGTGTTACCGCGCGATGCCAGCTTTTATGCGCTCTACGACCGTCGCTACGAGCCGGGTAATGGTGAGCGCATTGACCAAGCACTGCATGCCATTGAGGAAGCCAACGGCACTAAGCTAAAAGATGCCGGCAAAAGCGTGTTCCAGGACATCAGCTTTAACACCGATAAACTAGGCGAAGAAAAGCAGAAAAACGACATTCTGCGACACTTGCTCGAAGACTTCGCCAAGCCTGAGCTTAACCTAAAGCCAAGCCGCGTTGGTTCACTGGATGTCATCGGTAACGCCTACGAATACCTAATTAAACACTTTGCCGCCAGCGGCGGCCAAAAAGCCGGTGAGTTTTATACACCACCTGAAATATCCGACTTAATAGCAGAGCTACTCGACCCACAACCCGGTGACAGCATTTGTGACCCTGCCTGTGGCTCCGGCTCTTTATTGATGAAGTGTGGCCGCAAAGTTATCGCAAATCATGACAGCAAAGAGTATGCCCTATTCGGTCAGGAAGCCATTGGCTCCACCTGGTCATTAGCCAAAATGAACATGTTCCTACATGGCGAGGACAACCATAAAATTGAATGGGGCGATACCATTCGCAATCCTAAGCTGTTGGATAAGAACGGCGACCTCATGCTGTTTGATATCGTAACCGCTAACCCACCGTTCAGTTTAGATAAATGGGGTCATGACGACGCTGAGAATGACAAATTCAGCCGTTTCCGTCGTGGTGTGCCACCAAAAACCAAAGGCGACTACGCGTTTATTTTACACATGATAGAAACGCTGAAGCCCGCGTCTTCGACGAAACTCGGGGGCCGCATGGGCGTCGTTGTACCACACGGCGTATTATTCCGAGGCTCGAAAGAAGGCAAAATTCGTCAGCAACTGATTAACGAGAACCTGTTAGATGCCGTTATCGGTCTGCCCGAGAAACTTTTCTACGGCACAGGTATCCCTGCCGCTATTTTAGTTTTCAAAAAATCGAAGTCCGATGACAAAGTGCTGTTCATCGACGCATCGCGTGAATTTAAATCAGGTAAAAACCAAAACCAGCTAAGCGACGGCAACATTCAGAAAATCGTCGACACCTACCGCAGTCGCGAAACCGTCGACAAATACTCGTACCTGGCAACACTCGAAGAAATTCAGGAAAACGACTACAACCTGAACATCCCCCGCTACGTCGATACTTTCGAAGAGGAAGAAGAAATCGATTTGATGGCAGTGCGTGCTGAGCGCCAAAAGCTAAAAGCCGAGCTAGATGAGCTAGAAAGCCAGATGGAGAAATATCTGGAGGAGTTGGGTTATGGTGCCTGAGGGGTGGAACACTCGTAATTTAGGTGACCTTATAACGTATAAGAAAGGATTCGCTTTCACATCAACTGATTATAGTGATTCTGGCGTCAGAATCATTAGAATTTCAGATACGACTCGAGACTCAGTGCACTCTGAGAGTCCAGTCTATATACCGAATGAAGTCGCAGCTAAACTAGATGCTCACTTACTTTCAACTGGAGACATCCTGCTTACTACAGTGGGTTCTCGCCCCCACCTGATTGACTCTATGGTGGGGAAAGCAATCAGGGTTCCCCTAGCGGCGTCAGGAAGTCTTCTTAATCAAAACTTAGTAAAACTAATTCCTATTGAGGGCCAAGTCACCACTGAATATTTATTTGAGATACTTAGAAAGCCTAAATTCCGTCATTACATTTCAACTCTAGTTAGAGGTAACGCTAATCAAGTTTCAATCTCTTTGTCTGACTTGTTCAAGTACAAAGCTTTAATGCCAAACGTCAGGGAACAAAAGAAAATAGCCCAAATCCTCTCAACCTGGGATAAGGCCATCACTACCACCGAGCAACTGCTCGCCAATAGCCAGCAGCAGAAAAAAGCTCTAATGCAACAACTGCTCACCGGCAAAAAACGCCTGCTGGATGAGAATGGTGTGCGATTTAGTGGGGAGTGGAAAGATACTGCTCTCTCGGAGATGGGGCGTATTGTATCTGGTGGCACACCAGATACAAAAAACGAAGAGTATTGGGGAGGATCGGTTAGTTGGCTCACTCCTACCGACGTAACAGCATTAAAATCACGTTATGTTGAATCGACTTCCAGAACAATTACCGAAAAAGGTGTTAAAGAAAGCTCCGCCACTTTGCTACCTCCTCGAAGCTTGATGGTTTGTACACGTGCGACGGTTGGCGCAGCAGCAATTTCAGCTTCAGAAATCACTACAAACCAAGGTTTCAAAAACCTTATCCCTAGTAAAAAATTTGACGTTGAGTTTATATACTACCTAATAGCACATTTTAATAAAAAGCTTACGCGAAAAGCTTCTGGTTCCACTTTTTTAGAGTTATCAAAACGAGATTTTGAAAAAACGACCTTTGAATGTCCTAGCTTACAAGAACAAATGAAGATATCTGAAGTTTTAGCTGATGCAGATCAAGAACTAGAAACTCTCAATAGAAAGCTTAGTCACTTAAAATGCGAGAAGCAGGCTCTTATGCAACAGCTCCTTACGGGAAAGCGTCGCGTAAAGTTAGATAGGGAGGTCGCGTGAGCGATATTGACGAGCCAAAGCCAGCACTAACGTTCGAAAATCGAGATGAATTTCGTCGTGAGCCCATCGCCTCACAGCTCATCAGCTTATTGACCTCTGATATTGATATATCACCACTCGTCATTGATGGTGACTGGGGAACCGGCAAAACAGAGTTCTGTCAGAAGCTGATTCATAAGCTTAAGTCAGAAGATAGTCACAAAGTTCTTTATATTGACGCCTTTAAAGCTGACCACGCTGACAACCCTCTTATGACAATCTTAAGTGGAGTATTATCCCTGATAGAGGACGGTGAAAAACAGTCAAATCTTAGGGAAAAAGCAATTCCTGTTCTACGACTTGGAACTAAGGTTTTAGGAAAAGCTATCCTTAGCCATGTTCTAAAAGCTAACGCAGACAGCTTGGGTGATGAGCTTGCAAGTGAATTAGATAGTGCAACAGATGAAGCAATTGATGCAACGGTCCGCAACCTGCTAAAAGATCACGAAGAAGCAGAAGCTAATATAAAAGCTTTACAAGATACACTTGCATCTATTGCACACGATACACCTATCGTGATTTTTATCGATGAACTTGACCGTTGCCGACCTGACTTCTCAGTACAGGTATTAGAGCTCATTAAGCACACATTTGATATTCCTGGTGTCGACTTCGTACTAGTGACAAACACGACACAATTGAAGGCAGCAATTAACCATGCGTATGGTGCAGGAGTTGAGGCCAGCCGTTATCTTGATAAATTTATAAAATTTAAATGTTCCCTCCCCCAAAAGTTTATCCCTGAGGGAGGCTCCCATTATCATGAAAAAGCAGCTTCTGTTGAGCACCTATCAAGACTCTTATATGACAGCCAAGTTTTAAAAAACACAAAGCTCATAGAACACGGCCATATTGTAAAATCCGTTTGCGAAGAGCTTACAATCCTCAAGAACCTATCGCTAAGGGAAGTTGAAACCTTTGTTCGTCATATCGAAATCTACCACCAATTGACGCAAAAGTTGGAGAGCAATCAGTATCCTGGTTATTGCTTACTACGGTTGTTCGGAATCTTTATCTTCTGTTTCGAGCAAAAGCTTGAAAAGTCGATTATTAACAACTCGATAGATATTGAGTATGTCGCAAAATATTTAGGACTACTGCCAGGTTCTGAGTGGGCGCAGAGCAATGCCCCAAGAAAAGCTATTGAGTTAATTGCATACTTTCTAATACAAGAGCTTGAAGGCGATGAAGGACTTTATAGTGCCCCTGAGGGACAGGCAAGCAGTTATGTACAAATGGAACAACGCTTATTCGGCTCGTTTGGTCTTAGAGATAATCAAGCTTTCGAGACTATTAAGTCATCGATTCAAAACTTTTATCTCGGTGCCAGCTCATGAAAATCGAGCTACCTTCACCGCGAAACAAGTTTCAGAGAGGTCTTAGTTCAAGCAGAGCAAGGACTAAAGAGTGAGTGGTAGAAGTTGTTCGGTTTCGCCGAACAACTTAATCTGGTAGCTTATTTTTTGATTTAAAAATAATAAAAGCGTCTGTTGCCATAAGGCGACTTTACGCGGAGAAGACAATGGAACAGTTTGCCCCAAAATTTCAGGAAGAATACGCCGCTAAAATACCGGCAATGACGCTATTAGCCGGTTTGGGGTGGTCGTTTTTGTCGCCACAGGAAGCGTTGACGAAGCGTGGTGGTAAACAGGACCGGGTGGTGTTGCGTGAGGTATTACGTGATGTGCTGAGCCAGCGTACCTTTCATTATGCCGGTAAAAGCTACCCACTGTCCGATAACTCCATTGATAACATTATCTCGCATCTTTGCAGCCCAGCTCTTAATGAGGGACTTCGCCACGCCAACGAAGCGATTTATAACCATTTAATGTACGGTATTCCGGTGACGGAATTCGTCGACGGGAAAAAAGTCACGCCAACCGTCTCTATCATCGACTGGCAGAATCCGGACAACAACCAGTTTCATTTCACAGAAGAATACACGGTGACGCGTGCCGGTGGCTTTGACAGTCGCCGACCGGATCTGGTTTGTTTTGTAAACGGCTTGCCGCTGGTGGTGATTGAGGCGAAGCGCCCCGATGGTAATGCTCAGAAAGGCCCAACCATTAACGAAGGCATCTCACAGAGCCTGCGTAACCAACGCCCTGACGAAGTCCCCCACTTGTTTGCGTATTCGCAACTGCTGTTGTCGGTTAATGGCATTGATGGGCGTTATGGCACTGTCGAGACCCCGGAAAAGTTCTGGGCCGCCTGGAAAGAAGAAGATATTAGCGACGCTGACATGCTGGCGCTCAAGAATAAGGCGCTGGACGACGCTACCCTGCAACATCTATTCGACCACCGTGATAAGCGCGACCTCAGTTGGTATCAAAACCTGATTGCCGGTGGCGAGCTCATGGTAACAGGACAGGATAAACTGCTGATAAGCCTGCTATCTAAAGAGCGCCTGTTCGATATGGTGCGCTACTTCACTATTTTCGATAAGAAAATCGGCAAGATTGTAGGCCGCTATCAGCAAGTGTTTGGCATCAAACGACTGCTTGAACGAATTCAACAACGCAACAGTAAAGGCGGTCGCGAAGGCGGCGTTATTTGGCACACTACCGGCTCGGGCAAGTCCTTCACTATGGTGTTTTTGTCCAAAGCACTGATTCTGCACGAAGAGCTGAAACAATGCCGGGTGATTGTTGTAACCGACCGTGTTGATTTAGAAAACCAGCTCTCGAAAACCTTTGCTTCCGGTGGCGAGTTGTCCAGTAAGAAAGACAAAGAAGCGGCAATGGCTACCTCGGGTAAACGCCTCGCTCAGCAAATCGGTAAAGGCAATGAGCGTATTATTTTTACGCTCATTCAGAAGTTTAACTCCGCCACCAAACTACCCGAGTGCCACAACGACAGTCCCAACATTATTGTGCTGATTGACGAAGGTCACCGCAGCCAAGGCGGCGAGAACAACATTCGCATGAATCAGGCGCTGCCAAACGCATCTTTTGTGGCCTTTACCGGTACACCGCTGTTAAAGGACGATAAAACCACGAATAAATTCGGACCTATTGTGCACGCCTACACCATGCAGCGTGCGGTGGAAGATAAAACCGTCACTCCCCTGCTCTACGAAGAGCGCATACCCGACCTGGATGTAAACGAGCGCGCCATCGACGCTTGGTTCGAGCGTATGACGGACGGCTTAAGTGACGAGCAAAAAGGCGATTTAAAGAAGAAATTCAGCCGTCGCGGTCAGGTGTATGGAACTGACGAGCGTATTCAGCTTATTGCGTACGATATTGCTCATCACTTTGATAGAAACATCGATGAAGGTTTAAAAGGTCAGCTGTGCTGTGACAGCAAGGCCTCTGCCATTAAATATAAAAAATACCTGGACGAAGTCGGCCTGTTTGAATCGGCGGTGGTCATGAGCTCGCCGGATACCCGGGAGGGCAATACTTCTGTTGATGAAAAAACAATGCCGGAAGTCAGTAAGTGGTGGAAAGAGCATGTCGGCTCGTCAGATGAACAGAATTACACCAAAGAGCTGGTCGAGCGCTTTGATAAAGACCCTAAGCTTAAGCTGTTGATTGTGGTTGATAAGCTGTTAACCGGCTTTGATGAGCCGAAAAATGCCGTGCTCTATATCGATAAGCCACTAAAAGGTCACAACCTCATTCAGGCTATTGCTCGGGTTAACCGATTACACCCAGACAAGAAATTCGGGCTGCTGATTGATTATCGAGGCATTTTGTCCGAGCTTGATACCACTATACAAGAATATCAGGACTTGGCTTCACGTACCCAGGGCGGTTACGACATCGATGATATTGATGGTCTTTACCAGCAAATGAGCACCGAATACAAACGGCTACCACAGCTTTATAAAGAGCTATGGGCGATATTTGATGGTGTTAAAAATAAATCAGACACTGAAGCCCTGCGTCATGCCCTGTTGCCGCACATGGAAGAAATAAACGGCGAGATGGTCGATAAAAACCAAAAACGCCGCGAAGACTTTTATGAAGCACTCACAGCCTTTGCCACTTGCCTTAAAGTTGCCCTGCAATCAGCAACCTTCTTTGAGGATAAGAGCTTTTCCGATAAAGACCGTCGACAATACAAAGAGACAGTGAAACAACTATCCAGTCTTCGTCAAACTGTGCAACAGGATTCCGGCGAGCGTGTCAGTTACGACGAGTACGCTCACGAGGTGAAAAAGTTGCTGAATAAACACGTCGTTGGTGTCGAAGTGCGGGATTCTGAGGGCGTATACGAAGTCGGTAAAATGGGCCAGAAACAAGCACCGGAAGACTGGAGCGAAGATAAAACCCGTAACGAAACCGATATCATCAAAACCCGTGTCACTAAAATGATTGAGCAAGAGCTCGGTGACGACCCTTACGCACAGGAAGCATTTTCTAAGCTACTGCGTGAAGCCATTGAAGAAGCGGAAAAACTGTTTGACCACCCGCTGAAACAGTACATGCTGTTCCGCGAATTTGAGGAGCAGGTACAAGAGCGTCGTCTGGATGATATCCCTGAACGGTTGACCGGCAACCATCATGCGCAAGCCTATTACGGCGTGTTCAAAAAGCACCTACCCGAGGCGTTTACAGTAATGGATGAACAAGCGCAGGATAAATGGGTAGAGATTGCGTTTGATGTCGATAGCATCGTTAGCCAGTCCGTTGCGGAAAACTCGATTAACCCGAATAACATTGAAGCTGATATCCGCAATAAATTGCTACCAAAGATTTTTGCCGAAGCCAAAGCTGTCGGTGGCGGTATTGAGCAAACGAAAAAGATTGTCGAAGCTATTGTGCAGGTTGTTCGTGTTGGGCAGTTGGGTCATTAAGCCATGAACTTTGCGATACGTTTTGCTGACCAGGTTACTGAGAAGCATAAGCCATACGGGGATAAACTCAGCTTTTATTACGCCGACGAGCTGATTGAGTTTGAGCGCGTTGCCGCCAAAAGCCCTGATCGTAGAATTAAAATCAAGGTCTTGCCTGACTGCTCTGTGAAAGTCGCCGCACCGCTTGATAGCTCTGATGACGACGTATTGCGTGCCGCCAAAAAACGGGCACGCTGGATTTACCAGCAATTGCGAGAGTTTCGTAAGCAACTAACGCACATTACCCCACGCCGTTATGTCAGCGGTGAAAGTCATTATTACCTGGGCAAGCAATACGTACTCAAAGTACTGATAAAACCCGACCAGGCACCAGGCGTTAAACTGCTTCGCGGTCAACTTGAAGTCAACGTGCGTGAGTACACTACTGAGCGTGTAAAGGCAGCATTACAAGGCTGGTATAAGGTGAGAGCCAAAGGCGCCTTCCACAAGCGTTTAGGCGCCGTTTTAGAGCAAGCATTGTGGGTTGATAAACGCCCTCCTCTGCGGATACTGACTATGCAAACTCAGTGGGGCAGCTGTTCGCCTAACGGACGTATTACCCTAAACCCACTGCTGGTTAAAGCGCCACGCGAATGCATTGATTACGTCATACTGCATGAACTGTGTCACATCGCCGAACACAACCATAGTGAGCGATTTTATCGACTGATGGGTCAAGTGATGCCCAATTGGAAAGGTATTAAAAATCGACTAGATCAGAAAGCTTCCTTAATATTCAGCTACTCTTAAAACAAATTAAATAAAGAGCTAATTACTATGCTTAAACAAGCTTATAACAGAGAATCTATAGCAAAAGTAATAAACAGACAAGACGTCAAAAAATGGAAACTCTGGAATGACAAAAATGAGCAAGAGATTAAAACTGAGCAGCTAGCCCAAACTTTGAGAGAAAAGGAACTAAAAGTAGCGCCATTTTACTCCTCGAAACATAGAGGAGCTACAACCTACCAAGTCAGCTCACCAGAGGACCTATTTTCAATCAGGCTTCTAGATAAATATCTAAGAAGAATATATAAAGTAAAACAGTCAGATAGAAGTCAAATAATAAAACAAATAAAAACACTTCTAAGAGATAACAGCAATTTAAGCGTATTAAGAATAGACATAAAGAAGTGCTATGAATCAATCCCTAGATTAAAGCTTCTAAAGAAAGTGGAAACCGATATGGTGCTTTCCCCTCAAAGCCGAAAGTTGCTAAAGTCAATTTTTGATCAGTGTGAACGTCAGGAAATAGAAGGGCTCCCTAGAGGGCTCTCAGTATCTCCAACTTTATCTGAGCTATACCTTGAAGATCTTGACGATAAAATTAGAAAGAATGAAGCCGTTATTTACTCGCAAAGGTATGTAGATGATTACCTAATAATCTATGACTCATATAAAAAAGATAAGTTAAACTACTTTATCAATAAAGAAGTTGAAGAAATTGACCTTAGAATTAATGAAGGTAGCGACAAATTTATAAACCAAAGCGTGAAAGATATAGAATTCACATTTCTAGGCTATCTATTCAAAGTTAATCATCGCAACAACAATGAGAATAAAGTTTCAGTTACCATATCAAAAGATAAACTTAAAAAAATAAAATTAAAAATTATATTAGCTCTATTGGATTTCAATAAGAACAGGAACTTCTCTCTTTTAAGTCAAAGAATAAATTATTTAAGTACAGTCAGAGCAGCCAGGAAACATGAGAATGGTGTTCTACTTAGCGGTTTACGTTATAACTATCGGCATGTAACAGACGAATTTGAATGCTTGAAAGGTATAGATGGTTTCTATCTCAAATTAATATCTAAAAGTCGATTTAACTTCAGTAGAGATGAATATGAAAATCTAAAAAAGAAGTCATTTTATGGACACACTAGTAAAAAGATAAAATCTGAATTCACCAACAAAAAAGTAATCGACATAACAAGGATTTGGAAAGATGTCTAAAATAATAAAGGTTGATACAGATGATAAGCTTAGAGCTTTACTTACAGACGTTTTGCCATATGAGCTCCCCTTGTGGTATACAAATCACCATATGTACGACCGCTTTAAAAAAGATATAGGGGCATATGCAGCTATATCCAAAATTAAAAATCCAAATGATGGTCCAATACCAGAAACAATACCCTTGAACTATAAAATATTTAGAGGTGATGGAAAGTCAGCTAGAGTACTATCAATAATGCACCCTTTCTCTCAAGTAAACACATGTAATTTTTATAGTACCTACGAAAATTTGATTGAGTACTATTCTGGAAAGTCAAGAAATTCATTGCGTTACCCTCATAAAGTCTCGACCAAGTTCTATGGGAAAATCAGCAAATCGAATAAATCAAATATCGGCATTGAGATGATAGATGACGATCCTAAAACCGCTAGCTCATACTTTAAATATCTTAAATACCCTTTTCTATATAGGTTCTTCGAGTCATATGAACATAATAAGCTTGAAAAGCGATTTTCGGGTATGCTGCAAGTAGATATATCGAAATGCTTTGCATCGATATATACTCACACTATCGGCTGGGCAACAAAGGGTAAGAAACTCGCTAAACAAAAAGGCAAAGGATCTTTTGAATCTGCCTTTGACCTTTTAATGCAAAATTTAAACTATGGTGAAACTAATGGGATTATAATAGGTCCTGAAGTTAGTAGAATATTCTCTGAAATTATACTCCAGCAAATAGATATAGATATAATTAAAACATTAAAAGATAAAGGCATACTAATCGGAAAACATTATGATTTCAGGCGATACGTTGATGACTACTTTATTTTTTATAAAAGCAAAGAAATTTCAGATACAGTTTACACAGCAGTATCCGATTGTTTATTAGAGTATAAACTTCACTTAAATGAAAGTAAAACTGAGTACCTAAAACGTCCTTTCTCTAGTAGCATTTCTATCACTAAGTATGCGATAAAGAATAAGATAAACCAGGTTTTTGAAAATAGAGATAGGGAGCAATTGGAAAACTCGAAGTTTTCTCGACCAGATATAATGGCAAATAAAATTATATCAAGACTTAAGATGGAGATATCATCCCATAATGTAAGTTATCAATCCATATCTAATTACTTATTAAAATCAATAGAGAACAAGAACAATAAACTTCTAGAGGAAATTAGCTCGTCTACTAATATTAATGAAAATCATATTAATTGGCTACTTGTAGATTTAGATGTTTTATTTTTTATGCACGCAATGGATATACGAATAAGAACAACAGATAAAGTAGCGAGGCAGGTTGAGAGAATTTTGCGCTACAGTGAGTCTATGGAAAGCTCTAATAAGGAAGTTCTACACAAGAAAATTTTTGATTTATTGAAGCAGGCGATAGACATATTCATAGACACAAAAGATAAAGTCTATGGACTAGAAACACTTAATCTTCTTGTTACATTATCACTATTACCTAAAGATTATAAGCTTGATCCAGATCGCCTGACAAAATACTACAATTCTATTAATGATTATGACAGCTTTTATTTTAAATGGGTTACTTTTATGATTTATTTGAAAGATGATGATGACTATTCAGAATTAAAGAGTAGCCTAATAAAAGATGCATTAAGCTTTATCGATAATAGCTATGATAAGTTTTCTTGCTGTCAGTTTTTTATTCTCTTCTTTGACTTCATATCTTGCCCCTATATAGACAGAGGAATTAGATGTGATTTAATGCTCAAAATGAAAAGTTTAACAGGAGCAAATTATGGCCATAACAAACGAGATTACGTTTTAGCTAATGATTTTATTGCCCCATGGAGGGATGAAAAGTATTTACAAAAATCTCTCGATAAGCGAGAATTCGTATTCGCTTACGAGTGAGCCAAGCAATGCCCCCGACCTGATATGTTTCTATTCATTTTTATGGGTAGGGTAGAAATCAGTAATGATTTCTACCACACACGAGCAAGTGTTGGGGGCACCCTCGTTCCCTATAACAAAACTGATGGGTCTGCAGCATTCTAAAAATTGAGCTCTAATCAGTTCTCTGTCTCATCTACCACACCAATCTCGATTAACTGTTGTGCTATTTCTTCTGCTGTAGGGCCTGTTAATGTAATGTAGAAGCTACATCAATCCGACAACGAACGATACCCAAGTTAAAGCCCAAGCACGTCTCGATTTTTTCTTAATTTTCTCTTCTTCTGCTTGCAGATTTACATATTCATTGACTAAGTGAGATATAGGCGATATGAATCGCCACTAGTTAACTAAAGACTTAGTAGTAGTTCCTCGTTGATCCCATACTGTCTCATATCCCCGCGCGGAAGGCTTCATCGAGATAATCGCCCCACCACTGCATCAGTTCTCGACGACGTTCCAAATACTGAGCCCTGTTGTAAGCACTGCGTATCTGGTTAGGGTCAGTATGCGCCAATGCAGATTCAATCAGATCAGGATCCTTCCCTTCTTCATTTAGAATAGTACTCGCCAAAGCTCTTAAACCGTGGCTAACGAGCTTATCTTTATAATCCATGCGTCGTATCGCCATATTCGCTGTTTGACTGTTTACATGCGTTTTAGGGTTCTTCATTGAAATGAAAATATGTTCTCTGTTACCGCTAATCTCTTTCATTTTATCCAGCACTTTTATGGCTTGCGTCGGTAAAGGGACAATGTGCTGACGTCGCTTTTTCATTCGCTCCGCCGGTATAATCCAATTAACTTCACCGTTTTCCAGTCTATTAATTTCTTCCCACCTAGCGCCAGCAGCTTCAGATGGTCGAACCATCGTAAGTAACTGCCATTTAATTAAATGCCTGGTAACCTTACTGACGCTAGTGTTTTGGAGTTTATCCAAGAATACCGGTAGCTCATCCTTTCCTATTGTTGGTAAATGCTGCTTTTTGGGCGACTGAAAAGCTGCTTTCACTCCAGCTAGGGGATTAGCCTGGATAACACCAGTATTCGTGGCGAAGACCATGATTTCATTAACACGTTGAATAACACGCTTCACAGTTTCCAAGCGTCCTGACTTTTCTATTGGTTTAAGTACCTGGATAAACATCGGCGCAGTAATTTCATTTATCGGCTTTTTGCCTAAGTCTGGGAATACATGAAGCTCTAGTGATCGCCAAATGTCATCCGCATAATCATCCGTGACTTTGGTTTTCTTAGTTTCAAACCAATCTTCAGCAACTTTACGTAAAGTCGACTCTTGCTCAGTTCGCTGAGTCCGAATACTTTCATCTCTAGAAAGCTTAGGGTCTATGCCTTCAGCAACTTTTGCCCGAGCCTCTTCCGCTAAGCTTCTGGCTTTCTTTAGGCTAACCTCAGGGTACATCCCCAACCCCATATTCATACGTTTCTTTGTAACTGGATGCAGGTAATTAAAATTCCATAACTTTGAACCACTGGAAGCTCTAATGCGCAACTGAAGCCCCCCACCATCAGAAAAAACACAGTCTTTTTCCTTTGGCTTAGCTTTTTTTATTTGACTGTCGTTAAGCGGAGTCACAGGCCGTGGCATATCAATATCTCCAATCGTTGTATTCCTGGATTGTATACCCATCGCTCAGGAATACAACCTGGAATACAAAAACGTTAGGCTTCCCTGGAATATCGTGAGATTACTTGAGAATCTAAAATAGCTTAAGAGGCTCTATGAAAGGGGGGGGGTTAGGCATAAAAAAGGGCGCTACTGGAGCGCCCTGATTTAATAATGTGGTGGAGCTGGCGGGAGTTGAACCCGCGTCCGCAATACCTACATCCTCGGTCCTACATGCTTAGTCAGTCTTTTAGTTAATCAGTGTGACGCCGACTGACAGGCTTCACAACTGACGAGTCCGATTGGTTTTAACGCTTCAGCTCCGGACAAAGCCTCCACGCGAGTCTACATTAGTTTGAGCCATCCTGGTCCGGTCTCGCAGACAAAGCGCCGGGGGATGGGCTTAGCGGGTTATTAAGCCGCTAGAGCGTAGTTGTCGTCGTTTGCAACTATTAGGTTGAGGCTTTTTACGAGGCCTGCCTCACCTCGGCATGCACCTTGGGTTTCGTGTATCCCGTCGAATCCAGATCAGCCCCAAAGGTTATTACTTACGTAATGCTTAACACTATAACTCAGACACCGCTTAAGTGCTATAAGTTCCGCACTCAAGCGGTTATTTATTGGACTTTAAGTTAGGTATTAGGCCGCCATATATAAGACTTTTTCAACCAACTTACTAATGCCTTCTTCTGCATCCGGCAAGTTCTCAGCCAACATATAGGCAGGTGTTGTCACTAATTGGTGTTTATCATCCACAACAATGTCGCGAACGCTACAGTTCACGTGTTCACCGCCCATTTTCTTAATGGCGCCGGCTACTTCACCGTCGTTACCAATAGTCACTTTAACGCCCTCTCCATAGATGTGCGGCAACAATACCGGTGCAATGCACATATAACCAGCAGGTTTCTTCGCATCGACAAAGGCTTTGCCAATCTCCAAAACCTGCTCATTAATCGTCATATCGGCGCCTTTCACTGCAAAATCACAAAGATTCTTCGCCACACCAAAGCCACCGGGAAGAATGAGCGCATCGAATTCAGTAGAATCCAACTCGGTTAAAGGTTTCACCTCACCGCGGGTGATACGTGCGGCTTCTTCCAGCGCATTGCGCTTGTCACCCCTTTCCTCACCTTTTAAATGGTTAATGGTCTGCATTTGTTCGACATCCGGCGCAAAACATTCAAAACTGGCGCCCTGCTTTTGTATGTGCAGCAATGTTAAAACGGCTTCATTAATTTCAGAGCCGTCAAAAACGCCACAGCCTGATAAGATAACAGCTACTTTTTTCATCGTCGAAACCTCCTGTCCGCGCTATTTAAAGCGTGCTTTAATCCAGTTTTATGTGCGCGTCGTTCTCATCGCGCCATTTCCATTCATTTTCAAGTGTAGCGGTTGGTTGTAACATCGCAAAGTCTAACTGGCGGACTCCCTCAGACGACTTTACCCGGATAGGAAAATCAGGGTTCGCCAGCGATGATTTTGCCAGCGCCAGCAATGAATTCGGATAATGCCCCGCTACGTGTTCGTAGTTTTTCTCATTGATACCACCATTAACAATTAATGGAGTATCAGAAAACTCTTGTACAATGTCACCCAACGACTTATTGCTGCCGCCTTTAAACGGCTTACGCATGACATCGGTATCCGTTGTGTGAATGTAATCGACTCCGGCTTTCTCCATAGCCTTAACCAGTTTAATCATCGCGTCTTCGCCTTCCGGCCACTGGTAGTCCGGGTCGGTAACCGTAATTTGGCTTAAACGTACACCCACAATAAAGTCGTCGCCGGCAGCTGACTTCGCCGCTTTAACAACCAGTTCCAGAAAGTGCATACGCTTTGCCATATCGCCGCCCCATTGGTCGGGGCGCTGGTTAAAATAGTCACTTAAAAACTCATTCAGCAAATAACCATTCGCCGCATGCAGTTCTACACCATCAAACCCGGCTTCTTTTGCACGGTTCACAGCACCGACAAAACCATTCATTACCGCATCAAAATCGGTCTCACCCATCGCTTTCACTTCAGGCCAGCCATCGGTTTTTCCGTACAAATCTAATGGCTCACCCTTAGGCTTTACTTCACTAGGGCCAATGGGCGTATCGGTGTATTCATTGTGCTGAAACTGAGCGCCAGCGTGCATCAACTGCATAATAAATTTGCAGTCATGTTTGTGTACCCGTTCAACAATTTCTTTCCAGGCGTCAGTTTGCGGTGCATCGGTAATGCCGGGTTGGTTTTCATAGCCCTGGCTTGCCTGCCTGTCGGTATAAACCCCCTCGCTGATGATCATGCTCCAGCCACCTTTAGCGAAACGTTCGTAATATTCACCCATTAACTCGGTTGGCTTACCTTTTTTGTCGGCGCTGGTTCTGGTCATAGGGGCAACAACAAAACGGTTTTCCAGTTTGTGGCCTTTCAGTTCAAAATCATCAAATGCTGAGCTCATAAGAATTCCTTTATCATCTGCTACTGTTATATGACTTTGAGCATATTTACGCAGAATTCAAGGGCAATTGATCACTTTATTGATAAATCCGCTGCAAGTACAACCGCGGCTTTTTGCTTGCGGCCACCGTAGCCAAAGGCTTTGCTGAACGTGCTGATAGGAACCGGCAAATACTGACGTTCCGTAGGAGATTCCCAGGGCAAGGTATCGTAATCGGGGTCATTGATGTAAATAAAATCGTCATCTGCAGCGCAAATTAATACCCAGTGCGGCGCACGGATACCATCAAACTGATAGGTCGAGATAAGCGCCATAATAAGGCAACCCAGGCTTAAATCTTCCTTTATTGAATTCACGTCATAATCGCGTACCGAAATTGGGACACCCTGTTCACGCAAATAGGTCATATCGGCGTGCTGTATCCGCTGCATTACGGTTTTCTTCTGCTCCTGACGAACCGAATCGACAAAGAGCGGCTGTTCGGTATTTACCTCAACGCGAACCTTGAGTCCACGTTGATAAGCGGCTCTGGCCAAACCATGCGGGCCACATCCACCATGCCCTGAGGTCATATAAATGGTGGTTGCTTCGCGCCAAATCTCCAGTTCTTCGGCTTGAGGATCATTGCTCGGCCGACCAAAATAGTCCATTGCCATTAACAGGCTCGCTGGCCCGCAGGTAAATTCCGTCGATTGGGTCAGCATGGGCACGTACTCTTCCGTTGCCCCCACACCCGAGTCTTCACCCATTTCGTACCTCGGCAGCAGCTTTTGCAATACTAATGCGTCTGTGGATTGCGAGGCAGAGGGTGGAAAGTAGGCTTCGCGCAGCTCTATTGCCCGAAACCCTTCACTATTTAAAAGCTGCTGGGCCACCGTATTCGATGTGGCCACTTCAGTTCTTAAAAACAGTGAATGGCGCTCATCGGCCAGATCTTCTGCTGTTTGTAGCAAACGCCGCCCATGACCACCGCTTCGACAACTCTCTTCAACAACCAGCGCATAAAGCCGCGCAAGGTTCGTATTGTTGCGATAGAGAATAACGGTGTAGCCAATGACTTTTCCGTCCGCCAGCAGCACCCTGAAGTCTGCGGTTGGCGACTCGATAAATCGGCGGAAGCTACGCTTACTGATTGCATCTTCTGGGAAGTTGGCTGTTTCTATTGCCGATACTGCGTCCAGATGCTCGTTGCGCGCCGGTTGAATACAGGCCATACAATTAAAACCCCTTAATTTTACGAAGATTTTACGCCTAAAGTGATTTTCGGTATAGCGATTTTACGCAGTAACACATTAATCTGATTAACATAAAATAAGGTCTCTGAATGAGGTTACAGTGAATCTAAAAGCCACTTTACATCTATTAACCTGGCCTATTATCTGGATTGCCTCGATTCAGTTCTTCTTTGGCTTACTGTCTATTTTTGTATTCAGAGACAAAGCCTTTACCGATTTTATTTACCCCTCTTTGCTTTGTTTTATTCTGGCGTTTTTTCTCTTTATTCGCACCAACCGCGGTGAACAAAAGAAAATCTTTTTCCGCGAAGCACTGGCGTTCGCTTCTTTTACCTGGATTTTAATGGGTGTCTTAGGTGCCTTGCCCATCATGTCTGTTACCGGAGTCAGTTTTACTGACGCTGTCTTTGAATCGGTCAGCGCCATGACCACCACCGGAGCAACCATACTGACAGGCCTTGATGAAATGCCCAAAAGCTTTCTGCTTTACCGCCAGTTCCTGCAGTGGATGGGCGGACTGGGTATCGTTATTTTTGTTGTCGCCATTCTGCCAATGCTGAATGTAGGCGGGATGCGGTTACTTAAAGCAGAAACTCCCGGTCCTATTAAAAACGATAAGCTGGCTCCCCGGGTTGCCAGTACCAGCCGCTATCTTTGGTTAGTTTACCTTTGTCTTACCGTGGGCTGCGCGGGTGGTTACTGGCTTGCCGGGATGTCGGCATTCGACGCTGTGGCACACAGTTTAACAACGGTCTCAACCGGCGGGTTTTCTCCCTATGACGCCAGTATGGGTCACTTTCACCAACCGGCTATTCTGATGGTAGCCGACGTATTTATGATACTGGGTGCCATTAGTTTTGCACTTCATCATAAAATTTTTGCGACCAAAGCAGTAAAGGGTTATTGGCAAGACGAAGAAACCCGCTGGTTTTTAATCGCACTGGCTGTTTTTAGTGTCATTCTTACCGTGCTCGTGTTTAACGCGCAAACCCACAACTCTTTCTGGGAGTCTCTTAACCAGGCAATTTTTCATGTCGTCTCTTTTATGACCAGCACCGGCTATGGTGCCGATGACTTATCCGCCTGGCCGGCTGCTACGGCTGGGCTTTTGGTCGTTGCCAGTTATCTTGGTGGTTGTGCCGGGTCCACCGCCGGCGGGAATAAATTCATTCGCAATGTCATTACCTTGCGGATCCTTAAACACCAGATGCTGCAGGCGATACATCCAAGAGCTATTCTGAAAGTGGTGTATCAGGGCAAAGCAGTCACCAATGATGTTATCCAGGCCGTTATGAGTTTTATGTTGCTGGTCGCCATGAGCTCGCTGATATTTACCGTTATTTTGATGTTCACCGGGCTCGACTTTTTCTCTGCCTTTACTGCTGTTTCGGCCTGCCTAAACGTTTTGGGCCCGGGCTTTGGTGAGGTCTCCAGCAACTTTATCCCGGTAACAGACAGTGGTACCTGGATACTCACTCTGGCGATGATTTTAGGACGCCTTGAATACTTTACTTTGCTAACATTACTGCTTCCTCAATTTTGGCGGGATTAACATATGAACAAGCAACATTGGTTAGGCTACGTCATTTCGGTTGTTATTACCTGCACTGCCGCCGGTATTACGTACCTGCTTGACCACTGGTTATTGCCAACCTCCGGCACCGTCTTAATTCTACAATTATCAGTATTGTTAGTTGCCTTCCTCAGCAATTTCCGGGCGGCAATGTTAGCCGTTGTTATCGCCTTACTGTTATTTAATTTTCTCTTCACCGAGCCACGTTACTCACTGCATATGACGGATATCGACGAGATTGTAACGGCCATTGTTTTTATCAGTGTCGCCGTCATCACCAGTCATTTGGCTACCTCATTCCGACACCAAAAAGAAAGTCTGCGGCAGGCAGAATTGCGTTCTAATATTCTGTTGTCTGTCTCTCATGATTTACGGACACCACTAGCCAGCATTATCGGCAACTTAAGTACGCTGCAAGCTTATCAGGAACGGTTGCCGGAGCAGGAGCGAGCTGAGCTACTGCAAGGAGCCTTAGATGAAGGTGACCGCTTACACCGTTACATTGAAAATTTGCTACAAGCCACCCGTTTGCAACATGGAGAAATTCGCTTAACCCATGCGGTACAGGATATTCGCCCTGTGGTCAGTAAAACCTTGTCGCGCTTCCCTTCGCAGGACCGGTTCTTTGTTCATGATCACTTGCAAAGCGCCATGGTTGAAGTTCAATCGTCTTTACTCGAGCAAGCTTTGTTCAATGTTCTCGATAATGCGGTACGTTTTTCAGGTGAAGCTGCAGCAGTTAACATTACCCTGTCGGAAACCGCTGAGTCTGTATTTATTGATATAGAAGACCAGGGCCCCGGTATATCAGCGAATAAAAGAGCATTAGTTTTTAAGGTTTTTTATTCGTCGCGCGAAAAAGATTCCGGTACCGGTGGCACCGGCCTGGGGCTATCCGTTGCTAAGGGCATTATTGATATTCATAATGGCCGTATTAGCATTCAGGACAGTAACCAGGGTTGCCACGTCCAAATTGAATTACCGCGAGCCAATACCACTGAGGAAGTCAAATGAATGCACAAGCCCACAGCTTAGGCCCCCGCATTTTAGTCATTGATGACGAGCCACAGATTCGACGTTTTATGCGGGCCTCTCTCACCGCTGAAGGCTATACTTATTTAGAAGCCGCAACGGCGGAATACGGCATGAAACAAATCACCAGTCAGAGCCCACACCTGGTTATCCTTGATTTAGGTCTGCCAGACGCCGATGGCTACCAGCTAATGCAGCAGTTACGCGAATGGAGCCAGGTGCCCGTGTTAATATTGACAGCCCGTGATGACGAGTTACAAAAAGTAAAATTGCTGGAGGGTGGCGCCAACGACTATCTGACCAAACCCTTCGGCATTCGTGAACTGATGGCCCGTATTCACGTCTTACTGCGCGACTTGTCCGATCAACAGCCGACTACAGAAGCTCAGCTTCGTTTTGGTGAATTACTTATTGATCGCGAGCAACACAAAGTCTTTTTGCAAAACGAAGTAGTCAACTTATCCCGCAAAGAATACGCCTTGCTCGACTTTTTGGTCAGCCACCCGCATAAGTTAGTGACCCAACAACAACTTCTGGAAAAAATATGGGGGCATACCCACCAGCAGGACACTCACTATTTGCGTATTTTTGTGAGTCAGGTTCGCAAAAAGCTCAAAGACGATCCGACACATCCGCAATATATCGAGACAGAGCCGGGGGTTGGCTATCGGTTTATCGCGCAAAAATCCTGATGGAATAAGCGTGGGGATGAGCTACCTTTTGTCGCCCAAACCGTGTTAAACTTGCGCGCAAATTTTCTGCCTGTCGGGATGATTCTGTGAGCGATAAAAAACCTTCTTTAAGTTATAAAGACGCGGGTGTCGATATTGACGCCGGTAATGCATTGGTTGAACGTATAAAAGGCGTCACCAAGCGTACACACCGGCCTGAAGTCATGGGTAACATTGGTGGGTTTGGCGCTCTGTGTGAAATTCCGGCGGGTTACAAGCAACCGGTATTAGTCTCAGGCACCGACGGTGTTGGCACTAAGTTGCGCTTAGCCATAGACCTAAAGCGCCATCGTGGCGTCGGTATTGATTTGGTCGCCATGTGCGTGAACGACCTAATTGTGCAAGGTGCTGAGCCGTTATTCTTCCTCGACTACTACGCTACTGGCAAACTGGATGTCGACGTAGCAGCCGATGTGGTTGCCGGTATCGGCGACGGCTGTGAGCAATCCGGTTGTGCTCTTATTGGTGGTGAAACCGCAGAAATGCCTGGCATGTACGAAGCCGGCGATTACGACTTAGCGGGCTTTTGTACCGGCGTTGTTGAAAAATCTGAAATCATTGACGGCACAAAAGTCGCCGATGGCGATGCTCTGATTGCCCTGGCTTCCAGCGGCCCTCACTCAAACGGCTACTCACTTATTCGTAAGATTATTGAAGTCAGCGGGGCCGACTTAGAATCACACCTTCACGGTAAAACCTTAGCTGACCACTTATTGGAACCTACCCGCATTTACGTAAAATCGGTGCTTGAACTGATTCAACACGTTCCGGTACATGCGTTGTCGCATATTACTGGTGGTGGTTTCTGGGAAAATATTCCACGCGTTCTGCCTAAAGGCAGTAAAGCGGTTATTGACGGCAACAGCTGGGACTGGCCGGTCATTTTTGACTGGTTAAAAGAAAACGGCAATGTCAGCATGAAAGAAATGTACCGCACCTTTAACTGTGGTGTGGGAATGGTCATAGCCGTTCCTAACGAGTTAGCCGATAAAGCTATCCATATTCTTACCGATGCGGGTGAAGATGCCTGGAAAATTGGCCGCATTGCCAATGCCGCTGAAGGCGAAGAGCAAGTCGACATTCTGGCCGACGAGACTCACTAATGAAACGTATTGTTGTACTGATTTCAGGCACGGGCAGTAACATGCAGGCCATTCAAAAGGCCTGTGAAGACGGTAAAGTCGCCGGTGAAGTAGTTGCTGTTATTTCTAACAAAGCGTCTGCTAAAGGCTTAGAAAAGGCTGCAGCCAAAGGCATTGAAACTGAAGTGCTGAACCACAAAGAGTTTGACTCCCGTGAAGCTTACGACGCTGAGTTAAAGTCGCTGATTGACAGTTACCAGCCCGACTTGGTGATTCTGGCTGGCTTCATGCGTATTCTGACCGGTGAGTTTACCCGACACTATGAAGGCCGCATGTTCAATATTCATCCGTCGCTGCTACCCAAGTATAAAGGCGTGAATACGCACCAGCGCGCACTCGATGCTGGTGACACAGAGCATGGTGTCAGCGTGCATTTCGTTACGGAAGAGCTCGATGGAGGCCCGGTGGTACTGCAGGCAAAAGTACCGATTTTTGAAGGCGACACAGTCGAAGATGTTCAGGCTCGCGTTCATGAGCAGGAACACCGCATTTATCCGTTAGTAGTCAACTGGTTCTGTCAGGAGCGAGTGAAGTTGCAAGGCGGTCGTGTCACATTCGACGGAGAAGTCTTAGGTCAGCAAGGTTACGCCGCCGATTAACGGCGTAACCTGACATAGCCGTAGATCACATCGACAGGCTTTTCAGCAACATCGTTGCCTGTTCTTCACCTTCTTTAAACTGCTGCATTTTAACCATCACGTAATTGAGCTCCGGCGCAAACCAGAAAAACGTCTGGCGACGGTTACTTTCCCGAATGCGTGCTACTTTTATGGCTTCAACCTCACCATAAGGCAGTGACAGTTTCTGATTGCGGGCCAAAATTTCAAAACGATACTCGTCTTCCTGGCCTTTCTCGTTCACCACATGATATTTAAAGGTTTCAGCGCCATTGGCTACATCAATCCGTAGCTGCTCTGTCACGTTGGCTTCGTCAAACAGCGCTTGTTCCCAGTTAATATCCAGAATATTCCCGGTATCAACATTTCTTACTCTTTTCTCGTTCGCTTCAAACTCACCATGAAACGACTTATCTGATCCGGTACCGGTTCTCATGTAAATAAATTCACGCGGCTCCAGACGATTATTTTCATCGTCCAGAATAAAGACTGAACGGGCCTCACGCTTGTCCGATAAAATGAACCAGGAGATATCTGACTGAGTCTTTAGTTCCCACTCATTTTCCGAGGCCTTTTCCAGATAACGATAACCGTGCCCGTACTCACTACCGTCCCGTGTGATCACGTAATTAGCCTGATACGGTTTCATCGACTGCGATATGGGTTGCGTTTCTGGCTGCCCTGCATCTTTAGCACTCGCAATGCTTGTCGCAAAACTGCCGATGACTAAGCTGTATATTAACCAGCTGGCGGTCCTTTTCACTGTTGTATCTCCATTTCTGCTCACTACTGGACGTTTATATTGACAATAAAATTCAAACGCCCGTTCAACTTTCTCTTGAAAATAAACGCTCATTGATCTAACTTGCATACTATCACTGGTCAGACCTCCAAGTCGGAGTATTACACTATGAGTATTGCACTTTGGATTGTCGCTACAGTTTTAGTGGCGGCTGCATTAATTTACAAACGAGCCAGCTTGGCACTTTTCAGTGCAGGCTTAGTTATCATGTTCGCTATTGGCAGCGCAATTGACATTGTTGGTCCCGTACTCTGGGCTCTCTTAGCCATTGTACTAATACCACTTAACTTGGCGCCCATCCGTTTAAACCTGCTGACTAAACCTATTCTTAACGCATATCGCAAAGTAATGCCAGAGATGTCTGATACCGAGCGCGATGCACTAGAAGCAGGTACAGTCTGGTGGGACGGTGACCTGTTTAGCGGTGACCCTGATTGGAAAAAGCTTCATGACGTACCTAAAGCGGAGCTCAGCGCGGAAGAAAAAGCCTTTTTAGAAGGCCCGTGTGAAGAGGTTTGTAAAATGCTGAACGACTGGGAAGTAACCCACGAGTTAACGGATATGCCGGAACACGTCTGGCAGTATCTGAAAGATGAAAAATTCTTCGCAATGATCATCAAGAAAGAATACGGTGGTCTGGAATTTTCTGCTTATGCCCAGTCTCGTGTCTTACAGAAATTAGCCGGTGTTAGTACCGTTTTGGCATCAACCGTTGGTGTGCCTAACTCTTTAGGTCCGGGTGAGTTATTACAGCACTATGGTACCAAAGAGCAGCAGGACCACTACTTGCCGCGCTTAGCTAACGGCGACGAGATCCCCTGCTTCGCTTTAACCAGCCCTGAAGCCGGTTCCGATGCTGGTGCTATTCCCGACTCCGGAGTGGTTTGTAAAGGCGAATGGAACGGCGAAGAAATTGTCGGTATTAAACTGAATTTCAATAAGCGTTACATTACCTTAGCACCGGTCGCTACCGTATTGGGTTTAGCCTTTAAAATGTACGACCCTGACAACCTAATTGGCGAAGAAGAAGAGCTGGGTATTACCTGTGCATTGATTCCTCGTGATACCAAAGGTGTTGAAATTGGTCGTCGTCACTTCCCGCTGAACGTCCCGTTCCAGAACGGTCCGATTCGCGGTAACGACGTGTTCGTACCTTTAGATTACATTATTGGTGGTCAGAAAATGGCCGGTAAAGGCTGGCGTATGCTGGTTGAGTGTCTGTCAGTTGGTCGTTCAATTACTCTGCCGTCTAACAGTGCCGGCGGTATTAAATCTATTGCTTTGGCAACCGGTGCATATTCCCGTATTCGTCGCCAGTTCAAGCTGCCTATTGGTAAGATGGAAGGTGTTGAAGAGCCCATGGCACGCATCGCTGGTAACGCCTACCTGATGGATGCAGTAACTATGCTATCGACTAAGGGCATTGATTTAGGCGAGAAACCATCAGTTATCGGTGCTATCGCAAAATACCACATGACAGAAAAGTTACGCTCCTGCATGGACGACGCCATGGACATTCATGGTGGTAAAGGTATTTGCTTAGGTCCGAATAACTACCTGGGCCGTGGTTATCAGGGTGTGCCTGTTGCCATTACCGTTGAAGGTGCCAACATTCTGACCCGCAGCATGATGATTTACGGTCAGGGTGCTATCCGTTGTCATCCATTTGTATTAAAAGAAATGGAAGCATCGGCTGAGAAAGGCCCGGACGCATTGAAAAAGTTTGATAAAGCTGTCTTTGGCCATATTGGCTTTGCTATCAGTAACTTCGTTCGTTCACTGTTCTACGGCTTCGGCGGTCATCGCTTGAGTTCAGTCCCGGCCAGCGACTCAACACGTAAGTACTACCAGCAAATGAACCGCTTTAGTGCCAACATGGCGTTATTATCAGACCTCGCCATGGGTAAATTGGGTGGCAACCTTAAGCGTAAAGAACGGGTTTCTGCACGTCTGGGGGATATGCTCAGCTACTTGTACATCGGTTCGTGTATTCTGAAACGTTTTCATGACCAGGGACGCATTAAAGACGATCTGCCATTGGTTCATTGGGCAATGCAGGATACTCTGCATAAGCTACAGGAAGCACAGCTTGAAATGCTGGCAAACTTTGGCGGACTTGGTAGCTTTATGCGTGCCGTTATGTACCCATTAGGCCGTATTGCAAAACGTCCAAGCGACAAAAATGATCACAAAATTGCGCGTATGCTGATGTCACCCAATGACGTACGTACACGCTTAGGTGAAGGCCAGTTCCTGAGTCCTGAAGGTCATTTCGGTTTCCTTGAAGAAACTCTTAAGAATGTGATTGCCGCGGAACCTCTTTATGACAAAGTCTGCAAAGCGGCCGGTAAGCGTTTCTCCTTTACTCAGTTAGATCAGATTGGTGCTAAAGGTAAAGAGCTGGGTGTACTCAGTGATGATGAAGTTGCCTTACTGGAGCGCACTGAAGAAGGTCGTTTGCGTACCATTAACGTTGACGATTTTGCTCCGGAAGATCTGTTGGCCGGTAAAGCCGCATTTGATTACGCACTGAAAAACCTGAAAAAAGGCGAAGCAGCTTAAGAGTTCATCGCAAACCAAAAGGCGCCGCTCATTCAGCGGCGCTTTTTTTATTACTAAAGTTGCTCGGGACGACGCATTACGCGGTATGCTATAACAGCTAATAAGCCAGCCATACCAATGACCCATGCCATAGCATAGTCAGTAAGTGCACCGGCTTGACTAACGCCTGCAGAGACTAAACCCGCAATCAGAAACTGTAAACTTCCGGTCACTGCTGATGCCGAACCAGCACGTTCCTGCTGTTCCGCCAACGCCCCAGCCATAGCATTAGGGAAAACCAGACCAAGAGTTGAAATATAAGCAAATAACGGCAATAAGATACCCCAGAAGCCTGCGTTAAAATAAGCCATAACGCACATCACAACAGAGACAATGGCCAATAGCGGCAGTGAAAAGTTCAGGATCTTACGTGACGTATGGTACTTCAATAACCAACCGTTAAGTTGAGAAAACCCAATGATACCCACAGCGTTTAAACCAAATAGCCAACTGTAATGAGTTGGCGCAAGGCCAAATACTTCAATGAACATCTTTGGCGAGCCCGTGATATAGGCAAACAACCCTGATTGAGCAATAGCCCCGGTTAATGAATAACGCAGAAAAGAAGGATCTGTCAGCACCATCCAATACGTGCTGCCCGTATTCCTCATACGCACGTCGTAACGGCGTCCCCGGGTTTCCGGCATCACAAAATGGATAGTAATCGCTGAGGCGACACCTAAGCCGGCAACGATCAAGAACAGCGCTCGCCATCCCATCCACTCGGTCACATAGGCACCAAACAATGGCGCAAGAATTGGGGCTACGCCCATAACCAGGATTAAAAACGAGAACACACGCGCCGAAGCTTGAGGCGTGTATAAGTCACGTACCACGGCACGGGCAATAACAATACCGGCGCAAGCCCCTATTGCCTGAAAAAACCTCAGGACAATCAGCCACTCAATATCGGGGGCAAAAGCGCAGGCAATGGAGGTCACAACATAAATCGCGAGACCAATGTAAAGCGGATTCTTACGTCCGAATTTATCTGTTGCGGTTCCGTACAGTAACTGCCCTATAAAAAGGCCAAAGAAAAATGCAGTGAGAGACAGTTCAACATGATGTGTATCAGTCGCATAATCGGAGGCTATCGCACTGAATGCGGGTAAATACATATCGATAGAAAGCGGAGCGAAAGCTGTCAATAACGCCAGAATGATAACGATAAAATCAAATCTGGCGTTGTCTGAAACAGGCGTTGGCTCGAACTGTCGAGCCATTAGTTATCTCCCGCTGGAACGTATGATTGCGTTGCGAAATTTTGCGGACGCTCCAATGTTTTCTGCGCGCGGGCATAGTTCACCAGAGACTCCGCATAATCGATGCCGGTATTACGGGCACGTCCGCGCTCGCTCACCCGATAGAAAGTGTCGTACCCATCCTGGCCGCCAGCAATAAAGCTGTTAGTCACCATAATGTAAGTGGCTCTGGCCGTCATCGGTTGCCAGCTATTACTGCCTTTATCCCACACTTGCAAGTTCGATACCCGGCTACCTTTTTCTTTGGTTAAATCAACTGAGTAACGAATGCCTGCACCATAGGGATACGCCCCTGATGAACCACCGTCGGAAACAGAATAAGCGAGCGCTTCTTCCATCGCCTGCTTGAATTCAGAGCCACTTAACTCAAGCTTAACCAAAGTATTTGCAAAAGGAAGTACAGTAAAAGCATCGCCTACCGTGAAATCCCCTTGATTAATATCGGCCCGGACACCACCGCCATTTTGTATAGCGAAGTCGGCCATAGGGACTGAATGCAGAAAAGCTTCAGCCACCAGTCGGTGAGCGCCTGAACTCAGTGTATCAGCACAGCCTTCACGTCGCGGTCGATCAATTTCCTGCGCACAAATTTGTTGCGGGACTTGCGCAACAACTTCTGCAGAAAATTCCTCTACCTTGCTCTGGTAATCTTCCAGCATGCTTTGCAATTCAGGGTCTGGCTCAACAAAACTGAAAACGCCACTTTTTTCCAACGCCGTTTTAATTGGCTCGTAGGTGGTCACGATGCCTTCACTGACCTGGATATCCTCGCCGAGAAGATAATGCGGGCGGCCACTGCATTCTGAAATTTTGTCGCCTTTAAAGCGCGCATGCAGCTCGCCAACGACTAAAGAATATTCATACGCATGGCCAAGACATACTTTTTCTCCGTTAGCATTAGTTAACACCGTAGGATAAGGGCCTGCAGACTCTATTCCAAAGTCACTAAAATCACCCAGCAGCGTATGTGAGTCGCCGCCAATGACAATATCGACGCCCGGAAGCTGTCGTACCAATTCTTTATCACGTTCGTATTGAATGTGTGTCAGCAGCACAATTTTTTCGATGCCCTGTTGCTGAACGTCACTAACATACCGACGCGCAGTTTCCAGTTCATCTAAAAACTCTGTGTTTTCATCGGGTTGAGAGGACTTCTTTGTCTTACTGGCGATATCAAGGCCAATAATCGCAATTTTTTCACCGTCTCGCTCTACAATGGTATAAGGCTGAAACATCTGCCATTCACTTTCCGGCGTCAGCGGTGATACACCCACTTTAGGTTTTATGTTGGCGCCAAGTTTCGCTGTAGGACAGCGCTTTGTGCCTAATTGCTGCAGAAACTTTGCCAGCCCGGCGTCTCCAGTATCAAACTCATGATTACCTATCGTAAACGCATCAAAACAGACATTATTCATCATACGAGCGTCGGGTTCGCTGCCAAACAAAGTAAAGTAAAGACTCCCCGTTAACGCGTCACCTGCATGCAGGGTCAATACGTTTTCATTTGTAGCCCGTAGTGCTTTAATCTTTGCCCCAACTCGCGGGAAACCGCCCGCTTCAACCTGCCACTCTTGCTCGCCCCAAACGAGCGTTTTCTGCTTCGCTGCTAAATTCGAGTGGTGATCATCAATATGTACCACTGTGAGTTTAAACTCATTGCTCTTGGGCTCCGGAGCTGGCGCAGACGCACAACTCAGCAGCAAAGAAGAAACAGCGACAGCTGTCACGGCTCGAACCATCTGTTTTACATTCAGCTTGCCTGTTTTCACCAGCGTTTCCTCTTAATCTTTGATTAAACCAATTTCTCGTAAGCGCTGCATTAGATAGTCGTCCGCTGTAATAGGTTCATCACGTTGCGGATTCTCATCGGAAATGCAACTCGGCAACGGCGTGATCACCACATCCGGGTTAAAGTGCAAAAAGAAAGGAATAGAATAACGTGATTTGGTATTAAACGGTGCCGGCGGATTAACAACCCGGTGCGTGGTGGATGGCAGCACATGATTGGTTAAGCGCTGAAGCATATCCCCTACATTGCAAATAATAGCCCCTTCAATAATTGTTACCGGTACCCAGGTGCCATCTTTTGCTAAAACCTCGAGACCCGGTTCACGTGAACCGACCAATAAGGTCAACACATTAATGTCTTCATGAGCGCCAGCACGAACCGACGGAGTAGCTTCATCGATTATTGGCGGGTAGTGCAATGGCCGCAAAATCGAGTTTCCATTATTCACTTTGTCGCGGAAGAAGTCTTTGGGTTGCCCCAGATAAACCGCTAATGCGTCCAATACCTGATTGCCCAGCTTATCCAGCGCCGCGTAGATCGCCAACATATCGTCTTTGAACTTAGGTAATTCTTGTGGCCAAACGTTTGGTAACAACTGTGGGTACAGGGGTTTACCGTCAATTTCACGGCCAACGTGCCAAAACTCTTTTAAATCGACATGCGTCGCATCTTTCGCAACTTCGGTACCAAAGGGTGTGTAACCTCTTGCCCCACCCTGTCCCGGGCGATGGTATTGCTTTTTTACTTCTTCAGGCAAAGCGAAAAGCTCGCGGCAGGTATCCAGTGCTCGTTCAATTAGCCCCGTATCGACCCCGTGCCGGGTCAACGCAATAAAGCCGTACTTCTCGTAACCGTTACCAACATCTTGAGTAAAAGCATCAAAGTCGTCATGGTAACGACGCATATCAACGTGCGGGATAGACTGCATGGTGGTTTCAACTTCCTAAAAGAACTGTGTGAGTAGCCCTCTATTGTATGAATTTTCGGGCTAAATCACAAGTTAGCCAAGGCCCGTTTGACGGGGTTGAAGCCCTTACGATGTATGGGACAAGGCCCGTGTTTTTCTAACAACTCCAGGTGTTTTTTAGTGCCATACGCTTTGTGTTTATCAAACTCATACTGCGGATAGAGCTCATGCCATTTTAGCATCTGCCGATCTCGTTCTACTTTCGCTAAAATGGAAGCGGCAGCGATACACTGCTCACTGGCATCACCACCGACAATAGCTTTTGCCGGAACTTTTAATTCCGGAACCCGGTTGCCGTCAACAAGTACGATATCGGGTTTAACAGGAAGTGCTTCTACCGCTCTCTGCATCGCTTTCATGGAAGCCCAAAGAATATTAATGGCTTCAATTTCGTCAGGATCAGACTGGGCGATAGCCCAATAAAGCGCTTTTTCCTTTATCTCGAGGCTCAGTTTTTCGCGTTTCTTCTCGCTAAGCTTTTTCGAGTCATTCAGGCCCTCTATCGGGTTATCAGGATCCAATATTACCGCTGCCGCCACAACAGGACCTGCGATTGGCCCTCTGCCCGCTTCATCCGTTCCACAAATCATGGGTATTTTCATCCTGTTTGCTTGGTCACACAATACAATAGGGTTTATGATACCGATACGTAAACGTTAGGCCAATAAAAAGCAACGACAGCAGGCAACTCTCATGACTTCCATAAAGAACAAGACGGTTTGGTTAACAGGCGCGTCCTCGGGTATTGGTTTCGCTCTGGCACATCAACTGGCCGACAAAGGTGCGAGACTGATTCTGACCTCCCGTCGTGAAAAACAGTTGGAAGAATTACGCCAGTCTCTGCCTAACAGTGAACAACATCAGGTGCTGGCGTTGGATTTAAGTCAGCCTGAGCAAGCGAAAGAAACGGCTTCTGGCGCGCTAGCAGACAAACACGTTGATATTCTGATTAATAACGCCGGTGTTTCTCAGCGCAGCTTAGCCATGGAAACCGACTTAGCGGTTTACCGCACCTTAATGGAAGTCGATTACTTTTCTGTTGTCGCTTTAAATCAAGTGGTTTTGCCCAGTATGGTGCAGCGTGGTGACGGGCATATAGTCACGGTATCGAGCGTAGCCGGCAAAGTAGGGACCAAGCTGCGCAGCGGGTATTCAGGCGCTAAATTTGCGGTTATTGGCTACATGGATTGCTTACGCGCTGAAATGACAGAGCACAATGTGTGCTGTACCACCGTGCTGCCCGGTTTTGTGCATACTCAAATAGCCCACAACGCATTGACCGGTGACGGTTCTTTAAGAGGATCAGAAGACCAGGACAACGCAGGAGGCATCAGCCCACAACAATGCGCTGCCGATATTATTCGGGCTATTGAGACAAACAAAGCTGAAGTGATTAGTGGCAAAGGAATGAGCAAAGTTGCGCCACTACTGCAGCGCTTTTTACCCGGACTACTGAGAAAGATGCTCGCCAATAGGTAAAGCCGTTTTACGAAAGATGACTCACGGCGTTAACAACATTTGTTGCGCCTTCATCAACCTCTTCCATTATGGTTTTTACTTTTTCAATTTGTTCCTTACCTAACTTTGCCATACGCTGAATATCGTCGATAGATAATGATATCGCTTCAGAGACCTCAGAGCTGCGCTGCATAACGTTTGATATTTCCCCCGTTGCTTTTGTCGTTCGCGTAGCAAGGTTTCTCACTTCATCTGCAACCACCGCAAACCCCCTGCCGTGCTCTCCCGCCCGGGCAGATTCAATAGCCGCATTCAATGCCAGTAAGTTGGTTTGTTCCGCCAGCCCATTAATCGTTTTAACGATATCTTCTATATTGCCAGCCTGCGCTTGCAATTGCTCAATAATGGCGTCCGTTGCCTGACTTTTTGTCAGAATCTCGTTGGACGTTTCAACGGAGACATCCGTGGATGCTTTACCATCTTTTACTATCATTGCCGTTTGCTGCGACGTTGAGTAAGCAATTTCCGCAGCTTCTGCTGTTTGTTGTGCTTTTAACACCTGTTCCGTTACGTCACTGGCAAACTTAATAACTTTTACAACTCGCCCATTCCTATCAAAAATAGGGTTGTAGCTAGCCTCGAGCCAAACAGATTCTCCTTGCTGGCTAACACGTTTAAAGCGCCCCTTTTTAAATTCACCGGCACTAAGTTCACGCCAAAACCCAGGGTTTTCATCATAAAAATTCTGTTCACAAAAGAGTTTGTGATGCTTACCAGTAATGTCACTCAGCGAATAACCAACGGTATTTAGAAAATTATCATTGGCCCAGATAACAGTACCGTCAGGCGTAAACTCGATGGTCGCCATAGACTTGTTGATGGCAGTATTTATCGCAGTTTGGTGCTCCAGAGCGGTTGCTTCATCCGTTACATCGCTGGCAACTTTGGTAATAAACACTACCTCGCCTTCCTCATCTTTAACCGGAAGATAGGTGGCTTCTAACCAAATAGTTTCACCATTACTGCGAACGCGTTTGAAGCGTTCATGCTGTGAGTGTCCTTCAGCAAGCTGTTGCCAAAAGGTCTTATACGCTTGAGTAGAAACGTAATTGGACTCACAAAACATCTTATGGTGCTTAGATACGACATCATCCAGCCGATAACCCATGGTATCTAAAAATAGGTTATTGGCATTAATCACATACCCCTGGGGGGTAAAATCAATACGCGCGACGTTGTTATCAATGGAGTTTATTAATTGCTTATACTGTTTCAACTCCTCGGTCATTTTCGTGAGTTGATGTTTCTTTTTTTTGGTACCGAGCATTTAGGGTTCCTACCGCAAACTAAAGGATATTTAAATGCGGTAAATTACGCTCGACTGGTCGTATGAGATCAAACAAAAGTAAATTTTAGAATGATTATTCACAAAATATTGATCGATATCAATATTCTTAGCTAGGTATCCCAGGCTGGATTCCAGGTGATTTCCCAAAGGTGCCCATCCGGGTCTTTAAAAAAGCCGCCGTAGCCGCCCCAAAAGAGATCTTTTGCTGGTTTTATGACGTCAGCCCCTGCCCGCTCGGCTTCATTCATTACTTCGTCGACCGCACGACGCGACTGAACGTTATGGCTCAGTAATACTTCGTTAGCTGCGCGAGCAACTTCAACGCCCATTTCAGCCGCTATGCTGGCGCGTGGCCATAAAGCCAATCTCAGACCACTGGGTAATTTAAAAAACACCACCGCGCCATGTTCAAACTCCTCACCAATGATACCGTCGGTTTCCCAACCCAGGCCGTCCTGATAAAACGCTAGGGAACGCTTTAAGTCATCAACACCTAAAGTGATTACACTAATACTGGGATTCATAGAACATCTTTCTTGTTAACGCTAGACTCTTAATACCACACTCTAATCAACATTGGCGGACTGGTCAAAGCATGGATAAAAAGTTACTTGCGAACTATAAAAATACCAATTACCGCTTCATGGCTGATGGGCAACAAGTGACCTTAACCATTGGCCAAAAGAACGTTTATTTTGATCGGTTATGTGACAGCCTAAATCAACGCAATGGCGCCTTTATTACGGCGTTTAATCCACACAGCCAGCTGCTTTCAATAAAGGAGAATAGAGAAAGAAATAAGCAGTTAGAGTCTACTCTTAGGGAAATAGGAGAAGTTCACTACTTTCGCGGTGAAGGGCAAGACAGAAACAAACAGTGGCCGGCAGAGGAAAGTTATATGGTTTTAGGACTTAAACAGCAAACAGTCATTGACCTTGCACGCCAGTATCAGCAAAATGCGCTGGTCTGGATAGAATACCAACAAGCTGCAGTACTCATCACAGTATGAGTTAAGGGGTCATCATGCCATCACACCATAGCCGCTGATAAACAAGCTTTTGTTTATGCGATCATCGCCGTTCTTTTATGGTCAACGGTCGCGACCGCCTTTAAAATTACACTTCAGTATATGACACCACTGCAGATGGTCACAGCTGCCAGCTCGGTCTCTTTCTTTATTTTAGGTTTGGTCTGTCTTATCCAGAAAAAGACGTCAGAGCTCATACTTGAGCTGCGTAAAATGCCCTTATATTACGTGCTCATGGGGCTTATTAATCCGCTGATTTACTATCTGGTTCTGTTTCAAGCCTATAAATTATTGCCAGCCTCAGAGGCTCAACCCCTAAATTACACTTGGGCTATAGCTCTAAGTATTATGGCTGCCTTATTCTTAAAGCAGAGCATACGTCGTCGTGATTGGTTTGCCTGTGCTTTGGGTTATTTTGGCGTTTTAATCATTGCAACCCGGGGCAATGTACTGGAACTGAGTTTTAGTAACCCCTGGGGCGTTGCCCTTGCGTTGATTTCGACTTTCTTATGGGCTGGTTACTGGATCTTAAACACCCGACGTAACGCTGACTCCGTTGTCAGCTTAGTACTCTCCTTCGGCTTTGCCCTACCGCTATTGATAGCCGCCAGTTTTATCTGGAGTGACTGGTCTGCAATTCCCTGGCAAGGCTGGGCTGCCGTAAGCTACGTTGGCTTATTTGAAATGGGCATAACCTTTTTATTTTGGTTAAAAGCCATGAAAACAGCGACGAATACTGCGCTCATCAGTAACTTGATATTTATCTCACCCTTTATCTCACTGATGCTGCTTTCTGTTGTGATTGGTGAAACCATTTACCCCAGCACGCTGGTTGGCCTCATCTTTATTATCTTTGGACTGTTGGTGCAACGCCTGCACTTTCGACGAAAGCTTAAGCCATAGCCTTTTTGACAATCTCATCCGCGACCTCTTTGTCATCATCATCCGGTGAGGGGCCATCGTTGACACCGTTCTCTTCCGGGGCCAACGCAAGCTCAGTTAATAGAGGAAAATGATCGGATCCAAAACCTGGCAAGCGTGTCATTGAGACCAGCGCAAAGTGATGACTGTGAAAGATATGATCCAGTGGCCAACGTGCAAACCAATAATCTGCATGAAAAGTATTGAACATCCCCCGGCCAATACGGGGATCCAGCAAGCCACTTATTTTCCTGAAAAGTAACGTGGTGCGCGACCAGGCTACATCATTCAAATCGCCTGTAACCAGAGTAGGATACTTTTCAGGCTCGACTCGACGAGCAACCAGTATAAGTTCAGCATCCCGCTCCTCCGACTCTTCATTTTCACTAGGGCTTGGCGGTGCGGGGTGAACAAAGTGGGCTCTAACTTTTCGGCCACACGGCAATTCAATAAGACAATGCACCGATGGCTTATCGTTTTCTACCAAATACTCAACACTGATGTCAGACAACGCCAGGCGCGAGTACACATGCATACCATAGAGGTTGTCCAACGGTATCTTAACCGTATTGGGATAATCGGCTTCAATAGCGTCCAACCGTTCCTGCCACCAATCGTCAGACTCCAGCGTTACCAACACGTCGGGCGTAAAGTCGTGAACCAGCTTTAAAAGATCACGGCTGTTATGGTTCGACATCAATACATTCGCGGTCATTATCCGCAAACGCTGACCGCCCTGGCTTTCGTTAACCGCTTTTACCTCCTTCGGAAAGAAAAAAGTATAAGGCACAACCCACCACAGCTGACAGACCAGACAGCCGATAATGAGGCCCATCGCTATCGCGGTTACCGATGTCCAGTCACGTATAACGACAAACCCGATAACCAACAGTGCGCCAAGCAAAACCGACAATTGCAGACGTGGAAAGTCCAATCCTCGTATCCACCAAACCTGCGACCGCGATAACGGTGCCAAAGTAAGTACGCCCAGAATGATCGCTAAAGAGAGGTAAATAGTCTCAAACATGCTGTCTCTCAATGCTTCTAAGATAAGAAAACCATAGCACAGCTAAACAGAATAAGGTGAAAGGAAGTGTTAAGGCTCCTACGGGGATTGTGTGTAGCACCAGGAGTTAAGACCCTCTGATACAGGAGTGACGAAGCCAGAGGATCTCACTTAGAACCGACTAATCAGAAACAAATAAAGAGTTAGATAGAAGCGAAGGAACTGTGTGACGCCATGGATGGCGTCACTCAAGCCCCCAGGGATGGGTTTACGGCGTGTTCCGAAGCTTTATCTAACTCTTTGTTTCTGATTAGACCATATTGACCAGCATGCTGGTTGGGTCTTCGAGATATTCTTGCCAGAGTTTGTTGAAACGGGCAATAGTGCCGCCGTCGATAATACGGTGATCGCCTGACCAGCTTACCGTCATTATCTTACGGGCAACCACGTTGCCGTTAGCATCAAAGCGCGGCAGTTCCTGTACTTTACCTAAGGCGACAATCGCAGCTTCCGGCTTATTGATAATAGGTGTTGCCACCGTACCGCCAATAACACCAATGTTTGAAATGCTAATAGTGCCGCCTTTCATATCGGCCTGTGGCAACTTACCTTCCCGCGACGCCTGAGTCAGGCGAGTCACTTCATTAGCAACGTCAATGATGCTCTTGTTTTGTACCTGTTTAACATTAGGCACTAACAAGCCTATTTTGGTGTCCACTGCCATACCAATGTTGTGATCATCGAAGTAAGTAATTTCCGTACAGTCGTCATTAACCTGCGCGTTCATCACCGGGAACTCTTTCAACGCCAGCGACAGAGCCTTAATAAAGAATGGCATTACCGTTAAACGAATGCCCTTCTCTTTGTATTGCTCTTTCAGCTTCTCACGCAACGCAATTAAGTCGGTCACATCGAACTCATCAGCATAAGTGAAATGCGGAATGGTGCTGACTGAACTCATCATTTGCTTCGCCATGGCCGCTTTCACACCACGGATAGCCTCAGTACGGGTGCCACCACTGGCAGCAGCTGCTTTTTGCGGTTGCTGGCTATCCGGTGTTGGCTGCGATTTCTGCTCGCCCGACTTAAAGGCTTCAATATCTTTCTTCAATACCCGGCCCTTTTTACCCGAACCGTCTACTTCAGCAATATTGATATCGCTTTCGCGTGCCAGACGACGCACTGCCGGGCTTGCAATAGCTTTGCCCTGACGCGCTTTCGCTGGTGGCTCCGCTTCTGCTTTGGAACCAGATGGCGAAGTCTTAGAGTGGGGGTCAACATGGCTCTGTGGAGCATTTGAACCAGCCTCTTGCACACCGCCAGCAGGCTTCAACGCAAACAACGGTTTGTGTACTTCCGCAATATCACCTTTTTTGTGATACAGCTTAACCACGGTACCATCGTCTTTAGCCGGAATTTCAACCGTTGCTTTGTCCGTCATAACTTCAACGACCGGCTGATCTTCTTTCACTTCGTCGCCTTCAGACACCAGCCATTCAACGATTTCGCACTCAACAATGCCTTCGCCAATGTCGGGTAAAATAAAGTCGGTTGTATCGCCACCAGCTGAAGGTTGTTTTTGCTCAGTTTTCGGTTCTTCTTTTTTAGCCGGCTCGCTGTCTTTAGCAGGTGCTTCATCTGAAGAGCCATCAGCTGGCTTTATTGCAAATAAAGGTTCGTGAACCTTAGCAATATCACCTTTCTGGTAATATAGCTTTTCCACAACACCATCATCTTTAGCCGGGATCTCAACCATGGCTTTATCGGTCATGACCTCAACTACCGGTTGGTCTTCTTTAACCTCGTCACCTTCGGCAACCAGCCACTCAACGATTTCGCACTCTACGATCCCTTCGCCGATATCGGGTAGAATAAAATCTTTACTCATGTCGATGGGTCCTTAGTAGTTCATTGAGCGTTTGATCGCTTCATAAATCTTCAAATGATCAGCCATGTACTCTTTCTCATGACACAGCGGATACGGTACGTCGATACCGCAAACACGTGCAATTGGAGACTCCAGATACAAGAAGCATTTATCCTGAACGGTTGCTGCGATTTCGCTGGCAAAACCACCCGTTATCGGAGCTTCCTGGCTAATCACTAAACGGCCCGTTTTTAAAACTGACTGAGTCACGGTTTCAACATCCCACGGAGATATGGTCCGTAAATCAATCACTTCACAGGAAACGCCGTCTTCTTCAGCTTTTTCGACCGCTTTTTCGGTCATTTCCATCTGCGCACCCCAGCCAAGAACGGTAATATCGCTACCTTCTTTAACCACGTCAGCTTTGCCTAACGGAATGGTGTACTCTTCTTCTGGCACTTCACCTGTGGATGCGCGGTACAGCCGCTTCGGCTCCATGAATAACACCGGGTTTTTCTCAAAAATTGCGCTCAGCAATAACCCTTTCGCTTCGTAAGGGTTACGTGGTGTGACAATTTTAATGCCTGGAGTATGTGCAAAGTAGGCTTCCGGGGACTGTGAGTGATAGTGACCACCCGCAATACCACCACCGTAAGGTGTACGAATGGTTAAGCCGCCGACATTAAATTCATTACCTGAGCGATAACGGAACTTTGCCGTTTCATTTACAATTTGGTCAAACGCCGGAAAGATGTAATCGCCGAACTGTATTTCAGCGACTGCATAACTGCCTTGTGACGCAAGACCGTTGGCAAAACCAATAATGCCTTGCTCAACCAATGGCGTATTAAAGTTACGGTGTTTACCGTATTTTTCAGTTAAGCCTGAGGTTGCACGGAATACACCACCAAAACCACCGGTATCTTCACCGAAACTGTATACGTTGTCGTGCTTGGCCATCGCCAGGTCTAATGCGCTGTTGATGGCTTGTAGTAAATTCATTTTAGCCATTAGTCCATTCTCCCTGACGTTTTGCTGTAGGCATCCGGATATTTACGAATGTGATCTTTTAATTCGTCCAACTGCTCTTTCAGCATATCAGTCGGTTCGTCATAAACATCGTTGATCAGTTCATCGATGTGAGGGACTGGCACTTTTTCTGATTCTTTCAACGCTGCCAGAACTTTGGCTTTAACTTCTGCATGATGCTCTTCAACATGGTCTTTATCCAACCAGCCTTCGTTCATCATCCATTTCTGTAGACGGTCGAGGGGATCCTTAGCCTGCCAGTCAGCTTCTTCTTCACGCGTACGGTAACCCGTTGGATCATCTGATGTTGAATGACCTGACATACGATAGGACATCGCTTCAATTAATACCGGCTCGTTTTCTTCTACGGCTAAACGGCGTGCTTCCTGAGTGGCTTTCAACACTGCAAACGCGTCGTTACCGTCGATACGAATGGTTTTCATACCATAGCCAATACCACGTGGTGCAATACCATCGCCGCTGTATTGTTCGCCTTGTGCCGGTGTTGATATGGCGTAGCCATTGTTACGACAGAAAAAGATAACCGGAACTTTATAAACCGACGCCATATTCAAAGCCGCATGGAAATCACCTTCTGACGCGGCGCCTTCACCAAAGTAGCAAATAGTGCACTTTCCAGTTTTATCCATTTTCTGGCCAAATGCATAGCCAGTAGCCTGAGGAATTTGCGTTCCCAGTGGGGAAGAAATGGTCATAAAGTTAAGATCAGCACAGCCGTAGTGAACCGGCATTTGACGACCCTTGCCTAAATCTTTCTCGTTGGAAAACAGCTGATTCATAAACTGTTCAACAGTAAAGCCACGATAAGCCAATGCGCCCTGTTCGCGGTACTGACCCATAATCATGTCGCCAAAATCCAGTGCAGCTGCGGAAGCTACACTTGCCGCTTCCTCACCACGAGAGGCAAGATAGAAGCTAATACGACCCTGACGTTGGGCAGCAATCATGCGCTCATCAAGAATGCGGATAAATTGCATGGTGTCGTGAATTTTCACGATCAGCTCTTTATCGTATTCCGGCATGTCGGCATCTTTATGAAAACTGCCATCTTCTTTTAAGATTTGCAGCATCGGAATTGTGACAGAATTTTTATCAAACCATTTCGGCTTGGTCACAATTTCTGTGTTGTGTTTTTTATCCTTGGCCATAACCTTCTCTTTCGGTTTAAAGCTGGGTGGGAAATTGACGCTACTTTACCTTTACGTAAAGTGACATGCAAACCACTCACTAATGAAAACTCAGTGCGCTAAGTGTAAATAGAAACGAACAGTAATAACAACAAAGACTGACTACTTAGACCAGTAATCTCAGAACAAGTCGAGAGATTCTGTTGGTATCTTTACCACCGTTAATAGCGCTCGATGACCCAAAGCCACTTTGGCATTAGGGAAAATAATATGCTCACCATTGTGTTGCGCATAATGATTTTTGTCGCCGTCGCGAGCCAATAAATCACCTTTATCAAAAGAGGTAAAGTTAGCAGCATCATCCGCAAAGTTTAGTTCAAAGTCCTGCTGTGTGCGGTTAATGGTTTGTGCCTCTTTGAACACATAATGCTTTTCTGGTTCAAATGGGCCAAAGTCCAGCTCCACCTCAGCCAGTAACTGACGCAGTGTTTTTTCCGCTGCAGCAAACTTTGTACGATCGTTTTCACCAAATGGACGCACCTTACCCAGTTCAACCGTAAACGCCTGAGCGTTAAACTGTCTGACACTAAAATAAGAAAAAGTCGTGGTTGGCGCCTGGTTCAATAACACCGTATCCACTCCGCACGCCAGTAAAAACTGAAGTTGGTGTCGGCTATAAGGGGCGCCGTGTGTGAACGGGTACACCGCAAATTTTTCACGTTTCGAATCCCGTATAGCGGTATGCAAGTCATAGTGCAGTCGCTGACGCGGCCCCTCAGGGGCTGATAAATAAAAACGCTCCACGTAGCCTTCTATTTTTGCCGCCCGCTCACGCTCTTTATTGTTTGTGTCACCTTTACTATGGGCGCCACTAAACAAACGATTCATGTTTTCTTCAACAAACCGCTCTCCCTTATTAATAGAGGCAGGGTTTGCTATTAAGAATAACGTCCGGTGCGTTACCGTCTGCTTTTCGCTGATAATATCATTAATAATATCCCGGCAAATTTCGATAGGTGCCGTTTCATTGCCGTGGACTGCGCAAGACAGAATAATATCTTTGTGTCCGACCGGAGTTGCGGGAGTAACTTCTAATACACCGCTGTCCCAAACTGAAAGTTGGGTGCCGTTCTCTAAGCTGATTTCAGCAGTTTCTTCACTGCCCCACTCATTGTCACAACTCCAACCCAGAAAATCCGAAAATATCTTATTCAAACCTTTCTCCTACGATTTTTTGCCCGGAACAAAACCTTTGGTTGCCAGCAGTTCACGCAACACCCTGGAACGGTACTCACGACGGTAAAGTACAATCACGACGGCTGCGCTGGACGCAATCAGGGCTAGCGGGTGCAAAAACCAGGATAAGTAAGCCAGCGCGAAATAATACGTTCTTAGCCCTTTATTGTACTCATGCCCGGATTGATCCAGTACTTTTGCAGCATGTCTGGCAAATCTATCTCTTTCTTCTTCTGGCTTATTATCCTGATGATACTCCACAGAAGCACCCAACAGTACGGATACAAAGCCAAACTGACGAATTGACCAGGTGAATTTAAAGAACGCATAAATAAAAATAAGCGCTAATACCGCAAGCTGAAACTGAACCATAATGGCGCTGGTGTGAGGCGTTAAGGGCAGTTTATCCAGCACAAAAACCACCTCATCAGCATGCGCTAATACGGTAATTACACCCGCTAAAACCAGAATAGTGGAAGACGCAAAGAAGGTAACCGTACGTTCTACGTTACCAATTAAAGAGGCATCTGCAACTTGGTTGTCTTTGTGCATGACGGTAGTAAACCAGTCAATTCTGAGCGAGCACAAAATACTGGATAAACAATGAGTTGTTTTCGCTCGCCTCTTGGCAAAAAGCGAATAGCCTACCCAACTAAAAAAGAAAAATGCTAACGCAGCAAGATCAAGAAGAGACAACACCATGTCCACGTTTCCTTGAGAGTTATCGAGTTGAAAGATGCATTAATTGTGATGGCTTTAGTTTACCAGTTTATGACGAACCATACGATAAAGCCGGAGACTACGCTCCGGCTTTATTTCTTTTCATTGCTGTTTAATAGTTTTCTAAAGCTTCTTTCGTACTCATGTCTTTTGGCTCTGGTGGTTTTGCTAAGCCATACCAGGACAACATAGTACGCATTCCGCGCTTGCTATCCGCAAGAATAAGATACAGACAAGGTATTAATAGCAACGTAATAATCGTCGCGAAGATAATACCAAAGGCTAGCGAAATTGCCATTGGAATGACTATCTTAGCTTGCAGACTCTTTTCCAGAACAATCGGCAGCAGACCAAAGAAGGTCGTTAACGACGTTAAGGTAATAGCCCGGAAGCGTCGACAGCCAGCGTCCAAAACAGCTTTACGCAAGTCTGTACCCACTTCTCTGGCGCGGTTGACATAGTCCACCATAACCAGACTGTCGTTTACCACAACACCTGCCAGCGCGATAATACCAAACAAACTCAGGATACTGACCGGCATACCGATAACCCAATGCCCGATAACAGCCCCAATAACACCAAATGGAATCACTGACATAATAATCAGAGGCTGACTATAAGACTTTAACGGAATTGCCATTAACGCATAGACAGCGAACATTGCCAGTAAACCACCGATTGCCAATGAATCTGTTGCTTCGGCTTCGTCCTGAGTTGCGCCTTGCAGCTGGAAGTTAACACTTGGGTACTTATCCAGAATAGGCTGAATCTTATCCTTGCGAACTTCTTCTACAATGCGGAAAGGTTCAACCATCTCTTTATTAACCCGGGCACGGACATTGACCGACCGTTGACGATCAATACGAGTGATGGTGCTGTAGCCTTCTGCAAATTGAATTTCCGCCAGTTCGGTAAACGGAATTTCAGAGCCATCAGGGGCACGCAGCTTCATATCCTTAAGGTTACCAACGGATTCTCGTTGCTCTCTAGGATAACGTACCATCACTTTTACTTCTTCATCGCCCCGCTGTATACGTTGAGCTTCTGCACCGTAAAAAGCGTAACGAACTTGCGTTGCCAATTCAGCCAGATTAATGCCCATGGCGGTTGCTAACGGTTTGGTTTGTAAAATGATTTCTTCTTTACCATCACCAAAGGTATCTTCGATATCAAATACACCGTCGTAGTCAGACAGTTCTTTTTTCAGTTCCTCAGACGCAGCTTTTAACTCATCAAGGTCTTCACCGACTAACTGAAATTCAAGATCAAAACCGCTACCACCACTCATACTTCCCTGGAAATTGAGTGCTCGCACACCCGCCAGCTCCGGTACCGATTTACGCCACTGATCAACAATCTCAAAGCCATCAATTTGGCGTTCCTCACCTTTTTGGAGCTCAACGAAAACCGTACCTGAAGTACTTCCGTTCATCCAAATATTGGTATGACGAACCACGCCTTCACCTTCGGTTTCCTTAATGTCGTTATTAACTTCTGTTAGCGAATCCTGAACTGTGTTTAAAACCTCAATAGTGCGGGTTTCAGACGTGCCCGGTTGCATCTCAACATTCGCCTGAATAAAGTCACTGGGAATATCGGGGAAGAAAACCCAACGCACAATGCCGCCGCTAATCAGACCCACCATCAAAATCAGCATGCCTAAAAAGGTTGCTAACGTTGTATAGCGATAATGCAGGCATTTTTTCAAAAATGGACGATAGTGGTTATCGACAAAGGACTTAATTGCTCCTGCAAACTTATTCCGAAAACGCTGGAAAGCATTTGCCTTTTCACCCTCTTGCTTTGAGTATTTCATATTGCTGATGTGCGCAGGCAATATCAACTTCGACTCAACCAGAGAGAAAGCCAGACAAAGAATAACTACCCAGGCAATGGATTCCCAGATGGCCCCCATGCCTCCCTCAACGGTCAGCATAGGAACAAAAGCAACCATGGTAGTGAGAACCCCAAAGGTTGCCGGCATTGCCACTTTCTTGGCCCCGGCTATTACGTTATCAATACTTTTCCCGTTTTCTTCAATTTCGGTGTAGGCGCTCTCCCCTATGACAATGGCATCGTCCACCACTATCCCTAACACCAATATGAAACCGAATAGGGAAATCATGTTGATCGACACGTCAAACATAGGCAGAGGCATTAAAGCGATGGTTCCTAAGAAGCACACCGGGATACCTATCATGACCCAAAAGGCGAGACGTAATTGCAAGAATAATGACAGCATCAGGAAAACCAGCAAGCCGCCCATCCACATGTTGTTTAGCATTAAGCCTAAACGGCCTTGCAGATAATAGGATGAGTCTCCCCACTGGGCTAGTTTCACTGCCTCAGGCAGCTCCTTATTCTTCCTCTCCACATAACCGCGAACGTATTCAGCTATCTTAAGATCGTTTTGATCACCAACTGACTGAACCCTAATGAAGGTTGCCGGTTTACCGTCAAAGCGTGTATAAGACTCTTCCTCAACAAAACCATCTTGAACCTTGGCGATATCGCCTAAAGTTAAACGGGTTCCGTCAGCACGGCTTAATAGAACAATTTTTTCGAACTCACCGCCAACATAAGCCTGGTTATCAGCCCGCAATAAAATATCACCGTTCGGGGTTTTAATAGAGCCACCCGCAACATCAATTGACGTACCTCTTACGGCTTCTACAATTTGTGAAAATGTCAGGCCATAACGCTCGAGATCTTCTTGTGAAATTTCAATAGAAATCTGATAACTGCGATCCCCAACGACATCAACTTTAGTGATACCACCCACCGTTTTCAGTTCATCCCGGACATCTTTGGCAAGCTCCTTTCGAGCTCGCTCATTAAGGTCGCCATAGACGGACATCCAGATGACTTGTCGCTGAGGCCTGACCCGGTAAATGTTGGGTTTCTCAATCTGCTGCGGAAAGTTCGGGATAGCATCTACCAGCATCTTGACTTCATCCATGACCACTTGTACATCGTAGCCAGGCTCAACTTCCAGGGTGACGCTACCTCCACCTTCTCTGGATTGAGAGGTCATCTCTTCAATGCCATTGACGTCTTCTAAGGCGTCCTCAATCAGAATAATGACGCCTTGTTCAACTTCCTGCGGTGCGGCACCTGGGAAAGGCACCTGAATGCTGATGATATTTAACTCTATTTCCGGAAACATTTGCTTACGTACAGTAAAGACCGACAATGCACCGGCAACCAGAATAATAATCATCAATAAATTTGCAGCTACCGAGTTGCGTGCAAACCACGCAATCAAACCTGTTTGTTTTTCTGTTGTCATGATGCTTACCCGCCTACATTTTCAGAGTCGCCGGCTTGCTTCTCGCCTTTATCATCTGCTTTAGCCGCCGTTTCCATTTGCTCTGGTAATGGGTCGCCCGGCAAGCGGACTTTCATCCCCGGCAAAGCATTTTTCAGTTGCGTCAGTACGACTTTGTCGCCATTCTCCAGACCTGAGCTGATTAAGCTTGTGTTGCCTTGCGTGCGTACAACCTCAACATGGCGCTTCTCCAACTCCCTGTTTTTAGGAACAACCCAAACTGAGCCGTCAGGATTCAATGCATAAGTGGGTATCTCGATAATATCCGTTGCCGGTTTGCCCTCTATCTTTGCCTGCACAAAACGTCCATAACGGAGCGGAGCCGGATGGGTTTCGTCTGCTAGGTTATAAGGATCTTTAACTTCAACAACACCATAAATAACACGACTGCTCTCATCTAAGACGCCTTCGGTTCGGACCATACGCCCCTGCCAGGTGATCGCTTCTCCAGAGACAACAGACTCTAATTGAACCAGAGGCTTTTTATCTGCGGTGGCAGGATCAAGAATGTAAGTCATATCGAGATCACTTAATGGCAACCGAACTTCGGCGCTTCGGGTATCGTAAAGCATTGCAATTTGGCTACCGGTTGATACGAATTGCCCTAAGTCAGCCTCTTTACTTTTTAATATACTGTCAAAAGGTGCTTTTATGGTTGTTCTCTCCAGGTCTCGTTCCGCTTTAGCCAAATTAGCTTCTGCCGATTCAACCGCGGCTACCGCGCTCGCTAGCTGTGGTTTACGCAAGCCCAGCTCAGGCGCTTTGCCATCTTTAAATGCAGCCCATTCTTCTTCTGCTACACGAGCACGTGCTTTCTCCTGTTCAAGCTCTGACTGAGCCTGAAGTAACGCAGCACGAGCTTGCTGAACGGCGACTTTATAATCAGAAGGATCAACCTTCACTAACATGTCACCCTTTTGAAAAAAGCCACCAGCATTATAGTTCTCAGCAACATCCACAATCTGTCCGCTGACTTCTGCTACCAACATCGTTGAGTGTTTAGGTTCGACCGTACCCTGAGAATCAACAATAAACGTTAGATCCCGGGAGTTAACGTCGCTGACCTCAACCATTACTGCAGGTTTATCTTTTTCTCGCGTCTTTGGCGGCTCAGCACTCATACTCGCCAGTATCGACAAAGCGATGGCCCCGACAATGATCAGTGGTGGAATAAAAGCACGTTTTGGAAATTTCATATTATTGTTCTACTCATGATTGATTAACTCACAGCGTTATTATCGCTGTTAATAATGTAAAATGTTAGGCGTTAACTGTTGCCAGTTGTGTGATTACAGCAGAAAGTTGTAACCGACTGTTTCAGCCTTCAAGTAACCAGCGTTCCGCAGCTTCTACATAACGAGGTTTACCCACTAACAAAACCACATCTTGAGGTTGAAACTGTGTATCGGGATCAGGCTCAGGAAATTCCTCGTCATCGCGACGCAACGCTTTCAATTGAACCTGGTGCTTGTCCCAATCCAGCTCATCAATACGCTTGCCGTTTGCCCATGCATTTTCCGGTAAGGTTAACGCTCGCAAAAACTCGAGCTTATCGACAAGCTCAGGTGCCATATCGGTTTCGGAGCCCTGAAAGAACCCATGCATCTCACCGTAATGATTACGCCGTTCTTTGTCCAAACGAGCCAAAATACGACGTATAGGAATTCCGCTGCGGCTCAGTACGTGGGAGATTAGCATTAAGCTGGCTTCCAAAGTATCAGGAACAACTTGAGAGGCTCCAGCCTCCTGCAGCTGAGTCAGCCTCGTATCATCGCGGCTCCGCACAATAATGTAAGCCTCAGGGTTTAACTGCCGTAGTTCCTTCAGTACTTCCAGCGCTCTTATGTCATCAGCAAAACTGATAATAATAAGATCAACCGTTTCAGCGCCTACTGCGCGTAGAATATCTTTTCGCGCGCTGTCACCAAAGTACACGCGAGCACCACCGGCAACCGCTTCCTGCACTCTCATCGGGTCATTGTCTACCGCGATATGCGTGATCCCCTCAGCATCCAGAAAACGACTCATTGTCTGGCCCACTCGCCCAAAACCACAAATCAATACTTGGTTTTCCAACCCTTCGCTGTGTGTCGTCCGCTGCTGTTCAATATCGGCTAACGGATCGGGGTAGCGGACAACAAGGTTTACCAAAAACTTAAGACGGTGAATTACAATAGGGGTTATCGCCATACTCAACACCCCAATACCTATCATGCTGGTGACGATTTCTTTACTCAGTAAACCGTGAGTGTTGGCCAGAGCCACAATAACAAAACCAAACTCACCCATTTGAAACAGCGACAAACCACTGCCCCAGGAGTCTTCATCGCGTTCACCCATAAAGCGGGCTACCGAACTAATTAAGGCTATCTTTACGACAGCCATAACCAACACCGCTAACACTATCCAGTGGACGTTTTGGACAAAGCCCTGAAGCTGTAACTGCATGCCTATGGTGGTAAAAAACAAGCCCATTAAAATGTCACGAAACGGACGGATATCCGCTTCTAACTGGTGTTTGTACTGACTTTCTCCCAACATCATTCCGGCCAGGAAGGCTCCTAATGCCATAGAAAGTCCAAACACCTGTGTCATGCCACCGGCGACTAGTGCAACCAAGAGGGTGGCGAGAACAAAGAGTTCGTCAGTACGCTGTTTCGCTATTTCTTTAAATAAATAGGGCAAGACCCATTTGCCTATTGCCATGAGCACAGCAATAACCGCCGCACCTTTCGCCAGAGCCAGCAATAGGGTATAGCCAATGTTGCCACCATCTGTCGCCAACAGTGGAATAATGATAAGCAATGGGACGACAGCAATATCCTGAAAGAGCAGGATAGCGATGGTCATCTGCCCCCGACGGGTTGACGTTTGCGCACTTTCTTTCAGCTGCTTGATAACAACAGCAGTCGACGACAGCGCTAACGCTCCTGCTATTGCTAAAGAAGCAGCCCATTCGTCCAGCCAGATAAACCCAACCAACATAAATACCAGCAGTGAGCCAAGCACCTGGGCTGCCCCCAGCCCAAATACCCACCTGCGCATTGCTATCATCTTAGGTAATGAAAACTCCAGACCAAGTGAGAATAGAAGTAGAACGATACCGAGCTCAGCAACCAGGTGGTAATCATCGGGGTCAGCGACCCAGCCCATAACGTCAGGCCCGGCGATAATTCCGGCAGTTAAGTACGCCAAGATGGCAGGTAACTTAACCCGTCGGAACAACCACACCAAAATAACGGCCACCGCTAATAAAAGCATAAGGCTGGAAAAAGTACCGTTCATTCAGAAGCCTCTGGATTTATTGTTTTTTGTTAGTGTCAAAATAATAACACTCTTTTGTTTCAGAAAAACTATCTCCTATAAAGTTTTGTAAAATATAGGCTTTTTAATTTTGGCCTAAATTTTGCTTAAACTCTTTTCAATTACTATTAAATCCATGCACTAAGGGTTGTCATGCTAAACAGAGCTGTTGCAAAAACTGAAAATAAAACAACTGAGAACAAAACTCAGGCAATTATCAGTCAATTAACTTCATCAACGGATCTGCAGAGTAAATCGACGCCCTTGAGCGAGCGTTTGCAAACGTCACTTGATTTGCATCAGGTGCTTTCACTTTATGCAGACTACCTGATTCAGCGTCTACCTGTCAGTGCACTGCAATTCATTTCCGATGATCAAATCATCAATTTAGTCGGCGATTATGAAAACCGCGCCAATGAGTACTCCGTCATGCTCTACGCAGACAATGAGTACTTGGGGCAGATGATTTACCAATTTAAACGCCCACCGTCCTACGTCAACAAAGTACGACTGGAACAAATGCACCGTCAGTTGACCTTTCCTTTGCGAAACGCGATGCAATTTTCAAAGCTACGACAAGCCGCAATACGCGACCATTTAACGGGTCTGGGGAACCGGGCCCTGCTGGATGAAACGCTGGAGCACTTGAGTGCCCGTTTAAAGCGGGATAACAGCCAATCACACATTGTTATGCTACTGGATATGGACGGTTTTAAAGCCGTCAACGACCGTCACGGCCACCAGCAAGGTGACGAGGTACTGAAGCAATTCGGACGTCTACTTCAGCAGCAACTGCGCGATACTGATCGAGTTTTCCGTTACGGTGGCGATGAGTTCGTTCTCATATTGGAAAATACGCATTCACAACAGGCTGAAGACGTTTTCATCCGCATTCGCGATGCCTTAAATAATGACATCAGCCTTGCTACGTTTAATATTGGCGTCAGTGCTGGCAGTTTGGCAATGGAAAACTTCCATAGCCCTCAGGATATTATTGATGAAGCCGACAGACGCCTCTACGTAGCAAAAGTTTCAGGTAAGAATCAGCACCTGAGTTGACTCCATATTGGTTCAGGCAAATCAAGGTTATCGACAGTCTGGTAGCTGAACCAGCCAAGACCAGCCACCCATAGGTATTCTCCATTCAGCTCGACTATTAGCTGCCTTTGCCTCCACCAAGGCGGCACTCCGGCCTGTTTGAGCCAGTCTTTAGGTTTCTTTCTGCCCTGCCGTCCTGGCTTTGCAAGCTTCTCTGTTGGCAGTGAAAACCTTAACCAGAGTTCATTAGTATCAGTCAGCAGAGAAGATGGTATATGCAGCTTGCCCCACTCACCTAAATCGGTTTCGACTTGGGTTATTTTCTGGCTCTCTGGCAAGTCGGGCATTTTAGTGTCACACCATAAAGCCTGTTGGAAATAACGCACAGTATAACCGTCACACTGCACTTGCAGCTGGCTATCATTTTCGGCCGACAATGCTTGCCGTCGAATTTGCTCCAATTGCTCATAACTGGGCAACGAGCGCCTTAGCCCTTGCAGCCAGGTCCTCAGTAAAGCTCTTTGCATGGCCCCCGAATGTGCTTGTAACGTACGCAGTGGAAAGTGTCTCTCATCTGTCTGCTGGCTTCTTAACTTCTCCAGTAAAAGCTCATCCATTACTTGCTGCTGTTCTGCACACAGCTTTGCCGCTCGTAACACACTATGACCAAACTGCGGCCAACGCTGTTCTATAAGCGGAACAACCTTATGTCTCAAAAAGTTGCGTTCAATGCGGGTATCGTAGTTGGTGTCGTCTTCAATCCAAGTCAGTTTGCGTTGTTGAGCATACTCCAGAATCTGTTCTTTACTGACACTCAGCAAAGGACGGCATAATCGGCGGTTGCCTATCCAAGACTGAACTTTTGCCATTGATGATAAACCTTTGGGCCCGCTACCGCGCTTAAGCTGCAGAAAAAAGGTTTCGATTTGATCGTTGCGATGCTGCCCAAGTAACAATACGGAATCATCGTCCGTCAGCTCGGCCATACGTTGATAACGCCGCTCACGCCCGGCAGCTTCTTTGCTTTGGCGATTCGCAAGAACAATTTCCAGCGGCTCAAATATCGTTTCAACGCCGTAGGCCTTTGCAGCCTGTTCAATGGTTTTTGACCATTCTGCTGAACTGGGATGAAAACTATGATCCAAATGGATTGCTAAGTAGCGATATTGAGGGTTTTTCTGACGATAGCGTATCAGCAAATCAAGAATGGTTTGAGAGTCGGCACCGCCGCCGAGAGCAGCAACTAACTGCTGTCCCGGCTTTAAGGCAAGCGACTCTATACTGTCACAAAACAGGTCGTAAAGACCATCGTCCATCATTGAGAATTAGCAATAACCAAAGGACATGAGTTTACGGTAGCGCTGATCCAGCAGCTCATCATGGCTCAAGCCTTGCAGGCTTCCTAAGTCGGCAATCAGTTGCCGTTTTAAGCGAACGGCCATTTCTTCCTGGTGACGATGCGCTCCGCCTAAAGGTTCCGGGATAACAGCATCAACAAGCCCAAGCTCTTTACTGCGTTGTGCTGTTACACCCATCGCTTCAGCTGCTAGTGGCGCTTTACTGGCGCTTTTCCATAAGATGGAAGCACATCCCTCGGGTGATATCACTGAGTAAGTGCTGTATTGCAGCATATTAACGCGATCGCCGACACCGATTGCCAGGGCACCACCGGAACCACCTTCACCAATAACAGTACAAACAATAGGAACCGTTAAGCGTGCCATGACTTTTAGGTTACGCGCAATGGCTTCACTTTGTCCTCGTTCCTCTGCACCAATTCCAGGGTAAGCCCCTGGTGTATCAATGAAAGTAACAATAGGCATTTTAAAGCGTTCCGCCGTTTGCATTAATCTTAATGCTTTACGGTAACCTTCGGGTTTCGGCATACCAAAGTTACGACGAATTTTCTCTTTGGTTTCACGCCCTTTCTGCTGACCAATCACCATCACTGGTTTGCCGTCTAAGCGTGCAATACCGCCAACAATAGCTTCATCATTGGCAAAGGAACGATCGCCCGCTAATTCATCAAACTCAGTGAATATCATACGGATATAATCGAGCGTATAGGGTCGCAGTGGGTGACGTGCCAATTGGGCCACTTGCCATGCACCTAAATCAGAAAAGATTTTCTCTGTCAGTTCCTGACTTTTTGTGGTCAAGCGCTGAACTTCTTCTTCTAAGTTCAGATCCAGCTGTCCTCGGTTACCGACCGATTTCAACTCTTCAATTTGCGCTTCAAGTTCCGCAATAGGTTGTTCAAAATCCAGAAAATTAAGGCTCATTCGCTGTCATTTCCTTTAAAATTCAAGTGAGACTTGCTGAGTTCCCAACAAGTTCTGTAATTCGTATAGTAATTCATCAGACGGATTCACATACCATTGTGCGCCCACATTCAACAAGGCTTCAACACGTTCCGACTGATACCGCATTTTTATCGGACAAGTCCCTTCAGCAAAGGGCTGCAATAGCTTTTCCAGTTTTCCGGCCAGACCTTTGGATAATTGTTCATCTGTTACCGTAATCGCCAAATGTTTGAGGTAGGTCTCTCGTGCCTGCTCAATTGCCATCACTTCTCTGGCAGTCATTGTATTGCTATTACTGAAGTTATCAAATCTGACCTCACCCTTTATCCACAAAATTCGGTCTTTTTCGAGCAATTCCTGATAACTTTCGTACTCATTACTGAACAAGCGTACATCCATGCGTGCCGTTTTGTCATCTAAAGTCACTATAGCAAATCGTTGACCGCGTTTATTGGTTAATACACGCACATCGATAACTAAACCGGCAATAGCAATACTTTCATCTTTACGCGTTGGAGTGACATTGGATAGCGTACTATTAATATAATGCTTGAGCTCTTCACGAAAACGATTAATAGGATGTCCGGTTAAATAGAGACCTAAGGTATCGCGTTCACCCTCAAGCCATACCGCTTCAGACCATTTGCGCACCGTAACAAATTCTTGTTCCACCGCTTCAGGTTCAGTGGTCAGCACCCCAAACATATCTGACTGACCAATTTTCTCCGCATTTAAATGCTGCTCTGCCTGACGAATAGCTTTTTCCAACGTAGCCATTAGCGCAGCCCGATGTGGCCCCAGGTTGTCCATCGCGCCCGCTCGGATCAAACGTTCAAGAATACGTTTGTTCATCCGCTTTAAGTCCACCCGGCAACAAAAATCAAATAAGTCCCGGAACGGGCCGCCCTCTTGACGCGCTTTTATTATAGACTCAATTGGCCCTTCGCCTACGCCTTTAATTGCGCCAATACCGTAAACCACTCGTTGCTGCTCATCGACGATAAACTTGTATTCGCCTTTATTCACATCCGGTGGCAGCAAATCCAATCCCATGCGTTCGCATTCATCGGCCAGAGTGACAATCTTATCGGTGTTGTCCATATCGGCCGACATCACCGCTGCCATAAACTCTGCCGGATAATGAGTTTTCATCCAAAGGGTTTGATAAGAAACCAACGCGTAGGCAGCAGAGTGTGACTTGTTGAAGCCGTAACCGGCGAACTTCTCCACCAAATCGAAGATTTTCATCGCCAGTTCAGGATCAATGTTATTTCGAGCGGCCCCTTCACGGAAAATTTCGCGCTGCTTGGCCATTTCTTCCGGCTTTTTCTTACCCATAGCGCGTCGTAACAAATCAGCACCACCTAGCGTATACCCCGCCAGTACCTGAGCAATCTGCATCACCTGCTCTTGATACAGGATAACGCCGTAAGTTGGCTCCAGTATGGGTTGTAAACTGTCATGCTGATATTCCACATCGGGGTAAGAAATTTCCTCCCTGCCGTGCTTACGATCGATAAAGTTATCCACCATACCGGACTGCAGTGGGCCCGGACGGAACAAGGCCACCAATGCAATGATATCTTCAAACGAATCGGGCAGTAGCTTCTTAATCAGCTCTTTCATACCACGGGATTCCAACTGGAAAACCGCCGTTGTTTCAGCCTTTTTCAATAACCTGAAGCACTTTGGATCGGTTAAATCAATGGAGGTAATATCAATTGGATCCTTACCACTTTGAGCATGACGACGGTTCACCATATCCACCGCCCACTGGATAATGGTCAGGGTTCGCAGCCCCAGAAAGTCAAACTTAACCAAACCCGCTGATTCAACATCGTCTTTATCAAATTGGGTAACTGGGTTATTGCCTTCGTCATCGCAATACAACGGTGAAAAATCGGTGATTTTGGTTGGAGAAATAACCACTCCACCAGCGTGTTTACCAGCGTTACGAGTCACACCTTCCAAAATCCTGGCCATATCAATAATGGCCTTAACCTCTTCATCTTGTTCGTACGCAGCACCCAGTTGCGGCTCTATTTCAAAAGCTTTCGCCAATGTCATGCCGGGATCACCCGGTACCAGTTTTGAAATCCTGTCGACAAAGCCATAGGGATGAGCCAGAACCCGTCCAACATCTCGTATCGCTGCCTTAGCCGCCATAGTACCGAACGTGATAATCTGCGAAACTGCTTCGCGGCCATAGAGATCAGCAACATGGTCAATTACCTCGTCACGGCGATCCATGCAAAAGTCGACATCAAAGTCCGGCATGGAAACCCGTTCCGGGTTCAGGAATCGTTCAAAAAGCAGGTCAAACTCAAGTGGGTCAAGATCCGTAATTTTAAGCGCATAAGCCACCAGAGATCCGGCACCAGAGCCACGTCCGGGTCCCACTGGTATACCGTTGTCTTTACTCCACTGAATAAACTCCATAACGATAAGGAAGTATCCGGGAAAGCCCATATCGTTGATAACGCCCAACTCTCGTTTGAGCCGTTCATCATACTCAGGCCGCTTCTTTTGTCGCTCTTCGCCGTCAGGGAATAAAAACTCTAAACGCTCTTCCAACCCCTCTTCCGAGGCCTTGATTAAAAATTCTTCAGTGGTTAAATCACCGGTAGGAAACTTAGGCAGAAAGTACTCGCCCAGCCGTACCGTGACATTGCAGCGTTTTGCTATCTCAATGGTGTTTTCTATCGCTTCAGGGATATCAGAGAACAGCTCGATCATCTCTTCGCTGGAGCGTAAATATTGTTGTGGAGAATATTTTTTTGGCCGACGTTTATCTTCTAATTGATAGCCATCATGAATCGCAACTCGAATTTCATGCGCATCGAAGTTTTCCTCTTTAAGAAAAACCACTTCGTTCGTAGCCACCACCGGCAATTCGGTCTCACCCGCCAAAGCCACCGCTTTGTGAAGGTAATCTTCTTCCTGCGGTCGGCCGGTGCGCACAAGCTCAAGGTAGTACCGATTAGGAAAGTATTGCTGATAAAAGTCCAGTGCAGCATTAAGCGGCTCGTCGTGCCCCTTAATTAATGCCTGCCCGACATCGCCATGACGACCGCCCGACAGCAAAATAATTCCTTCGTTATGTTCTTTCAGCCAGTCCTTATCTATAACTGGTTTGCCCTGGATCTCACCACGCAAATAGGCTTTGGAAATAAGTTGGGTTATCTGCTGATATCCTTCGTTGTCCATAGCCAGAGCTGTCAGGCGAAAAATCTCACCTTCAGGATAATCGGCTTGCAGCCAAAAATCGCAGCCTATTAGCGGTTTTAACCCCAACTTATGAGCCGCTCCGTAATAACGAACCAGGCCACAAAAGTTCATTTGATCGGTAATTGCCAGTGCCGGCATACCGGCTTCGGCAACAGCCTCACAAATTGGCCCGACTTTCGCCAGACCGTCAATCATGGAGAAGTCGCTGTGAATTCTTAGGTGAACAAAATTAGGTGCAGTCATTTTACGAATACAGTCTGGCTTATTTCGTTATTATTCTATGGTCGTTATTGTGCCTTAAGCGACCTGCGAAGTATATCGTCAGTGTAACTTCAGTCGCGGTTTTACTACGTGGTTCAGCTTGTCCACCATCAACAGTAAAAACATTTTCCACCAACCGTGTAAGGCCCTTTGATGCATGCGATATAAACTTGCGTAGGCCCAGCGCGCCAAAGTCCCTTCCAGCGACATTGATAAGCTTTTACTTTGCATTAGGTTACCTACGGCCGAATAACGGCTTAGTGAAACTAATGAACCTTTATCTTTATAATGAAAAGGTTTTACATCCTTTTGGCGATACTCGCGAAGAATATTTTTATACAAACGCTCAGCCATTTGATTAGCAGACTGTGCCCGTGGAGGCACCCAGCGCTCATCATCAATTTTACAGCCAGCGCAGTCTCCTATTGCATAAATGCTGCTGTCAGATACCGACTGCAGGTAATCGTTAACCACTATTTGATTGTTCTTACGAACCTCTAGCCCCCAGTCTTTGACCATGTCAGGTGCTCTGACCCCGGCAGCCCATACGATAAGGTCAGCCTCAACATCGTCACCTTCAGATAATACCAGAGCACCTTTCTTTGCTTCTTTCACCGGGTTACCCAGAATAACGTTAACACCGAGCGATTTTAATTTTTTCTCAACTGAACTTGCCAGGCGTTTCGGCAATGCCGGAAGTAATCGATCGCCAGCTTCAACCAAACAGATTTCAAGATGCTCTTTATCCAGGTGGGACAAGCCATAAATCGAAAGCAGAGACACTGAATGCACTAACTCGGCAGCTAACTCTACACCAGTAGCACCACCACCGGCGATAGCCAGAGACAATTTCGTGTTCTGACCATCCTCGAGTGATTGATTCACTCGCAAAAATTCATTCAGCAGTTGTTCATGGAATTCATCAGCCTGGCGCAACGAGTCTAAAAAGTAGCAATGTTCCTCAACTCCGGGTATCCCAAAGTCCGCTGTGACACTACCAATAGCTAAAATAAGTCTATCGTACTGAAGATTCCGCGGTGCTAATATTTCATCACCTTGTTCATCTTTTATGGCAGCAAGTTGAATGGATTTTTTATCTTTATTCACAGACTCTAAGGTTCCGACCAGAAATTGAAAGCCTTCCCGGGCACCCTGTCCTCGATAATCCAGCTCGGCTAAGCGGGAATCCAATGCGCCAGAAGCAACTTCATGCAATAGCGGCTTCCATAGATGGGTGCTGTTACGATCAACCAGAGTAATCTTTGCTTTCTTCTTTCGCCCTAGCTTTCTGCCCAGCTTAGTCGCCAATTCCAGCCCACCTGCACCACCACCTACAATTACAATTCGTTCTTGCATTTGTGCCTCGCTTATCTGCAGATAATAAAAAAGCCACTGACGATGATAACGCCAGTGGCTTCAGATAACGACCACTCAGTCGTAATTATTTTAGTATCGCTTAATCAATACTTGGATCCGTTAATCCACGACGTTCAAGTAAAGCTTCAACGGTTGGTTTCTGTCCACGCCAGTCGATGTACTGCTGCATTGGATCTTTACTGCTGCCTTGTGAAAGAATTTTCTCACGGAACTCTTGACCATTTTCAAGGCTTAGTCCGCCATTATTGCCCATATGTTTGAAGGCATCTGCTGCCAACACTTCACTCCACATATAAGCGTAATAACCGGCAGAATAACCACCTGCAAACACGTGAGCGAAGTAAGTTGAACGATAACGCGGTGGCACTGCTTCTATTGCAACACCGTTTTTCTCTAACGCGTCTTGTTCAAACTCCGTCACATCAGCGATTTCCGTACCCGCTTCTACTGTGTGGTACTCAAGGTCCAATAACGCAGCTGAAATGTATTCAAGCGTATCAAAGCCCTGGTTGAAATTACGAGCTGCCAGCACTTTATCCAACAGTTTTTGAGGGATCTGCTCACCCGTTTCGTAATGCTTCGCGTAGTTTTCGATAACTTTTGGATTCAGCGTCCAGTCTTCCTGGAAGGTTGACGGAAACTCGACATAGTCACGAGGAACTGAAGTACCCGCTTGCGATGGGTATTTCACGTCGGAGAACATACCATGCAATGCATGGCCCATTTCATGGAACATAGTTGACACTTCATCAAAGCTTAGCAGTGTTGGTTCACCCTCTGGCGCTTTGTTGATGTTCATGTTGTTCAAAATAACAGGCTTCTGATTCATCAATTCCGACTGCGTACGGAACGAGCTCATCCAGGCACCGCCACGCTTACTATCACGCGCGTAGTAATCCGCATAGAACAAACCTAAAGTAGAGCCGTCTACATCTTTCACTTCATAGACAACAACATCTTCTTGATAAACCGGAATGTCGTTACGTTCTTCAAAGGTTATCCCAAACAACTGATTCATTGCGTAGAACACCCCATCTTCCAGCACACGGTTAAACTCGAAGTATTTCTTTACTTCGTCAGAGTCAATCGCGTACTTCTCTTCACGGACTTTTTCTGCGTAGTAGAACCAGTCCCACGGTTTCAATTCGTGTTGTTGGCCTTCAGCTTCAATCATTGCACGTATCGCTTCGGCTTCGTTTTCAACATTACTTACAACCGCTGGTACTAAGTCACGCAACATCTTTTTAGCCGCTTCAGGGCTACCCGCCATGTTTTCTTGTAAAACATAGTCGCCCCAAGTTTTATAACCTAACAAACGGGCTTTTTCAGCACGCAACTGGGTCAGCTTCTTAACCATTGGACGAGTGTCTGTTTCGGTATTACCCGTTCCCCGTTTAGCGGACGCTTCCCAAATACGTTGGCGCAACTGACGATTTTCAAGGCTAGCTAAAATAGACTGGCGCGTGGTATTTGTTAAGGTTATTGCGTACTTCCCTGGCATGTCACGACTTTCAGCTGCGCTTGCCAGTTGGCTAATCTGGCTATCGCTTAGCCCTGCCAATGCTTCTTTAGAATCAACGACAACGATATTTTCCTGAGTCAGCTTCATTAAGCTATTACGAAACTCTGTGGTCAGGCTAGAAAGTTGCTCATTAATATCCCGAATTTCTTGCTGTTCTTCTTCATTCAATTCTGCGCCGGCACGGACAAAGCCTGTGTAAGTATCTTCTAGTAAACGTTCTGACGCCGTGTCCAGATCCAATTCATCACGCTTCTCATAAAGTGATTTAATTCGCGCAAACAATTTAGCATTGAGACGAATATTATCACTGTGAGCAGCCATTTTAGGCGCCAGTTCCGCTTGCAACTCGCGAATTTTTTCGTTGCTGTGTGAAGACGACAAGTTGTAAAAAACTGAGGAAACACGACCTAAAATTTGGCCTGACTTTTCCATGGCGACAATAGTGTTTTCAAAGGTTGGAGCATCTTCGTTATTCGCAATGGCTTCAATTTCTGCCATATGCTCTTTCATGCCTTTTTCAAAAGCCGGCTCATAATGAGCGAATTTAATTATATCGAAATTAGGAGCTTCATAAGGTAGCGAACTTGGCTTGAAAAAAGGATTCATCATCGCTGTCGCTTGTTGGCTACTGTCCGCAGCAGCTTCAGGCTTTTGCGTGGTTGATGTGTTGTTGCCTGCATCACTGCACGCTCCCAAAGAAACTGCCGCACTGACGGCAACAGCAAGTAAAGTCTTACGCATCGGTATCTCCCGTTATCGTTTTTATATCACTGTAATTTTAGTGACATTACTCTAGACCTGTAATGGATGTAGCTCAAGAGCTAAACGGCAAAAAGCGCAATATGAGAGGTAAAATCCAGAAAAACGTCGTAATGGAGAAATTAGGGCAAAACCGAAGACAGGGAGTTAACGCTGAAAAGTCATGAAACGAACAGAAGTGTGAAAATGGCGGAGTGGACGGGACTCGAACCCGCGACCTCCGGCGTGACAGGCCGGCATTCTAACCAACTGAACTACCACTCCGCAATATTCTTTGGGGCGTACTAAATGGCGGAGTGGACGGGACTCGAACCCGCGACCTCCGGCGTGACAGGCCGGCATTCTAACCAACTGAACTACCAC